>NZ_BAAATZ010000004.1:7712-56586 GCF_039533685.1 Actinocorallia aurantiaca | reverse complement strand
GGTCTCCGAGGGGCCGGATGGGGCCATTACCGCCATGGCCTCATCGATGGGCCTCAGGGTCAGATACGGAAGTTGATGCCGCCGTACTGGTTGCCGCTGTAGTTGTTGTTGAAGCTGCCCCCGCCCCAGCCGTGGTGGCCCCAGCCCCCGCCCCAGCCGTGGTGGCCCCAGCCGTGGCCCCAGCCGTGGCGGCGGTGGTGGCGGTGGCCCCAGCCGCCGTCGCACCAGTCGTCGCAGTGCGCGGTGACCGTGGCCGACCCGCTGCCGACGGTGCTGACCTCGCCGGCGTTCGCCACGGCGGGGGCTCCGAAGAGGGCGGCACCCAGGACGGCGGCACCGATGGTTTCCTTGATCATGTCTACCTCCAGAGTGAAGATGTGACTAAACGGCATCTGTCCGCCATTTGGTATTGGGAAATGTCCGGGCTGTTCTACTGTTGGTCAAAACCGGCGGCCTGGACGCTCTGTCTTCTCAAACACTGTTGGAGGTTCGGGGTCTGGCTTGAAATAAGTAAATCCCCTGGAAACCATAAGGATTCCAGGGGATCCGATTTGGCTGGATCACGGTGATATTCGCGATTCAGCGATCAGCTCTTCCGCGCGGTCCGAGCCGCCCTCTCACCTGCGGCGGTCACCGTTCATGTCGTTGTTCCGGTCCCAGCCGTTGTCCCGGTCCCGGCCGTTGTCCCATCCGCCCCGGTTCAGCACACGGAACCAGTCGCTGCGGTAGGAGTGGTAACGCCAGGTCCGGTGGATGCGGATCTGGTACACGCTGCGCCGGTCCAGGTTGACGTACCAGTCGGCCTCGCCCCTCCAGTCGGTGCGCTCGCAGCCGAGGCTCTCCCAGCCTCCGCCGCCGCGCCCCCAGCGCTTGGTGTGCAGGCAGGCCAGGACCCCCCGCACCCGCCTGCGGCTGTCGGCCTCGCTGACCTTGATCTCGATGTGGCCGCGCCGCCGCCATACGCGCTCGGTGTCGATGTCGACGAAGAGCCGCTCTCTCCGGGCCGCGGCGGTGGCCGCCGCGGCGGAGGGCGCGGAGGACGTGGCCGCGGCGTCCTCGGGCGCGGCCGTGGCGGCTCCCGGCACGCTCGCCAGCGTCACTCCGAGTACCGCGGCTCCGAGAGTCTCTTTGAACATGTCAACCTCCAGATGCGAAGTGTGACTTCACCCAGCATCTGTCCGGCATAAAGTATTGAGAAATGTCCACTCGGCTTCGCATTCGGTCAAGAAGGCGGGAGAATTAACGCATTCACCCTTAAGGTCAGTGCCGAGTCTATTTTGTCCGACTAGACCATTTTGTCCCTATTCTTGCCCCCAGTAGGCGAAGGCCCCCGGAGGCCGGCCGGCCTCCGGGGGCGGAAACCCGCGGCGAGTCGGGCCGGGTGTCACAGGTCGCCGGGCGGGACGAAGGCCGCGCCGACGCGCTTGTGGGCCTGCTCGACGTAGCGCTGGTGGACGCCGTAACGGAGGGTCCGGGTGATGGCCAGGCCGGCGGCGCGGGCGGCGAGGGGTGCCAGAGGGGTGGTGGGGTGCAGGCCGAGGAGGCGCTTGGCCCAGCCGGGAAGGAGGTCGGTGGCGACGCGGCTGACGATCTGGGTGGTGGTCTGGGTGACCTTGTCGTCGCCGTAGGGGCCGCGGAGGAAGCCGATGGCCTCCAGGGTCTCCTCGCTGACGGTCAGGCGGGGGCGCATCATGGCGAAGTAGTCCTCGACGTCGGCGCGGGACTTGGGGACGTCGGTGGCGCCGAGCTTCTCGGAGATGACGGCGTACTGGGAGAGGTACTCGTCGATGCCCTTCCCGTCCAGGGGCTTGGGGTGGTAGCGCAGGTGGGCGCGGGCGGCCTGGTAGGCCTGGGTGGTCCCCGTCCAGATGATGTCGTCGGAGCTGGTCGCGGAGTAGGGGCGGCCGTCGGGCATGGTGCCGTGCACCCGCTTGTGCATGGTCCGGACGATCCCGGCCAGCTTCTCGGCGACGGGGGTGGAGGCGAAGGACATGCCCCGGATGAAGCTGCTGGTGAAGCCGAGCCGCTTCATCGGGTCCTCCAGATAGCTGGAGTGCTGGTTGGTGCCGTGCGTGACGGGCTCGTTCAGGGTGCCCAGCAGCAGGCCCGAGACTCCGCCGAGGACCCCCGTGACGTCGGTGTGGACGTACCACAGGGCGGAGCCGGGTCCGAAGAGACCGGGGTCGCCCACCGGCTCGGTGTACTGCTCTCCGGGCAGGTGCGCGGCGGCGAGCATGGACCAGTAGGAGTCGTCGATCGTCTTGCGGAGGTTCATGGGTCCATACTCACGCAGTCGTGAGACAAAACACAAGTCGTGTCTCACGGTTAGGCTGTGACCATGTCGCCTCAGGAGAAGATCATCGATGCCGCGGAGGAATGCTTCGCCAAATTCGGAGTCGCCAAGACGACCGTCGAGGACGTCGCGCACGCGGCGGGCATGTCGCGCGCCACGCTCTACCGCAACTTCTCCGGAGGCAGGGACGAGCTGATCCTGGCCGTCTTCCTGCGCGACGTCGGGCGCTTCCTCGACCGCATGGGGGACCGGCTGCCGCAGGAGTTCACCCCCGCCGAGGCCGTCGTGGCCGGGGTCATGGACGCGGTCGAGTTCGTCCAGGGCGAGCCGCGCTTCGCCGCGCTGTTCGTGCCGGAGGCGGTGGGGCACACCCACCAGGTGGTCAGCCAGGCCTCGCAGCGGGCGCTGGACATGTGCGCCGAACGGGTCGAGCCCTACTTCGCCGCCGCCCAGGAGGCCGGTCTGCTCCGCCCCGAACTGGACGTCGCCGGGACCGTGGAGTTCCTCTTCCGGATGATCGCCTCGCTCAGCCTCGCCCCCCTGGTCCGGGCCGACGAGGAGACCCGGAGGTTCCTGCGCCTGTACGTGGTGCCCGCCCTGGTCCCCTGATTCCCCCCATACACCGGGCGGGATAGCGTTCGCCCCGTGAGAGCAGCAGAGCCGACGGCGCACCGTTCCGGCCGGGGGATCAGCCCCGTCTTCCTGGGGATCCTGGCGTTCACCGTCGCCTGCGGGCTGGGCGCCTGGCATTACGGCGATGCCCTGGACGAGCAGCCGGCGCGGCTGGCGGTGTTCGGGTTCGTGGTGGGCGCCTGGATCGTGTCGCTGTGCCTGCACGAGTTCGGGCACGCCTTCCTGGCGCACCGCTTCGGCGACCGGATGATCGAGGCCCGCGGCTACCTCACCCTGAACCCGCTGAAGTACACCGACATGACGCTCAGCATCGTCCTGCCGGTGCTGTTCCTGCTGCTCGGCGGCATCGGCCTGCCCGGCGGCGCGGTGTGGGTGGACCGGGGCGCGATCCGGGGCAGGCTGCGGCACAGCCTGGTGTCGCTGGCCGGGCCGCTGGCGAACGTGGTGTTCGCGGTGGCGGTCGGGCTGGCGCTGACGAGGCTGGCGGGGTCCGGTCACCTGGTGTTCTGGTGCGCGCTGGCCTATCTGGGGTTCCTGCAGGTCACCGCGTCGGTGCTGAACCTGCTGCCGGTCCCGGGCCTGGACGGCTTCGGCGTCTGGGAGCCCTACCTGCCGCGCACGTTCGTGCGGAAGGTCGCGCCCTGGGGGAGCTACGCGTTCCTGGGGCTCATAGCGCTGCTGTGGATCCCGGTCTTCAACGGCTGGTTCTTCGATCTCGTGTACCGCATCACGGGCTGGTTCGGGATCGACGCCGACGCCGCGAGGCTGGGCCACCTGCTGTTCCTCTTCTGGCAGAGGTGAAGCTACCGAGAAGGCGTAAGTGATGATTTACTACGCTGGAACAGCCGTCTCTGTCTCTCTGGGAGGTCCCGTTATGTCGGTCACGACCGAAACGGGCAGCACGACCTTCACGTCCCTCAACCCGGCGACCGGTGACGTCGTCGGAGAGCACCCCGTTCACGACGAGAAGGCGGTGCTCGAAGCGGTCCAGCGGGCCAAGGCCGCCGCGGAGTGGTGGGCCGGGCTCGGCTGGAAGGGACGGCGCGTCCGGCTGCTCAACTTCAAGAGCGCCATCGCCCGCAACCTCAACGAGGTGGCGCGGGTGATCCACGAGGAGACCGGCAAGCCGGTCGGCGACGCGGTCTTCGAGGCCGTCGGCGCGATCAACCTGCTCGACTGGGCCGCCAGGAACGCCGGCAAGGTGCTCGGGCCGCGCAGCGTCTTCCCCGGCCTGCTCGCCATCAACCAGAAGGCGATCCTGGAGTACCACCCGCTGGGCGTCGTCGGCGTCATCGGCCCGTGGAACTACCCGATCTACACCCCGATGGGGTCGATCGCCTTCGCGCTCGCGGCCGGCAACACCGTGGTGTTCAAGCCGTCGGAGTACACCCCCGGCGTCGGCGTCCTGCTCGGCGAGCTGATGGCCGAGGCAGTGCCCGAGCACCCCGTCTTCCAGGTCCTCACCGGTTACGGCGAGACGGGCGGCGCGCTGTGCCGCGCGGGCGTGAACAAGGTGGCCTTCACCGGTTCCGGCCCGACCGCCAAGAAGGTCATGGCCGCCTGCGCCGAGACCCTCACGCCGATCGTCGCCGAATGCGGCGGCAAGGACGCCTTCATCGTGGCCGGCGACGCCGACCTCGACGCCGCCGCGGCGTCCGCGCTGTGGGGCGCGATGTCCAACGCCGGCCAGACGTGCACCGGCGTCGAGCGCATCTACGTGGTGGAGAGCGTCTACGACGAGTTCCTCGGCAAGCTGACCGAGCGCGCGAACAAGCTCAAGGCGGGTTACGAGGAGGAGGGAACCTCCTTCGGGCCCATCACCATGCCCAGGCAGCTCGACATCATCGAGCGGCACATCAACGACGCGCTGGCCAGTGGCGGACGGGCCGTGGTCGGCGGGCCCGAGTCGGTGCGCCGCCCGTTCGTCGACCCGGTCGTGCTGGTGGACGTGCCGGAGACCTCCTCGGCGATCTGCGAGGAGACCTTCGGGCCGACCGTCACCGTCTCCAAGGTCAAGGACGTCGACGAGGCGATCGAGCGGGCCAACGCCACCGAGTACGGCCTGGCCGCGACGATCTTCTCGCGCAGCAGGTCGGCCATCGAGGTGGCGCGGAAGCTGCGCAGCGGCATGACCTCGATCAACGCGGCCCTCGCGTTCGCGCTGATCCCCGGCCTGCCCTTCGGCGGGACGGGCGAGTCGGGCTTCGGCCGCATCCACGGCGCGGACGGCCTGCGCGAGTTCGCCCGGGCCAAGGCGATCACCCGCCAGCGCTTCAAGACGCCGCTCGACACCACCACCTTCACCCGTACGGAGAAGGAGGTGGAGCAGATCGTCAACCTGATGAAGAAGCTCCACGGGAAGACCTACCGGTAAGGGAACTCTTTCGGTGAGGTAAGCGAAGGGCGTCCTTCCGCCGGGCCGGACCTCTGGACGCGGTCCGCAAAGGTGATTAGCGTCGCGAGTGGACAACTCGGCGGAAGGAATCCACACGCATGTCTCTAGACGTCTCCCCCCAGTTGCTCGACCAGGCCAAGCAGGGTGAAATCGACGACGCCACGTTCGTCGAGTGCATCCGGGACTCCCTGCCCTACGCCTGGGACCTCATCAGCGGTCTGGTCGCCGACCTGGAGGTGGCCGGCGGCGAGTTCGCCGACAACCAGACCCCGCCCCCGGACGAGGAGGCGCGCGGCCAGTTGCTGCGCGTCCTGGCCAGCGACGCGATGCGGGGCAGCATCGAGCGCTACTTCGGGGTCAAGCTGGCCTTCCAGAACTGCCACAGGGTCGCGGTCTTCTCGGGTCCGGCCGCGAACTCCCAGACCTACCGCCGGTTCGTGACCGCACGCGAGCAGATCCTCAACCAGTCGCCGGAACTGCGCGACTGCTGAGTTCCGCCCGAAGCCTCGGCAGCACCTCGCTGCCGAGGCGTTTCACGTTCTCGGCCACCCGGTCCTCGTCCTCCGAGCACTCCACCAGCAGGCTCACCTGCCCGACTCCGGGGACCGCGCAGGCGCGGGCCAGCGCCTCCACGCAGTCCTCCACCGTGCCGACCGCGTGCAGCCCGCACAGCTTCCGCGCGTACGCGGCCGCGTCCGTCACCGGCCTCATCCGGTCGTCCACGGGCATGTAACCGGCCAGCCCGGGTCCCAGCCACCGGGGCAGTTCCGCCTGGACGGTCGCGTGCGCCTCCCGCCGGGAATCGGCGACCCAGGCGACGCCGGTGGAGACATGCCGCACCGGCTCCGGACCGCCCGCGGCCCGGTACCGGGCGACGGCCTCGGCCTTCTCCGCGTCGCCCACGTGCATGCCCAGCAGCATCGGCAGTCCGTGCGCGGCGGCCAGTGCCTCCGTCTCCGGGCTCGTGCAGGCGACGTACACCTCCGGCGGCGTCTCGGGCACGGGCACCACCGGCACCTCCCGGAACCGGAAGAACTCGCCGTCAGCGCCGACACGGCCGCCTGGGGCGGCCCGCAGCCAGGACAGCATCAACTCCAGCGCCTCGGGGAAACCGCGCTCCCAGCGCTCCAGCCCGGTGCCGAAGACCTCCAGCTCCCGCCACGGGCCGCCCCTGCCCACCCCCAGCCGGAAACGGCCGGGCGCCACCGAGGCCAGCAGTGCGGCCTCCTCCGCCAGCGCCACCGGATGCCGGGCCGGCAGCACCGCCACCCCGGTGCCCACCCCGATCCGGCTGGTCGCGCCCAGCAGATGCCCGGCCAGGACGACCGGGGACGGGCAGACCCCGTAGCCCATGAAATGGTGCTCGGCCAGCCACACGTCGTCGAACCCGTACTCCTCGGCCAGCCGGGCCAGCCCGACCGTCCGTGCCAGAGCCGCGCCGGGGGAGCGGCCCGGCCACTGCCCGGAGGGGAGGAAGAGAGCAAAGCGCATGCTCCCTGGCATGCCCCGGCGGGGCGTCTGCGAGACTTCACCCAGAACCGTTGGAAGGGAATGACATGGGTTTCCGCAAGGTGGGTGTGGTCGGGCTGGGCACCATGGGTGCCGGGATCGCCGAGGTACTGGCGCGCGGGGGCGTCGAGACCGTCGGCGTCGAGATCAACGACGCGGCGCTGGAGCGGGGCCGGGGCAACATCGAGGCCTCGACCGGACGCGCGGTCAAGCGCGGCAGGCTCAGCGAGGAGGCGCAGGCGGAGATCCTCGGGCGCGTCGTCTTCTCCACCGACTTCGCGGCCCTGTCCGACTGCGACCTGGTGATCGAGGCGGTGCCCGAGCGCATCGACCTGAAGGAGAAGGTCTTCGCGGAGCTCGACAAGGTCTGCGGCCCGGACGCGGTGCTGGCCACCAACACCTCGTCCCTTTCGGTGACCGAGATCGCCGCCGCGACCACCCGTCCGGACTCGATCGTCGGCGTGCACTTCTTCAACCCCGCCCCCGTGATGAAGCTGGTCGAGGTCATCGGCACCGAGCGGTCGCGGCCGGAGTTCGTCTCCGCCGTCACCGAACTGGTCCGCGACCTGGGCAAGACTCCCGTCACCATCGGGGACCGCGCCGGGTTCGTCGCCAACCGGCTGCTCTTCGGCTACCTCGGCCCCGCCGCCCGGCTGCTGGAGTCCGGCGAGGCGGGCAAGGAGGACATCGACGCCTCCATGACGGCGATCGGGCTGCCCATGGGCCCGCTCACCCTGATGGACCTCATCGGCCTCGACACCTGCCTGGAGGTGCTGGAGGCCATCCACCGCGACTCCGGCGAGGCCCGCCACGAGCCGGCGGCGCTGCTGCGCTCCCTGGTCGCCGAGGGCGCGCTCGGCCGCAAGACCGGCCGCGGCTTCTACACCTACGAGAAGGTCGGCTCCGGAAGCGTCGTCAACGCGGTCGAGGGCAAGGCCTCCGCGGAGGTCTCCGAGCGGCTCTACGGCCCCTACCTCCAGGACGCCGCCGAGATGGTGCGCAGCGGCTACTGCGACGCGGACTCGGCCGACGCGGCGATGACCCTCGGCTGCGGCTTCCCCGTGGGGCCGATCACCGAACTGCGCAACCGGGGTCAGTGGGAGCAATAGCCTAGAAACCGTGTGTGCGCGGAAGAACAGGCGAGACGGTCGTGCGGGTCGGGACATGGGAGGCCCCTGGTCCTACGGGATCCAGGAGACCCGGCGAGAGCCGGACGGCGAATGGCACGTCCGCACGATCCTCGCCTCCGCCGCGCTGAAGACCTACCGTTGCCCCGGTTGCGACCAGGAGATCTCGCCCCGGACGGCGCACCTGGTCGCCTGGCCCGCCGACCGCGGCGGGCCGGACGACCGAAGGCACTGGCACCGGCCCTGCTGGCAGGCCCGGCTGCGGAGAGGACCCAGAAGGTGACGACCGAGATCAGGGCGAGCACGGTGCTGCCCGCGCACCGCGAGGACATCACCCTGCACACCGCCGACGGGCTGGAACTGGTCGGCGAAGTGGCCCGGCCCGAGGACGGGCCCCCCGCGGCGACCCTGGTCTGCCTGCACCCGCTGCCCACCCACGGCGGCATGATGGACAGCCACGTGCTGCGCAAGGCCGCCAACCGGCTTCCGTCACTGGCCGGCCTGGCGGTGCTCCGGTTCAACACCCGGGGCACGACCTCCGACCGCGGAACCTCGCAGGGGGCGTTCGACGGCGGCGAGGGCGAACGGTACGACGTGGCCGCGGCGCTGGAGTTCGCCGAGTACCACGACCTTCCGAACCCCTGGCTGGTCGGCTGGTCCTTCGGCACCGAACTGGCCCTCAAGTGGGGCCTGGACCCCCTGGTCAGGGGCGCGATCCTGCTCTCTCCGCCGCTGCACCGCGCCACCGACCGAGACCTGGACGCCTGGGCCGCCGACGGCCGCCCGCTCGTGGCGCTCGTGCCGGAACTGGACGACTACCTGCGGCCCGACGAGGCCGCCGCCCGCTTCGCCCGGGTCCCGCAGGCCGAGGTCATCGGGTTCCCCGGCGCCAAGCACCTGTGGGTGGGGGAGCCGTCCGTCCGGGTGGTGCTCGACGAGATCGTCAGGCACGTGGCGCCGGACGCCTGGCCGCTGCCGACCGAACTCCCCTGAACCGCCTGTTCCCGGAAGCCGGGAAACGTCCGATCGCGGCCACGGACAGATGAGCCGACGCCGGTGCGGGTACTGAGACCTGAGCCGAACCGCGTTCAAGGTGACTGGGAGGGCTGCTCTGATGCAGTTGTACGCACGGGATGTCGGGCAGGGGACTCCACTCGTACTGCTGCACGCGTTTCCCCTGTCATCGGCGATGTGGCTGGCGCAGCGCGAACACCTCGCGTCCCGCTTCAGGATCGTCACCCCCGACCTGCGCGGATTCGGCGGCTCGGTGCTCGGCGACGCGGAACCGTCCGTCGACGTGATGGCCGACGACGTCGCCGCGCTGCTGAAGGCCAGGAACATCAGCCGCGCCGTCATCGGCGGGGTGTCGATGGGCGGCTACGTCGCGATGGCGTTGTGCCGCCGCCACCCCGACCGGGTCCGCGGGCTCGTCCTCGCCGACACCAAGGCCTCCGCCGACACCGGGGAGGCGAGGGAGAAGCGGCTGCGGATGGCCGAGCGGCTCACCGCCGAGAACCGGCCGGACGTGCTGGTCGAAGAGGTGCTCCCCGGCCTGCTCGGCCCGACCACGATGCACCAGCGCGCCCTCGTCTACGGGCGGGTGCGCGGGCTGGTGCAGTCGGCGCCGCCGAAGGCCGCGGCCTGGGCGCAGCGGGCGATGGCGGCACGGCCCGACTCGACGGACACCCTGCGCGGCGTCAAGGTGCCCGCCCTGGTCATCGTGGGCTCGGAGGACCGGCTGGCCACCGAGGACGACGCCCGCACCATGGCCGAGGCCCTCCCGAACGCCGAGCTGACCGTCATCCCGCGGGCCGGCCACCTCACCCCGATCGAGCAGCCCGACCTGTTCGACCAGGCCGTCGCGGAGTTCGTCGCGGCGGTGGCCCGCTCCACCCCCTGAAGCCGCGGCCCGGCTACTTGGCGTCCTGGCGGGGCAGCACCACCTCGCGGATGATGAGGGAGATCGCGGCCGCGGTGGGGATGGCCAGCAGCGCGCCGATGACCCCCATCAGGGCGCCGCCGATGAGGGCGGCGACGACCGTCACGGCCGGCTGCACGTCCACCGAGCGCTCCATGATGCGCGGCGAGATGAGGTAGTTCTCCAGCTGCTGGTAGACGACGAAGAAGACCGCGCAGGCGATGCCCTCGGGCAGTCCGGTGAGGAAGCCGACGATGGTCACCAGGACGCCGCCGATCGTCGCGCCGACCATGGGGATGAGACCGGTCAGCGCCACGATCAGGGAGAGCGCCGCGGCGTAGGGAACACCGGCGATCGCCAGGAAGAGGTAGGCGCTGATCCCCGCGATGGTCGCGACGGTGAAGGCGCCGCCGACGTAGTTGCCGATCTGGTCGAGGATCTCGTCGCCCAGCAGCGCGACCCGGGCCCGGCGCGAGCGCGGGGTGAACCGGTAGAAGAACATCTTGATCTGCGGCAGGCCCGCCAGGAAGTACAGCGTCAGGATCAGCACCGTGAAGGTGTTGAAGATGGCCGACAGCGTGCCCTTGCCGACGCTGAGCGCCCAGTCGGCGACGTTCTTCTGGAAGTCCGACTCGCTGAGTTTCTCCTGCGCCTTCTCCAGCAGCTTGTACTTGGTGTCCCACTCGGCGATCTGGCGGTTGTTCTGCAGCTGGGTGAGGTAGGTGGGGATCTCGCCGGCGAAGTGCGAGATCTCCGTCACGATGGGCGGCACCAGCGCCCAGCCGAAGGCGGTGAAGAACAGCAGCACCGCGAGGAACACCAGGCCGACGGACTTGCCGCGGGACAGCCCCACCCGCACCAGCCGCTCCACCGCCGGGTTCAGTCCCACCGCCAGGAACAGCGAGACCAGGATGAGCAGCAGCACGTGCTTGGCGCTCTGGACCGCCTCGAACAGCAGCAGGGCGACGATGACGCCGAGCGCTCCGGTGAAGCCGAGGGAGAACGGGTTGAAGCGGCCCAGCGGGCGGCCGAGCAGGCCGAAGGGGAGCTGGTCGGTGACCCCCGCCTCGCGGCGGCGCTGCTCCATGTCGGTGATGGGGTCGGGGTGGAAGGGCCCGTCCGGAGCGGACTCCCCGGCGGGCCGGGGGACGACTTCCACCTGTCCGGGTTCGGCGGCGGGCTCGTCGGGCACCGCGTCCGGCGGGGGGGTCTTTTCCTGCACTCGGTCTCTCCTCGCACCCGGTGTGTCCACAGCTGTAGACGCAAGAGAGCCTAAGGCCGTTCTGGCCTCAGGCTCTCTTTCTACAGCGTGCGGTAACGGGAGACTACTCCTGCCACCAGTCGTCGTCGTCCTGGGACGCCTTCTTCGAGGACGCGGCGGACGCCGCGGGCTTGGCCGCGGGAGCCGGCTTGGGCTCGGGGGCGGCGACGGCCGGAGCGGGCTCGGGGGCGGCGACCGCCTCCGGACCGCCCATGACCGGGGAGACCCCGCCGATGAGCTGGCGCAGCTGGTTGAGGTGGCTGGTGATGGAGTCGCGCTGACGCGTGAGCTCGTCCACCTGGCGCTGCGCGGCGGTGCGGATGCGCTCGGCCTCGGCCTTGGTCTCGGCGAGCAGCTGCTCGGCCTGCGCCTTGGCCTCGGAGATCACGTTGTCGGAGTTCTTGCGCGCGTTGGCCATCAGCTGCTTGGCGTGCTGGTCGGCCTCGCGGCGGGTCTGCTCGGCCTGCTGGGTGGCCTTGGCGGCGCGCTGCTCGGCGGAGGAGGCGCGCTGCTCGGCCTCGGCGACCAGCTTCTGGGTGGCGGCCTGGGCGGCGGCGTGACGCTCGGCGTCCTGGCGGTCGGCCTCCTCGCGGCGGGCCGCGAGCTGGATCTCGAACTCGGCCTCGGCCTGGGCGCGCTGGGCCTCCGACTCCTCCAGGATGCGCTGAGCCTGCGCGCGCATCTCGTCGGCCTGGCGCTTGGCGGTGGTGAGGATCTCGTCGCGCTCGCGCTTGGTCGAGGCGCGCAGCTGGGCGACCTCGCGCTCGGTGGTGGTGCGGAGCTTGGCGATCTCACGCTCGGCGGTGGCCCGCTTCTCGGCGACCTCGTGGTCGGCGGTGGCGCGGAGCTTGGCGACCTCGCGCTCGGTGGTGGAGGTCAGCTCGTCGGCCTCGCGGCGGGCGGCGGTACGCACCTCCTCGGCCTCGCGCTCGGCCGTGTTGCGCATGTCGTCGCCCTCGCGCTGGGCGGTGGCGCGCAGTTCGGCGGCGTCGTTCTCGGCGGTCGCGCGCAGTTCGGCGGCGTCCACCTTCGCGGCGGCCTTGATCTCGTTGGCCTCGGAGCGGGCGGCGCCGACGAGTTCGGTGGCCTGCTCCTCGGCCAGGCGCAGCAGCTGCTCGATGCGGGCGCCGAGACCGGAGTAGGTCGGGCGCTCCTGCTCCTGGAGCTGCCGGTGGGCGTCCCGCAGCTCCCGCTGGAGCGCCTCGGACTTGTCGAGTTGCTGGCGCACCTTGTTGTCGAGCACCTTGATGTGCTCGTCGACCTGGTGCCGGTCGTAGCCCCTGAGCACCACGTCGAATTCTTTGGACTCTGAAGAGTTGCTGTCTTCGAGGAAGTTGCTGAGCTGGGCGTCGATGTCGGACTGCATGGAGGCTCAATCCTGGTGTGACGAGTGCGGCCGGGGTTCTGGTGTGTGTCTCACAGACCGGTTGATCGCCTGGCTGCTGGCTCAGACCTTCTTCCGGCGAGAGCAGCGTACTCCGGCTGCTGCCGTGTTGGGGGCTCATCTGAACGCACTGCGTGGATTGTCCTATTTGTTACGTTCTTCGGAGCCCCCGTATGGCCTACTTCATACCTTCCCTACGCTCCGGTAGAACGGACAATTAGGGATAAACGCCAACGGAAAACCCGGTGCGTGACCACGTGGTTTCGATCACGTCACGAAACAGGCACTCCTGGATGACTCAGGCTTCAGAGGCTTTTTGCACCAGTTCGGTGAGCACCCCGTGGCAGTCCTTGGGGTGCAGGAAGGTGATCCGCGATCCCATCGAACCCCGGCGCGGAGCGTCGTAGAGGACCCGGACCCCCTTGGCCGCGATCCCGTCGGCCTCCTCCTGGACGTCCGAGCCGTCCGTGCCGAAGGCGATGTGGTGCACGCCCTCGCCGTTCTTCTCCAGCCACTTGGCCACCGTCGAGTCCGGCCGGGTCGGGGTGATGAGCTGGATGTAGGACGCGGCGCCGTCGCCGGTCGCGTTGATCTTGAGCATGCACTCGCGCACGCCCTGCTCCTCGTTCACCTCGAAGTGGACGTCGGTGAACCCGTAGGTCTTCTTGTAGAACTCGACGGTCGCGTCGAGGTCGTGACAGGCGATGCCGATGTGGTCGATACGGCTCAGCATGGTTCAGCCCCCTCCAGAAAGGTCCGATGCACTCCCTGGGTATCGTGGCAAACGGAAGAACCGCTGTCCCGGGAGGCCCCCTGTTATGTCGTCTGTCATCGTCGCCGGTGCCCGCACGCCCATCGGGCGACTGCAGGGCTCCCTCAAGGACTTCAGCGCCGCCGACCTGGGCGGCCTGGCCGTCAAGGAGGCCCTGGAGCGGGCCGGGATCCAGGGCTCCGACGTCCAGTACGTGATCCTGGGCCAGGTGCTGCAGGCGGGCGCCGGCCAGCTCCCCGCGCGTCAGGCCGCGGTCAAGGCCGGCATCCCCATGAACGTGCCCTCCCTGCTGATCAACAAGGTCTGCCTGTCCGGCCTCGACGCGATCGCGCTGGCCGACCAGCTGATCAGGGCCGGCGAGTTCGACATCGTGGTGGCCGGCGGCATGGAGTCGATGACCAACGCCCCGCACCTGCTGCCCAAGTCGCGCGCGGGCTACAAGTACGGCTCCATCGAGGTGCTCGACCACATGGCCTACGACGGCCTGACCGACGCCTTCGAGAACTGCGCGATGGGCGAGGCCACCGAGCGGGTCAACGCGAAGCTGGGCATCACCCGCGAGGCGCAGGACGAGTTCGCCGCCCGCTCCCACCAGCGGGCCGCCGCCGCGATCAAGAACGGGCTGCTGGCCGAGGAGATCGTGCCGGTGGAGATCCCGTCCCGCAAGGGCGACCCGGTGGTCTTCAAGGACGACGAGGGCGTGCGCCCCGACACCACCGCCGAGTCGCTGGGCCGGCTGCGCCCCGCCTTCGACCGGAGCGGCACGATCACCGCGGGCTCCTCCTCGCAGATCTCCGACGGCGCCTGCGCGGTCGTGGTGATGTCCAAGGCCAAGGCCGAGGAGCTGGGCCTGACCTGGCTGGCCGAGATCGTCTCCCACGGCAACGTGGCGGGCCCGGACAACTCGCTGCACTCCCAGCCGTCCAACGCGATCACCCACGCGCTGGGCAAGGCCGGGCTGTCCGTCTCCGACCTCGACCTGGTGGAGATCAACGAGGCGTTCGCCTCGGTCGGCCTGCAGTCGATGGCCGATCTCGGCCTCTCGCCCGACATCGTCAACGTCAACGGCGGCGGCATCGCGCTGGGCCACCCGATCGGCATGTCCGGCGCCCGGGTGGTGCTGACCCTCGCCTACGAGCTCAAGCGCCGCGGCGGAGGCACCGGCGCGGCCGCCCTGTGCGGCGGCGGCGGCCAGGGCGACGCCCTGGTCATCAAGGTCTGACCTTCGCGGAGGGCCGGGGGCCGATGCCCCCGGCCCTCCGCGTTCACTGCTGCGCCGGGGTCTGGACGACCGTCACCTTCTCGAAGCCCAGCGCCTTCAGCAGGTTCTCCAGCATCAGCTTCGTGTTGGCGTCCGCGCGCTCCTTGAGCCCGCTCCCGCCCGCGGCCTCCTGGATCTTCTGCGAGGCCAGCTGGTACATCTTCTGCTGGTCGTTGGGGTTGCCGGAGAAGAAGTCCCCGAGCCGGTCGAAGATGCCCCGCTGGGTGGCGAACACCCGGGACTCGTCGGTGTCCAGCGAGGTCTCCTCCAGCTGGGCCGCGGGCAGCGTGATCGTCGCCTCGGTGCGCTCGGCGTTGATCTTCACCGCGCCGTCGGCGATCTTGGAGAAGTCCACGTACGCGTCCACGGTGCCCACCCCGACGAACAGCGTCCGCTCGCCCCGGACCGAGCTGGGCAGGAACTTCGCGTCCTTCTCCAGGTCCACCACCACCTGGAACTGTCCCGTCGCCGCCTCGTACCGCGACAGGTCGCGGATCGACTGCAGCACCACCGGCCCTGACCGGTCCTTCGTGCGCTCACCGAACGGGTTCGTCCAGTCGGGCAGCCAGCTCATGCTCTGGGCCACCGCGTACAGCACGGCCAGCGTCATGACGACCACGCCGGTCTTCACGAAAAGTGCCGTTTTCGAGGGGTTCATGCCCTGCGTATTCCCTGAGACGGTCCACCTATTCCGCGAGCCTGGAAACGTTCGGATGAAGACGGGCCCGCCGGCGGAAGCGGGTCTAGAAGAAGTATGACGCGGTGAGGTCGCAGGACTGGAAGTCGGGATAGCGCAGGGCGAACCAGGCACGGCGCTGGCGCTCCGTCCACCGGGTGAAGGGGGTGTCGGGGAGGCGGGGGACGGGGTCGTCCCGCAGCCAGGCGCTGACCTGGGCCTGGAGGCCGGTGGGGGCGAAGGGGCAGCGGGTGAGGGTGGACTCGATCTCGTGGACGGCGCGGCGCTCGTAGCCGGGGGAGAGGTCGGGCAGGTGGAACCCGACGGTCCCGCCGTCGAAGAACGCGGGTTCGCGGCCGGCGCGCTGCTCGATCCGGACGATGGCGTCGGGAGTGCCCGACAACCGGGCGGCCAGAGGCGCGACGGCGGCGCTGAGCACCGGCAGGGCCTCGGCGAGCGAGGGGTGGACGCAGACGCTCACCGGCCAGTGGCGGCAGGCGTACCGCACCTCCGAGGGACGGCTGGCCACCCCGTCCGCGGCGTGGATGCGGGCCGTGCACAGGGCGGTCACGGCCAGGGAGAGGACGACTCCGACGAGCAGGAGGCCGCGCCGGGTGATCCAGGCCAGATGGCCGAGCACGAGGGCGGCGGTCAGCCCCGCGGCCCAGCACAGCTGGGCGGCGAGCACGCCCGGGCGCAGGATGTCGAAGAGGTCGATCGGGCCGAGCCGGGAGGG
The DNA here is from genome assembly GCF_039533685.1 of Actinocorallia aurantiaca. Lineage (NCBI taxonomy): Bacteria > Bacillati > Actinomycetota > Actinomycetes > Streptosporangiales > Thermomonosporaceae > Actinocorallia > Actinocorallia aurantiaca. The sequence goes on along the minus strand of NZ_BAAATZ010000004.1, from coordinate 40,621 downwards.
CGGCAGCAGCACCGTCCAGGACTCCCCGGAACGCAGTGCGGCCCAGCCCGCGGCCGTGGCCGTCACGAGGACCACGGCCAGCGGGTGGGCCCAGGACAGGCCCGCCAGGTAGCCGGCCACCGTGAACAGGGAGAGGCTCCCCGCCCCGGCCAGGATGCCCAGCAGGTGCGCCTCGCGGAAACCGCCGTCGGCCAGCACGGGGGCCGCCACCGTCAGGGCGCCCGCCAGGTAGCCGGACTGCGCCACCGCGCTCAGCAGCGCCAGGTCGTGCAGCGGGGCGGCGGCGGGGGACCGGGCGGTCAGCGCCCGCAGGTAGTCGAGACGGCGGCCGCTCATGCCGGTCCACGCGGCCAGGCCCGCCACGACCGGGCCGATCCAGCGCACCGAGGCCTCCGCGGCCCCCACCACGCTGTCCCAGTCGCGGAACCCCTGCGGCAGTTCGTGCCAGCCGGCCACCGCGCCGAGCAGGGCCAGCAGCGGCACGGCGGTCAGCAGCGAGCCCCGCCGGGCGTCCACCCGCACCACCCGGGCCACCCGCGCGATCCGTGCGGGCCGTACGGCCCGTGTCAGATCAGACACCGCTCACCCCCTCGTCGCCACCGCTCCGTTCCCGCCCCCGCCGTCGAGGCGGCCGTGCCCTCCCGCGGGTTCAGGCCCGCGGCACCGCCGCCCGGCGGATCATGCGCTGGGGCCGGCGGACGAGGTGCCAGTGGCCGTGGCGCGGCTTCGGTTCGGGGCGCTCCCTCGCTCCCGGCGCGGGCGCCTCCCCCGCCGGGGCGAGCCGGCCGCGCTCCAGCAGGTGGACGTGGTCGCACCAGGGGACCAGCCACCCCGGTTCGGGAGCGGTGACGACCACGGTGGGGGCCAGCGCGGTCAGCAGCGGGACGAGCTCGGCGCGCGCGGCGTCGCCCAGGGCGCCGAACGGCTCCTCAAGGAAGGCGATCCGCGGCCGGTGCACGCAGGCGGCGGCCAGCCCGGCGCGCACGCGCAGGTCCGGCGGCAGGTCGCCGAACGTCCAGGCGGCGACGTCGGACAGCTCCAGCGCGGTCAGGACGTCCCGGACGGACGAGGGAGGGCGGCGCTGGTAGTAGGCGGCGTAGGAGACCAGGTCGTGCACCGTGAACCCGTCGGCCCAGCGGGTCCGGGCGGGCAGGAAGCCGATCCGGGTGCGCAGCCGGCGCAGGGCCGAGCGGGCCCGGGTGTCGAGGCCGAGCACCTCGAGCCGGCCGGCGTACGGGCGGCGCAGCGTCGCGAGCGTGGCGAGCAGGTCGGACCGGTCGGACGGGTCCGGGCCGGCGATGCCGACCATCCCCTCCGGCAGGCCGAAGGAGGCCGGACGCAGCACCCACCGTCCGCCGCGCCGTACCCCCAGCCCCCTCGCCACGATCGCGGAAGTCTCCACGATCACTCTGTCAATCCCCCTCGATCCTCGCGATGCGGGCGCGTCCCTCGCGGGCTCGTTCCAGTGCGCGCCAAACCCCGCGCAGCCTGGCCTTTTGCCCGCGCATCACGCATCGACAGCGGAACTATAGCGACGCTTGGCCATCGCTGTCAGCGGTCTTTTGGTCACTCTCGGCGATGTCGCGTCCGGCGTCGCCTCCGGTGCGCGGGGCCGTGTCGGACAGGCCGGAGGAAAACAGACGGGGGAGGGTCGGTGCGGGGTGGAGCGTACGAGTCCCCCCTCGGATACGGCAGGATGGGTCGTATGCAGAAGCGTGATTTCTCCCTGCACGGCGCCGTCGACCTCGCCGCCCGGGCAGCGGCGGCGAAGAAGCAGCAGGAGCGCGCCGCGCAGGCCGGGGGCGGCGGGCGGGAAGCGCGGTACTCCTTCGAGGCGACCGACGCGACGTTCAGCGCGGAGGTGGTGGAGCGCTCCCTCAGGACGCCGGTGATGGTCGCGTTCGTGGTGGAGAACGAGCCGTCCTGCGACGCGCTCGTGGCGGACCTGGAGAAGCTGGTCGCCGAGGGCGGCGGCTCCTGGTACCTGGCCACGATCGACATCGAGGTCAACCAGCAGCTGCAGGGCTACCTCCAGCAGATGAGGGTGCAGCGGCTGCCGTTCGTCGGCGTCGTCGTCCAGGGCCAGATGATGCCGTTCCTCAACAGCGTCCCGCCGGAGGCGGAGCTCCGGGCGGCGACGGCCGAGCTGTTCGCCGCGCTCAAGGAGCAGGGCCTGCTGGGCGAGGCGCCCGAGGGCGCCGAGCCCCTCCAGGAGGAGGAGGCGGTCGACCCGGCGCACGCCGCGGCGGAGGACGCCCTGGCCCGCGGTGACTTCGAGGCCGCCGCCGAGGCGTTCCGCGAGGTCCTGGCCGCGAACCCGAGGGACGAGGCGGCCAAGCGCAGGCTGACGCTCACCGAACTGACCCTGCGGGTCAAGGACTACGACCAGGCGCAGGTGGAGGCCGACCCGCTGAAGGAGGCGGACGTCCGGCTGCTGCAGGGCGACGTGGAGGGCGCGTTCGAGCTGCTGCTGTCGGTGGTGCGCTCCAGCGCGGGCGAGGAGAAGAACGCCGCGCGGGTGCACCTGCTGGGCCTGTTCGAGGCGCTGCCGGGCGACGACCCCCGGGTGGCGAAGGCGCGGAGGGCGCTGCAGGCCGCCCTGTTCTGAGCCCGGGCCTTCCCGGAGCGGCGCCGAATTGCAAGACGGCGCCGCTCTGAATCAGTTCCTTTCTGAGCCGTTTGGAAATTTCGTCGCTTCTTTCATCCCGGTGGTCGGGGGGCGCCGCGTTCGGGCGTATCCTCGAGACAGCCCCCGGCATGTGTCAGAAGCCATGTCAGGGCTCTCGTCTTTCTCGAGTTGAGGAGATTCCCCGTGGCCACCGCGCCGAGCGTGTCGTATTCGATCACCGTCCGCCTCGAGGTCCCCGCCGGAGGCAAGGCCGTCAGCGGGATCACCCACCACGTGGAGCACGCGGGCGGCGTGGTGACCGCGCTGGACGTGAACACGGCGGCGACGGACACGCTGCGCATCGACGTCACCATCGCCACCCGCGACACCGAGCACGCCGAGGCGATCGTCGGGGTGCTGGAGTCGATCGACGGGGTGAAGGTGCACAAGGTCTCCGACCGCACCTTCCTCATGCACCTCGGCGGCAAGATCGAGATGCAGTCCAAGGTCCCGCTGCGCAACCGCGAGGAACTCTCGATGGCCTACACCCCGGGCGTGGCCCGGGTCTCGCTGGCGATCGCGCGCAACAAGGAGGACGCCCGCCGGCTGACGATCAAGCGCAACAGCGTCGCGGTGGTCACCGACGGCTCGGCCGTGCTGGGCCTGGGCAACATCGGCCCGGAGGCCGCCATGCCGGTCATGGAGGGCAAGGCCGCGCTGTTCAAGCGCTTCGCCGGGATCGACGCCTGGCCGATCTGCCTGGACACCCAGGACACCGACGAGATCGTGCGGATCGTCCAGTGCATCGCCCCCGGCTTCGGCGGCATCAACCTGGAGGACATCTCCGCGCCGCGCTGCTTCGAGATCGAGGCGAGGCTGCGGGAGCTGCTGGACATCCCGGTCTTCCACGACGACCAGCACGGCACCGCGATCTGCGTGCTGGCGGCGCTCACCAACGCGCTGCGGGTCGTCCGCAAGGACCTGGGCGAGGTCCGGATCGCGATGGCGGGCGCGGGCGCGGCGGGCAGCGCCATCCTCAAGCTGCTGCTGCACGCCGGGGCGAAGAACGTCATCGTCTGCGACATGCACGGCTCCGTCCACCGGGGCCGCGAAGGCATGGACGGCTCGCTGCGGTGGATCGCCGAGCACACCAACGCCGAGGGCTACGACGGCGACCTCAAGGGCGCGGTCAAGGGCGCGGACGTCTTCGTCGGAGTCTCGGCGCCCGGCATCCTCACCGGCGACGACGTCGCGGGCATGGCCCCGGACGCGATCGTGTTCGCGCTGGCCAACCCCGAGCCGGAGGTCAGCCCGGACGACGCCCGGGAGCACGCCGCCGTGGTCGCCACCGGCCGCAGCGACTACCCGAACCAGATCAACAACGTGCTGGCCTTCCCCGGGGTCTTCCGCGGGCTGCTGGACGCCCAGGCCGACGTGATCAACCTGGACATGCTGGTGGCCGCCGCCCAGGCGCTGGCCGAGGTGGTCACCGACGCCGAGCTCGGTCCCAACTACATCGTCCCCAGCGTCTTCCACCCCGACGTCACCACGGCCGTCGCGGCCGCCGTGCGGGAGGCCGCGGGCGGCCGGAAGACCTACGACGAGGAGTGACGGCCCGTCAGGCGGCGGGAGCCGCGGGCGCCGGCGAGACCCCGGCCTGGGGCGACCTGCGGGCGAGCTCCGCGGCCGCCGCCGCGGTGGAGGTCCTGCGGTAGGCCTGCCAGCTGCGCTGGATCCGGGACGCCTGGCCGGGGGTGAACTCGCTCATGCAGTCGTCCCACGAGTAGTTCATGAAGTTGTGCACCGGGTCGAGCCCGGCCGCCGTGCAGGTGTCCTTGCCCTTGGGGCAGCCCTCGGTGGGGGTCGCCTCGTCGGGGGTGTCCTCGACGCCGTCTCCGGGGGAGCCGCAGCCGTTCTCGAAGGTGTGGAACAGGCCGAGCCAGTGGCCGACCTCGTGGACCGCGGTGTAGCCGAGGCTGAAGTGCGGGAAGGGGCCGCCGGGCAGGCTGCGGTGGTCGATGATCACGCCGTCCAGGATGGGCTCGGCCTTCTGCACCTCGGGGAAGGTGGAGTGGCCGAGCACCTCGGTGCCGACGGCGGCGCTGTAGAGGTTGAGGGTCTCCGGGCCGCCCTTGCGCAGCAGGATCTTGTAGTCGCGCTCGTGCCGGTGGGGCTGCTTGAACCAGGTGTCGTTCGCCAGCGTGTCGACGGACATCAGCCGGAACCGCACGCCGGTGTCAGCGCCGCCCGCCCTGCCGCCGTAGGCGTCGTTGAGGGTGGCGATCTGCCTGTCGACGCGGTCCCGGCCGGGGTGCCCCTTGCCGGCGGCGTCGGTGATCACGTGGAAGGCCACCGGGACGGTGAAGGTGGCGGGCGCCCGGCCGGGGACCCGCCGGTCCAGCGCGGTGATGCTCTTGGAGACGAAGAGCGGGTCGGTCGCGGGCGCGTCGCCCGCGAAGCGGGCCTGCCGGGCCGTGCTCCCGGGGGCGCAGCCGGTCTCGGAGCCCGCCTGCCCGGGCGCCGAGGCGGCGGTGGCGGAGGCCGCCACCGCCGTGATCGTGATCATGACCGCAACGCCTCGCCGCATCCGTCCCCCGACCTGCCGTGCGCTGAAGCTGAATTTGCAGGCAGGTTACATGATCACGACCGCGGCGGGCGGAGCGAAACGCTCACTCCTCGGAGTCGCCGGAGCTGAACCCCTCGTAGATCTCCTTGCATTCCGGGCAGACCGGAAACTTCTTCGGGTCGCGGTTGGGCACCCAGACCTTGCCGCACAGCGCGATCACCGGGGTGCCGGTGAGCGCGCTCTCGGTGATCTTGGCCTTCTTCACGTAGTGCGCGAAGCGCTCGTGGTCGCCGTCACCGTGGGACAGGTCCGGACGGACATCGGTGTCCGGCTTGATCATCGTTCCCGTGCCGCCCTGCCCGGGCTCGTAAGTCGGATCGCTCATCCGTTCAGTTTAGTGACGGATCCTCGGGATACGTCGCGACGAAGGCCAGGTCCCCTCCCTGCCTGCGCAGCACCGCCTTCCAGAGCTCCCCGGGCGCCTCGGCGAACACGTCGCCCGGCTCCGCGGTGAGCACGTACCAGCTGCCCTCCGCGATCTCTGACCGGAGCTGGCCAGGCCCCCATCCGGCGTAGCCGGCGAAGACCCGGAGGCCGTCGATGCCGTCGGCCAGCAGCGACGGGGGGCCGTCCAGATCGACCAGCCCGATGCGGGCCACCGCCGGAACGCCGTCCAGGGCCCGCCAGCCGAGCGGCTCGTCCGTGCCGGGCAGGCGGGCCAGCGCCAGGGCGCTGTCCATCCCCACCGGACCGCCCTGGAACACCACGTCAGGGCCGCTGGCCAGCCCGGCCCAGGGCGGCAGGATCTGCCCGACCGCGACCTCGGTGGGCCGGTTCAGCACCACGCCGAGGGTGCCCTCCTCGGGGCCGTGGTCGACGACGAGGACCACGCTGCGCCGGAAGTTGGGATCCGCCAGGATCGGGGTGGCCACCAAGAGACGGCCGGGCCGGATGTCGTCCTCCTGTTCCCGCATGGCCTCCATCATCGCCTGTCCGGAGGGGCCGCGGACACGCCGTGCGGAGAGCGGTGAGGGCATTGCGCCCACCGAACCGGGGCGTAACCGTCACAATGGGGGGTAAAGAAACGATCAAGCGATGCTCTCGGGAGGCGCGGGGATGCAGCCGGTCAGGGTGATCATTGCAGCGATCTTCTTCGTGATAGGAGCGCTGATCGTGATCCCCGCCTTCACGGGCGGGAACAGCACCTCGGACGCCTCCTCCACGACGGATCCCTCGCCCTCCGCGACGGGATCGCCCCCGACCGGGACTCCGCCGCCCGCCTCGGCGAGCCCGAGCCGCAGCGCCTCCCCCACGGCCGCGCCGACCACGAAGACGGCGACGCCGACGCCCACCAAGACGGCCACGCCGGCCCCCACGAAGACGACCCCGGTCCCGGGGCCCGCCACGAGCACGCCGGCCCCAGTCCCGACGACGTCCGCGCCGGCCGCGCGCCCGCTGACGGTGTCCTTCGGGAAGGTGGACTGCCCGAGCGACAGGGTGACGGTGAAGGTCACCAATGACACCGGGACGGGCCAGGGGTACGCCATCACCCGGAACGGCTCGATCGTGCTGGCCGACCGGCTGGGTCCGAACGCCTCGCGGTCGTCCTCGGTGAAGCTCACCGAGGACAAGAAAGTGGTCGTCCGGGTCACCCGCGACGGCGAGCCGCAGGCCGCCCGCACCTACCGTCTCAACTGCGCGAAGTCCGGGGCGGGCGCCTCGGAGAAGCCGAGTGGGCGGCCGGACGCCGCCGAGCGGCTGCCGAACACCGGATCCGACGAGACGGTGATGGCCGCCCGGATCGCCACCGGCGTCGCCTCGATGATCACAGGTGTGATCATCCTGTGGTGGGGCGGTCTGTGGCCGAGGCGTCGGGAGAACGTGTTCGGACGGGCCGATCGGGGGTAGTTCACCGAGAGTGATCGAGTGATCACTCTTCGGGAGGTGGGATCGGTGTTCGGGGAGTTGCTGGCCGCCATCCTGCCCGCCGATCTGGACGTCACCTTCAGCGGGGTGAGCTGTCCCGGCCGGATCGTGGCGGTCGTCATCGCCAACACCGGGACCGTCGACGAGCGGTACGCCCTGCGCGTCGACGGCAAGGTCCAGCGCACCGAGCTGGTCCCGGCGGGCACCACGGTGATCAGCCGGGTACGCCTGCCCGAGGACCGGACCACGGCCCTGGCCGTCCACACCGCGGGAGAGTCCGCCGGTTCGGCCCGCCGCACCGCCGACTGCTCCACCGCCACGGCCTTCCCGCCGCCGGCCAAGGGCGGCGCTCCCGGAGCCGGGCGGGAGACGGCGTCCGCGTCTCTCGAACCCAGGGCCGAGACCGCGTCCCCCGCGCCGCCCGCGTCCGAGAGAGGAGTCCCGGCTCCCAAGGGCGGGACCCCCGGCGTCCGGACGGGCTCGGCGGTCGCGGGGGAGAGGGCGCCCGGCCGCTCGGCCTCCGGGAACGGGTCGGTGAAGCGCGAGCCGAAGAAGGCCGCGAAGCGAAAGAAGAAGAACGTCTCGGCCGGGGCGAGGTGGAGGAGGGAGCAGCCGCAGACACTTCCGATGACGGGAATCTCCCCGGCGCTCGCGTTCACCGCGGCGGGCACGGCGGCCTCCGGAGGGATCCTGACCTGGTACGGACTGCTGTGGCCGCGACGCCGCCACCCCGCCTTCCCCTCGCGGCAGCGCTCATAATCGTGACGGTGCCCACCGCGTTCCAGGCGTGTCCTGTCGGCGGGCATCGGTAGCCTTTCAGGATCGTGAGTACCTTTGCCGCACCCGACATGCCCCCCGCCTTCCCGGAGCGGGCCGCCTGGGGAACCGCCGGATCGCTGCGCGCCTGGCAGCAGCAGGCGCTGGAGCTCTACTTCCAGGAGCCGCGGCGGGACTTCCTGACGGTCGCCACGCCCGGCGCGGGCAAGACGACCTTCGCCCTGCGCCTGGCCCGCGAACTGCTCGACCGCCGGGCGATCCAGGGCATCACCGTGGTCTGCCCGACCGAGCACCTCAAACGCCAGTGGGCCGAGTCGGCCGCCCGGGTCGGGATCAGGATCGATCCCGAGTTCACCAACGCCCAGGGCAAGACCGCCAAGGACTTCCACGGCGTCGCGGTCACCTACGCCACCGTCGCCGCCCGTCCCGCGCTGCACCGCAACCGCACCGAGGCGCGCAAGACGCTCATCGTCATGGACGAGGTCCACCACGCGGGCGACGGCCTGTCCTGGGGCGACGCGGTGCGCGAGGCGTTCGAGCCCGCGACCCGCAGGCTCGCCCTGTCGGGCACGCCGTTCCGCACCGACATCAACCCGATCCCCTTCGTCGAGTACGAGGAGGGGCCCGACGGCATCCGCCGCAGCCACGCCGACTACACCTACGGGTACGGTCCCGCGCTGGCCGACGGCGTCGTCCGCCCGGTCATGTTCATGGCCTACGCGGGGGAGATGCGCTGGCGCACCCGCGCGGGGGACGAGCTGACCGCCACGCTCGGCCAGCCGCTCACCCAGGACCAGACGTCGCAGGCGTGGCGCGCCGCGCTCGACCCCAAGGGCGACTGGATCCGCCAGGTCATCCAGGCCGCGGACAAGCGGCTCACCGAGATCCGCAAGGTGATGCCGGACGCCGGGGCGATGGTCATCGCCACCGACCACGAGGCGGCGCGCGCCTACGCCAAGATGATCCGCGGCATCACCGGGCAGGGCGCCACCATCGTGCTGTCCGACGACCCCGGGGCGAGCAAGAAGATCAAGAAGTTCGGCGAGTCGGACGACCGCTGGCTGTGCGCGGTCCGCATGGTCTCCGAGGGCGTCGACATCCCGCGCCTGGCCGTCGGCGTCTACGCCACCTCGACGGCCACGCCGCTGTTCTTCGCCCAGGCGATCGGACGCTTCGTGCGCGCCCGCAAGCGCGGCGAGACGGCCTCGGTCTTCCTGCCGAGCGTGCCCACCCTCATGGGCCACGCCGCCGAGCTGGAACGCGAGCGCGACCACGTCCTGGACCGCAAGCAGCGCGAGCAGGACGGCCTGGACGACGAGGCGCTGGAGCAGGCGAACCGCAAGAACGACGGCGCCGACCTGTCGGAGGAGATCCCCTTCGAGACGATGGAGGCCAGCGCGACCTTCGACCGGGTGCTGTTCGACGGCGGCGAGTTCGGCCTCCAGGCCGAGATCGGCTCGGCGGAGGAGGAGGACTTCCTCGGCATCCCCGGCCTGCTGGAGCCCGACCAGGTCGCCAAGCTCCTGCGCCAGCGCCAGGCCAGCCAGCTGGCCGCCCAGCGCAAGCGCGCCGCCCGCGAGGAGGAGCCGGCGAAGTCCACCACCGCCGCGGAGGACCTGCACGCCCTCCGCGCCGAGCTCAACGGCCTGGTCGGCGCCTGGAGCCACCGCACCGGCAAGCCCCACGGCGTCGTCCACACCGAGCTGCGCCAGGCCTGCGGCGGCCCCGCCATCCCCCAGGCCACCGCCGCCCAGGTCAAGAGCCGCATCGACAAGGTCCGCGAATGGGCGTCCAGAAGGAGCTGAACGGCCGTCCCCGCGCCTCGCGGCTTTCCGCGTGGCCCGGGGGAGCGCCTCCCCGGCGTGCCGGGGAGGCGGCGAGCAGCGTGATCCGGTCTTAAGAGTCCGAATCGCCGTCCGGGGAAGCGCCCCGGAGCAGGGTGACACCCGCGGCCCGCATCTCCTCGACGGCGTGTTCGGTGGTCGCGGGGGACACACCGACGGTGAGGTCCAGCAGGACGGTGGTGCTCAGGCCGGCGGCCGCGGCGTCCAGGGCCGTGGCGCGGACGCAGTGGTCGGTGGCGATACCGACGACGTCGACCTCGGTGACGCCGCGGGACCTCAGCCACTCCTCCAGCGTCTCGCCCTCGTGCGTCTCGCCCTCGAAACCGCTGTAGGCGGCGGTCCCGTGGCCCTTGCTGAACACCGCCTCGACGTGGTCGAGCTCCAGTTCCGGGTGGAAGCCCGCGCCCTCGGTGCCGATGACGCAGTGCGGGGGCCAGGAGGCGGCGTAGTCGGGCTCCTCGGAGAAGTGGTCGCCGGGGTCGTGGTGGAAGTCGCGGGTGGCCACCACGTGGGCGTACTCCTCCCGGCGGGCCGTCACGTGCCCGGAGATGGCGGAGGCGAGGGCCGCGCCGCCCTCGACCGCGAGGGAGCCTCCCTCGCAGAAGTCGTTCTGCACGTCCACGATGATCAAAGCTCGGCTCATGTTCGCTCCTGGTGCCGCGGGCGGGTCTCAGCGTTCGGCGAGGGTGGGCAGGGCCGGGTCGCCCTTGGTGAGATGGAGGGCGGTCGGGGGGAGTTCGGCGAGGGCGCGGCGGTGGCGTTCGCGGGCGGCCTCCAGCGGCTCGCGGCCGATGATCCGCCCGGCGGCCACCAGGGGGACCTGCAGGGGGCGGTCCTCGGTGCCGGGCTCGGGCGCCGGAGGCGAGGCGGAGACGAGCTCGGCCTGTGCCACGCCGTCCTGGAAGCGCCGGTGGGCGTGTTTGCGGCCGCCCGTACCGGATTTGCCGGGGGAGGCCTTGGCGACCGGCAGGAGGGCGCCTGAGACGTCCTCCCGCGCCACCAGCTTGTAGACGAGGGAGGCCGTGGGGGCTCCGGAGCCGGTGACCAGGGAGGTCCCCACGCCGTAGGAGTCGCAGGGCGCGGCGGCCAGGGCCGCGATGGCGTACTCGTCGAGGTCGCCGGTGACGACGAGCCGGGTGTCGCGGGCGCCGAGCCCGTCGAGTTGCCGGCGGACCTCCTCGGCGACGACGCGCAGGTCCCCGCTGTCGATGCGGACGGCGCCCAGCCGGGGGCCCGCGAGCTCGACGGCGGTGCGCACGGCCTCCGCCACGTCGTAGGTGTCGACGAGGAGGGTCGTGTCCTCCCCGGTGGCGGCGATCTGGGACCGGAAGGCCTGCCGCTCGTCGTCGTGCAGGAGCGTGAAGGCGTGCGCGGAGGTCCCGGCGGTGGGCACGCCGTGCACGCGGCCCGCCTCCAGGTTCGAGGTCGAGGCGAAGCCGCAGAGGTAGGCGACGCGCGCGGCGGCCACCGCCGCCTTCTCGTGGGTGCGGCGGGACCCCATCTCGATCAGCGGGCGGCCGCCGGCGGCCTGGACCATGCGGGAGGCCGCGGCCGCCACCGCGCAGTCGTGGTTGAAGATCGACAGCGCGAGGGTCTCCAGCAGGATCGTCTCGGCGAACGTCCCTTCCACCCGCAGGATGGGCGAGCCCGGAAAATAGCACTCGCCCTCGGCGTAACCCCAGATGTCCCCGCCGAACCGGAAGTCGTGCAGCCAGGCGGCGGTGTCGTCGTCGACGACGCCGTGGGAGGTGAGGAAGTCCAGCTCGGAAGCGCCGAACCGGAACCGCTCCAGCGCGTCGAGGAACCGTCCGGTGCCCGCCGCCACCCCGTACCGGCGGCCCTGCGGCAGACGCCGGGCGAACACCTCGAAGACGGAGTGCCGCGCCGCGGTGCCGTCGCGCAGGGCGGCCCGGAGCATGGTGAGTTCATAATGATCAGTGAGCAGTGCGGTGCTCACACCCGTGTCCGCGGCGACGGCCGACCTCTGCGTTTCCACTCTTCGCAGACTACGGGTAGGGATGCCTCCGGCCGCGCCCGGTAGGTTCGACAACGAGGGAGGGAGAATCCGATGACCAGCGCGCCCGCCACAGTCCAGAGGCCTGATGCGGACGAGGAGACCCGTCCTGATCTGCCGTGGCTGACCATCGTCTGGAACGACCCCGTCAACCTGATGTCGTACGTCACCTACGTCTTCCAGACGGTGTTCGGGTTCGCCAGGGAGAAGGCGGAGAAGCTGATGCTGGACGTGCACCACAAGGGCAGGGCCGTCGTCGACTCCGGGACGAGGGAGGAGATGGAACGCAATGTCGAGGTGCTCCATTCCTACGGGCTGTGGGCGACAGTGAAGCGGGACGACTGATGGGCAGCGGTTTCAGGAAGGGCTCCGGGAACGTCCGCATGTCGCTGGAGCGGATGGAGAAGGCCGTGCTGGCCAACCTCATCACCCAGCTGCGGCGGTTGCTGGACGAACTGCCCAAGGGCGACCCCGGCCTGGCCGAGCTGGGCATCTCCGAGAGCACCGAGGCCCCCGGCGACCCGGTGCTGGCCAGGCTCTTCCCCGACGGCTACCGCGAGGACGGCGAGGCGTCCGGGGAGTTCCGCCGCTACACCGAGGCGTCCCTGCGCGAGGGCAAGGACCGCGACTCCGAGCTCGCCCTGCGCACCCTCGGGGAGAGCGGCGACGTGCCGCTGGACACCGAGCAGGCGCAGGCGTGGCTGCGGGTGCTCAACGACCTGCGGCTGGCCCTGGGCACCCGGCTGGAGTTGTCGGAGGACGACCAGGACAGGTTCCGCGACCTCGACGAGGCCGACCCGGAGTACACCATGATCGTCACCTACGACTGGCTGACCCAGCTCCAGGACGGTCTGGTCCACTGCCTGTGGGGCGAGTGAGACGGGCGTCCGCCCGGCATGTTCCCCCTGGGTAATATGCGGCTCATGCTGACCATCACCCAGGAGATCGTCGACCAGATCACGGCGCACGCCCGCGCCGACCACCCGGACGAGGCCTGCGGCGTGGTGGCGGGGCCGGTCGGCAGCGACCGGCCCGAGCGCTTCGTCTCCATGGAGAACGCCGAGCGCTCGCCGACCTTCTACCGCTTCGACTCGCTCGAGCAGCTCAAGGTCTGGCGGGAGATGGACGACCGGGACGAGGAGCCGGTGGTCATCTACCACTCGCACACCGCGACCGAGGCCTACCCCTCCCGGACGGACGTGTCCTACGCCGCGGAGCCGGGCGCCCACTACGTGCTGGTCTCCACCCGGGAAGAGAATGAGACGGAATTCCGTTCCTACCGGATCGTGGACGGCGTCATCACGGAGGAAGAGGTGAAGATCGTCGAGGCCTACGAGTCCGCCTGACCCGAACCCGGGTAAACTCGGAGTCATGGTCCAGAGTTTCCTCTTCTCCCACTCGCGTGCCGAGGTCGTCTACGACTGTCGGTGACGCGCGTCCCCGAGCCGTAACGACTTTTTGAATGGAGATCACCGAGATGGCGATCGAGGTCCGGATCCCCACGATCCTGCGCAACCTCACCGACGGAGCCAAGTCCGTCGAAGGCAAGGGCGGCACCCTGGACGAGCTGTTCGGCGACCTGGACGCCCGCCACCCCGGGCTGCGGGGCCGCCTGGTCGACGAGAAGGGCCTGCGCCGTTTCGTCAACGTCTACCTGAACGACGAGGACGTCCGCTTCCTGGGAGGCCTGGACACCCAGGTGTCCGACGGCGACACGGTCACCGTCCTCCCGGCCGTCGCCGGCGGCTGAGCCGTGCGCTACGACTCCCTGCTGGACTCGGTGGGGCGGACCCCGCTGGTGGGCCTGCCCCGCCTGTCGCCGTCCCCCGAGGTCCGGCTGTGGGCCAAGCTGGAGGACCGCAACCCGACCGGCTCCATCAAGGACCGGCCCGCGTTGTGGATGGTGAACAAGGCCGAGAAGGACGGCGTGCTCACGCCCGGCTGCACGATCCTGGAGCCGACCTCGGGCAACACCGGGATCTCGCTGGCCATGGCCGCCAAGCTCAAGGGCTACCGGATCATCTGCGTGATGCCGGAGAACACCTCCGAGGAGCGCCGCCAGCTGCTGCGGATGTGGGGGGCGGAGATCATCCCCTCGCCCGCCGCGGGCGGTTCCAACGAGGCGGTCCGGGTGGCCAAGGGCCTGGCCGCCGAGAACCCCGACTGGGTCATGCTCTACCAGTACGGCAACGAGGCCAACGCGCTCGCGCACTACGAGTCGACCGGCCCCGAGCTGCTGGAGGACCTGCCGACGATCACGCACTTCGTGGCGGGCCTGGGCACCACCGGCACCCTGATGGGCACCGGGCGGTTCCTGCGCGAGCACGTCCCCGGAGTCAAGATCGTCGCCGCGGAGCCCCGGTACGGGGACTTGGTCTACGGGCTGCGCAACATCGACGAGGGCTTCGTGCCCGAGCTGTACGACGCGAGCGTCCTGACCACCCGCTTCTCGGTCACCTCCGGGGACGCGCTGCGCCGCACCCGCCAGCTGCTGGAGCAGGAGGGCATCTTCGCCGGCATCTCCACCGGCGCGTCGCTGCACGCGGCCCTGGGCATGGCCGCCAAGGCGGTCAAGGCCTCCGAGCGCGCCGACATCGCCTTCCCGGTCGCCGACGGCGGCTGGAAGTACCTGTCCACGGGCGCCTACCACGGCACCCTGGACGAGGCCGAGTCCGCGCTCGAAGGCCAGCTCTGGGCCTGATCCCTGACGAGCCGGGGGCGGGCGCGGCCCCCGGCTCGCGGAGCCGTCCCGGCTCCGGCGGGAGGCGTTCCGATCGAGCGCGGCTCAGTCGAGCACGCTGACGAACCTCTCGGCCTCGTGCCGTTGCATGCCGGTCTCCGCCTGGACCATCGCGACGGCCGAGGCGTGGTCTCCGGCGTCGCGCAGCGCCCGTACGCGCTCCGACAGCGGCATCCGCCCCTGCAAGGGCGGCTCGTACCCGCGCTCGATCGCCTCCGCCAGGTCCTTGGCGTCCTTGAGGCCGAGGCCGGTCCGCTCGCGCAGCAGCTTGATCGCGGGGATCTTCTTCTCCCGGGCGAGCAGGCGCCTGATCTCCGCGAGGAGTTCGGGGGTCAGGATGAGGGGCGGGGCGAACGGCTCGGGCCGCTTCTTGAAGATCAATCTCTCATCCGTTCCTCGTGGGGGCCGCGCGTTCAGGCTAACCGATCCGCCTCCGCCGGAAAGGGGGCCGGTAGGCTGCCCGCCGAACGCAGTTCGGTTCGGATTCCTGTATCTCTGTACCTTCATGGGGTGTGGCATGACGATTTTCAGCGAGGCGACGGCCGTCACCTCCCTGGGGGAGGGCCGTTACCGGGCCGGACTGGACGAGGCCTTCGGCTTCGAGACGAGACCCGGCGGCCCCGTCGTGCTGAACGGCGGCTACCTCATGGCCGTGCTGATGCGCGCCGCCGTCGCCGAGTCCTCGCACGCCCACCCCGTCTCCACCGCGGTGAACTTCCTGCGGCCGGGGCTGCCGGGCCCCGCCGAGGTCGTCGTCGAACGACGCAAGGACGGCCGGACCGCGTCGATGCTCCGCGCCTCGCTGGTGCAGAACGGCGAGGCGCTGCTGGACGCGCTGGTCACGACCGGCACGCTCGTCCCCGCCGCGAAGCCCGTCTACCTGGGCGAGGCCCCCGCGCCGATGCCCGCGCCCGAGGACTGCCCCACGCGCGGGCGGGAGCGCCCGAAGAAGGGCTTCCCCGCCAACGTGGACATGCGGTTCGACCCGGCGGTGATGGGCTGGCTGGACGGGAGCCCGACGGGCCGCCCGGAGATGCGGGCCCACGTGCGGCTGGCGGGCGGGGACCACCCGGACCCCTACGTCGTCGCGCTGGCCATCGATTCCCTGATCCCGGTGGTGACGAACGCGGGCTTCCCCGGCTGGTCGCCCACGGTGGAGCTGACCTGGCACCTGCGGACGCTGCCCGCGCCCGGATGGCTGACCGTGCACGGCACGGGACGTATGGTGAGCGAAGGGTGGTGTGACGAGGACGTGGAGGTCTGGGATGCCGCTGGAAATCTGGTCGCACAGAGCAGGCAGCTCGCACGCGCCGCACGTACTCGTGAGTAAGCATCGATGTATCGAGTGTCACACAATGTGTGAAGACGTCTTCGCATAGCCTAGGTCGTCATGTCAGACGCGCCCATCGGTATCTTCGACAGCGGCTTCGGCGGACTCACGGTAGCCCGGGCCGTACTGGACCAATTGCCCGGGGAACCGATCCTCTATCTGGGGGACTCGGCGCGTCAGCCCTACGGACCGAGGCCGATCGCCGAGGTCCGCGGGTACGCCCTCGAGATGCTCGACCAGCTGGTCAAAGAGGGCGTGAAGATGCTCGTGATCGCCTGCAACAGCGCCAGCTCGGCGATGCTGCGCGACGCCCGGGAGCGTTACGACGTCCCCGTCGTCGAGGTGATCTTCCCGGCCGCCCGGCGCGCCGTCTCCGCCACCCGCAACAGCAGGGTCGGGCTCATCGCGACCCACGCCACGGTGACCAGCCGCGCCTACGACGACGCCTTCGCCATCGCACCGCACATCGGGCTCACCAGCGTGGCCTGCCCGCGCTTCGTGGAGTTCGTGGAGAGCGGCGTCACGATGAGCGAGGAGCTGCTCGACGTGGCGCGCGGGTACCTGAAGCCGATCATCGACGCCGAATGCGACACGTTGATCCTCGGCTGCACGCACTATCCGCTGCTGACCGGGGTGATCTCCTACGTCGTCGGCGACGGGGTCACCCTCGTCTCCAGCGCCGACGAGACCGCCAAGGACGTCTACCGACTGCTGCACGACAGGGGGCTGGCCCGCGCGGAGGCCGCCGCCCCACCCGTTCACCGGTTCCGCGCGACCGGTGACCCCGAGGTGTTCCGCATGATCGGGCGCCGCTTCCTCGGACCTGTACTCGGCTATGTCGAGTCGCCCTCGGACACGAGCGTGTTCCGTCTCACCCCATGAACCACAGTGTAAGTAGAGGAGCTCCCCGTGCGGGTGACCGTGATCGGCTGTTCCGGCAGCTTCCCGGGGCCTGACAGCCCCGCCTCCTGCTATCTGATCGAAGAGGACGGCTACTCCCTCCTCCTCGATTTCGGCAACGGCGCGCTGGGGACCCTGCAGCGCCATCACGACCTGTACGACATCGACGCCATCGCGATCTCCCATCTGCACGCCGACCACTGCATGGACCTGTGCGGCTACTACGTGGCGCGCAAGTACTGCCCGCACGGCGGCAAGCCCAGGATCCCGGTCTTCGGGCCCGAGCACGCGGCGACGCGGATGGCCGAGGCCTACGACCTGGACCTGGATCCCGGCATGACGGACACGTTCGACTTCACCCCGCTGACCCGCAAGTTCGAGGCCGGCCCGTTCGAGGTCGTCTGCGAGCCCGTCAACCACGTCATCGAGTCGTACGGGTTCCGCATCACCTCGGCGAGGGGAGGGTCGCTCGCCTACTCCGGCGACACCGGGCTGACCGACACCCTGGTGGGCCTGGCCGAAGGCGTCGACCTGTTCCTGTGCGAGGCCTCCTTCCTGGAGGGGGACAACCCGCCCAATCTCCACCTGACCGCGAAGGAGGCGGCCGACTACGCCGAACGCGCGCAGGCCGGACGTCTGGTGCTGACCCATCTCGTGCCCTGGAACGACGAGGAGAAGTCCCTCGTCGAGGCGAAGACCTCCACCTACGGGGGGCCGATCGACCTGGCCAGGAGCGGGACCGTCTACGAGTTGTAGCCCGCACCGGGGGCGGCGGCCGCACCGGTAGGCTGGCTCCATGGCTCGCCCTGACGGTCGCGTGAACGACCAGCTCCGACATGTCCGTATCCAGCGCGGCTGGCTCGACCACGCGGAGGGATCCGTGCTGGTCGAGTTCGGCGGGACGCGGGTCCTGTGCGCGGCCTCGGTGCAGGACTCGGTGCCGCGCTGGCGGCGCGACAGCGGGCTGGGCTGGCTGACCGCCGAGTACGCGATGCTGCCGCGCGCCACCAACACCCGCAACGACCGGGAGTCGGTGCGCGGCAAGCTCGGCGGCCGCACCCAGGAGATCTCCCGCCTGATCGGCCGCTCCCTGCGGGCGTGCGTGGACTTCAAGGCGTTCGCCGGCAGCACCGTCACCATCGACTGCGACGTCCTGCAGGCCGACGGCGGCACCCGCACCGCGGCCATCACCGGCGCCTACGTGGCGCTCGCCGACGCCGTCACCTGGATGCGCGACCGGAAGATGACCAAGGGCGACCCGCTCATCAGCTCGGTGTGCGCGGTCAGCGTCGGCGTCGTGGGGGGCGAGCCCCGGCTCGACCTCTGCTACGAGGAGGACGTCGTCGCCGGCACCGACATGAACGTCGTGTGCACCGGCGACGGAAGGCTCATCGAGGTGCAGGGCACCGCCGAGGGCGCGCCGTTCTCCCGCGAGGAGCTCAACGCGCTGCTCGACCTGGCCCAGCTCGGCTGCACCGACCTCACCATGATGCAGAAGGAGGCGCTCGCCCGATGAGCGAGGGCCTGGTGCTGGCCACCCGCAACCCCGGGAAGATCACCGAGCTGCGGGGTCTGCTCACCTCCTACGCCGTGGTGGGCCTGGAGGCCTATCCCGACGCCCCCGACGTGCCCGAGACCGAGCTCACCTTCACCGGCAACGCGCTGCTCAAGGCCAGGGCGATCGCCGCGCACACCGGGCTCCCCGCGGTCTCCGACGACTCGGGACTGTGCGTGGACGCGCTGAACGGCATGCCGGGCGTGTTGTCGGCCCGCTGGTCGGGCCGCTTCGGCGCCGGGCACCCGGAGGGCCGGGACCGGGCCAACCTCGAACTCGTCCTCGACCAGCTCTCCGACGTCGCCGACGCCGAGCGCGGCGCGCACTTCGTCTGCGCGGCGGCCCTCGTGCACCCGGACGGGCGCGAGCACGTGGTGGAGGGCCGGATGGAGGGCCGGATCATCCGGGAGCCGCGCGGCACCGGCGGCTTCGGGTACGACCCCGTCTTCGAGGTCGCGGAGCTGGGCCGGACCACCGCGGAGCTGACCCCGCGGGAGAAGTCGGAGATCAGCCACCGCGGCCGCGCCTTCCGCGCCCTCGCCGCCTACCTGGACGGCCTCGCGGGCTGAGGCGGCCGGCCGCGGGTCATTCGCAGGCCGTTCGCAGCCGCACCCGGGTGCCGTGGTAACCGGCCCGTATCTCCAGCAGGTCGACCAGCAGCCGGGCACTCCACAGTCCGAAGCCGCTGTCGACGGCGGTCTCCGGAGGCAGGAACCCCGTCAGCGCCTCGGGGTGCCACAGCCCGACGTCGGCGACCTCGCAGTGCAGCGCCCCGTCCTGACGCCAGACGCGGAACTCGATCGGCGGGGTTCCGTGCACCACCGCGTTGGTGGCGATCTCGTTGACCGCCATGCAGAGCGGGCCGAGCCTGTCCTCCGGCAGTCCCATCCGCAGCGCCCGCTCGGTGAGGAAGGAGCGCATCGGGGAGAGGTCCAGCGAGGTGACGGGCAGCCGGGCGGCGTCCGCGGGAATCTCCGGCAGAGGGAGCCGGTCGCGGCCCGCGTCGTAGTGCTCGGGACGGGTGTAGCTGTCGTTGTAGGCCGGGTGGAGCCCGCCCTCGAAGATCTCCGGATGGGTGCGGCGGGCCTGCTCGACGACCGGGGGAGGGGCGAGGGAGCGGTCGTAGGAGCAGATGACCTGCGCGTTCGAGCCGCCGAAGACCGCGTTCACCAGTGCCTCGTAGCGGCTCCACTCGCGCCGCTCCCAGTCCTGGTCCCAGTTCTTCCAGTCCAGCTCCGCCAGCGTGCGCAGCCTGACGGAGCCGACCTGGCGCAGCACGTCGTGGTAGGCGGCGATGGTGCGGACGGGATGCCGGTAGAACTCGGTCGCGTCGAAGAACTCGACCCGCTCCTTGTCCCGGCCCAGGACGTCCCTCAGCGCGTCGCGGCGGACGCCCGGGATCACGGCGATGATGTGGTCGCCGGTGGCGAAGCCCTCCCGCAGGAACGGCACGGCGGCCCCGAGGAACTCCTCGGTGCCGCTGTGCAGGAGGGCCTGGTGCACGAGCGAGGGCGTGGCGGCGGTCATGAGTCCGACCTCCATCCCCGTCCCTTGGCGATGCCGGGCAGCCGGTGGAAACCCACCATCTCGATCACGGTCTCCAGTTCCGGTGAGGGATTGTCCAGGACGAGCCGCCCGCCCCGGGTGAGGCGCAGGGCGTGGGTGCCCAGGAGGTTCAGCGCGCCCAGGTCGATGAATCTCAGGTCGGCCAGTTCGAGGTGGAGCTCGTTGCGCGGGTCGCTCACCGCGGTGAGGGTCCGGGTGAAGGCGTGGTGCCGCGCTCCGTCGATCTCCCCTTCCAGGCGGAGGCCGTAAGGGGCGTACGTCCGGGTCATGCGGAGCACGCCGTCGTCGTATTCGGGGTTCACTTCGACGAGTACCTCGTGGTGGTTCTGAAGTGTGGAGAGCGCCTCCGGGGTGCAGCGGCGCCGGTCCACCTGGCAGATCGCGGTGGTCAGAGTGCTGGGACCGACCAGGGCCTCGACCTCGCAGTCGCAGTCGAACATGAACCGGTCGCCTCCGGGCACGCCCGCCGCCCAGGTCATGTCCGCGGTGATGCGGACCCGGCGGAACCGCTGGTCGAGAGCCTGGGAGATCTCCTTTTCCAGGGTCCGGAACAGGGCGCGGGGAAGCCCCTGCCCGTCGTGGACGCAGGCCAGGTCCCAGGGGATCACCGACAGGTGTCCGGCCTCGGCGAAGGGCGTGGCGTCGATGCGGTGCAGGGACAGCAGCCCGGGAAGGTCGCGCGGGGTCGTGTCCGCCAGGTAGATGACCTTCTCTCCCGCCGCGAGGCCGTCGTAGATGAAGTCGCCCAGCACCCGCCGCTGCTCGTCGGGATGGGAGTACGCCAGCCACGCGTGGTCGCCCGGACGCAGTTCACCGACCGGGCGTTGCGTGAACCAGGTGTCCATGCTCCATCCTGAATGGTGCGCAGAAAAGTGTTTCCTTCGGCTGGCGTCAAGCGTACGCCGGGTCGGATCGATCAGGTGCGACTCTCCCGAGCTGATACGGAAATATCATGGCTAATGCATCTGCACGTGCATTTCATTTGCGCAGCGGAGTGCGAATACGAACCCGTGTGCCTTCGGGTCCCGTTCTGACCTGGACCAGGCCGCACAACATCCGCACCGCCCACAGCCCGAGCCGCGGGGAGTCGGACGCCCTCGGCGGCAGCCAGCCGGGACCCGGCTCCGCGGGTCGCCAGTGACCCCGGTCGCTCACCTCGCACAGCAGCGCGTCCGCCTCGCCCCACACCCGCAGCAGGACGGGCGGAGTCCCGTGGCCGAGCGCGTTGGTCACCACCTCGGTGACCGCGACCAGCAGCTGGTGCAGCGGATGCCCGGACAGCCCGTGCCGGCGGGCGAACGCCGTGACCAGGGCGCGCAGGTCCCGCAGGTCGGGGGAGTGCACGCGCAGCTCGACGGCGCGCGCGGGCGCCGTCGTCAGCGGCTGGTCGCACATCGCGCTGAAGGCCGCGGGATCCAGGTAGGACGGGTTGTCCTGGCAGCGCCCCTCCCGCGCCACCTGCGGGTGGGTCCGCCGCGCGCCGGCCAGGACGGGCTCCGGCAGGCCCTGGTGGTAGGGGCACATGACGGAGCCGTCCGTGCGGGCCAGCGCCATGTTGACCAGCGCCTCCAGCCGCAGCCACTCGACCGTCTCCCACGCCGGGCGGTCCGCCCACTCGGGCTCGCACAGCAGCCGCACCCGGCGGCCGCGTCCCGCCGCCGTCTCCATCTGGTGCAGGACCCGCGAGACGACCCGCGTCGGATGCTCGTAGAAGGAGGAGCGGTCCACATAGCGCACCTGTGTCCCGAACTTCTCGCGGAGCAGGGACGTCTTGCGCTCGCAGGTGACGGCCAGGACGGTCTCGTCCTCTTCCAGCCCGTCGTTCAGGAAGGGGAGAGCGGCCCGCAGGAACTCCTCGTCGTCCTCGTAGGGAAGCGCCACATGGGTCAGGGCCATCAGTCCTCATCCAGTCGGATACCCGGCAGCCGGTGCAGTCCGACCACCTCCAGCGTGGCGCGCACCCCGGGGGGAACCCGGTGCAGCACCACGGCACTGCGTGCTCCGCGTCTCCGCGTGTACTCGACCATTGTCCTCAAAGCACCGAGGCTGAGAAAGTCCAATTCGGAGAGATCAAGCTGAATTTCGTCGTCGCCGGGTGGGAGCGAGTTCAGCGCCTCGACGAAGTGCGTGTGCCGGGCGGCGTCGAGCTCGCCGCGCAGCCGCAGGCCGGGCGGCGAGTAGGTGCGGGTGATGCTGAGCACCGGGTCGTCGAAGTCGGGGTCGGGCACCACCCGCACCTCGTGGCGGGCGGCCAGCAGGTCGAACTGGGCGGGCGAGCAGCGACGCAGGTCCGTCTGGCAGATCGCGGTGACCGTCACGCTCGGCGCGACGCGTTCGTCCATCTCCCGCTCGCACACCTCGACGCGGGTGTCGCCGAACGGCTGGGCCAGCGCCCACGACATCTCGGAGGTGAACCGGACGCCGCGGAACTCCTGCTCCTCGGCCTTGGCGAGCTCGTCGGAGAGGGTCTGGAGCATCTTCTCCGGATCGAACATCCCGCCGGTGAGGCAGGCCTCGCCCACCGGGATCAGGCTCAGGAACCCCGCCCTGATGGCGGGGCGAAGGTCCCGCCCGTACAGGCCGGGAAGCTCCCAGTGCTCGGCGTCGGTCACGTAGATGACCCTGTCGCGGGTGCGCAGGCCCTGCTCGATCCACGCACCGATGACGTGGGCCTGCTCGTCGGGGGAGCCGAAGGGAAGCCAGGCATGGTCACCCGGAAGCAGGTCCCTGACCGATCTCCGGACGAACATGACGCCTCAGACCCCTCCCACCGTCGCGGACCCGTCCAATGTACGTCGGGTCGACCCTGACGGAAGGGTCTTTTTTTCATATATCGACTCGGGCGGCGCGAGAAGAGCGGCGAACGGTTCCGGAATGGAGAAAGGGACAGCCGGGCGGCTGTCCCTTTTCTCTGTGGGGCCGGTGGGACTCGAACCCACAACACGACGGACCTAAACCGCCGGCCTCTGCCAGATTGGGCTACGGCCCCGCGCGCTAAGACCTTACCAGCGCGCCTATGACCCGAGTTCCCGGCGAAGACGGGCCACGTGCCCGGTGGCCTTCACGTTGTAGTAGGCCTTCTCGATCCGCCCCTCCTCGTCGATGAGGAAGGTGGAGCGGATGACGCCCTCCATGACCCTGCCGTAGAGCTTCTTCTCCCCGAAGGCGGCGTACGCCTTCAGCACCGTCCTGTCCTGGTCGGACAGCAGGGGGAACGTCAGCCCGTCGCGCTCGCGGAACCTGGCGAGCTTGGCGGGGGCGTCGGGGGAGACGCCGACCACCGCGACCCCCGCCTCGGCGAGGTCCGGCAGGGACTCCTCGAAGTCCACGGACTCCTTCGTGCACCCGGGGGTCATGGCCGCGGGGTAGAAATAGAGGAAGACCTTCCGGCCGCGCAGCGAGGACAGGGAGAAGGGCTCGCCGTCGGCGTCGGGAAGCGTGAAGTCGGGGGCCTCGTCACCCGGCTCGAGACGATCTGTCACCTGGCATCCTTTCGCGGAGGGTGGTGCGGGGGACAAACTTACCCGCACTCGGGTCGGAGGCGGAGGTCCCGACCTGCAAGACTGATCGCCCACCGGAACTAGACGAAGGACGCGGGATGGCCGACAGAGATCCGGACCGGATCGAGCAGGAGATCGAGGGCGAACTCGAGGCCCTCGCCCGGAACATCGACGCGATCGCGGACCGGGTCAGCCCGAGCAATGTCGTCCACCGGACCGGGGACCGGGTCCGCGAGGAGCTGCACCAGGTGGCGGTGACGGTCGGCTCGATCGTGAGCCCGGGGGACGAGGACGGCTCGCCGCTGACCGACGAGCAGCGCAAGCGCGCGCTCATCATCGGCGGGGTGATCCTGGTGGGTGTCACCCTCCTGGTGATGCGGGCGCGGCGCGGCGGAAAGTAGCGGACGGCTCCGGCCCCCTCCTCTCGGGAGGGGCCGGAGCCGTCTCGCGTCCGCTACAGGAAGGTGCGCCCCTCGCCCCGGTAGGTGGGGACGGTGCGGACGAGGCGTTCGTCGCGCACCAGGTGCACCGCGTCGAAACGTTCGCACAGCTCGCCGGCCTTGGTGTGCCGGAACCAGACCCGGTCGCCGACCTCCAGCCCGGCGGTGCCCGGCCCGACGAGCGGGGTCTGCACCTCGCCGGCGCCCTCGGTGCCGGTGTACTTCAACCCGGACGGCAGGTAGGGCTGCGGCAGCCGCAGCGCGTCGGCCGGCCCCGAGGCGAGGTATCCGCCGCCCAGGCAGGTGACGGTGCCGGGTGCGGGGCGCCGGACGACGGGCAGCGCGAACAGGGCGGCGGGAGTGGCCTTGAACATGCTGTAGTGGTCGAACAGGTGCGGCTGGAACAGGCCCGACCCGGCGGCGACCTCGGTGACGGCCTTCTCCGCCGAGGTCCACTCCAGGCTTCCGGTGCCGCCGCCGTTGACGAACTCCAGGTCGGCGACCTCGCGGACCGCCCGCACGATCTCGCCGCGCCGCCGCGCGAGCTCCACCCTGGAGCGGGAGCGCATCGCCTTGACGGCCAGACCGTAGGCGGGCCGTCCGGCGGGCGCGTCGCCGACCCCGGCGATCTGGGACTCGTAGCCCATCAGCCCGACCAGCCGCAGGTGCGGCCGTTTGGCGATCTCCTCGGCGAAGGCCGCGGCCTGCCCGGCGGTGGCCAGGGGGGAGCGTCGCGCGCCGATCTTGACCCGGCCGCCCAGCACCGGGTAGGCGGCGTCCATGTCGAGGCACACGCGGACGGGGTGGCCGCCGGAGGGGATGAGCTCCAGGTGCTCGGGGCAGTCCACCATGAGAGTGACGACGCGGGCGGCGTGCTCGTCCCGGGTGAGGCGCAGGAGGGCCGCCCGGTCGACCGTGGGGTAGGCGACGAGGATGTCGTCGCTGGTGCGGTGCTCCGCCAGCCAGAGGGCCTCGGACAGGGTGAAGGCCATGACGCCCGCGAAGCCGTCCATGGCGAGGACCTCTTCGAGCAGCGCGCGGACCCGGACGGACTTGCTGGCGACCCTGATCGGCTTGCCGTGCGCCCGGCGTGCCAGCGCCTCGGCGTTGGCGCGGAAGGCGGCGAGGTCGACGATCGCGAACGGGGGGTCGAACTCCGCGGTCGCGAAGTCGTAGCGCGCCTTGAGATCCATGCGTTCACTTTCCCATAAAAAGTGAAACATGAAAAGTATTCGCGTCTGTTGGGCGGTCAGACCGAGGAGAAGAACGCCCAGAGCCGGGCGGCGGTTCCCTCGGGCCAGACGTGACCGCCTCCGTGCGGGCAGAACCGCACCACGGCCTCGCCCCGGGCGGTACGGCAGGAGCCGTCCTTCCGCAGGGAGCCCGCCCCGAGAGCCTTGCGCCAGAAGCCCACCGCGTGGGAGACGGGGGTGAAGGGGCGCTCGTCGTTGAAGTCCCGCTGACCGCCGCCCCCGTAGGGGACGGACCTGTCGGCCCTCCCGTGGACGATCATCACGGACACGGGCTCGCTCGGCTCGCAGTCGATGATCAGCGAGGCCGAGACGACTCCGATGGCCTTGACCCCGCCCGGCCCCTCGCAGGCCATGCGGTAGGCCATGCCGCCTCCGTTGGAGAAGCCCGAGACGTAGACCCGCGCCGGGTCGGCCACCCCGGCGCCGACCAGCCGGTCGATCAGCTTCTCCAGGAACCCGACGTCGTCGACGCGGCCCAGCTTGGCCGGGCCGCAGCACGGGCCGGCGTTCCAGCTGAAGGCGAAGCCCTCGGGGTAGGCGACGAGGAAGCCCTCGTCGTCCGCGACCCCGTCGAAGCCGCTGAGCTCCTCGAACTTCTCGGCGTTGGAGGCCCCGCCGTGTACGGCCAGCACCAGCGGCAGGGGGCCGGGGGAGTCGCGCAGCCCCGGCGGGACGCGCAGCCGGTACTCGCGGTGCCCGGGCGTGCCGACCTCGAGCTTGAGCTTGTGGGTGCCCGCCGTGGTGGGGACGCCGTCCTGTTCCGCGGGGCGGCGGGTCCCGGTCCCGTCCCCGGGCGTCTCGCCGGACCGGGACGGGCCGGGGTCCCCGTCCTCGGATCCGGCGCATCCGGAGAGGAGGACGAAAGCGAGCAAAATAGCTAGAAGCCGACGCATGTCCTTGAATGTAGGCACACGCTCCGCCGTCCAAACACGGCGCCTCCGGACAGCGCATAAAATTGCAAGTCTCCATGCCCCGGACGTCCTGCTCAGAGGCGTCGCGTCCGAGCCCCGGCCCGCTCCGGCCCACCGAAGGTGAAGAGTTGAGCTACATCCTCACGCTGTCCTGCCCCGACCGCCCGGGCATCGTCGCGGCGGTCTCCGGCCTGCTCGCCTCCCGGCAGTGCAACATCCTGGAGAGCCAGCAGTACGGCGACCAGGACGCCGGACGGTTCTTCCTGCGCGTGCAGTTCAGCGCGAAGGAGGGCCTGGAGGAGCTCCAGGGCCTGTTCGCGCCGATGGCCCGGGAGTTCGCCTTCGACTGGCACCTGAGCGACGCCGCCACCCGCATGAAGGTGCTGATCATGGTGTCCAAGGAGGGGCACTGCCTGAACGACCTGCTCTTCCGGGTGCGTTCGGGCCTGCTGGACATCGACGTGGTCGCGGTCGTCTCCAACCACCCCGACCTGCGCCCGCTCACCCAGTCGTTCGGGATCGACTACCACCACCTGCCGATGTCGATGGGCAAGCCCGCGCAGGAGGCCGAGATCCTCACCCTGGTCCAGCACTACGACGCCGACCTGGTGGTGCTCGCCCGGTACATGCAGATCCTCACCGACGACCTGTGCGCCAAGCTGCAGGGCAAGGTGATCAACATCCACCACTCGTTCCTGCCGTCCTTCAAGGGCGCCAAGCCCTACCACCAGGCGTACAAGCGCGGGGTGAAGCTGATCGGCGCGACCGCCCACTACGTGACGCCCGACCTGGACGAGGGGCCGATCATCGAGCAGGAGGTCTCCCGGGTCGACCACACCCACACCCCCGAGGACCTGCGCCGGGTCGGCCGCGACATGGAGTGCCTGGCCCTGGCCCGCGCCGTGCGCTGGCACGCCGAGCACCGGATCCTGCTGAACGGCGAGAAGACGATCGTCTTCCGCTGAGCCGGAAATGTCGTAGGAGGCCGTTAGCGTCGGCGGCATGAGGGATCTGCCGACACTCGCCTTCCCGTCCCGGGCCGCCTTCGAGGAGTGGCTGGAGGCCGAGCACGAGACCTCGCCGGGGCTGTGGCTCAAGTTCGCCAAGAAGGGCTCCGGCGTGGAGTCCGTCACCTACCCCGAGGCGCGCGACGCGGCATTGTGCTTCGGCTGGATCGACGGGCAGAAGGCCTCCTTCGACGAGACGTACTACCTGCTGCGGTTCACCCCCCGCGCCCGGCGCAGCAGGTGGTCGCAGGTCAACACCGAGCGCGTCGCCGAGCTGACCGCCGAGGGCCGGATGCGCCCGGCGGGGCTGGCCGAGGTCGAGCGTGCCAAGGCGGACGGCCGGTGGGAGCGGGCCTACGCCTCGCCGAAGAACGCAGTCGTCCCGGAAGACCTCCGGGCGGCGCTGGACGCCGTGCCCGCCGCCGCGGCGGCCTTCGCCGCCCTCGACGGCACCAACCGCTACTCCATCCTCCACCGGGTCGAGGAGGCGAAGCGGCCGCAGACCCGCGCCGCCCGGATCGAGAAGTTCGTGGCGATGCTGCGGGAGGGCGGCAGGCTCCATCCGTGACCGGCGGGGAACCACCGGGAAAGACTCGGGTCCCGGAAGATCGCTGAGGGTGTTCGCTCGGTTACTGTTCCTCTATGGGGGAGACGCTGGTCACTGAGCTGTTCGGGGATTCGGCGCGACGCCGTGAGGCGCGCAGGCGTACGGCCAGGGAGTTCCAGAAGGAGCGGACGGCGGCCGAGCTGACCGTCGCCTTCGCGATGGCGGCGTGCGGCGGGGTCGGAGCCGCCGAGGCTCTGGCCCGGAGGTACGGCCATTACCTCGTGCCGTACGAGTGGACGGAGCGGCTGAACACCGGGTTGCGGTCGCTGCTGTGGGGCGACCCCTCGGTGGAGCTGGCCGGCTACCTCCTGTGGACCGCGGGCATGGTCCTGCTGCTGCTGGCGGTGCTGCCGGGCCACGCGCGGCTGGAACTGCTCAAAGGCGATGATCCGGCGGTCTCGGCCGCTCTGACCAGGGAGGGGCTGCGGCGGGCGCTCGCGGACGCGGCCCTGGGGGTGCCGGTGGTCGAGGGGGTCAGGGTGCGCGTCGGCTGGAAGATCAAGGTCAGGGGGTACGTGCCGCGCGGGACGCCCCCCGAGGCGCGGGAACCGCTGCGCAGGGCGGTGCACGCCAGGCTGGAGGAGATCCGCCCGCAGCGCCGCCGGCCGGTCGTCGTCCGGCTGGGCCGGCGCGGCTGATGGCGCGCAGGGGACTGGCGCTGGCGGGGCTGGCGCTGTGCGCGACGAGCGGGGCGGTCCTCGCGATGAACCGGTTCCTGGGGGGCCGGGCGGTGCTCGGCGAGGGCACCTCCGACTTCATCGCCGGGCACGTCTGGTTCTGGCCGGTGGTGACGGCCCTGCTGGCCATGACGGCGGTGCTCGGGGTGTGCTGGCTGCTGGCCCAGGGGCGGGCCGCGGCGCTGCGCCGCCTCACTCTGCTGGGCGGGCGCAGGAAGGCGCTGACGAACGAGGCGGTGGCCGCCCTCACCCGGGAGGTGATGGGGATGCCCGGGGTGCACGACGTGCGCGTCCGGTTCACCGGCACCAGGTCCAGGCCGCGGGTGATGCTGCAGATCCTCTGCCACGAGAGCGCCGATCTGGGGCTGCTGCTCACCCGGATCGGAGAGGACTCGCTGGTGCGCTTCCGCGAGGTGATCGAGATGCCGGACCTGCACGCCGTCCTGCGGTTCCGGCTGGTCTACCAGGAGACACGTATCGCCTAAAGAGTGCTCTACCAGCATTTGCCGGTTATAAGAGCGCAAGGCATCGCCACGCTTCGTACAGTTCTAAGCAAGTTGCTCTTAGTCCTCGCACAGGAGGTGTCGATCAGCAGTACCAGCGACATCCTGTCCCATGTTCCGGTCAGTGAAGGGGGTCTGCGAGAGATCGAGACAACAGAGCTAGACCTTCTGCTCGAGACCGGCGACGCGTGACAGCGTCGCCGGTCTCATGCTCCCGGGGCGGGAGTTTTATGTGATCCTGGTCGGGTGAGTGGGGAATTCTGGCAGACCGGCCTCCTCGGCCTCTGCGCCGGGCTGCTGATCTCGGTGGTGACCGCGCCCGTGGGCGTGTCCGGAGCGGTGTTCCTGCTCCCCGTCCAACTGAGCGTGCTCGGCGTGCCCAGCCCGGCGGTCACCCCCACCAACCTGCTGTTCAACGTGGTGGCGGGCCCCGGAGCGCTGATCAGGTTCCGCAGGACGGGGCAGCTGACCGGCCCCCTGGCCCGGCTGCTGCTGGCCGGGACCGTCCCCGGTGTCGTCGTGGGGGCGGTGATCAGGGTCTTCGCCCTGCCGGGCCCCCGGGTGTTCAAGCTGCTGGTGGCCGCCTTCCTGCTGCCGCTCGGGCTGTGGCTGTGCCTGCGGACGGTGAGGCCCTCCGCCGGACCGCCCGCCGCGGACCCGTCGCGCTCCTCGGTGTCCCTGCTGGCGCTGGGAGTCGGGGTCGTCGGCGGGATCTACGGAGTCGGCGGCGGCTCCCTGCTCGGCCCGATCCTGGTGGGCCGGGGCATGCCCGTCGCGGTGGTGGCCCCCGCCGCGCTGGCCGCCACCTTCGTCACCTCGATCGTGGGAGCCGCCACCTACGCCGTCCTCTCCCTGCTCACCCCCGGAGACATCGCCCCCGACTGGACCCTGGGCCTCCTGTGCGGGCTGGGCGGCCTGATGGGCGGCTATCTGGGCGCCCGCCTCCAGCCGCGGCTCCCCGAGAAGGCGCTGAGGCTGCTGCTGGGCGGGCTCGCCATCGCCGTGGCCCTGCTCTACCTGGCCGGCTGAGCCGCAGGAGGGAGGCGTCCTGAGACGGGAGGGAGAGCAGGCCCTATAGTGGGAGCGGCGCCGAATGATCCCTTGCGGGAGAGCGTCCGGGCCCCTCGGGTCCGGGCCGCCGAAGGAGCAATTCCTCCCCGGAACCTCTCAGGCAGCAAGGACCGCAAGGGTGGGCGGCCTCTGGAAAGAGAAGGTCCGTGAGCCTTCCGCCGAAGGTGAAAACCCTCACGGGTGAAGCTCTCAGGCAAGCGAGACAGAGGGGGAGGGCCCACTCAGCAGGTGTACGGATGGGACGATGGGAAACGTTCTGCCGTGTGCCGGTCGCAAGGAGCTCACCCGCGGTGTCCAACGCCTCTGAAAAGCCCGCTTCGATGGATGCATCGAAGACACTGAAAACGACGCCCCTGTACGAGCTGCACAAGGAGCTCGGCGGCAACCTCGTCGACTTCGCGGGGTACCTCATGCCGCTGCGCTACGGGTCCGAGACGGCCGAGCACCAGGCCGTGCGGACCAGCGCCGGGATCTTCGACATCTCGCACATGGGTGAGATCTTCGTTACAGGCGAGCAGGCCGCCGAAGCGCTGGACCACGCGCTGGTCGGCAAGGCCTCCGCGCTGGAGGCCGGCCGCGCCCGCTACACGATGATCGTCGACCCCGAGGGCCGGGTGCTGGACGACCTGATCGTCTACCGGCTCAGCCTGCACGGGTTCCTCGTCGTGGCCAACGCCTCCAACGCCCCCGTGGTCGCGGAGGAGCTGCGGCGGCGGGCCGCGGACTTCGAGGCCTCGGTCGACGACCAGTCCGAGAACTACGCGCTGATCGCCGTCCAGGGCCCGAAGGCGCAGGCGATCCTGGAGCGGCTGACCGACGCCGACCTGGCCGGGCTGAAGTACTACGCCATGATCAGCGGCACGGTGGGGGGCGTGGTCGCCTTCATCGCCCGCACCGGGTACACCGGAGAGGACGGCTTCGAGCTCTTCGTCGAGGCGGGCGACGCGGTCCCGCTCTGGCAGAAGATCGTCGAGGCGGGCGGCGACGAGGTCGTGCCGTGCGGGCTGTCGGCGCGCGACACCCTCCGGCTCGAAGCGGGCATGCCGCTGTACGGGCATGAGCTGACAGCGGAGCTGACCCCGTACGATGCTGGTCTCGGCCGGGTCGTACGGCTGGAGAAGGACTTCGTCGGACGCGACGCCCTCGCGGCCGTCGCCGAGGCAGAGCCGTCCCGCAGGCTCGTCGGGCTCGTCGCCCGGGGCAGGCGCGTCCCGCGCGCGGGATACGCGGTCATCGGCGACGACGGCACCGAATGCGGCGTCGTGACCAGCGGAGCGCCTTCTCCGACTCTGGGCAAGCCCATCGCCATGGCCTACGTCGGGACCGGCAGCACGCCGGTCGCCGTCGACATCCGCGGAAAGCACGAACCGGTCGACGTCGTCGACCTGCCCTTCTACAGGAGAACAGACAAGTGAGCGTTCCTGAGCAGCTCCGTTACACCGAGGAGCACGAATGGGTCTCGGGCCTGGACGGTGAGGACGGCGTCGTGACCGTCGGGATCACCGACTACGCCGCCGACGCCCTCGGCGACATCGTGTACGTCTCGCTGCCCGAGGAGGGGCAGGCGGTGACCGCGGGCGAGCCGTGCGGCGAGGCCGAGTCCACCAAGTCGGTCTCCGACATCTACTCGCCGCTGTCCGGCGAGGTCGTGGCGGTCAACCAGGGTGTCACCGAGGACCCCGCCACGATCAACGCCGACCCGTACGGCGAGGGCTGGCTGTACCGGATCCGGATCGACGACGACAACCCCGAGTTGCTCGACGCCGAGGCCTACTCCAAGATCATCGAGGAAGCATGAGCACCCTTTTCCAGCACCTGTCCGAGGTCGACCCGGAGGTGCACGAGGCGGTCAGGGCCGAGCTGGGCCGCCAGCAGCACACCCTGGAGATGATCGCCTCCGAGAACTTCGCCCCGGTGGCGGTGCTCGAGGCGCAGGGGTCGGTCCTCACCAACAAGTACGCCGAGGGCTACCCGGGCCGGCGCTACTACGGCGGCTGCGAGTACGTCGACGTCACCGAGCAGCTGGCGATCGACCGGGCCAAGGAGCTGTTCGGCGCCGAGCACGCCAACGTCCAGCCGCACTCGGGCGCGCAGGCCAACACGGCCGTGTACTTCGCGCTGCTCGACCACGGCGACACCATCCTCGGCCTCGACCTGGCGCACGGCGGGCACCTGACGCACGGCATGCGGCTGAACTACTCGGGCAAGTTCCTGAACGTGGTGCCCTACCACGTCCGGGAGTCCGACGGCCTGGTCGACATGGACGAGGTCGCGGCGCTGGCCGCCGAACACCGGCCCAAGATGATCGTCGCGGGCTGGTCGGCCTACCCGCGGCAGCTGGACTTCGCCCGGTTCCGCGAGATCGCCGACTCGGTCGGCGCGCTGCTGTTCGTCGACATGGCGCACTTCGCGGGCCTGGTGGCAGCCGGGCTGCACCCGTCGCCGGTGCCGTACGCCGACATCGTCACGACCACCACGCACAAGACCCTCGGCGGTCCGCGCGGCGGCCTGATCTTGGCGAAGGAGGCCTTCGGCAAGAAGATCAACTCCGCGGTCTTCCCCGGCATGCAGGGCGGTCCGCTGGAGCACGTGATCGCGGCCAAGGCCGTGGCGCTCAAGGTCGCGGCGTCCGAGGAGTTCAAGGACCGCCAGCAGCGCACCCTGGAGGGGGCGCGGCTGATCGCCGACCGGCTGCTCCGCGAGGACGCCGCCAAGGCCGGTGTGAAGGTGCTGACGGGCGGCACGGACGTGCACCTGGTCCTGGTCGACCTGGTGGACTCCGAGCTGACCGGCCGCGACGCCGAGGACCGGCTGCACGAGATCGGCATCACGGTCAACCGCAACGCCGTCCCCAACGACTCGCGCCCGCCGATGGTCACCTCCGGCCTGCGGATCGGCACCCCGGCCCTGGCCACCCGCGGCTTCGGCAAGGAGGACTTCGAGGAGGTCGCCGACATCCTCGCCCTGGCCCTCCAGCCCGGCTTCGACGCCCCGGCCCTGAGCGCCCGCGTCAAGGCCCTGGCCGACGCGCACCCGCTCTACCCGGACCTGTAGTCCGCCCCGAGCACCGAGGCCCGTCCCGAAGCCGCCGAGACGGCTCACAGGTGAGGCCCC
>NZ_BAAATZ010000004.1:0-7681 GCF_039533685.1 Actinocorallia aurantiaca | reverse complement strand
GGCGGGGCCTCCTTCGTTCCCGGCGACGGTGAACGGCCCAGCGGCTCGGTGTTCCGGACCGCCGAGGCCCGGCCGGAGCCTCGGCGGGGATCCGTAGAGCCGTTGGGGCCCGCCGGGGCTCAGTGGGCGAACTTGAAGCCCGCCGCGCGGAGCTTGGCGGAGGACACCGGCATGGTCGGCGTCTTGATCTCGCCGCGGAAGGACAGCGGGGGCAGGCCCTCGGCGGCGCAGATCTCCCCGAACGCCTGCTCGTTGGTGGGGGGGACGGTCTCGTCCGGGACGGCGTTGTAGATGCCGGTGAGCTCGTTCTCCACGACGAAGGCCAGCGCGGCGGCGGCGTCGCGGTAGTCGATGCGGTACAGCAGCGAGTCGGCGGAGAACGGGACGCTGCCGCCCAGCATCTCGTGGGCCATCTTCACGCGGCTCGGGTAGTCGATGTCGCGGGGGTGGCCGTAGACGTCGGGGATGCGCACGGCCGCGCCGCGGGGGGTGGCCAGGACGGCCTCCTCGCCGGACGCGAAGTTCCGCGGCGAGGCGTCGTCGTCTTCGGTCGGCGGCGTCGACTCGTCCACCACGTCGCCCCGGCCGGCGCCGTACACCGACACCGAGCTGGTGAACACCACCCGGGGGTGCACGGCCGCCGCGGTGGCGGCGCTGGCGGTGAGCGTGTCGGCGTACTCGGCGATCCGCGACTGGGCGTCGAAGGACCGGGAGATCCGCGGGCTCACCGTCAGAACGACGGCGTCGGCCCCCCGCACGGCCTTCTCGACGGCCTCACGGTCGCTGCCGCGCAGCACCGCGACATCGGTGCAGACCTCCTGAAGCTCACCCACCCGAGCCTCGGTGGTCGTGGTCCCGGTCACCCGGTGCCCCGCCGCCGTCCAGCGCCGGGCCAGTTCCATGCCCACATTTCCACAGCCGATGATCACATAATGCACGATGAGAACCTCCAGATGGAAACAGTGTTTCCACTGTGGCGCATCCGGACCGCTCCTGCCAAGACCACGCAGGTCACGGCCTGCACTCCGCCCCCGGTTCCGGCGGACGCCCGCGCCCGCACACCGAGCAGTCGGCCGCCCGCCTCGGAACGGAGCCGCCGCGCATCCGCAGCGTATGCGGAACAGGCCGAAGACCGGCGCCGCAGCCCGAAGATTCTCCTCCGGCGTCACCCGGACGGAACGGATCGGTCGGCGTGCGGGCTCGCCGGGCGGGTCAGGGGCGGGCGTAGCGGGTGGGGGGTTCGCCCACGGCGGCGGTGAAGTCGCGGATGAGGTGGGACTGGTCGGAGTAGCCGAGTTCCAGGGCCAGGGCGGGCCAGTCGACGTGGTCCCCGTGCTCGGCGCGGGAGGCGAGTTCGTGGAGGCGGGCGCGGCGGAGGACCCATTTGGGGGTGGCGCCCACGTATTCGGCGAACAGGCGTTGCAGGGCGCGGACGGAGAGGCCCGCGGCGGAGGCCGCCTCGTCCACGCGGAAGAGGGAGGGCCCGGTGGTGAAGAGGTCGACGAGCTCGGCGGCCCGCAGGGCGTCCGGGTCGGGGTGCGGGGGGACGCGGGGAAGGAGGAACGCCTCGGCGAGGGCCACCAGCTCGTCCGGGTCGGAGGAGGACTGGACCGCGCGGCCCAGGGCGTCGACCTCGGGGCCGAAGCAGACGGCGGCGGGGACGCGGCGGTCGGCGAGCTCCGCGACGGGGGAGCCGGAGAAGGCGCGGAACGCCCCGGCACGGAACTTCACGCCCAGAGTGTGGGCCTCGGACTCCAGTTTCCGGGTGAACAGGCCGCGGGTGACGCCGTAGACGAACGCGCCCTCGGGCTCCATCGTCAGATGGACGTTGGGATGGCTGAGGACCTTCGTCTCGTAGACCTCCTCGACCCGCCAGCGGACGCACCAGTAGTGCTCGACGTACGGGGCGAGGGGAGCGCTCGGCGCGTGCTGCGTCAGATCGACGTAACGGGACTGTTCGTCGGGGTACAGGACGCCCCGGGCCTTCACCGCCATGACCGCATCGTAGCCGTCGCGTTTCTTCAAGACCGCCCGCCGCGCGCCGTTTATGTTCGAACGCATGAACGAAACGTACAAGGCCATGACGGAGTGCGCCGCCGAAGCGACGCGGATCGCCGGAAAGGTGCCCGGCCACGACCTGGACGGCCCGACGACCTGCTCGGAATTCGACCTGCGGGCCCTGGTGAACCACTGGGTGCTCTACACCTCCTACGGCCTGGAGCGCCGGGCGCTGAAGACGCCCCTCCCGCAGGAACTCGTCGAACGCGACTTCACCGCGGCGCAGGACTGGCCCGCCGCCTACGCCGCCCAGCTCACCCGGGCCCTGGAGGCCTGGTCGTCCCCTTCCGCCTGGGAGGGCGAGGTCCCCCTCGGCGACGGCCACGCGGCGCCCGCCCCCCAGATCGCCGAAATGATCGTCAAGGAGATGGCCGTACACGGCTGGGACGTCGCCCGCTCCATCGGCGAGGACTTCCGGATCGGCGAGGAGTCCGCCGCCCTCGTCCTGCGCGTCGTGGAGGAGCACGGCGACCTGTACCGCCAGTACCAGGGCTTCGCCGACCCCGTACCCCTCCCCGCCTCCGCCACCACCTTCGACCGCGCCCTGGCCTCCTCCGGCCGCGACCCCTACCGGCGGACCTGAGCGGGTGGGACCGGCCGGGGCCGCCTCGGTGGGGCGAAGCGGCCCCGGCCGGGGCGGGGGTCAGCGGGCCCGGTCTATGACCAGGTCCGCCAGGGTGGTGAGTTCGGAGAGGATCATGGGGTCGGGGGAGACGGACCGCAGGGTGGCCAGGGCCTGGTTGCGGAGCTGGGTGAGGCGGTCGAGGCTCCAGGAGCGGCCGCCCGCGGCCTCCACCAGGGCGGCCGCTTCGGCGGGGTCGAAGGCGCCGGGAGTGCGGTACAGGTCGTGCAGGGCGCGGGCCGCGCGGGTGCCGGAGGTGAGGGCGGCGACGACCGGGAGGGACTTCTTGCGGTTGAGGAGGTCGGAGTAGACGGGCTTGCCCGTCTCCGCGGGATCTCCCCAGATGCCCAGGAGGTCGTCCATGTGCTGGAAGGCCAGGCCGAGGTGCTCGCCGAAGAGCGCGAACGCCGCCACCTGGTCGGGGGTTCCGCCTCCCGCGTCGGCGCCCAGGGCGCAGGCGCAGCGCATCAGGGCGCCGGTCTTGCCCACGGCCATCGCGACGCACTCCGACAGGAGCACGTCGTCCCGGGTCTCGAAGGACATGTCCAGGTTCTGGCCGTGGAGCAGGTCCAGGACGCCCGTGGTGAGCACCCTCGTGGGGCCGCCGGCGGCCGCCAGCGTCTCCATGGCCAGGGCCAGCAGCACGTCGCCGGTGAGGATCGCCGGGTTGGTGCCGAAGACCCGCCAGGCGGCGGGACGGTGCCGCCGGGTCTCGTCGCCGTCCATCACGTCGTCGTGCAGCAGCGAGAAGTCGTGGATCAGCTCGACCGCCACGGCCGCGGGCACCGCGTCCTCGGCCCGCCCGCCGACGGCCCGGGCCGCCAGCAGCGCCAGGGTGGGGCGGAGCGCCTTGCCGCCGGAGCCGGTCGGCCGGCCCTCGGCGTCCCACCAGCCCAGGTGGTAGCCGCTGATCAGCCGGACCGTGTCGGGCAGCGAGCCGACGGCCTCGCGGAGCGCGGGTTCGACCAGGGTCCGTCCCCAGCCCAGTATCTCGGGGGCCGGACGGGATACCTCGTGCAAGGCGCTCATGGAGTCCTCTCTGCGAAAAGTCGGGCGGCGGCGGTGCCCAGCCCGGTGAGGGCCGGCACGCCGGTCGGGAGCGCCCGGTCCCCGACGAGCTCGGCCTCGGGGTACCGGGAGGTGGCGCGATGCCAGTGGAGGATCGCGACCATCCAGTCGCGGAGCTCCTCCAGATAGGCGTCCAGGGCCGTCCTCGCCTCCTCGGACAGGCCGAGCCGGTCGCACAGCACGGGCAGTTCGACGGCGACGAGATGCTCGAACTGCCGCCGCCGCTGCCTCATCAGCCGGCCGGTGAACTCGACGGCCCGTTCTTTGGAGACGTCCAGGAAGTGCTCCAGGATCAGGACGATGTTGTGCAGCTCGCCTTCGAACTCGATCTCCTTCTGGTAGGAGAACAGGTCGTTGAGGAAGGTGCCGTAGTCGGCCGCCGCGTTGTTGATGGACTGTAGGGTGCGGCTGGCGAAGACCTCCGGTGGAATGCTCTTTTCGTAGCCGATCCGCGACAGGAACATGGTCAGGTCCGAGCCGAAGGTGAGCCTGCGCATCTCGACGTAGTCCACCGGGTCGGGCAGCCGGTGCTGCGCCTCGTTCGCGACCTCCCAGGCCATGCCCTCGATCATCACGGCGATCGCCCGGTGGAAGCCCTCCCGCTGACCCCGCGACATGGGCCCCGCGGTCCGCGTCCACAGGTCGGCCAGGGCCGTCTCGACGGGGTTGAGCGGGGGCGGCACCGGGCCGAGGTCCACCGGCATGAACGACGGGAGCCTGCGGGCGAAGGCCCTGGCCCCGGTCGCGTCCAGGGCCGCGCCGTGCACCCGGGGGAACCAGTCGTCGATGTAGGTGCCCCAGGTGAGCCAGCCCGACGACAGGACGAGCTCGTGCGCGCTCGCGTCCGGGTCGAGCCCGGCCGAGCACAGCGGGAAGTCGAAGCCGTGCAGCTGGCGCTCGGTCCACAGCGCGCCGGGGACGTCGAAGCCCATCCGGCGGGCCCAGGCGTTGTTCTCCCGGCGCGCGTGCTCCAGATGGGGGCTGAGCCGCAGCGGGTAGGGCATGTCGAAGTCCGGCAGCAGGCTCGGCCCGACCCGCCGGAACGGGACGTGCAGGTAGGCGCGGAACCGGTCGAGGCCGAGGTTGCGCGGGCCGGGCGGGAGCCTCGCCGCGGAGGTGCCCAGCCCGGTGGGGGAGTAGCTCACCGGCCCCTTGTTCATGTACCGGCTGGAGCGCATGTGCCACTCGTGGCCGCCGGACTGCCAGTCCTGCAGCCCCTTCACCCACCCGGCGGCGGCGAGCGCGCCCTCGGCCGGGACGGCGTGCTCGGCCAGCGCCGCGGGCAGTTCGGTGACCGCGGTGTGGTCGAACTGGTGGAGCCGGGAGGTGAGCAGGTCGTTGACGAGGTCGGCGGCGGTCTGCGCGTCGTGGCCGAAGAACTCCTGGAAGACCAGGACGGCGTTGGACAGCTCGCCCTCCTCCTGGATCTCGCGCTGGTAGGAGAACAGGTCGTTGCGCAGGTGCACCGCGTCGGCGAACGTGTCCCGCAGGACGTCCACCGCCCGGCTGTGCGCGATCTCGTCGGGCAGCTCGCAGCCGGTGGCGTACTCCACCAGGTCGGACGACCAGGGGGCTCCGCCGACCCGCCGCCGCATCTCGACGTACTCGACGGGATTGGCGATCCGGCCGTCGTTGATGTTGACCAGTTCCCACAGGGACTCGTCCAGCAGCGCCGCGGTGTTCAGCGCGAACCGCTCGCGCCAGCGCGGCGACATGGCGGGGACGGTGCGCGCCCACAGGTCCGCCAGGCCCTTCTCCACGGGGTGCAGCGGCTCGGGCGTGCCGAGGGACGGGTCGGCGGGCATGAAGAGGGGCAGCCTGTCCAGGTAGCGCTGCGCGCCCTCCAGGTCATGGGTGCGTTTGAACAGTTCCAGGAAGTGGTCGTCGAAGTAGAACACCCAGACGTACCAGTCGGTGACGGTGTCCAGGACCGGGCCGGGGGAGTCCGGATGGGTGTAGGCGCACAGCGACGCGTAGTCGTGCGCGTCGTACTCCTCCTCGGTCCACACCGATTCAGGGCCGAGGACGCCCATCTCGTAGGCCCACCTCTTGGCGTGCTCCCTGGCGTTCTCGGCTCCGGGGTTCAGCCGTGCCGGGTACGGCAGGTAGAACTCCGGCAGTTCGAAAGGCTGCATCCGGACTCCCCTCTCAGGCGCTCGGTTCGGCCGACGGGCTCAGAAGTGACCGAGCTCGACGTTCTCCAGCACGCCCAGGGCGTCGGGGATGAGGATCGCGCAGGAGTAGTAGGCGCTCACCAGGTACTGGATGACGGCCTGCTCGTTGATGCCCATGAACCGCACCGACAGGCCGGGCTGGTACTCGTCGGGGATGCCGGTCTGGTGCAGGCCGACCACGCCCTGCTCGTCCTCGCCGGTCCGCAGCACCAGGAACGAGCTGGTCTGCCGGTCGCTGACGGGGATCTTGTTGCAGGGGAAGATCGGCACGCCGCGCCAGGCCGGGATGTGGTGGCCGCCGACGTCCACGGGCGTGGGGTACAGGCCGCGCTTGTTGCACTCCCGGCCGAAGGCCGCGATCGCCTTGGGGTGGGCCAGGAAGAACTTCGAGCCGCGCCGGCGGGAGAGCAGCTCGTCCAGGTCGTCGGGGGTGGGCGGGCCGCTGTGGGTCTGGATGCGCTGGCGGAGGTCGGCGTTGTGCAGCAGCCCGAACTCCCGGTTGTTGATCATCTCGTGCTCCTGGCGTTCGCGCAGGGCCTCGATGGTCAGCCTGAGCTGCTGCTCGACCTGGTTCATCGGCTCGTTGAAGAGGTCGGCCACCCGGGTGTGCACCCGCAGCACGGTCTGGGCGACCGACAGCTCGTACTCGCGCGGTTCGAGCTCGTAGTCCACGAAGGTGCCGGGCAGCAGCGGCTCGCCCGAGTGCCCGGAGGAGAGCGCGATCTCCTTCTCGCCGTACCGGTTGTGGTCGGGCACCGGGCTGGCCAGGTAGGCGGCGACCTGGGCCTGTAGGGCGGGGGAGGAGCCGCGGACCTGCCGGAAGTCGGCCCGGGTCAGGGTCAGCACCGTGCAGGGGGTCTGCGCCTTGAGGGTGTACTCCCACTCGTGCTCGCCCACCAGCGCGTCCGCGCCGAGGAAGTCGCCGTCGGCGCACAGCCCGAGGGAGACCTCCTCGCCGTACTTGGAAAGGCCGATCCGCTGGAGCTTGCCGTGGGCGAGCAGGACGACGTACTCGGCGGGGGAGCCCGCCTCGACGAGGACCTCGCCGGGGGCCAGCTCGCGCTGCTCGCAGCGGTTGGCCAGGGTGCGCAGCACCTCGGGGTCCTCGAAGTCGCGCAGCACGGGGAGTTCGGAGAGCTCCTCGGGGATCACCTGGACCCGGGCGCCGGTGGAGACGAACTCGATCCGGCCGTCCCCCAGGGTGTAGGACAGGCGCCGGTTGACGCGGTAGGCGCCGCCGGAGACCTGGACCCACGGGAGCATCTTCAGCAGCCAGCGGGAGGTGATCTCCTGCATCTGGGGCGGGGTCTTGGTGGTGGAGGCCAGATTGCGGGCCGCCGCGGTGCCCAGGCTGAGCTGTTCGGCCTGCGCGCCGTCGGAGCCGGACTGGGTGCGGTCCGCTGTCTCGGTCATGCCATACCGCCTTCTCGTGGGGAGCTTGCCTTGAGGAAGTTACTTACGGTGATCTCATGATCACAATAAGTTCTTTGCTGTCCCTTGGGTAACACCATTCACACGCTCGAGCCACCCTCAGCGCGGCCGGAAGATCGCCCCGCAGGCGGCGGAGACGACCACCGACACCACGGCGGCGGCCAGCACCCCGCCGAGCACGTTCCGCTCCTCGTGCAGCGGCCGGAACCTCCGGACGGCGGGACGCGCTGCGGCCTCCTCCGCCGGTCGCAGCGTGCGGACGGGGGCCGGGGAGGCGCTCTCGGCGGGAGCGGGCCGCCGGGAGGGGGCGGGCGCCGAACTCGACGCC
>NZ_BAAATZ010000003.1:479808-521854 GCF_039533685.1 Actinocorallia aurantiaca | reverse complement strand
CCGTTTATTTCGGCACTGACTTTTAGCACGCTGTTGAGTTCTCAAGAAACGGACTCGCTCTTTCGTCCACCCTTGCGGGCTTCCTCCGGAGCAACCCTTCTAACTTACCAGGCTGGGGAAGTTTGTCAACTTCCGTCCCGCCCTGCCCCGCTCTGGTAACTTTCGTTCCCTTTGCGGAGCAACCCTTCTAGCTTAGCGACTCTGTCCGGAGTGTCAAACTCCGTCCCGTTCGTCCTATTTCGGGCGTAGCAAACTACGCCCTCTTCAGGCTGCTTTTCGGGGTTCCCCTCCGTTCGGCCGCCCCTCGGTTTCCCTCGTTGCGGCCCGCTTCCGGCGGGGCGAAGAGAACAGTATGCCCGCGTGCGGGGAACGTCAAACTGACGGCCGGAAGGAGAATGGGGGAATGGAACTCGATGTCGTCGCCTGGGTCCACATTCGCGAGAAACGCCTGCTCACCGTGCGTGCGAGGGGACGGGACCTGCTCTACCTCCCCGGCGGGAAGGTGGAGCCGGGCGAGTCCCCGGCCGAGGCGATCGCCCGCGAGGTCGGGGAGGAACTGGGACTCGGCCTGCCGCCCGGGGACTTCACCCCTCTCGGCACGGTCGTCACCGAGCCGCACGACCAACCGCGTTACACGTCCGTGCGCATGGTCTGCTTCACCGCTCCCTACGAGGGCGGGCTCCACCCGTCCGCCGAGATAGACGAGCTCCTGCTCGTCTCCCCCTCCGAGCGCCGGCTCCTGGCCCCGGCCTCTGCCGCCGCCCTGGACCTCGCCCTCGACCGCGGGCTCCTGGAGGCCGAGGCATGACCCGGCCGTATGCCGAGGCGTGATCACCATGGGAAGAGAAGCCCGGCCCCCTCATCGCCCGTGTCCTGGAGCAGCACGGGAGGGAGCCCGGGTGAGGGGCTCACCCGGGCTCCGGTCAGAACGGCCAAGGGGCGTCGCGGCCCCGCTCCAGGAGCGGGATCATCGCGAAGCCCTGGTCGGACAGCCCCGCGAAGGTGTGGCGGTTCGCGGCGCCCGACGGGCCGTGGCCGTGCCGGTAGCCGACGAGGTTCCAGGTGTAGACCGGGACGTTCCCCCGGACCACCTCGGCGGGGTTCCCGCCGCTGTGGCCCGGCCAGGCCTGCTCGTCGGTGACGATCACCACGCGGTCGTGCTTCCGGTAGTGGGCGCGGACCGCGGCGGCGGTCTCGGTGCCGCCGAGGTTGCGGAACCGCTCCACGGTCTTGAGCACCGAGTCGCCGCGCCGGACCTCGATCCGCCGGTGCGTGCTGCCGAACTCCACCAGGTCCGCCCGCTTCGCGCGCAGCGCCAGCGCCGTGCCGAAGACGGCGGCGGTGTCGGCGTAGGTCAGCTGCGAGCGGGCCGACTGGCTGTAGAACATCGAGCCCGAACGGTCCACCAGGATCAGGGTCCGCCCGCTGAGGGAGGGCACGCGGGCCAGGGACGCGTCCAGTGCCCGCGACAGCGGGAGCGCCCACCGGTCGGAGGAGACCGCGCGGTACGCCGACAGATAGCGCATCGGCAGCACGCGCGAGCCCTCCGCGCCTGAGACGAGCCGCTCCGCGACCCGCTCGGCCACCTCGTCCGAGACGCCCGCCTGGTCGAAGTTGCGCAGGTTGCGCAGCAGCGCGAAGTACCCCATGGACGGGATCAGCGCCTCCCAGACCCGCGCGTCGAGCGGGCCCTGGAGCCAGCCGGCGACGGACTCCCATGTCATGCCCGCGTCCCTGAGCCGCTCCACCGCGTCGGGGCGGGAGAACAGCGCACGACGCTCGGCCACGGGGAGCGCCAGCAGCCCGGCACGGGCGCGCACCACCTTCAGCGAATCGGGGAGCTGCTCGTCGCGGCCGTGCCGCCGGTCGATGGCGTGCCCGAACAGGTCGCCCTGGACCGCCGAGGCGGGCTTCGGGTGGGTCAGTTCGAGCACGTCGCCGAAACGGAACGTCCCGGAGTCGTACTTGGCCAGGGAACGCTCGTCGTAGAGCCGTCGTACGGCGTCGCCGACCCCCCGCTTGACGGGCTTGGGGATGCCGCGGCCGTAACGTCCGGTCCAGTAGGCGAGCAGTTCGCCGGGCTCGTCCGCGCGCCGGAGCGCCGCGTCGATGAGCTGCCGGTTGCCGCCGTCGAGGGACGCGCACAACCGGGACATGACGGCCTCGGCCGCGGCGACCACGGAGGCCGAGCGCATGCCCGCGTCGTTCCGCAGCCAGCCGATCATGCGGGTCAGCCAGCCGGGATCGGTGATCGCGACCTCGCCGACGAGGGTCCGGAAGCGCGAGTCACGGTCGTCCGAGGTCTCGTAGAACGTCTGCTCGCCGACCATGTTGGAGACCGCGAGGACGAAGAGCTCGCTCTTGACGTCCCGGGCGGAGCCGGGGCCGCCCGCGTGGGTGACGCCGCCGCGCACCGCGGTGATCGCGCTGACCGGGGCCGCGCGGGAACGGTTGAACCTGCTCATGTGAATCCTTCCGAGATCAGGGCGGCCGAAGAGATCGCCCCTGCCTGAAGCCTTCGGGGCCGTGCGGATTCGAACCGAAGCAACTCCGGCCTGCGCACCGGAAAGAAAGGGTGTTCCTCTCGAGATCAGAATCGGCGGCGGTGTGGGGAGCTCACTGCTCTGCCGTCTGAGCTACCGGCCTCACGGCCGGGCGGGACTCGAACCCGCGACCCGTGAATTAAGAAGTAACCGCTGCCTGCGCACCGAGAGGAAGTCTGCTGGACGATCGAAGAAATGAGGGGGTGCCCGAGATCAGGGCGAAGACGGGTTAAGCGCTCTACCGTCTGAGCTACCGGCTCTCACCGGGCGGGAGTCGAACCCGCGTCTCCTTTTCCGAAAGAAGTAACCGTCTTCTCTCGCACCGGGCGTTCCTCTCGAGGTCGGAAGCGGCTGCGGTACGTATCGCCGTTCTGCCGTTGAACCACCGGCCGGAGGCCGGGCCGGGACTCGAACCCGGCATCGGCGATCGGAGAAGTAACCGCGGCCCGCGCACCGAGAGGAAGTCTGTTATCGGCGTTTCAGGCGCATCCCAGGGAAGATCTCTCTTCGCCGTCGCCATGGTGGCGAGAATTCCATCTTCCACTCCTCTCGGTATGCGCTTTCCGCTGACGGCCATGACTCTGCCCCATGTCGAATCCCGCCGCAACGGAATTAATCCGATTCAGGGAATGAGCACGATCTTTCCGGTGACCGTTCCCGAGCCGGCCAGCGCGTACGCCCTCGCCGCGTCGGTGAGCGGGAGTTCCTCGTCGACGCGCACCTTCAGTTCGCCCCGCCCGGCCATTTCGGCGAGCCGTTCCAGGTCGTGGGCGGACGGCCGGACGTTGACCGGAACCAGCCTGATGCCCAGTGCCGCCGCCTCGTCCCGGTCGAGTCCCATGTTCGCCGGCAGCGCGCTGATCAGCAGCCCGCCCTTCTTCAGGACGGACGCCGAGCGCGGTCCGTTCTCCCCCGCGACGAGGTCGAAGACGACGTCCAGGTCGGCGAGCACCTCGGTGTAGTCGGTGCTCCGGTAGTCGATCACTTCGTCGGCGCCGAGCGAGCGGACGAACTCGTGCTTGGCGGCGGAGGCGGTCGCGATGACGTGCGCGCCGAGCGCCTTGGCGATCTGCACGGCCAGGTGCCCCACGCCTCCGGCCGCCCGGTGGACGAGCACCCGCTGCCCCGGCCGGAGCCGCGCGATCCCGGCCAGCGCCTGGTAGGCGGTCAGGCCGGCCAGCGGCAGCGCCCCCGCCTCCGCGACGCTCAGCGCGTCCGGCCGGAAAGCCAGCTCGCCGGCCGAGACCGCCACGTACTCCGCGTGGGTGCGTCCCTCTCCTGGAAAGGCGGGCATTCCGAACACCTGGTCTCCGGCCGAGAGCCGGCTGACTCCGGTCCCCACCGCCTCGACGGTCCCGGCCACGTCCCAGCCCAGGGTGAAGGGCGGCTCTCCCAGCAGCGGGTAGTACCCCGCGCTCACCGCGAAGTCCGCCGGGTTGACCCCGGCCGCCTCCACCTTCACCAGCACCTGCCCGGGCTCCGGCTCGGGCTTCGGGACCTCGGCCACCTCCAGCACCTCGGAGGCTTCGCCGACCTGCTTCTGCGTGATGACGCGCATGGTTCCTCCCGGAGAAATCGGTTGATGATCCGATCATGCCGGTGGAGGTATCCCAAGGAAAGAAGGCACCTTTTAGTGATATAGGTACCTTATGGATACCGCCC
Source organism: Actinocorallia aurantiaca (assembly GCF_039533685.1). NCBI lineage: Bacteria > Bacillati > Actinomycetota > Actinomycetes > Streptosporangiales > Thermomonosporaceae > Actinocorallia > Actinocorallia aurantiaca. The sequence goes on along the minus strand of NZ_BAAATZ010000003.1, from coordinate 517,649 downwards.
CTGGAGTCCGGGCCTGCTGGGACCTCGACGCCTACTTCGCCACCTGCCCCTCGCGCACCGTCCTGACAGCCATCGCGGACAAGTGGACGTGCCTGCTGGTCGACGCCCTGCGCGACGGCCCCCTTCGCTTCGGCGAGCTCCGCCGCCGCCTCGACGGCATCACGCAGAAGAGCCTCACCAAGACCCTCCGCGACATGGAGCGCGACGGGATGCTCACCCGCACCGTCTACCCGACCATTCCCCCGAAGGTCTCCTACGAGCTCACCGACCTGGGTCACAGCGTCACCGAGTTGATGGCCGGCATCAAGTCCTGGTCCGAACAGCACGCCGACGAGATCGTCACCGCCCGCGAGCGCTACGACTCCCAGACGCGGCAGGAGGTCCAGCCCGTCACCACCACTCCTCGGTGATCCCCGGAACCGCGGGCGAGAGCAGAACTCGGGCGGCACGGGAAGCGGCGTTCCCGTCGTGGCCGCCCTCAGCGTCTGAGGTAGGCGAGGACGGCCAGGACCCGGCGGTTGTCCTCGGACGACGGGGCGATGCCCAGCTTGTCGAAGATGTTCGCGGTGTGTTTGGCTACGGCACTCTCGCTGACGTGCAGGGTCGCCGCGACCGCGGCGTTGGACCTGCCCTCGGCCATCAGGCCGAGCACGTCGCGTTCGCGCGGGGTCAGGCCGCCGATGGTGCCCCTCGCCTCGTTCCGCGCCAGCATCTTCGCGATGACCTGCGGGTCCATCACCGTCCCTCCGGCCGCCACCGTGCGCAGCCCGCCGAGGAACTGCTCGGTATTGGTCACCCGGTCCTTGAGGAGGTAGCCCACTCCGCCCTCGCCGCCTGCCAGCAGTTCGCCGGCGTACAGCGAGTCGACGTACTGGGAGAGCACGAGCACGGGGAAGCCAGGTCTCCGGCAGCGGACGTCCAGGGCCGCCTGGAGACCTTCGTCGCTGAAGGTCGGCGGCAGCCGGACGTCGACGACCGCCGCATCCGCCTCCTCGGCGCCCCCGGCCAGGAGGGCCCGCAGCAGCGCGGGCCCGTTGTCGACCTCGACGACCTCGTGCCCCTCGTCCCGGAGGGTGCGGGCCAGCCCGTCACGCAGCAGAAAGAGATCCTCGGCTAGGACGACGCGCACGGGACCTCCAGCACCACGCTCGTCGGCCCGCCCGGCGGGCTCGTCACCGCGAGCGTGCCGTCGAAACCGTCCAGCCTGCGCCGGACTCCGGAGAGTCCCGTGCCGAGGGCCGGGTCGGCACCGCCGCGGCCGTCGTCGGTCACGGTGACGCGCAGCAGTTCCGCCTCATGGCGCAGCGTGATCCGCACCTCACAGGCGCCGGAGTGCTTGGCCGCGTTCGCCAGCGCCTCACTCACCCCGAAATAGACGGCGGCCTCCACCGGGGAGGGGAGCCTCCCCCGCAGGCCGACCTCGACGTGGACGTCCAGAAAGCTGTCCATCGCCAGCGAGCGGACGGCGTCGCCGAGACCCCGGTCGGCGAGCACCGGCGGGTGGATGCCGTGGACGAGGTCGCGCAGGTCCGCCAGCGCCTGCTGGGAGCTCCTGCCGACGTCGGCCAGGAGTTCGCGGGCACGCTCGGGGTCGCTGTCCAGCAGGCGGGTGGCGCGGTCGAGCGTCATGCCCAGCGCCACGAGCCGGGCCTGCGCTCCGTCGTGCAGATCCCGTTCGATGCGCCGCAGCTCGGCGGCCTGCGTGTCCAGGGCCTGTGCCCGCGTGTCGGACAGCCGTACGACCCTGCGTTCGAGCCGGGTATTTCGCGGCGCGACGAGCAGGACGCGGCTCCACCGGTCGTGCAGGGACACGGCGACGGGCGCGGCGAGCACGCCCGCGGCCGTGACCGCGAGGCCGAACGCCATCGAGACCCACATCATCGTGGTGCTGTGCACGGGGAAGAACGCGTACGAGTCCCTGTCGATGAACCACCACAGGAGCGGCTGCAGCGGCACACCCGACGCCCCGTAGACGACGAGGGCGGGAGGAAGGCCCACCAGGAGGCCGCCCGCCCAGGGCTCCAGCCACGCCCACTCCAGATCCCGCCAGAAACCCTGGTCGGTGAGGATCAGATGAGCCCGGCGCCGCGTTCCCGCACCCTCCTCCACAGGAAGGGGATCCGGCTCGGTGAGCGGCGTCCCTGACCTGCGGGCCGTCCGCGAACGAGCGGCGTCGGACCGGGCGCGCAGGAACCGCGCGGCGCGGGACAGCAGCGGGAGGCCGACGCCCAGGGGAAGCAGCAGGAGTGCGAACGTCACGGCCACCCCGGCGAACCCCGCCGCGGCGGCGTGCAGACTCGTCACCGTGCAGTCCACGAGGGCCGCTGCCGGCCGAGCCCGACGGACGGCGGGCATCAGCCGCCGCCCTCGCCCCGGTCGTGCCCTCCGCGGCGGCGTGCGGGTCCCGGCCTCATGCGTTCGACGAGGGCGGCGGCCGCCCGAGCCGGACGGTCAGCGGGCATCGGCGGCCGCCACCGTTCCGGCCGTGCGCGCTCCGCGGCGGCCGAGGACCCACGCGGACGCCGCGAGCAGGGCCGCCGCAGCCAGCACGGCCATCGGGAGCACCTCGCCCGCCTCCTCGTTCATCGTCACCGCCATCCCGAGGTTTACCAGAGCGTGGAAACTCCCGGCAAACAGCAGCTTGGACGCCCCCATTCCGTCCAGCGCCACCGCCATCGCGACCGAGAGGGACACGGCCATCACCATGAACGCGGCGGCGTACGCGGGGTGCTCGGCGAAGATCTGGACGTGCCACATGCCCCAGACCAGGCCGACCAGGACGGCCGCGGCCAGGGTGCCGAACCACTCGCCGAGCAGCGGCTGCATCAGGCAGCGCCACCCGATCTCCTCGCCGCACGAGCCGAGGAACTGCGCCGCGACGAACAGCGCCAACGGGAGGTGTGGAAGGGCGGCGTCCGCATCACCGCCGAACGCGGCGCACGCTCCGGCGGCCGACACGACGATCAGCGGGGCGGTGGCCAGCAGGAGCGCGCCGCGGCCCGCCCCCTCGCCGCAGCCGGACGGCGCCCCCGTCAGGAGGACGCGCACCCGTGCCGGCCACAGCAGCGCGACCAGGCCCACTCCCAGCGCGGGCCCGAACTGGTTGAGCGTGAGCAGGTCTGGTGAGAGCGGGGTCAGGCCCTGGGCGGCGCCGAGCGCGCCCGCGCCGAGGAACGCCACGGTCAGGAAGGCAGCGAGGACTCTCTTGTCCAGTGTGTTCATGGGCATGGCATCGACGATTCCGTGCCGCGTGGTGCCGCGCGCTGGAGGTGAATGCCTGGCCGGGGTGTATCCAGGTACACCCCGCTCCCGTTCGGACGGCTCGCGGGTGGCCACCCCGCCATCGGCCGGAACTCGCATCCGGGCCGGGCACGCCGAAAGGGCGGCCCCCCAAGGGGCCGCCCTTTCAGTGAAGCGGTGAAACCTGTCAGGCGTGGACTAGAAGTCCATGCCGCCGCCGTCGGGCATGCCCGCCGGGGCCGGGTTCTTCTCCGGCTTCTCGGCGATGACGGCCTCGGTGGTCAGGAACAGCGCCGCGATGGAGGCGGCGTTCTGCAGAGCGGAACGCGTCACCTTCGCCGGGTCGATGATGCCCGCGGCGAACATGTCGACGTAGTCGCCGGTGGCGGCGTTCAGGCCCTGGCCCGCGGGGAGCGAGCGGACCTTCTCCACCACGACGCCGCCCTCGAGGCCGGCGTTCACGGCGATCTGCTTGATCGGCTCCTCGAGCGCCTTCTTGACGATCGCGGCACCGGTGGCCTCGTCGCCCACCAGCTCCAGCTTGTCGAAGGCGGAGACGGAGGCCTGCAGCAGCGCGACGCCACCGCCGGGGACGATGCCCTCTTCGACGGCCGCCTTCGCGTTGCGAACGGCGTCCTCGATGCGGTGCTTGCGCTCCTTGAGCTCCACCTCGGTGGCGGCGCCGGCCTTGATGACCGCGACACCGCCCGCGAGCTTGGCCAGGCGCTCCTGGAGCTTCTCGCGGTCGTAGTCGGAGTCGGTGTTGTCGATCTCGGTGCGGATCTGGTTGACCCGGCCCTGGATCTCACCGGCGTCGCCGGCGCCCTCGACGATGGTGGTCTCGTCCTTGGCGATGACGACCTTGCGGGCGCGGCCCAGCTGGTCGAGGGTCACCGAGTCGAGCTTGAGGCCGACCTCTTCGGTGATGACCTGGCCGCCGGTCAGCACGGCGATGTCGCCGAGCATGGCCTTGCGGCGGTCACCGAAGCCCGGCGCCTTGACGGCGACGGACTTGAAGATGCCGCGGATCTTGTTGACGACCAGGGTGGCCAGGGCCTCGCCCTCGACGTCCTCGGCGATGATCAGCAGCGGCTTGCCGGCCTGCATGACCTGCTCGAGCACGGGCAGCAGGTCCTTGTTGGAGGACGCCTTGCCGCCGACGATGAGGATGTAGGGGTCGTCGAGCGACGCCTCCATCCGCTCGGGGTCGGTCACGAAGTAGGGCGAGATGTAGCCCTTGTCGAAGCGCATACCCTCGGTGAGCTCGAGTTCGAGACCGAACGCGTTGCTCTCCTCGACGGTGATGACGCCTTCCTTGCCGACCTTGTCCATCGCCTCGGCGATGAGCGCCCCGATCTCGGGGTCGGCGGCGGAGATGGAGGCGGTGGAGGCGATCTGCTCCTTGGTCTCCACGTCCTTCGACAGCTGGGACAGCTGCTCGGAGACGGCGGCGACGGCGGCCTCGATGCCCTTCTTCAGGGACATCGGGTTGGCGCCGGCGGCGACGTTGCGGAGGCCCTCGCGGACCAGAGCCTGCGCCAGCACGGTGGCCGTGGTGGTGCCGTCACCCGCGACGTCGTCGGTCTTCTTGGCGACTTCCTTGACCAGCTCGGCGCCGATCTTCTCCCACGGGTCCTCGAGCTCGATCTCCTTGGCGATGGACACGCCATCGTTGGTGATCGTGGGGGCGCCCCACTTCTTCTCGAGCACGACGTTGCGGCCCTTGGGACCGAGAGTCACCTTGACGGCGTCGGCCAGCTGGTTCATGCCACGCTCGAGACCGCGCCGGGCCTCCTCGTTGAACGCGATCATCTTGGCAGCCATAGGCTCCAGATCCTCCTCGTGTGGATACGGAACATGGCGGATCGGGCAGATGCCCGCGACGGACGGCCCCACCGTTCCGGCAGCCCCATGTGTGCCGCGCGGTGGCGAGACCTCATCGTCCCGATCCAGAAAGCTTTCGGAGTTATCACTCTCACGGGGAGAGTGCCAATCACTGTTTAGCACTCTCCCCCATCGAGTGCAAGCGGGACCACCTCTGAGCAGGCAAGGTCCCACCACGGGCCCGCACCTGGGCGATATGCGGCAACTAACCGTGCGATGGGGCGATGAGCTAGGGTAATTACTTTCTGTAGTCTAGTTTGCACCATGCGTGTTCAGGTGAAGATCCTGGGGGCAAGGGTTACTTCGTCCGATGAGAAGGGGACGAGCAGTGAAGAAGATCTTGGGGCTGGCGCTCTCGGGTGCGATGGTCCTGGGCCTGACGGCCGCCACGGGCACTTCGGCACAGGCCTCCGAGACCTCCGCACGGCAAGAGCAGAAAGAACAGTCGCGCTACCGCCATCGGATCCACACGAAGGTCTGGCCCTACTCCTGGGGCGGACGCCGCGGCGGGGTGAAGGTCCGGGTGTTCCGCCACTCCTACAACGGCCGGGTACCGGTGCCCTACATCCGGGTCTGCCTGCAGAAGAGGACTCCGTACCGCTACCGCACCATCGAGTGCGAGCGCGCCGACCGCTGGGGCCGCGCGGACTTCCGCATGGTCGACCGCGTCTCCTGGTACGACGGGGACCGCGGGCGCGGCCTGCGCCAGACCCGCCAGTCGAGGGGGCGGAACTTCTCGAACCGGTACCGGATCTTCGTCCCGCCGACCTACCGCACCTACGGCCACGTCAGCCGCCCGTTCCGGCTGTGGGACCGCTGGGGCTGGAACGACGGCGACCACGGCGACCGCTACGACGATTACGACGACGGCTGGAACGACTACGACGGAGAGGACAGCTGGAGCGGCTGGCGCAGGACCTCCGTGAACCGGTGACCTCTCCCTTTCGCGCGGCGACGTACGAAACGGAATCCGAAAAGAGAAAGACCCGCAGGGCCGAGCACCTGCGGGTCCCGCGAATTGCGGATCAAAGAGAGCGGACCAGGTCGGCCTGCGGGCCCCGGTCGCTCTGGGTGATCTCGAACTCGACCCGCTGCCCCTGCTCCAGGGTGCGGTAGCCGTCCATCTGGATGGACGTGTGCCGGAAGATACCGGCGGTGCGGGTGGGCGGGGAATTGCTTCGGCCGGGTCCGGCCAGCCATTCGGGAAAACAAAAAAGAAAGGACCCGCCTTTTGACGGGCGGATCCTTTCCACTGTCATCGGCCTCAGCAGCCCCCGGCGACCGCCGGAATGATGGAGACCTGGATGCCCGCGGGAGTGGGCGTGTCCAGGCCCTCGGCGAACCGGACGTCCTCGTCGCCGACGTAGACGTTCACGAACCGGCGGAGCCTGCCCGCGTCGTCCAGGACCCGGGCGGAGATGCCGGAGTGGTTCTTCTCCAGGTCCGCGATGACGTCACGCAGGGTGCCGCCCTCGGCCTTCACCTCGGACTCGCCGCCGGTGTAGGTGCGGAGGATCGTGGGGATGCGAACGGAAACACTCATGCTCAGACCAATCCTGTAGCGCGGAAAGCCTCGATGTTGGGCGCGATGTTGGCGGACGGCTTGGCCACCGAGGCGACCGCGTCCAGGGTCTTCAGGCCTTCGCCCGAGTTGATGATGACCGTCTCCAGCGACGGGTCCAGCAGACCGCTCTCGATGAGCTTCTTCAGCACGCCGACGGTCACGCCGCCCGCGGTCTCGGCGAAGATGCCCTCGGTGCGGGCCAGCAGCCGGATGCCCTCGACGACCTCGGGGTCGGTGACGTCCTCGACGGCCCCGCCCGTCCGGCGCACCGCGTCCAGGACGTAGGGCCCGTCGGCGGGGTTGCCGATCGCCAGGGACTTGGCGATCGTGTCCGGCTTGACCGGCCGGACCACGTCGTGGCCGGCCTTGAAGGCGGCGGAGACGGGGCTGCAGCCCTCGGCCTGCGCGCCGTAGACCTTGTAGGGCTTGTCCTCGACCAGTCCGAGCTTGATGAACTCCTGGAACGCCTTGTCGATCTTGGTCAGCTGGGAGCCGGACGCGATCGGGACCACGATCTGGTCGGGCAGCCGCCAGCCGAGCTGCTCGGCGATCTCGTAGCCGAGGGTCTTGGAGCCCTCCGCGTAGAACGGGCGGACGTTCACGTTCACGAACGCCCAGTCCTCCTGCTCGCCGGCGAGTTCGGAGGCGAGCCGGTTGACGTCGTCGTAGTTGCCGTCCACGGTCACGAACGTGCCGTCGTACACGGCCGTCGTGATGATCTTCTGCTGCTCCAGGTCGGAGGGCACGAACACGGCGCTGCGGATGCCGGCGCGGGCCGCGGCGGCGGCCACGGCGTTGGCGAGGTTGCCGGTGGAGGGGCAGGCCAGGACCTTGAAGCCCAGCTCCCGCGCGGCGGCCAGCGCGACCCCGACGACGCGGTCCTTGAAGGAGTGGGTGGGGTTGCCGCTGTCGTCCTTGACCCACAGGGCCTGCATCCCCAGCGCGGAGGCGAGCTGGTCGGCCTTCACCAGCCGGGTGTAGCCGGGCTCGGTGTTGGGGATCTCGGCGACGTTCGAAGGAACCGGCAGCAGGTCCTTGTAACGCCAGATGTTGTGCGGACCCGCCTCGATGCTCTCGCGCGTCACGCCGCTGAGGTCGTAGGAGACCTCCAGCGGCCCGAAACACTCGGAGCAGGCGTAGTAGGGGCCGAGTTCTACGGTGTTGCCACACTCGCGGCAGATCAGCGCGGTGGCGTTACCCAGGTCGGGCATGAGTACGAGGCCTCTCCCTCATCTTCCCTGTGCCGATCTGGTCACAGGCCGGAGTTGGCACCTCGTCCCGGCCGAAGCCTCGCTATGGGCGCGATGGCGAACCGGGAGGGTTGCCGGGGCTTCGCAGGGCCGTTCCCTCCACCCCTCTGGATGAGCGCCCGTGAGATATCCACGGGCTTGTATGAAGTTGTGTCCCGACTTTACAACAGGTGTCCGATTGCGAGCACGTGGGGTCTCACCCCTTGGACCGTCCTCCGATGTTAGCTCGATCACTCGGTACCGGGTGGGAACGGTCCCCTTCCCCGCCTCCGCGCAGTGGCATGCGACACTCTGGCCATGCAGGTACTCGTCGCCAGCAACCGCGGCCCCGTGTCCTTCTCCCTGTCCGAAGAGGGCGCGCTGAGCATGCGCCGCGGCGGCGGGGGCCTGGTCTCCGGCCTCGCCTCGGTCGCGGCCGGCACCGACCTGGTCTGGGTGTGCGCCGCCCTGTCCGAGGGCGACCGGCTCGCCGCCCGCCAGGACCCGTACGGGCGGCTCGACCGCGCCGGGCACGAGACGGGCGCCGTCCGGATGCTGGACATCCCCGAGAAGACGTTCCACCGCGCCTACAACTCGATCGCCAACTCCACCCTCTGGTTCGTCCACCACCTGCTCTACGACACCCCGAACGAACCGCACTTCGACAGCACGTTCCGGCGCGACTGGCAGTCCTACGAGGCCTACAACTCGGCGTTCGCCGACGCCCTGGCCCAGGACGCCGAGCGTGGCGCGAAGGTCGTCGTCCAGGACTACCACCTGGCGCTGGTCCCCCGGATGCTGCGCGAACGGCGCCCCGACCTCCGCGTCGCGCACTTCTCGCACACCCCGTGGGCGCCGCCGGAGTACTTCCGCCTGCTGCCCGACGACATCGCCGTCGAGGTGCTGGAGGGCATCCTCGGCTCCGACCACGCCGGGTTCCTGTGCGACCGCTGGGCCGAGGCCTTCCTGGACTGCTGCGAGTCGGTCCTCGACGCCAAGGTCGACCGGTTCGCCCGGACCGTCCGGCACCGGGGCAGGACCACCCGGATCGGCGTGCACTCCCTGGGCGTGGACGGCGCGGACCTGCGGGAGCGCGCCGCGCGGGACGACGTCGCCGAGCGCCGGGCCGCGCTGCTGGAGCAGATCGGCGACCGGCAGCTCATCCTGCGCATCGACCGCACCGAGCTGTCCAAGAACATCGTGCGGGGCCTCGCCGCCTACTGGGAGCTGCTGCTCCACCACCGCGAATGGCACGGCCGGGTGGTGCACGTGGCCTTCGCCTACCCCTCCCGCACCGACCTGCCCCGCTACCGCGACTACACCGCCGCCGTCGAACGGCTCGCCTCGGAGATCAACGACGAGTTCGGCACGGAGGACTGGACCCCGCTGATCCTCCAGGTCAAGGACGACTACGCCCGCTCCCTCGCCGCCTTCCGGCTGGCGGACGTCCTGGTGGTCAACCCGATCCGCGACGGCATGAACCTCGTCGCCAAGGAGGGCCCGATCCTGTCGGAGAAGGGCTGCGCGCTGGTGCTCTCCCGGGAGGCGGGCGCGGCCGGCGAGCTGGCCGACGACGCCCTCATGGTCAACCCCTACGACGTCTCCCAGACCGCCGCGAAGCTGAACCAGGCGCTGCTGATGTCGTCCGAGGAGCGCCGCCGCCGCACCGCCGCCCTGGCCGACGCCGCCACGGCCCTGCCCCCCGGAGCCTGGTTCGCCGAACAGCTGGCCGCCCTGGACTGATCTGGGGGCGACCCCCAGACCCCCGCAAGGAAACAGCCGATCCTCGCTCCGCTGCGGTCACCCGACACCCACCTGGGGGACGACCCCCAGACCCCCGCAAAGAAACAGCCGATCCTCGCTCCGCTGCGGTCACCCGACACCCACCTGGGGGACGACCCCCAGACCCCCGCAAAGAAACAGCCGATCCTCGCTCCGCTGCGGTCGTCTGTTTCCGGCGATATCATCCGCCGATGAGTGCGATCCGTGAGGTCTACGACGTCGAGCACGCCGCGAGTCTCGAATACTCCCCCGAACTCGACGGACTCGCCGACCCCGGCGAGATCGTCTGGGCCTGGGTCCCCTTCGAGGAGAACCCCTCTCAGGGCAAGGACCGGCCCCTGCTGGTCGTCGGAAGGCACGGCAAGCGGCTGCTGGCGATGCAGCTGTCCAGCCGGGACCGCTCGGGTCAGCGCGGCTGGCACTCGCTGGGCCCCGGCACCTGGGACCGTGACGGCAGGGACTCCTACCTGTGCCTGGACCGGGTCTTCGAGCTCGACGAGGACGACCTGCGCCGGGAGGGCGCGATCCTGGACGCCGACCGCTTCGCCCGGGTCGCCGCCGCCCTGATCGGCCGCTACGGCTGGAAGGTCCGCCGCCAGGGTCAGCTGTAGGACTCCCCCAGGGTGGCGCGGACCTGCTTGCGCGCCTCGTGGATGCGGGACTTCACCGTGCCCAGCGGCAGGTTGAGCTGCGCGGCGATCTCGCTGTACTCCAGCTGGGAGACGTCCCGCAGCACCAGCGCCTGGATGAGGTCGGGCTTCTTGGCCTCCAGCTCCTCCATCGCCTCCAGGATGTCGACCCGGGAGCCGGCGATGACGCTGGTGCGGCGCGGGTCGGGGCGCTGGGAGGGCAGCTCGCCCGCCTGCTCCACCGAACGGCGCTTGAGGGAGCGGTAGGTGGAGCGCGCCGAGTTCGCGACGACCACGTGCAGCCAGGTGGAGAACCGGGATCGGCCCTCGAACCGGTGGATGTTCCGGGCGACCTGGAGCAGCGCGTCCTGGCAGGCCTCCTCGGCGTCCTGGCGGCAGGGCAGGAACCGTCCGGTGTGCCGCAGCACATCGTTCTGGATCGCGCCGAGCAGCTCGTTCAGAGCCGATTGATCTCCCTTGGCCGCGCGCAGCGCCAGCTCTTCGGTCCGTTCGTTGAACGCCATGCCGCCCTCTGCTCGCTTACGGGGTGCCGACCTTCACAGATACCGCTCCCCATCATGACCACTCTTTGGGCATGATATCGGGGTGTCCATGCCTTCGGCCGTCGGCCGTTACCGAATTGATCGCGTCCTGGGCCAGGGAGCCTTCGCCTCCGTCTGGCTGGGCCTCGATGACGACCTGAACGACCAGGTGGCCATCAAGGTACTGTCCGGTGCCCTGCTGGACGACCTGGACGTGCGCAACCGCTTCCTGGAGGAGGCCAGGATCCTGCGCCGCGCCGACTCCGAACGGCTGGTGCGGGTGCACGAGTTCGGCGAACTGCCGGACGGCCGCCCCTATTTCGTCATGTCCTTACGCGGACGGCGGCTCGCTGGCCGACCGGATGACGGCCGACCGGCCACTTCCGGTCAACGAGGCCCTGGCGCTGATCGAGGACATCGCGCACGGCGTCGAGGTGATCAACAAGCTGGGCGTCATCCACCGCGACCTCAAGCCGTCCAACATCCTGTTCCAGACCACCCAGGACGGGCGGGGCGAGCGGCTGCTCATCGCGGACCTGGGCCTGGCCAAGGCCCTCGCGCACGCCTCGGGCGCGTTCACCCTTCCGGTGGGCACCCCGGGCTACATGTCCCCCGAGCAGGCCAGGTTCGGCGGCGGCCTGGACGTGCGGGCCGACGTCTACGGCGTCGGCGCGCTCAGCTACCACCTGCTGGCCGGACGGTCTCCGGGCCCGGCCCCGGTGCGGGTTCCGGCGAGCAAGCACAACCCGGTGGTGCCCCCGGCCGTCGACGCGGTGGTGCTGAAGGCGCTGGAGGCCGACCGGGAGAACCGCTGGCCGACCGCCGCCGCCTACGCGGAGGCGGTCGCGGCGCTGCGCCGCGGCGAGGAGCCGGTGAAGCCGGCGCGGCCCGAGCCCGAGCCCGCGCCCACCCTCCTGGAGACCTCGCCCGATCTGCAGAGTTTCGAGCCCTACGCCCGCGCCGCTCCGCGGAACGCGGATCCGGACCCGGACAGGACCGCGGCGATCCCGTTCCCCGCCCCCGATCCGGAGGCCACCGTCCTGGACCGCGACGCCCTGCTCGGGCAGCGGCCCGCCACCCCGTTCCAGCAGCCCTCGCCGCCGCACGGGCCGCCCTCCGACCGGTACCGCACGCCGGTCGCCCCGCCGCCTCCGCCCGCCCGGCCGAGGTCGAGCAGGCTGCTGATCCCCGCGGTGGTCGGCGCGGGCGTGCTGGTGATCGGCGCGGTCGCGGTGGTGCTGGTCCGGTTGAGCGGCGGCGAGGATCCGCAGCCGCCCAAGCCCTCCGGACCGCCGCTGGTGCAGGTCGCCGACCCCAGCGGGAAGATCAAGGTGAAGGTGCCGCAGACCTGGGTCCTGGACCCCGCCGAGCCCACCTGGAACCCCGCCGGCAACGCGGGCCTGGGCGACGCGGCCGCCCGCCCGGTGCTGCGCGCCACCCCGGAGAAGGACAACTTCCGCGACCCCACGGACACCGGCCCCGGCCTGTTCGCGGGCCTCACCACCGCGCTGGACGTCCCGCCCGCCACGACCTCCGACCACTCCGACAACTGCACCAAGGGCAAGCCGCGCACCCGCAAGGTGGGCGGCCTCACCGCCACCGTCACCCTGTGGAGCCAGTGCAAGACCGGCGTCCCGATGATCACGGAGGTGGGTCTGGTGGACTCCGGCCGCACCTACGCGGCGTGGGTGCGGATCAAGCAGACCGGGACCCCGGACCTCACCGACCGGATCCTCGACGGCCTGGAGCTGCAGGCGCCGTGACCTCCTCGGAGACGGCGCCGAGGAGGTCGCGGGGGCCGGCAGTCAGCCGCGGACGATCGTGCTGCGGCCGAAGGCCAGGCCGAGGGAGGCGGCCGTCAGCCAGACCGGGCCGATGACGCCCTGGAAGCCGGGCAGGCCGGTGGCGCAGACGAACACGGTGACGACCAGCACGGGCAGCAGGCTGATCACGCCGATCCAGCGGGAGACCGTGCGCTCGCGCAGCGCCATCCAGGCGACGGCGCCCGCGGCGATCACGACGCCGAGCCAGCCGATGAAGCTGCCGAAGTCGTTGAGGACGAACATCATGTACAGGCCGGCCTCGTCGAAGCCGCCCGCCTCGAAGCCGCCGGGCAGGTAGAGGGCCAGGGACCCCTTCCAGGCGTAGCCGAGGGTCAGGGCGCCCGCCGCGGCGGTCAGCGCGTTCGGCACGAGGTGGGCGGCGGTGCTGCCGGGGACCCTGGGCTCGACGCGGCGGCGCCAGGCGGCCGCGAGGATCAGCAGGAAGGCGACCGCCGCGAAGCCCGTGACGATGCTGAGGTGCGCCATCGGCTGGGAGATCTCGCCGAGGTGGGCGCTGGTGTAACTCTGCCCCTTCTCCAGGATGGGGTGGACGTCGCCGATCAGGGTCGCGGCGATGCCGAGCACGCCTGCCGCGACGCCGGCCAGGGGCCAGCGGGCCTTGCCCTGGACGGGCTGCGGGGGGACGGGATGGCCGGGGGAGGTGTGAGCGTGAGCGTGTGTCATGGGGAGCACGATCCGGCGGGAGGCGTCCCGGGTGACAGGGACGCCCACCTCCACCTGCCGGGATACCTGTTCGGGACTGATGACACGCTTTGCCGGTTAATGCACGATTGCCGCATGAAACCGGATCTCAGCGACCGCACGCTCGTCCTGGCCGCCCGCGCCGCCGCGGCCGCGGGCGTCCTCTCCTGCGTCGCCGTCATCCCCCTGCACCGATGGACCACCGCCCGCGCCGAGATCACCGACCTGTACCTGGCCGACCTGGTGCTGGGCACCGTCTGGCCCGCCGTCGGCGCGCTGGTGGCGTCCCGCAGCCCGCGCAACCGGGCCGCGTGGCTGCTCCTGCTCACCTCGCTCATCGGCCCCTACCTGCTGCTCTCCCACTACGCCGCGATCGACGCGCTGATCCGGCCGCTGCCGGGCGCCGCCTTCGGCGCCTGGGTCGCCGCCTGGGGCTTCGCGCCCTACTGGCTGTGCGTGCCGCTGCTGCCGGTCCTCTTCCCCGACGGACGCCCCCCGTCCCGACGCTGGGGGCTGTTCGCCAAGGCCGTCACGGCGGCGGGAGGGGCAGCCGCCCTGGCCGCCATGTTCCATCCCGGCGGCACGGACGTCTCCCCCGTCGTCGTCAACCCGCTCGGCGTCGAGACCCTGGCCGTGCCGCTGGGCGCGGTGACGATGGCCGGCTCCTACTCGACCCTGCTGGTCGGCACGCTCGGCGGCGTCGCCTGCCTGGTGGGGCGGGGCCGGCGCGCCACCGGCGCGGAGCGCGACCAGCTCCAGTGGCTGATGCTCGGCGGGCTGGTCATGGGCGTGTGCCTCGCCTTCGCCGGCCTGACCCTCGCCGGGGGCCTCCTCCCCGAGCTCGCGCTGAGCGCCGGCCTGTTCGCCCTGCCCGCCTCGATCGTGGTGGCCGTGCTGCGCCACCGGCTCTTCGACATCGAGGCGGTGCTCGGCCGGTCCGTCATCTACACCCTGCTGTGCGGGTTCGTGCTGGCCGTGTACGCCCTGGCCGTCATCTGGCTCGGGCGGCTGGCCGTCGGGAGCCCCCTGGGCTACCTGCTGGTCGGAGGCGCCGCCGTGGCGGTCGCCGCCGGGCACGGCACGGTGCAGCGGTGGGTGGAGCTGCTGCTGTTCGGGCACCGCCGCGACCCGTACGCGGTGGTCTCCCGGGTCGGGCGGCAGGTCGCGCCCGCCTCGGAGCCGGTCGAGGCCCTGCGGCGGCTCACGGACGCCCTGCGGCGGGAGCTGGAGGTCCCCTACGTCGCGTTCACCGGCCCGTCCGCCGAGGCCGCCTCGGGCGAGCCCCGGCACGGCTGGCACACGGTGCCCTGCTCGGCGCTCGGCCAGGACCTCGGCGAGCTGCACGTGGGGCTGCGGCAGCCGGGCGAGCGGCTGCTCCCCCAGGAGCGGGAGGCCGTCGACGAGGTCGCCGGGCGGGCCGCGGCCCTGGCCTACGCGGCCGGGCTCGTCCAGGACGTCGCCTCCTCCCGGTCCCGGATCGTCGCCGCCCGCGAGGAGGAGCGCCGCAGGCTGCGCGCCGACCTGCACGACGGGCTCGGGCCCGTGCTGGCCGGAACAGCCCACCAGCTCGACGCGCTCGCCCGCAGGATCGACAGGGCCGGTCACGAGGAGTGGGCGGGCCAGCTGCGCGGCCTGCGCGACCGGGTGAAGACGGCCGTCGGGGACCTGCGGACCGTCGTGCAGGGGCTGCGCCCGGCCGTCCTGGACCAGCTCGGGCTTCCCGGCGCGCTGCGCGAGCTGGTGAACGGCTACGAGACCCCGGCGTGCTCGTACCTCATCGCGCCCGAGTGCGCCGAACTGCCCGCCGCCGTCGAGGTCGCCGCCTACCGGATCGCGTCCGAGGCGGTCGGCAACGGGGTGCGGCACAGCGCGGCGGGCAGCCTGCGGCTGCTGGCCGAGGTCTCCGAGGGCTTCCTCGTCCTCACCGTGGAGGACAATGGCTGCGGCCTGCCCGCCCGCCCGCGGGCCGGGGTGGGGCTGGGCAGCATGCGGGAGCGGGCCGAGGAGGTCGGCGGCCGGCTCGACCTGCTGCCCGTCCCCGGTGGCGGAACCAGGGTCCGGGCGGTTCTCCCCGTTAAGGAGTGAAGTGTCGGTAAGAGTGCTCGTCGTCGACGACCATCCCGTCTTCCGCACCGGCATGACCACGGTGCTGGCCGACCTGGACGGTCTGGAGGTCGTCGGCGAGGCCGGCGACGGCGGGTCGGCCCTGGAGGCGGTCGAGCGGCTGGCCCCTGACGTCGTGCTGATGGACCTGCGCATGCCCGGCATGAGCGGCCTGGAGGCGACCAGGCAGATCACCGCCCGGTTCCCCGAGGTCGCGGTGATCGTCCTGACCATGGACGAGGACGACGACTCGGTGTTCGCCGCGCTTCGCGCCGGAGCCCGCGGCTACCTCCTGAAGGAGGACGGCGGCGAGGACGTGCACCGCGCGCTGCTCGGCGTGGCGCGCGGCGAGGCGGTCTTCGGCCCGCGCATCGCCTCCCGGGTGCTGTCCTTCTTCGCCCGGGTCCCGGCGGGCGCCGCGCCCGTGCCGGTGCCGTTCCCGCAGCTCACCGACCGCGAGCGGGAGGTGCTCGACCTGCTGGCCCAGGGCCTGGACAACGCCTCGATCGCCCGGCGGCTCATCCTGTCGGAGAAGACCGTGCGCAACCGGGTCAGCGACATCCTGGCCAAGCTGCGCGCCCGCAGCCGCGCCGAGGCCGTCGCCCTGGCCAAGGACGCCGGACTGGGCTAACCGTCCGGCCGCTCGGACGGCCGGGCGGCCTCGGGCACCCGGACGTGCTCGGGACGCACCCCGTGGGCGAGCAGCGTGACGACCATGCGGCCGAGCGGCGGCACCCGGGACAGCCTCGACACCGCCTTCAGCGGCGCGGGCGAGAACCTCCCTTCGAGGGCCGGGGCGATGAGCCGCCGCTGGGCCAGCACCTGGAGGCGCTGGATGACGCGGGTGGCCGGGGCCCTGCGGCGCTGGACCGCGGCCAGGTCGCGGGTGGAGACCCGCCCGCGCCGCAGCGGCTCCCACAGCAGGTTCGCCGCGGCGACGGCGTCCTGGACCGCCAGGTTGATCCCGACGCCGAAGACCGGCGACATCGCGTGGGCGGCGTCCCCCACGCACAGCAGGCCGGGCCGGTACCAGCGCTCCAGCCGGTTGACCTGGACCCGCAGGGTGCTGATCGGCCCCATCTCGCCGATCCGGCCGGCCAGCCACGGCGCCAGGTCCGCCACGGCGGCCCCGACCTCTTCCGGGTCGCCGACCGGCCGGTCCTTGGGCACGACGTAGCCCATCTGCCAGTAGGTGTCGCGGTCGATGGCGACCATGAGCCGGCCTCCGCCGCCCACCCGCAGGAAGGGCCCGGTCCGGTCGGACGGCAGCCGCGGCAGCCGGAACCAGCCGACGTCCATCGGCGCGCCGAACTCGCGCAGCGGAAACCCCTTCCGCAGCACCGACCCGCGCCCGTCCGCGGCGACCGAGAGCACCGCTTCCAAGGTCCGCTCCTCCCCGTCCTCTCCGCGGTACCGCAGGCCCGAGCCGGTGAAACCGAGGACCTCGCAGTTCATCCGAAGCCGGAAGTTCGGGTATCTGCGCGCCTCTTCGGCCAGCAGATCCAGGAAGTCCCACTGCGGGACGAAAGCGATGTAGCGGTGCCGTCCCCGCAGCAGCCTCAGGTCGGCCACGAGCAGGGTCTCCTCGTCGGTGACCGCCGACAGCCGCTCGGCCCTGCGCTGGGGCAGCCCGGCGAACCGGGGGCCGAGGCCCAGCTCGTCCAGGACCTCCAGCGTCGAGGGGTGGACGGTGTCGCCGCGGAAGTCCCGCAGGAAGTCGCCGTGCTTCTCCAGCACGACCACCTCCACCCCTGCCCTGGCCAGCAGCAGGCCGAGCATCAGCCCCGCGGGCCCGCCGCCCGCGATGGCGCAGGTCGTCTTCTCCATGAACCGACCATGCCCCGTCCCGGCCTTTCTACTGCTCCGGTTCCTGCACCACCTGCCGTGAACCCCGCTTGAAGGGCAGGGGCAGGGCCTTCCGGGTGAACTTCGGGTCCAGCACGTAGAGGCCGAGGTCCCGCTGGCCCAGCTCGGCTCCGACGGTCTCCTCCGTGGAGACCCTCAGCACGTACCGGGCTTTGGGCGGCATGGTCAGGTCGCCGTCCTCGCCCACTCCCGGGGCCGGCGAGTCCTTCAGCCGGTCGACGACCACGGTGTCCGTCCGCAGCGCGCACATGCCGTGCACCGGCTGGCACCTGGCCCGGACGGCCTCCGGCAGCGACTTCGCCCGGATGAGCAGCTCGCCCGGAGTCGCCAGGGTCACCGGCCTCCGGGTGGTGTTGGCCAGCTCGTACTCGACGTAGGCGCGCTCGCCGGACGTCCCGCCGCGCAGCGCCTTGATCCGGTACGGGCCGTTCAGCTTCACCGGCCCCGCCGAGGAGGCCACCGCCACCTGCTGCGTCGTCACCGACTCCCGGCCGTCGTTCCACGTGGCCACCGCGCCGCCGACCGCCAGGGGGATCATCATCGAGGCGGCGACCAGCAGCGGGCGCAGCGGCATGGACGGCATGCCGTTCAGGCCCAGGTGCGGCTGGATCGGCTCGATCTGCGGCGCGGGCTTGCGCACCGGCACGCGCATCACCGGCAGGGACGGCCAGGAGCGCGCGGACGGCGCCGTCGTTCCGTTCAGCTCCAGCAGCAGCTGCTGGGCCGAGGGCCGGTTCCGCGGCTCCTTGGCCAGGCAGTCCTCGACGAGGTAGCGGAGCCTGCCGTCCAGCCCGTCGAGGTCGGGTTCGCCGTGGAGGACGCGGCCGACCACCTCGGAGATCGACCCCTCGCCGAACGGGGGCCTCCCCGTGGCCGCGTACGTCACCAGGCAAGCCCAGCCCCACACGTCCACGGCCGAGCCGACCTCCGCGCCGGACACCTGCTCGGGCGCGCGGAACGACGGGCCGCTCTGCACTCCCCGCACCCCGCCCGCGTCCAGCGCCGGACCGTACCCGAAGTCGGTGACCCGGGGGCCGCCGGAGTCCAGCAGCACGTTGCCGGGCCTCAGGTCCCGGTGGATCACCCCGGCGCGGTGCAGCGACCACAGCGCCCCCGCCACGCCGATCGCCAGCCGGTCCAGCGGCGGGCCCACCCGGGGCCCCGCGCCCTCGACCACGTCGCGCAGCGACACGCCCCTCACGTACTCCGAGGCCACCCAGGGCACGCCGCGCTCCAGGCCCGCGCCCAGCACCCGGGCCACGCCGGGGTCCTCCACCCGCTGGGCGGCGGCCAGCTCCTGCGCGAAACGCGCCCGCAGCCGGTGGTTGCCGCCGAACCGGGCGTGCAGCAGCTTCACCGCCGCCAGGGCGGCGTCGCGCTCGCCCAGGTAGACCACGCCCTGCGGGCCGCGTCCCAGACGGGCCAGCAGCCGGTAGGGGCCGATCGCCTCGGGATCGGCGGGCAGAAGGTCGTCCATGCCCGGAATCCTCGCCCGGCGCGGGGGTCTGTAAGCGGGAAGGTCTGGCCGGGTGCGGCCAGGGTCATCCAGGGAATGCGACATGCCTCGCCTTGCGATCGGCAACGAACCGGACCTGCCATACGTACAGTCCCAGCTCCCCGGAGGACACGTCCTCCGGGACGGGATCCTTGGTGCGCACCCGCAGGAGGTACGAGGAGCCCGCCGCCATGCTCTCCTCCCCGTCCACCAGCACGAGCGGGTCCGACTCGCCCAGGACCGCCTTGACCGTGGTGGTGTTCTCGACCGTGCAGCGTTCGGACGGGGCGCCGGGCTGCTCGGCGCACGGCACCCCCTCCGGCGCCTTGTCCCGGTCGAGGAAGAGGTCGCCCGGGTACTCCAGCGGCACGGGCTGCTGCTGGGTGTTGGCGAGCATGTAGTCGATATAGGCGTACTTCTCGCCGCCGACCTCCTCGGTGCCGCCCTCCACGGCGGCGATCGTGTAGCCGTAGCCGTCGGTGGAGCGCAGCTCCATCAGCGGGCCGAGCTCCGGCATCGCCGAGGTCGTCACGGTGCCGGTGCCCATCACCGTCCGTCCCGGCTCGGGCTTCTCCCCGCCCCCGGACGGCCAGGCCATGACGGCGCCGAGCCCGAGCACCCCGACCAGCGCGCCCGCCAGCAGGAGCATGCCCGCCTTGGCCGTGCCGTTGCGCTTCCGCGCCCGCTGCACCGCCCGGATCTCCGCGCGGGAGACCGTCGGGCCGGCGGCCGAGGACCGCTGGGAGGCGGGCACCGGCTGGTGGCCGAACGGCATCGACCTGGGCGGCGGGGTCGGCAGCTCCCGTTCCCCCGTCCCGATCAGGTCGAGCAGGAGCTGCTCGGCGGTCGGGCGGTCCGCGGGGTTCTTGGCCAGGCAGGCCGCGGCCAGCTCGCGCAGCCTGCCGGTGAGCCCGCCGAGATCGGGGTCCACGTGCAGGATGCGGTTGATGACCGTCGAGATGGAGTCGTCGCCGAACGGGGGCTCGCCGCAGGAGGCGTAGACGAGGGTGGACGCCCAGGCGAACACGTCCACGGGCGTGTCGACGGGGGCGCGGGAGAACTGCTCGGGCGCCATGTAGGCGGGCGTCCCCAGCGGCCCCCCGCTGGAGGGCCCGGTCGTCAGGTCCAGGGCGCGGGCCACGCCGAAGTCGATGACGCGGGGGCCGTCGGGGCCCAGCAGCACGTTCGACGGCTTGAAGTCGCGGTGCACCACCCCGGCCTTGTGGATGGCGACCAGCGCGGTGGCCGTCCCGATGGCCAGGCGGTGCAGGTGCGTGCCCGTCCTGGGCCCCCACTTCTGCACCATCCGCTTGAGGGACAGGCCGTCGATGTACTCGCTGACGATGTAGGGGACGTCGCCCTCGACGTCCGCGGCGATCACCCGCGCGGTGCAGAACGGGTCGACCTTCTGCGCCGCGGCCAGTTCCCGCGCGAACGCCTGGCGGGCCTGCAGGTCACCGGTGAAGCGGGTGTGCAGAAGTTTGAGCGCGACCCGCTCCCGCCCGTGCGCCAGGGCCAGGTAGACGACGCCCTGGCCGCCCTCGCCGAGCCTGCCCAGCAGCCGGTAGGGACCGAGCTGGACGGGATCGCCCGGTCGCAGCGGCTCCGCCTCTGGCATGACAACCCCCTGTCCACCGGTTCGTTCGTCGATCTCCATTGGTGTGGCGGAAACCATAGAACCCCGGAAGACCCGCTGGCTAGTTCATAGGAACCAGTTCACGGCAGGCGAAGTACTCATCACGGCTCAAGGGGCCACGGCGTCGGCGAGTTCGCGGAGCAGCGCCACCACGCCCCGAGGGCCGTCGACCACGACGTCGGCACGCGCGGCCAGCTCGGTGACCTCGTCAGAACCGCTGCAGACCTTCACCGCCGGGATGCCCAGGGAGTCGGCGGCGTCGAATGCGGCGAGGTCGCCCAGGTCGTCGCCGGCCACCAGCACGGAACCGGCCTTGACCTCGGCGGCGAAGGCGGTCAGCGCCCGGCCCTTGTCCATGCCCGGCGGGCGCAGCTCCAGCACCAGGCGGCCCGGCTCGACGACCAGGCCGGTGCGTTCGGCCAGCGCGGCGACGATCGAGCGCAGCCGCTCCAGCGCCACCTCGGGCTCGGCCGTCCTGCGGGTGTGCACGGCCAGCGCGTGCCCCTTGTCCTCCAGGTGCACGCCCTCGGGGGCGCGCTCCAGCAGGAGCGGGAGCTTGCGGCGGGCCTCGGCCACGCCCGGGTGCTCGGGCGGGCTCTCCAGCCGGCCCTCCGACCAGCGTTCCAGCCCGTACTGGCCGAGGACCGTCAGGTTGTGGACGTCGGCGAGACCGCCGTACTCGACGGCCAGCGCCGCCGGACGTCCGGTGATGATCACGATGGAGCGCAGGGCGGGGGCCAGCCGCCGCAGTACCGGCGCGGCCTCGGGCAGCGCTCTGGCCCGGGTCGGGTCGGCGACGATGGGTGCGAGGGTGCCGTCGAAGTCGAGGGCGACGAGCGCCTCGCCGGGAGCTTGGAGGAGCGGCGCGAGTACGGTCACGCCCTCAGTCTCTCAGGATCGCGAGGAGGTCAGGGGGTGAAGCCGAAACGGCGCGCCGCCCGCTGGCGCTGGCGCTGCGCGCGCACCTTGCGCAGGCGCTTGACCAGCATGGGGTCGTGGGCGAGGGCCTCGGGCCGGTCGATGAGGAGGTTCAGCAGCTGGTAGTAGCGGGTCGAGGACATGTCGAAGGTCTCGCGGATCGCCTGTTCCTTGGCGCCCGCGTGCTTCCACCACTGCCGCTCGAAGGCGAGGATCCCGCGGTCCCGGCCGGACAGGAGGTCTGCGGGGAAGGCGCGCGGGTCGTCCTGGCCCTCGGCGCCGGGCACAGGATCCTCATCGGGAGCATGAGCGGTGCTCATCTGAGTCCCTTTCCTTGGGTTGTGATCCCGTCGTCCGGGTTTGGCGCATCACTCTAGCGGGACCGTCTGACGCCTCGCTGCCATTCTGGTCGTCCATCTACACCGCTATCCGCCCAGCGGTTACTTCTTTTTCCTTCATTCCCCGCCTTCCCGGTTCTCGCCGCAACAACGGCTGTCACTTTGATCACATCCACCCCTGGTACGAACGTTCTGACCTGCGGATCTCCGCTCCGCGCCCCTGAGCCGCCCGGCCTCCCGCCCAGCAGATCGTTTGAACGGTAAAAGCCGCGGCGAAAAGGGATCATGAATGAACGAAGGACAGCGGACATCCGGAAGACGAGACGGAAGGGAACCGATTATCGAGATCCCGCGCGGAGCGTCCCCCGGTCTCCCCGGCCATGCGGGACGCCGATGACGCATGTAGCGTTCGGGTGAAGGCCGAACGCGCCCCCGTGCCGCCCGCTGTCGGCCTCGAGCAGGGAAAGGCATGATGGAGACCTCCACCGACGATCCGGTGCTCGCCCGGATCGGGAGCTCCCTGTTCCGGCTGCGCCGGGCATGGGCCCGGCCCGACCTGGTGAAGAAGCTCCGGGAGCAGGCGCCCGGCCCCCGCCCGCTCCAGCTGTCCAACCTCATGGTCGTCTCCGCCGTCGGACGGCTCGGCGCGCACGGCGAGGTGACCGTCGGGGCCGTCGCCGAACGGCTGGAGGTCGACCCCTCCACCGCCTCCCGGCTCGTCGGGCACGCCATCGACGCGGGCCTCGTCTCCCGCCGCCCGTCCACCGCCGACGCGCGGCGCGCCGACCTCCAGCTCACCGGCGCGGGCCGGCGGGTGCTGGAATCGGCGGACAGGCACCGCAACGCCTATGTCGCCAAGGTGATGGAATCCTGGCCGGAAACCGACCGCAGAGAGTTCGCCAGACTGCTGGCGGCGTTCACCGAAGGGGTCTGCAATGACCCCATGGACCCCGACGACGTCTCCGAGATCTTCTCCGACGCCGAGAGCGCTCCGTGAACACGCGTACACGCGGAGCCCCCCGGACTCCCATGGCACAATGTCCCACTCCCCCGACGAATGAGGAGGTCCGCATGCGGGCGCGCGCGGTACTGCCCATCCTCGCCCTGCTCGCGGGCGCCCCCGGCGTGCTGGTCCCGTCCGCGGCCCACGCCGACCAGATCCGCGACATGCAGTGGATCCACAAGGAGCTCAAGCTCCCGAAGTCGTGGAAGTACTCCCGGGGGTCCGGGGTGACCGTCGCCGTCCTGGACACCGGCATCGACCCCACCCACCCCGACCTCAAGGGCAAGGTCACCTCCGGCCCCGACTACACCGGGCGCAGCACCCCCGCCGACAGCAAGCACTGGGCGCTGCACGGCACCGCGATGGCCGGCATCATCGCCGGACGCGGCCACGGCGCCAACCGCCGCGACGGCGTCATGGGCGTCGCGCCCGGAGCCAAGATCCTCTCCATCAAGGTGACCTGGGAGAACAAGGACCCGGCCCGCAACAAGAAGCAGTTCCTGGAGCTCAACAAGGACGCGATGGCCAAGGGCATCCGCCACGCCGTCGACAACGGGGCCCAGGTCATCAACATGTCCCTCGGCGGCGGCAAGACCGACTACACCGGCAACACCGCCGAGCAGGAGGCCATCGACTACGCGGTCTCCAAGGGCGTCCCCGTCATCGCGTCCATGGGCAACGACGGGGCGGAGCAGAACCGCCGCAACTTCCCCGCCGCCTACGGCAACGTCATCGCCGTCGGCGCGGTCGACAAGTCCCTCAAGCACTGGAAGTCCAGCAACCACAACGAGTGGATCTCCGTGGCGGCCCCCGGCGTCGACATCGTCACCACCCAGCCGAACAACGCCTACGCCACCGACGACGGCACCAGCGCCTCCGCCGCCATCGTCACCGGCGTCACCGCCCTCATCCGCGCCCGCTACCCCGGACTGACGCCCGCCCAGATCAAGGAGGCCCTGGAGAAGGGCGCCGTCGGCCGCCCCGCCTCGGGCCGCGACGACAAGGTCGGCGCCGGCGTCGTGAACGCCTGGCAGGCGCTCCTCGCCGCCCACGGCATCGCCCAGTCCACGGACTCGGCGATCCTGTCGCCCGCCGAGCAGGCGGCCTCCGACCCGACGGCCGAGCCGCCGCCCACGGCCGAACCCGCCGTCCCGCCCGCCTCCGCCGAGGTCCCGGCCGCCACCGGGCCCGGCGCCGAGAAGGCCGAGAAGAAGGCCGACTCCTCGGGCTTCATCGTCTTCGTCCTGATCAGCGGCACCGTCCTCATCACCGTCGGCCTCATCCTGGCGTGGCGCTCGCGCCGCAGGTCCAAGGACGACCCCTTCCTCGACGACGAGCCGGTGGGCGCCCTCCTCGGCATGAGCAAGCCCTCCGAGGACGTTCCCGCCCCGCGGGACTCCCCGGCCGGGCCCGTGGAGCACGCGGAGCCCCGCCCGTCCGTCCACTCCCCCGCCGGCCCCGAGGCCGACCCGCACGACGAGTCCTACCGGCCCCCGTGGGCCTGACCCGCCGAGAACACCCGGTCCACCACCAGCGAGCAGAACGGCCCCGCGCCGGCCAGCTGCTTCTCGCACTCATGCCCGACGAGTCCTGAGAACACCCCGTTCTCCGGGGTCCACACGTTCTCCGCGGGCCGTCCCGCGCCCCTCGCCGGGGCCTCGGGCCTCCCCGGCCTTCCCGCCCTGACGGGCCGCACGGACTCTCGGTGCTTCTTCCGCTTCACGGCTTCGACGGGCTTCGCCGGACGCCAGGCCCGCTTCGCCTGCCGCTCCGGCCCCGTCCCACGCGGCTCGGCCTTACGTGGCGCGGTCTTGCGCGGCGCGGTCTCCGTCCGCTCCAGCACGGGCTCGACCCGCCGGCTTCCGGCCCCGTCCCGGACGTCATTCTCCGTCCCCGCCTTCCGCTCCCAGGCGACCGCGACGCGACGCTCCTCCGCCTGCGGAACCGTTCCTCCGCCGGTCCCGGAGACCACGGCCGCCGCCGGCTCCCCGGCCGCCGCCCCGACCGTCGACGGCGCGTTCCCCCGCGCCCGCTCCGCGAGCAGCATCCACCCCATCGCCGCCACCACGGCCCCCGCGAGCAGCACGGTCCCCCAGCCGGGCCCGTTCCACCGGGGCCGTATCGGCAAGCTGCGGTAGAACCCTCCCGGCGGTGTCCACTCCATGCGTCCGGCCTCCCCGAATCCCGCGTTCTCCGGCTCCTCGCGAGCCGCCCACATCTAACGCGGAACGGGTCTTCACACGGTTCCCATTAGGCCCTACCCATGCCGATGACCTACCCGATCCGAACCCGACACGCCGTCATTCCGACCCGCTCTTGAACCTTCCGGCGTCCGCCCGCGCAGGCCGGTCCCGATGCGGCGAACGTCCCATTCTCCACAAGCTAATCCACAGCTGTGGATAACCCTGTCAGCCTTCTCTCGCCGAAGTCCCCCTCGATCCGGGACCGGAGTCCCTGCCGCCCGCCCTCGGATTCCAGCAGAATCCCCGCGACCGGATCACCATTCCCAGAGAGCGAGAAATGGGCTATTTCTTCAGTTACGCGGATGGCAAGGGACCTGACTTCGACATTCCCGGCAGCGCGATGATCGACGTCCGCGAAGCCCTCCGCATCGCCGTCACCGAGGCCGGACCCGCCTGTCCCGTCCAGATGCACAAGTTCG
Organism: Actinocorallia aurantiaca; assembly: GCF_039533685.1. Lineage (NCBI taxonomy): Bacteria > Bacillati > Actinomycetota > Actinomycetes > Streptosporangiales > Thermomonosporaceae > Actinocorallia > Actinocorallia aurantiaca. The sequence continues at coordinate 492,233 of NZ_BAAATZ010000003.1, read as the reverse complement.
AGTCGAACGACCATTGGCACGTCTCCCCGGAAGAGGCCCAGGCGATAGCCGACCTCCTCGGCGGACGGAAGGCCGAACTGCTGGACTCCGACTACCGCTGCTACGTGGACGGCGTCTCGGACGGCCTCCTCGGCGACCTCCGCGCCCTCGGTGAATTCAGCGCCCGAGCCGCGACCCGAGGCGGTTTCCACGTCTCCTGACCGCTCTCGCCGAAGCGGCGGGGCGCCGTGTAGTCCTCCGGTGCCACGTCGCGAATCAACCCACGGTGGCAGGCGGGTCACACCGGTCAGCGCCTAACGTGGGCGCCGTGCATCTCGCAGCCTCCTACGACCGCTGCCGTCGCGCGGTCACCGCGGCGCTCGCGACGGGGGCGTGCGACCCGCCCGAGCGCCGGCGCCTGCGTTTCGGCATCGACCAGGCACTGATCGTCGACACCCTGCTGGCCTTCGCGCTGTTCCTGATCACCGGCAACAACGCGACGGACGGCAGGAACCACACCGACATCGTGCCGCTGGCCGCGCTGCTGTCGACCGCGCCGCTCGTCCTGCGCCACCAGTGGCCTCTGGTGGCCTGGCGGGCGGTCCTGGCCGGGACCCTGTTCGCCGTCCTCACCGTGCCCGACCACCGCCCCGAAGCCGCCTGGGGGCCGGGGATCGCCCTGATCCTGTGCCTGTACACGGCGGCGGTGCGTTCGGACGCCGAGACCACCTTCGGGGTGTGGCTGGTGACGGTGGCCATGGCCTTTCCCCTCACCTGGGCGTGGTCCCCGACGGTCATCGCGTGGTTCGCGGCGTCCGTGTCGCTGCTGCTCGGCTACAACGTGCGGGCGCGCAGGCAGGCCCAGCACAGCCTGGCGGCGGAGGAGGCCCGCAGCGCCGAGGAGAAGGCCAAACGCGGCGTGCTGGAGGAGCGGGCCCGGATCGCCCGCGAGCTGCACGACGTGGTCGCCCACCACATGTCGGTGATCGCCATCCAGGCCGAGGCCGCCCCCTACCTGGAGCGGGACCTGCCCGAGCCGATCACCGCCGCGTTCGCCGAGATCCGGGGCACCGCCCTGGACGCGCTGCGGGAGACCCGCCGGATGCTGGGAGTGCTGCGTTCGGAGGACGAGACGGGCGAGACGGCACCGCAGCCGGACCTGTCGGTGCTGGACGAACTGGTCGCCACCGCCCGCGGGACCGGGCTGCGGGTGGACGTGGACGTCTCCGGAGAGCGCAGACAACCGTCACCGGCGGTCGGTCTGTCCGCTTATAGGATCATTCAGGAGGCACTCAGCAACGCTATGCGGCACGCCCCCGGAGCCGCGGTGCGGGTCGAACTGGCGTACCTGGACGAAGCGCTGAGGATCCGCGTGCTGAACGGCCCTCCCGAGGGCCGTCCGGCGTTCCCCGACGGGGACGGCGGCGGGCACGGGCTGGTCGGCATGCGCGAACGCACCTCGATGCTGGGCGGCGGACTGTCGGCCGCGCCGACACCGGAAGGAGGGTTCGCCGTGATGGCGACGCTGCCGTGGGGCGGGTCCGCGTGAGCATCCGCGTGCTGATCGTCGACGACCAGGGCATGGTCCGCACCGGGTTCCGGGTGTTCCTGAACGTGCAGCCCGACATCGAAGTGGTGGGCGAGGCCGCGGACGGCGCCGCCGGGGTGGAGATGGCGGCCCGGCTGCTTCCGGACGTGGTGCTGATGGACATCCGGATGCCGGTGATGGACGGCCTGGCCGCCACCCGCGCCCTGCTGGCCGAGCCGGACCCGCCGAAGGTGCTGATGCTGACCACCTTCGACCTGGACGACTACGTCTACGAGGCGCTGCGGGCCGGGGCCAGCGGATTCCTGCTCAAGGACGCCTCGGCCGCCGAACTGGCCGAGGCCGTACGGATCATCGCGGCCGGGGACGCGCTGCTGTCCCCGTCGGTCACCCGGCGGCTGATCTCCGAGTTCTCCCGACTGGGCGGCCCGCGCGCCCCGTCGGCCAAGCGGATCGACGACCTGACCGAGCGGGAGACCGAGGTGCTGGCGCTGATCGCGCAGGGCCTGTCGAACGTCGAGGTCGCCGCGCGGCTCGTGGTGGCCGAGCAGACCGTGAAGACGCACTTCGGCCGGATTCTGCAGAAGCTCGGGCTGCGCGACCGCGCCCAGGCGATCGTCTACGCCTACGAGACGGGTCTGGTGCGTCCCGGCGACCGGCCGGCCTGACGGGCGACCGGCCGGCCTGGCGGGCGCACCCGTCGTAGTACCCGGGTCGTACGGCGAGGTCGGCTCCGCAGGGTGATCCCCGTTACGGGGTCGGATTCCTAGCTTGGCGTCAGCCCCACGACGCCGACGCCCCGGGAGATCCACATGCGGAGCGCACCAGCCCTCCTGTCAGCCGCCGCACTCGTCACGACCCTGACGGGCGCCCCGCCCGCAGCCGCCTATGCCGCTCCCTCGCCGCTGCCGCCCCTCACCCGGCCGGACGCCCGGTACGCCGCCGTCCAGGCGGACATCGGCCGTGCTCTCACCGCCGCGCACAGATACGGCGAAGGCGGGCGGGTCCGCGTACTGGCGGCCTTCCGCGGCCGCACCTTCCTGTCCTTCGACCCCCGGGGCGCCGGACGGGCCGTGGAGGTGCTCGGCGATCCGGCCACGGCGCAGCGGATCGCGGTCGTCGTCCCGGGCGCCGACAACGACCTCGGCGACTACGACTCCGTCAAGTTCGTCGGCGGCGCCGCGCGCAGCCTCTACGAGCAGGCCGGACGGCTGTCCCCGGGCGCCCGGCTGGCAGTGGTGGCGTGGCTCGGTTACGACCCGCCCCGCACTGCCGGCCTGTCCGTCCTGTCCACGGGGCGGGCCGAGAAGGGCTCCCGCGCGCTGGTCTCCTTCACCCGGGAACTGCGGGCCTTGAACCCTTCCGCCGAGCTCGCCCTGGTCTGCCACAGTTACGGCAGCGTGGTGTGCGCGAAGGCCGCCCCGGACGTGCGTGCGTCCGACATCGCCCTGATCGGCAGCCCCGGGACGACCGCCGACCGGGCCGCCGACCTCTCCCCCTCCACGCGGTTCCCCGCGACCCGGGTCTGGGCCGCCCGGTCCGGCGGCGACTGGACGCGGTTCGTCCCGAACGTCAGGTTCTTCAAGCTCGGCTTCGGCCGCGATCCGGTGTCACGGGAGTTCGGCGCGCGCCCCTTCCCCGCCGGGGACGGCACGCACGCGGACTACTTCAAGCCCGGCGGCGAATCCGTCCGCAACCTGGCCCTGATCGCGCTCGGCGCGCAGGTGCCCCGTGGCTAGCGCGCTGGCCGCCCGGATCGAGGCGGCGACCCCCGCCGGACGCGACCGGGAGATCGACGGCCTGCGCGCGATCGCGATCGCCGGGGTGGTGCTCGGGCACTGGCTCGTCACCGGCCTCACGAACGCGGGCGGCACCCTGTCGGCGGCGAGCCCGCTGCGGGAGATGCCCTGGCTCGCCCCGCTGAGCTGGGTGCTGCAGACCCTCGCCCCCTTCTTCCTCGTCGGCGGCTACACGGCGGCTCTCGGCCTCGGCCGGGCCGGGACATACCGCGCCTGGCTGGGCAGGCGGCTCGCGCGGCTGGCACGGCCCGTACCGGTGCTGCTCTGCTTCTGGGCCCTGCTGGCCCCCGTCCTGTGGCTGGCGGGCCTCGACCTCCCCGACCTGCGGACGATCATCCGGCTCGTGGTGAGCCCCCTGTGGTTCCTCTGCGCCTTCGCCGCCCTGACCGCCCTCACCCCGCTGTTCCGCCGCCTGCCGCCCTGGGGCGCGGTGATCCCGCTGTGCGCCGTCGCCGCGGTCGACCTCTGGCGCCTCGCCCTGGACGGCCCCGCCTGGCTCGGCCTGCTCAACGTCCTCACGGGATGGGCCGTCCCCTTCGCCCTGGGCGCCGCGTGGGCACGCCACGGCGCCCCGTCCCGCCGCGCGTCCCTCGGGCTGCTGACCGGCGGGACCGCGGCGACCGCCGCCCTGGTGGCCTTCGCGGGTTATCCGGCCAGCATGGTCGGAGTGCCGGGCGAGACCCTGTCGAACCTGAACCCGCCGACCCTGGCCGCCGTGGCCTTCGGCGTCGCGCAGACCGGCCTGGCCCTGCTCCTGAAGGACCGCGTCGCCGCCCTCCTCCGGGCCCCCCTGGCCTGGGCCGCGGTCGTCCTGGTCAACCTCTCGGCGATGACGGTGTTCCTGTGGCACCAGAGCGCACTGCTGCTCGTCACCACGGCCACCTTCGGCCTCGGCCCGCTCCCCGGCCTGCACACCGCGCCGGACGCCCCCGCCTGGATCCCGGCCCGCCTCTGCTGGCTCCCCGCGTTCGCCCTGACGTTGTGGGCCTTGTGGGCCCTGTTCGCCCGCTTCGAATCCGCGCGGCCCGGACGGTCGGGCGCCCCGCGGGACGCCGACGGCACCGGTCCGGCGGAGACGGGAAATCCTCGCCTACCCTGACAGGGGCCCCTACACCGCCTCCGATCTGCGGGTCAGAGCCGGGGGATGCCACTATTGAGCGACGAAGCACGGCGGGGTTCAGCCGTGCTATCTATTCATTACCTACCGGAAGGACCAACATGGCCACGCTGCGTCTCGGCGACGAAGCCCCCGACTTCACCGTTCCCACCACCGAGGGCACTGTCAGCTTCCACGAGTGGAAGGGCGACAGCTGGGCGGTGCTGTTCTCCCACCCGAAGGACTTCACCCCGGTCTGCACCACCGAGCTGGGCCGCGTCGCCGGTCTGAAGCCCGAGTTCGACAAGCGCAACGTCAAGGCCATCGGCGTCTCCGTCGACCCGCTGGAAGACCACCACAAGTGGGCCGGCGACATCGAGGACGTGACCGGCAACGCCCTGAACTTCCCGCTGATCGCCGACCCGGACCGCACGGTCGCCGACCTGTACGACATGATCCACCCGAACGCCAACGACACCCTCACCGTGCGTTCGGTCTTCATCGTCAGCCCGGACAACAAGGTCAAGCTGACCCTGACCTACCCGGCCTCCACCGGCCGCAACTTCGACGAGATCCTGCGCGTCATCGACTCCCTCCAGCTGACCGCCCAGTACACCGTCGCCACCCCGGCCGACTGGAAGGACGGCGACGACGTCATCGTCGCCCCCGCCCTCTCCGACGAGCAGGCCAAGGAGCGTTTCCCCAAGGGCTTCGAGACCAAGAAGCCCTACCTCCGCGTCACCCCCCAGCCCAACAAGTAAGCCGCACCACCCCGCTCGTGAGCCGACGGCCTCGGGGCCCGGCTCACGAGCGGTTTTTCATGTCCCAGGCCCCGTCTTCCTGACCGACCCGGTGAATCCGGAAGGCGGCAACGCCCTGGCCCGCGCCATCGCGAACGGCTTCTGAACCGGACTTCCGCCCCGGAGCAGCCGACCAGATGCTCAGGGCCTGATGAGGCCCCCGAAGTCCGCGAGCGACGGCGACCGCCGCATCGATGCCGCGCGACCCCTCCGACCGCCGAGTGACCGGCCCGCCCCGCACAGCACACGCTCCGACCTGGCGGAATAACCACTTGCTCGGATTCCGAGGATGGGTAGATTTCAAGACCATGAGAGCCTTGACCGAGAGTGAGATCCGCGCGTCCTTCATCAACTGCACCAAGGGCGAGGCCCGGCGGCTGCCCGTTCCCCGCGACCTGGCCGAGCGCCCTTGGGACGACCTCGACTTCCTCGGCTGGCGTGACCTCGGCGCCCCTGAACGCGCATACCTCGTCGCCGACCACGGCGGCCGTCTCGTCGGAGTGGCCCTGCGCCTGACCGCGACGAATCGCGGCATGCGCCGCAGCATGTGCTCCCTGTGCCTGACCACCCACACCGGCGACGGCGTGGCCCTGATGACCGCACGCCGCCCCCGCTCGGACGGCGACTCGGTCGGCGGCTACTTCTGCACCGACCTCGCCTGCTCCCTGCACATCCGGGCCCACCGCAACCCGTCACCCGACGACCACTACAAAGACCCCGTGACGGTCGAGGAGAAGATCACCCGCACCACCGGCAAACTCAAAGCCTTCCTCGACCAGCTCCAGCCATGACCTCCTCCAGGCTTGCAGCAGCCCGACGACCGGCGGCATCACACCGAAGACCACCCGCTACCGCTCGTCTCCCGCACCGGCGCCCTTCTCGCCTCCGCCCACCGATGGGTCTGCTTCAAGGGCTGGCAGAGATCAGGCCACGTAGCCCTTGAGCCGGGTGAAGGCCTCGCCCGGTGTTCCCGGCGCGTAGTACCAGGGGTCCTCGGTGACCATCTCTCCGAGGAGCGCGAACGTCCGCGATCCGTAGGAGCGGTCCTCGGCCAGAGCGAACACGAACGCGAAGGAATTAGGCGCTCCCGCCGTGGCGGGCGTCAGCTGGAACGACGGGTGGAAGATCGAGCGGTCCGCTGCCGACCTCAACTCGTCCAGCACCTCGGAACCCGCGAAATAGGCGTCGGTCGCCTCGTCGTCGGACAACCACTTCTCGATATGGGCGTCGGCGACCAACTCGCCCAGAGGGCTGCCGTCCGGTGCCGCGGCGAAGGACTTCCGGGCGAAGGCGAACATCTCCTCGTCGCTGCCGCCCCATTTACCGCACAGGTACTGGAGCATCGAGTTGTGCGCACCGCGCTGGTGCGGCGCGGCGGCGACCGCCTCGGCGAACCTCCGCTCGGTCTCCTCGCGGCCGAGCTGCCTGGCGCGGGCGAGCGTCACCAGGTAGGCCCAGGCCGTCGGGTCCCCCGGGGTCCGTTCGACGACCTCGTCCAGGCAGTCCTCCGCGATCTTCGACCTGCGGGAGAACAGGTGGAACTGCTCCTGGGACGTGAGGTTCGCGGTGGCCGCGCCGCGCGCCTCCCAAGCCCAGTAGACGGCGTGGCAGCCCTGGACGAGCAGCGCGAGCGTCGACTCCGGTTCGGCGTCCACGGCCTGGCCGATCCACTCCTGGAGGCCCGGAGTGTCGGCTGCCGCACTCATCAGGAAGCCGCGCCGGTCGGGATCAGCGGCGGCCGCCTCCAGGATTCGCCGGGCGGCGGGCCAGTCGCGGCCGGTGAGAGCGGTCCGGAGCGCCAGCGCGTCCGGGTCCCCGAGCAGCGGGTCCAGGGCGAACGGCTTCGGCTTGCGGCTGAACAGCCTCATCGGCAGCGGTCTCCTCGCGTCTGAAGGTGCGATGATCTTAGTGATTAACCACTGCGCAGATATGGACTTATGGGGTACTTTCCCGCCACCCCCATCACAGGAGTCCCTTTGCGCGCTCTCTCCTCTCTCGTGCTCCTCGCCGGTTTTTACCTTGTGGCGCTGGCCGAGCTCCTCGCGGCGTTCGCCGCACTGATCTGGCTGATCGACGGCAGTCACGGGCTGGTCGCGGTCTCCCTCTCCAAGCCCGTCTTCGCACTGCTGCTCGGCGGCGTGGGCTTGGGCCTGTGGAAGGCGATCAAGGCGAAGGACGCCCCACCGGACGGCGTCCGGGTCAGCGAACAGGACGCGCCCGAGCTGTGGGCGACCGTCCGGGAACTCGCCGCCGAGGTCCGGACCCGGGCGCCGCAGGAGATCGTCCTCGTCGCCGAGGTCAACGCGGCCGTGCACGAGAAGACCCGGCTGCTCGGGCTGATCGGCGGCAAGCGGACGCTCTGCGTGGGCGTCCCGCTGCTGCTCGGGATGCGCGTCGACCAGATGCGATCCGTTCTCGCCCACGAGTTCGGCCATTACTCGGGGCGGCACGCCCGGCTCGCCGGCGCCGCCTACCGGGGCCGGCTCGCGATCGGCCACGCGCTCTCCGGCGTGCCCAACACCAACGTCACCGCGTGGCCGCTGAAGCTCTACGCCCGGCTGTACCTGCTCGTCGACAACGCCGTCGCCCGCCGCCAGGAGCTGGAAGCCGACCGTTCGGCGGTCCGGCTGGCCGGACGGGACGCCGCGGCCTCGGCGCTCCTCGAGATGCCCGTCCTCGACGCCGCCTGGGACTTCTTCTTCTCCGCCTACGTCGAAGCCGGCTGGACGGCCGGAAATGTCCCTGACGACCTGTTCGGCGGCTTCGTCGAGCTACTCGCCGCCCGCCCCGACGAACTGAAGGAGCTGCGCGCCGAGGCGCCCGACACGAACCCGTCCCGCTGGAACACCCACCCGCCGGTCGGCGTCCGCGTCCAGACGATCATGGCGGCGCCGGAGGACGGCAGGGCCGCCGACGACAGGCCCGCGACCGTCCTGCTGGCCGACCCGGCGGAGACCCGGCGCCGCGCCCAGCAGGGCCTCATCGCCTCCGCCGGACGCACCGTGCTCCCCTGGCCCGACTTCACCCATGCCGCGATCACCGCGCGGATGCAGGAGACCGCCGACCGGATGTTCCGCTCCGTCTCCCGGACCACCGGCATCGCCAGGCCCGGCCTGCCGGAGCTCCTCGACCTGATCGAGCAGGGCCGCCTCACCGACCTCGCCCAGCCGTTCTTCCCCGACGCCACCCGCAAGGAGCTGCCCGGCAGGTTCGCCCGCTCCCTCGTCCTGCTGTTCGAGCTGGCCGCGATCCGGTCCGGCGTGCTCCGCTGGCGGCACTCCTGGTCGGACCCGGCGGAACTGCTCACCCCGGACGGCCGCGAACTCGACCTCTCCCCGCTCGCCGAACTGGCGGTCACCGACCCGGCCGGGGCCCGAGCGGCCCTCGCCGAACTGGGCATCGAGACGGCGACGGCCGCCGTCCGGGCGGACAAGGTCTCCGCGTCCGGATCGGAGATCCTCGCCGGCATCGCCAACATCAAGATCGACGGCGTCGACCACGACCTGCTCGTCCTCTCCCGAGGCCTGGTCTTCCTCCCCGACCCCGGTTCGACGGGCAAGGGCGAGAAGCGCCTGCGCGACCTCGTCGACGGAGCGTCGCCCGAGCACCTCGCGGCCCTCGGGACCTTCCTCCCCTTCGAGGAGCTCTCCGACGCCGAAGTCCACCGCGACATCCCGGTGAAGGCCACTCTCATCCACCACACCGGCCGCCGCGTCGAACTCGCCGAACGGCTCACGAGCGAGACCCTCACCAAGAAGTCACAGGAAGTTCTCGCCCACGTCCTCAAGCAGATCCACCTGGAATCCTGACGACCACCCGCCCGCCGGCGACCCCGGCGGGCGGACCGGAGCGCCCGGACCCGGGGGTTCCACAGGGGTGACGGCCAGAAGGTACTCCTCACCTTGGCTCCGACGGCGCGATGTTGGCCTGCTGCGATCAGGAAGGGGCCGGCTTGCCGGATGAAGTGAGGAAGCTCAGGCTTCTGGTGATCGGCCGAAGCCGCCCACTAACACTGATCTTCGAATTCTGGGCTACAGAGTTCGTCCTTGAAGCGGGTCGAAACGTCGTCATCCCCGCTTCGAGTTCGCCCAGCCAGCCCTCGTAGGGGCGGCACCTCTTCGATACGAACGCCAGCTGATCTCTGGTTCCTTCTCTCGGTACCGGTCCTGGATCCATGGACGTCCGCACAGGTCCGGCACCATCCGCGGCGACCGTCAGGCAGTTGGCCAGTCAGCGCTCGGGCATAGGCACCGGTGGAAGTCCGGTATGTCCAGGCTTGTTGCTGCTCGCCTTGCTACTTCAAACGGGTTTCATCGCTACGTCTTCAAGCCCGGCCGCAGCGGCCAGCCGATGGACTCGGTGCCTTGTCCGGCGGATCATGCTTTGACACCCTTGCCGGGACGAGACGGGAGCTTCATGCGAACCTCACAGGCGGTACAGCGCCGCCCGCCCGGAGCGTAAGCGCTCTTCTGACGGCGGGCGTGCTCCTGTGGACAGCGGCGGTGTTCTGGGACCTCTTCGGCGCACTCCTGTGGCTGGCGCTCAGCCTGGTCACCCTGGTCTGCTGGGTCCGGGGCATCATCGCCGCCGCAGCGGCAGCCCGAGAGGAAGACGACCGTGCCGCCCGTGCGCGCGCGGCATACTCACGCTCAAAGCCGCTTTCGTCCCCCTCTTCGCATGCGCATCGCTGGCCGTCGCCGTACCCGACCTCCCCACTCGCGTCGCCTTCACCGTCTCCCGTCCCTTCCTCGACCGCGCCGCCGACTCTCCGTCCGACGACACCCGCTTCGCAGGAGTGCTCCCGGCCTCTCTGGAGTACAAGGAACAGGCAGCCGTCTACTACTTCGTAGGCACCTCATTTCCCCTCACTTTCGAAGCCTGCGGCTTCGTACGCATCGCCCTCGGCAGATGTGCGGTTAGTCAGACCAAGCCCTGTACGGACAGGTCAAAGGCCGGTTACGATCTTCAGAACCGGCCTCTGACCTGGGTGGAGATGAGGGGATTCGAACCCCTGACCCTTCGATGCGAACCAAGCGGCCCAAGATCGATACCAGCTCGGGTCCAGCCCTGACCAGCACTGCAGGTCCATGCCCGTCCTCTGCGGCCCGTCTCCGTCCCTCGTGGTTGTCACCCACTTGGTCACCCACCCGGACCGGTTTCCGAAGACCGCCAAGAGCCCGTTTCATCCTTCGTCGGCGTCCTCGATACAGGAAGGCCCTTCTTGCCGAACACGGGACATCCGAGTGAGCGCGTAAGGGCTCTTCGCTGCCGCTCGGTCAACTCGTTGGCGAAGACCACCGCACTAGCGTCGGTCTCAGCCACGGCGGCGGCTATCTCCCGCACCTTGCCCGTAGTCATCAGGGTCTGCGAGGAGCAAGGCCGATCCATGTTCGCTTTTCCGCCTGAAGATCTGCCCTTCCGGTGCTCGGAGATCCCCCGCCGCTGCACGAACCTCCCCACCACGTTCCCGCCGAGTCCCGTCACCTCAGCGGCAAGCTGATCCATGACCTCGTCGTAGTCCTTCAGCTTCGCAGAGAACAGCCCGGCGACGACCACACCGTTCGCACAGATCGCTTCCCGCGGATCGACTACCGCCGAGGGCACGGGCTCGCTCCCGCGAACCTTCCGAACCTGCGGACGCCACCGCGAATACCGCATAGCTCAAGACGCTAGCAACCGCGACTCCGCCACCGCGACCCTACGGTTACCGCCCTGCGCCATCCGAGCAACCTACGACACACGGTTAGAAACGGCCTGCCAAAACTATTCCTGATCTGCGAAATCCCCGAGATTTTAATGCCCGTGCCCGCCACATACCCGTGGACCATCAAGATTTCGGTTCAGCCGTCGCGGCCACCTACCTGGGCCCGCCTTCCCGATGGCAAGCCGACCTGGACCACAAGAGCCGTCAGGCCCCAAGGACCGGAAGCGGCACGGCAGCCAATCGCCCCAACCACATGCCGACCTCCACCCCGTCGTGGCGATCGTAGGACCTAAGACCACGTCTTACGTGGCTTTTCGGGCGCTCTGCTGGGATGATGTCGTGCTGTGTTGATGTCGACTCTGGGCCTGCGACTGGTGCCCGACGAGCTGTGGGAAATCGTGGAGCCGCTGGTCCCGCAGTACCCGGCGCGCAGACAGGGCGGCGGGACTGCTCCAGCCGATGACCGGGCGGTGTTCACCGCGATCGTCTACGTGTTGACCAGCGGCTGCGCCTGGCGGAACCTGCCGACGGAGTTCGGGGCCTCGCCGGCCACGGTGCACCGCCGGTTCGTGTTCTGGACGAAGCAGGGTCTGTGGCAGGCCTTCCACCAGGCGGTGCTGGACGAGCTCGGCTCCCGAGCCGAAGTCGACTGGAGCAGCGCGATCGTGGACGCCGCCGTCGTGCGGGCGAAAAAAGGGGCAAGCTGACCGGACCCAACCCGGTCGACCGGGGCAAGAAGGGCAGCAAACTCCACCTGGTCTGCGACACCGCCGGCCTGCCGCTGGCCATGCTCGTCACCGGCGCCAACGTCCACGACACCCACGGGTTCAAGCCGCTCATCGAGGCCATCCCCCAAGTGCGCTCCCGCCGCGGACCACGCAGGCGCCGCCCAACCAAGGTCCGCGCAGACAAGGCGTACGAGGCTGCTGAGCTGCGCAGATGGCTGCGCCGGTGGGGCATGGCCTCCCGCATCGCGCGCAAGAGCGTCGAGTCCAAAGACCGTCTGGGCCGGCACCGGTGGAAGATCGAGCGGACCATCTCCTGGCTGCTGGGCTACCGCCGCCTGGCCGTCCGCTACGAGCGCCACGGTCGTCTGTTCACCGCGTTCCTCACTCTCGCGGCTGCTCTGATCTGCTACAAGAAGCTCTCCCGAATCGCCACGTAAGACGTGGTCTTAGGAAAGCCATCCGCAGGCCGAACTTCTGACGTTCCGGACGGATGGCAGGCGGGGCGTACGAGCCGCCAGGCTCGGTAGCGCCGCCGGAAGCGCTCGCGGGTCCTGAACGGAGAACGGGCCACGGGCCTTGCAGGGCGCGAAGGAAGATTCCGGCAGGCGGGGTGCGGGAGGGGCGGAGCCACTCGCCCGGGGTCCGGGGCGGAGCCCCGGTGGGCACAGTCCCGAGCGTAGCGAGGGGCCGAGACAGGGAGAGCAGCCGAGACAAGCCCTCTAGCCGTGCTCCGCAGCCGCAGGAGCAAGCCAAAGAGCGCCCGTCACCACAAA
>NZ_BAAATZ010000003.1:460785-479795 GCF_039533685.1 Actinocorallia aurantiaca | reverse complement strand
GACCTGGAGCCCCGTATCGGATTCGAACCGATGACCTGCTGTTTACAAGACAGCTGCTCTGGCCGGCTGAGCTAACGAGGCGTAGAAGGTTATGGGGGCATGGTAGCCGGAAATCAGCTGTGACGCTGGCGGGCGAGTTCGTACAGGGCGATGCCTGCGGCTATGCCGGCGTTGAGGGACTCGGCGTGGCCGAACATGGGGATGTGGGCGAGGATGTCGCAGTGGTCGGTGACCAGGCGGCTGAGGCCCTTGCCCTCGGAGCCGACGACGAGGACGAAGGGGCCGTCGGCGGCGGGGATGTCGGCGATGCTGGAGCCGCCGTGGGCGTCGAGGCCCGCGACGAAGCAGCCCGCGTCCTGGTAGGCCTTCAGCTGGCGGGTGAGGTTGGTGCAGCGGGCCACGGGCATGTTCGCCAGGGTGCCGGCGCTGGTCTTCCAGGCGCCCGCGTTGATGCTCGCGCTGCGGCGTTCGGGCAGCAGGATGCCGCTGGCGCCGAAGGCCGACGCGGAGCGGACGATGGCGCCGAGGTTGCGGGCGTCGGTGATGCCGTCCAGGGCGACGATCAGCGGGGCGGTGCCGCGCAGGAGGTCGTCGGGGTGGGCGTAGCGGAACGGCTTCACCTGCAGGGCGAGGCCCTGGTGGACGGCGCGGTCCGTCAGGCGGTCCAGTTCGGGCTTGCCGCACTCCAGCAGGGCGATGCCGCTGTCGGCCGCGATCTTGATGGCCTCGCGGACGCGCTCGTCGCTGTCGGCCATGTAGTACAGCGTGGTGCCGGGGACGCCCTCGCGGAGCGCCTCCAGGACCGGGTTGCGGCCGTGGACGAGCTCGGGCGCGTCAGGGCGCCGCGTGGCGCCGGGACGCTCCGAACGGTCCTGCGCCGCGCCGCCGGGCCTCGAACCGGGCTTGCGGAGACCCAGGGTCTTCGAGCCCGTGCGGGAAGCGTTCTTGGCGTTGCGCGCCTTGACCCGCTTGCCGTGCCAGTGCCTGTCCTCGGCCTTGGCGGTGACGCTCGGGCCCTTCTTGCCCTTCTTGGTCATCCTCGGCTGCCCCTCCCTGGAAAATTCTTACACTCCAGGGTATAGGGACTCCCCGACCCCCCGGACGGGATCGGCCCGGGATCGGCCGGGATCATCCCCTGCGGATGTCGAACCGCGGCCCCTGGGGGGTGTCCTCCACCACGATCCCGGCGGCGGTCAGCCCGTCCCGGATGGCGTCGGCCGCCGCCCAGTCCTTGCGTTCCCGCGCCGCCTGCCGCTGGTCGAGCGCGACCTTGACGAGCGCCTCCACCACCGGGCGCAGGTCGTCGCCGCCGGAGGAGGACGTCCATTCCGCCGGGTCGAGGCCCAGCACGGCCGTCATGGCCCGCACCGAGGACGCGGCGTCACGCGCCGTCCGCTGGTCGTCGGACGCCAGCGCGCTGTTGCCCGCCCGGACGGTCTCGTGGACGACGGCGAGGGCCTGCGGGACGCCCAGGTCATCGTCGAGCGCCTCGCTGAAGGCCACGGGCAGGTCGGCGGACGGCTTGATGTCGCCGAACGCCTCGCCGGCCCGGGTGAGGAAGCCCTCGATCCGCTGGTAGGCGGTGGCCGCCTCGTCCAGGGCGCCGGGCGTGAAGTCGATGACCGACCGGTAGTGCGCCGAGGCCAGGTAGTACCGCGCCTCGACGGGGCGCACCCGCCGGAGCAGGTCGTCCAGGTAGACCACGTTCCCGAGGGACTTGCTCATCTTCTCGCCCTCGATGGTGAGGAGCCCGTTGTGCAGCCAGTAGCGGGCGAACCCGTCCCCGGCGGCCTTCGACTGGGCGATCTCGTTCTCGTGGTGCGGGAAGATCAGGTCGACGCCGCCGCCGTGGATGTCGAACGTCGCGCCGAGGTACTTGGTGGCCATCGCCGAGCACTCCAGGTGCCAGCCGGGGCGGCCGGGACCCCAGGGGGTCTCCCAGCTGGGCTCGCCGGGCTTGGCGCCCTTCCACAGCGCGAAGTCGCGCGGGTCGCGCTTGAGGTCCTCGTTGGGGGTGTCCCCTGGCGAGCGCATGTTCTCGAGCCGCTGGTTGGACAGCCTCCCGTACTCCGAGGCCCAGGACTTCACGTCGAAGTACACGTCGTTCTCGACGTTGTAGGCGTGCCCGGCGTCGATCAGCCGCCGCATCAGGATGATCATCTCGGGCACGTGCCCGGTCGCGCGCGGCTCGATCGTCGGGTCGAGGCAGCCGAGCGTCGCGTACCCGCGGTTGAAGATCCGCTGGTTGGCCTCGGCGACCGCGAACCACGGCACGCCGGTCTTCTCCGCCACCGCGATGATCTTGTCGTCGACGTCGGTGACGTTGCGCGCGAACGTCACCTCGTACCCCGACCTCTTCAGCCACCGCACCAGCAGGTCGTAGATCACCCCGGACCGCAGGTGTCCGATGTGCGGAGCGGCCTGTGGCGTGGCCCCGCACACGTACAGCCCGACCCGCCCCGGGTGAAGGGGCTCGAAGTCCCGGACGGTACGAGTGCTGGTGTCATAAAGGCGGAGACTCACGGAAGTCAAGGCTACTAGGGCCCGGGCCCTTCCAGAGGTAGCTGACACAGTTGTCCAGCAAGGGTCGCGAAAATGGCTCTTGGACGGGGAAGATTGACTTCCACCTATTCGTCTTCCCCCGAGGCGTCATGACTCCCGCTCCCACCCGTTCACAGCGTCTCTTCACCGTGCTCGGCTTCCTCGCGGTCGCCGCGCTCACCGCCGGAGCGTTCTACCTGTCCTACGACGCCCTGCGCCTGCTGGCCCTCGCCGGACTGAGGGGGGACAACGCCGACCGGTTCGGCCGCCACTACCCGCTGGTCTACGACGGTCTGGTGTCGGTCGCCCTGCTCGCGGTCTTCGTCGCCCGCAACTCCCCCTGGTGGGTGCGGTGGACCCGTTGGCTGGTGCTGATCGCGCTGGTGGGCGGCGGGATCGCGGCCTCGGTGCAGCACGCGCTCAAGGGCTTCGAGCCGATCGAGGGCACCGCGCTGGAGGCGGGCGTCGCGTCCGCGCCCTGGGTGGCGGCGCTGCTGGCGATCTGGCTGTGGATGTCGATGTTCCGGCAGCTGCGCGAGGGCGCCCCGCAGCGGCGGCCCCGGAGGCACCGGGCAGCCCACGCGAAGAAGAACGACGCGCCCGCGCTGATCCCCGGCCTCGTAGAGGAGCGGGCCGAGGAGCGTCCGGAGCACCAGACCGACCCGCTGCCCCTGCTCACCGCCGAGGACCTCCCCGAGGCCTACCGGGAGCCCGTCGCCCCCCTCGAGGAGACGGTCGACGAGACGGAGCCGTGGGACTCGCCCTGGCCCGGCGGCGTCCGGGAGGAGGCCCGCGAGGAGGTCGAGGAGATCGAGGAACCCGTCCGGGAGGAGCCGCAGCCGGTCCGGCCGCCCCTGAGCCTGCCGACGGACGTGAAGCTGGTCGGCCGGAAGGAGGCTTCCGAGGAGACGGCGCAGGAACCTCTGGAGGACGGGAACGCCCGGGCTTCCACGACCCAGCCGGACTTCCCCCTTCCCGTCCATAAGCCCGAGAGCCGGGATTCAGGGGACGCCGAAGAGCCCGTCGAGGACGGGGAGTGGGTCGGCTACTCGCCGGAGCGCAACCCCCCGTCGGGGAGCTTCCGCAGCGCCCCCCTCCCGCCGGAGGAGAGCTGACGGACGGGCGTCAGCGGGGGAAGATCAGCGCGGTGGCGATGGCGGCGATGCCCTCGCCCCGGCCGGTCAGCCCGAGCCCGTCGGTGGTGGTGGCCGAGACGCTGACCGCGGCCCCGTCCAGCACGGCGCCGAGCGCCTTCTCCGCCTCGCCCCGCCGCTTGCCGATCTTCGGCCGGTTGCCGATCACCTGGATCGCCACGTTCCCGATCTCGTAGCCGGCCTCGCGCACCAGCCGGTGCACCTCGGTGAGGAGCACGGCGCCGGACGCCCCGTGCCAGCGCGGGTCGGAGGTGCCGAAGACGGCTCCCAGATCGCCCAGCCCGGCGGCGCCCAGCAGCGCGTCGCAGGCCGCGTGGGCCGCCACGTCGCCGTCGGAGTGGCCTTCGATGCCGTCGCCCTCGCCGGGCCATTCCAGCCCCGCGACCCACAGGGGGCGGCCGGAAGCGAACGGGTGGACGTCGGTTCCGACGCCCACCCGTGGATGGTTCTGTGTCATGCGGGTATTAAAGCCCACCGACGGGGAAAACCCTGAAAGGAGCAGAGCTAACCGGCCAGCACCTCGTCCAGAAGCGCTTCGGCCTTGTCCTCGTTGGTCTTCTCCGCGAGCGCGAGCTCGCTGACCAGGATCTGCCGTGCCTTGGCGAGCATGCGCTTCTCGCCGGCGGACAGACCGCGCTCCTTGTCGCGCCGCCAGAGGTCGCGAACGACCTCGGCGACCTTGTTGACGTCACCGGACGCCAGCTTCTCCAAGTTCGCCTTGTAACGCCGAGACCAGTTGGTGGGCTCTTCGGTGTAGGGGGCGCGCAGCACCTCGAACACCTTCTCCAGGCCTTCCTGGCCGACCACATCCCGGACGCCCACGAGCTCGGCGTTGTCCGCGGGGACGCGTACTGTAAGGTCTCCCTTGTCGACCTTCAGCACCAGGTAGGTCTTGTCCTCACCCTTGATGGTGCGAGTCTCGATGGCTTCGATCCGAGCAGCCCCATGGTGGGGGTAGACGACAGTGTCGCCGACCGTGAAAGTCATGTGACAAGTACCCCTTCCGCTAGGGACTAGGATACCACGCTCTTCTCCCGCCGCGTACCGGACAACTGTACATTTCCGCAGGTCACGCCACCAATTGGGGTCTTGACAAAGTCTCACAGCGGTGCAAGCACCGTCCCTGAGCTCATTGTTCTACCCACGGGCAACATCTCTGCAACCTGCGGGCAACAGGTGGAAACGGCCCTTCTCAATCTGTTCACGGCTTCGGGAAGCGCACCGTTTTTCTGCCCCCGCGAGGGCGCTTCCGGCGGACCGCCGACCATACTGGGAACCGAGGCCTGCCGCCGAGGGCTAGAGGTGCGGCATGAGACACGACGGAGACGACGACTACGGCCTGCCTCGCGTGGACGTGGTCGTCCCGGACGACGCCCGTGAGCTGGACGAGGACCTGGCCGCGTGGCGACGCGAGGAACGGGCCAAGCGGCGCCGGGCCAGGCTGCGCCGCCTGCTCCGCCCGGTCACCCGCTACGGGCTGGCCGTCCCGGTCCTGGCCCTCTCCCTGGTCCTGACGCTCGTCAGCGGCATCCTGATCACCTTCTTCGGGCCGCGCCCCGTCCCGCAGGCGCCCGCGGCCCCGCTCGCCTCCCCCACCGCCGCCGTGGGCGCGGTCGGCGGCCGCCTCCCGGACGCCCAGGTCGTCGTGAACGCCGCCCCCCGCACCGCCGAGAGCCTCAGGCCCGCCGTCTTCACGATCATGCCGCCGGGCTGCGCCTGCGAGGACCGGCTGCGGGAGCTCGCCCGGCAGGCGGCCGGCCAGTCGCTGCACTTCTACCTGCTGGCCGACCGGCGGACGAGCGGGCAGAGCGTCCCCAACGCCCACCAGGAGCTCCGCCCGGTCGTGAATCGCATCACGGAGACGGTGACGGGGATCGTCGACGACCCCGGGAACGCCCTCGCCTCCTCTTACCGCGCGCGAGGCCTGACGGTGGTGGTCGTCCGGAGCGACGGCCTGGTCTCCCAGGTGATCCACGACCTCGGACCGGTGGTCGACCCCCGCCTCATCAAGGTCTGATCGCAGTTCGACCCCCCGGGCCTGAGCACCGTGCCCTGGTCGCTACGATTCGTCCGGACAAACCTCCATTCACTACCGTCACCGCACTGTGCGTGCACTTCTGAGGAGCTCGTCGTCGTGATCCGCAAAGTCGCCCTGCTGGCCGTTGCCGGTTCTCTCGCCCTGACCGGATGCGGTGCCGGCACCAACGCGGAGAGCAGCAAGCCCACGCAGCTGACCGAAGGCGTCAACTTCTCCCAGCACGGGATCGACGTCCGCAACCTCTTCGTGCTGGGCCCGGTGCCCGGCGCCAAGCTGCCGATCGGCTCCTCCCTCTCGGTCTACGGCTCCCTGATCAACAACGCCTCCTCCGAGAGCGACGCCCTCACCGGCGTCACCGTCGAGGGCGGCCTGGTCGAGCTCGGCACCGTCAAGGGCGGCGCCGTCGAACTGCCCGCGCACGAGGCGGTCAACCTGGCCCAGCCGGCGGGGCAGGCCTCGCCGTCCGCGAGCCCGAGCGCCGCCGGCGCCACGACCGAGCCCTCCCAGACGCCCGCCTCGCCCTCCCAGGCCCCCACCGGCCAGGCCCCCACCGGCCAGGCCGAGGAGAAGAGCCAGGACGGCGGCTCCGCGGTGGTCCTGAAGAACACCAAGAAGGTGTTCTTCGGCGGCGAGTACCTCCGCCTGACCCTGCAGTTCCGCAACGCCCAGGCGATCACGGTGAGCGTCCAGGTCATCCCGGCGCAGGGCGAGTACTCCACCCTGGCCCCGGCCACCAAGACGACGCCGTCCCCCAGCCAGACGGCCTCCCCCTCCACCGAGGGCGAGCACGGTGAACACGGCGAAGAGGCCGGCGAGCACGGCGAGACGACCGTCGAGGCGACCCCCGCCGCCAACCCCACCGCCACCGCCACCAAGAAGGCCAAGAAGAAGCAGGAGCAGCACGAGAGCTGATCTCCCCCCGAACCGCGAGAAGGCCCCCGGCGTGAAGCCGGGGGCCTTCCGCGTGTTCCGGTCGGGTCAGGGCTCGAACTTGTAGCCCAGGCCCCGCACCGTGATGATGTAGCGCGGCTCGGATGGCACGGGCTCGACCTTGGCCCTGAGGCGCTTCACGTGGACGTCCAGGGTCTTGGTGTCCCCGACGTAGTCGGCGCCCCACACGCGGTCGATCAGCTGCATGCGGGTCAGGACGCGGCCCGCGTTGCGCAGCAGCACCTCCAGCAGCTCGAACTCCTTCAGGGGCAGCTGGACGGTCTCGCCGCCGACGCTGACGATGTGGCGTTCCACGTCCATCCGGACGGGCCCGGCCTCCAGGACGGCCGGGGAGAGCTCCTCCACGTCGCCCTGGCGGCGCAGCACCGCCCGGATCCGGGCGACCAGCTCGCGGGAGGAGAACGGCTTGGTGACGTAGTCGTCGGCGCCGAGCTCCAGGCCCACCACCTTGTCGACCTCGCTGTCCTTGGCGGTCAGCATGATCACCGGGACGTTCGAGCGGGAGCGCAGCTCGCGGCAGACCTCGGTGCCGGGCAGCCCCGGCAGCATCAGGTCCAGCAGGACGAGGTCGGCGCCGTTGCGGTCGAAGGTCTCCAGCGCGTCGGGCCCGGTGGCCGCGACGGCGACCTCGAAACCCTCCTTGCGCAGCATGTAGGACAGGGCGTCGCTGAAGGACTCTTCATCCTCGACGACGAGTACACGGGTCACGGAGTGTCCTCCCGGACTGACTGGTCTTCTGGGGATCGTTCAGGGCGCGTCAGCGCACGTTCGGCCACCGGCAGCGCGCCGCCGGACGCACGTGCTTCCGTGGATCGGGGGTGTTCCAGCAGGGGAAGCCGCAGGCCGAAGGTCGAGCCGGAGCCCTCCTTGCTCCAGACCGTCACCTCGCCTCCGTGCTTGGTCGCCACGTGCTTGACGATGGCCAGGCCCAGACCGGTGCCGCCGGTCTCGCGGGAGCGGGCCGGATCCACCCGGTAGAACCGCTCGAAGATCCTCTCCAGTTCCCGTTCGGGGATGCCGATGCCCTGGTCGGTCACGCTGAGCTCGGCGCACCCCTCCATGAGCCGGGTCTCGACGCTCACCCTGGTCCGCTCGGGGCTGTAGGAGATCGCGTTGTCGATCAGGTTCTTCAGGGCGGTGGCGAGCAGCTCCTGGTCGCCGCGCACCCAGAGGTCGGCGACCCCGGTGACGACCAGCTCGGTGCCCTTGCCCTCGGCGGCCGTGCGGGCCCGGTCGACGGACTCGGCGACGACGGCGTCCAGCGAGACGGGCTTCTCCTCGGCGAGGGGCTCGTCGCCCTGCACGTGGGAGAGCGTGATCAGGTCCTGGACGAGGCTGGACAGGCGGGCCGCCTCGATCTGCATGCGGCCGGCGAACCGCCGCACGGCCTCCTCGTCCTCGGCGGCGGCCTCGACGGTCTCGGCGAGCAGCAGCAGCGCGCCGACCGGGGTCTTCAGCTCGTGGCTCACGTTGGCGGAGAAGTCCCGCCGGATCGACTCGACGCGGCGCAGCTCGGTGAGGTCCTCGGCAAGCACCAGGACCAGCCCCTGGACGCCCAGCGGCGCGACCCGGACGGAGAACCAGCGGGCGTCGTGCCGGTTGGGTCCGAGCTGGAGCTCGGTCTCGCGGATCTCCCCGTCCCGCCGGACGAGCCGCGCCAGCGCCATCAGCTCGTCCACCATGAGCCGGTCGCCCTTGACCATCCCGAGGGCGCGCGCGGCGGGGGAGGCCCTCCTGACCCTGTCCTCGAGGTCCACGACGACGACGGAGAAGGGGAGGACGCTCAGAACGGCGGCGAGCCCCTTGGGGAGCGCCGAAGAGGGGTCCGGAGGCGGGGACGCCTTGCCGTGCGCCGCCTCGCTGAACCGGATCGCCAGACCGGTCGCGAGGCCACCGATCAGCCCGACCGCTCCGGCCAGGCCCGCGGCCATCTCGATGTTCACACCACGGATGTTAAGCGCCCTTCAGGACGTTCTCGCACTACAAACGGCATCCCAGGCACGGCGTTCGTTCAATGTTCACCTGTATATCCGTTTCAGTTCACAGCGACTGTGGAGCATGTGCAAAGAGAGAACCGGGCGTCCGAACGCGCCCGAACCGAGGATGAGGAAGTACTGTGCGCGACGCCTACCACGAGGAACTCGACGGGATCTCCCACAAACTGGTGGACATGACCCGGCTCGTCCGTTCCGCCATGGCCCAGGCGACCTCCGCCCTGCTGGACGCGGACGCCCGCATCGCCGAGGAGGTGATCAGCGGCGACAAGGCGATCAACAAGATCGACCTGGAGATCGAGGAGACCGTCTTCGACCTCATGGCCCGCCAGCAGCCCGTGGCCGGCGACCTCCGCACCCTCATCACCTCCCTGCGGATGAGCGCCGACCTGGAGCGCATGGGCGACCTGGCCGCCCACATCGCCAAGACGGCCCGCCGCCGCCACCCCGAGTCCTGCATCCCCAACGAACTCCAGGTCACCATCCTGGAGATGGGCCAGATCGCCGGCCGCATGGTCGCCAAGGCCGGCAGCGTCATCGCCTCCCAGGACGTCGCCATGGGCCTGGAACTCGACACCGACGACGACGCGATGGACAGACTCCACCGCAAGCTCTTCACGGTGCTCCTGTCCCCCAAATGGAGCCACGGCGTGGAGAAGGCCGTCGACATCACCCTCGTCGGCCGCTACTTCGAACGCTTCGCCGACCACGCCGTCCACGTCGCGGGGGATGTGGTTTATCTGGTGACGGGGCAGCGCCCGGAGGACATCATCGACGAGTTCTCCTGATCCTCTAGGAGCCGAAGGGCCGTGCCGAAAGGCGCGGCCCTTTCTCGTCCCCGACCGCCGATCACCCGGCCTCCAACGCCGGCACGACCACCGTGATCTTGCCGTCGTCAAAGGGAAGCCGCTCGACGGGACTCTTGCAGAGGAGATCGCACAGCGGGAGGCCGCGGCCGGACCCCTTGTCGCAGTGGAGCATGGCGCGGGCTTCATCCGCCCCTCGGTCCGGTAGGCCATCACATCTGTCTCGTCCTTTCTCAGATAGCTCGCTCTGATCGAATTCACGAGCAATTCGGCTGTGACCAGAACGCGGCGCTCGATCACCTCCTCGGAAAATCCCGCGGGCGGCAATCCGGCTCTCGGCTCGCCCCGCATCCTCGCGAGAAGCTCGAATCGTGGCCGATATGACCGGTGCAGTACGAGGAGTGCCGTCTGCTGAGAATGCGGGATATCAGTTTCCCGGCTCGGCGCTTGGACGAAATGGGATCGGTTCGCGTTCTCCCGGATTCTCGGTTCGGGAGGAACACGGCCGATGCCACCAGGCCGTCACGTTCGAGGGCGTCGAGATGGCGGCGAAGGTATTCGGCGGCCGGGTCCCGCTGGTCGCGATCTGGTGGACGCGGTCGCGCGCCATCCTGCGACGATCCTCCCGATCAGGGCATGTACCTGGTCGTAGAGCATCGGAAGAAGCGTCTGCGGAGATGCGCGTGGCCGGTTCCACCGGTTGACGCCGCTCCGCGGGCGCCCACGAAGGGAAGCGCCATGGAAAACCTCAGCCTGCAGGGAAAGTCGGCCGTCGTCACCGGCGGGGCCTCCGGCATCGGCGGCGCCGTCACGAAGCTGTTCGTCGCGCGTGGCGCCCGGGTCGTCGTCGTCGACCTGCAGCAGGAGGCCGGGGAGGCGCTCGCCCGCGAGCTGGGGGACGCCGTGGTCTTCCTGCAGGGCGACGTGTCCGACCCGGCCGTCGCGCGCGCGGCCGTCGCGGCGGCCGTCGAGCGCTTCGGGAAGCTCGACGTCCTGGTGAACAACGCGAGCGCGTCGCGGCAGAAGCCGTTCGAGGAGCAGACCGACGACGACTGGGACCTCGCGATGGGCAGCGGCCTGTACTCCACCCGCAACTTCATGCTCGCCGCCCTGCCGGAGCTGAAGAAGACCGGCAACGCGTCGGTCATCAACTTCGGCTCCGGCGCCGGGCTCGACGGCCAGGTCAACCAGGCCTCCTACGCAGCGGCGAAGGAGGCCATCCGCGGTCTCAGCCGGGTCGTCGCCAACGAGTGGGCCCCGTTCAACATCCGCGTCAACGTGGTCTGCCCCATGGCCATGACCGGCGGCGTGGCCCAGTGGGCCCAGGCGCGCCCCGAGCAGTACGCGCAGTCCGCGGCCAAGGTGCCCCTGGGCCGCTTCGGCGACCCCGACCACGACGTCGCCCCCATCATCGCCTTCCTCGCGAGCGACGACGCCCAGTACATGACCGGCCAGACCGTCATGGCCGACGGCGGCGCCATCAAGCTCCGCTGAACCCCCGGTGGGGCGCGGACCACCCCGCGCCCCACCGGGCCTCGCCGAACCCCTCGAGGCGCATGCCTTTCTCGGCTACACCGGTTCGCGTTCCCGCGATTCCTCAGTCTCGAAGGAGCGCGGCCGACTCCACCAAGCCTGCGCGTTCGAGGGCGTCCAGAATGGCGGCGAACGTCTTCGGGGCCGGGTCCTGCTGTTCGCGATCTGGTGGACGCAGTCACGCACGGTGCTCTCGTCGAGGTCGAACTGGTCGAGCACGAAGTCGTCGGGGCTTTTGGCCTCGATTTCATAGCGCTCGAGGACATCGGTGGGAAAGTCCCTGAGGTTCGAGGTGATGATGGCCTCCGCACCGATTTTGATCGCCGCAGCCAGGACATGCCGGTCATCCGCGTCGGGAAGCTTGAGGCCTTCTATGAGTTCCTCATGGCCTTCCACCAGCGCTCCCGGCACAGCGGCGTTCATCCGCTCGCGCAGGACGGACAACTTTTCGGCCGGGATGTCCGGTCTGTTCACGGTGAGGTTGCGGGTCACCTCTTCCAGGATCGTGCTCGTCCAGCGTGCTTGCACCAGGCCCGACCTGGCGATCCGGATGAGGAGGTCGCGGACCTCGTTGCCGTAGAGCACGTTGGCGTCGTAGACCACCACGACCGCCATCAGTAGAGGTCCAGGTCCTCGCTGAGGGCGATCAGGTCGTCGGCGGCCCTGCCGCTTTCGACGTCGCTCCGTTGCTTGTAGGCCATGAGGTCCTCGAACAGGACGCGCCTGTGACGGCCGACCAGCCGGTAAGGGATCTTTCCCGCTTCGAGCAGGCCGATGAGGTAGGGCCGGGAGACGTTCAGGATGTCCGCCGCCTGTCGCGTGGTCAGCTCGGCGTGGCTGGGCATCGCCGTGACGCCGCGGCCCTCGGCGAGCTGCGCGAGCATGTAGGCGAGCATCGTCACGACGTCGCGGGGCAGGACCAGCGCCTCATCGCCCACCAGCTCACCCGTGACACGGACGTCCTCGGTGCCGGGGTGAGTCGCCAGGTAGTCCTTGATCCTGCGCAGGGCGCGGGCGGACTCCTGCGCGTCCACCTTGCCGGGTTCCAGGGATTTCGGCGTTCTCACCGTCATGACCACTCCTCTCATACGCATTATGTGCAGCAGATGCAATAAACGCAAACCTGAATCCGGATGCCAGGACTGCCGACAGTGGCGGAGGGAAAGCAGAAGGGCCGCGCCCGGAGGCACGGCCCTTCATACGAAACCGGTGGTTACTTCTTGCCCTGGTTCTTGACGGCCTCGATGGCGGCCTTGGCGGCGGCCGGGTCGAGGTACTCGCCGCCGCGCTTGCGGGGGACGTAGTCGGCGTCGAGTTCGTACTTCAGGGGGATGCCGGTGGGGATGTTGAGGCCGGCGATCTCGTCGTCGGCGATGCCGTCGAGGTGCTTGACCAGGGCGCGCAGGGAGTTGCCGTGGGCCACCACGAGGACGGTCTTGCCGGCCGCCAGGTCGGGGACGATCTCGTCGTACCAGTAGGGCAGGAGGCGGTCGACGACGTCGGCCAGGCACTCGGTGCGGGGGACGAGCTCCGACGGGAGGTGGCCGTAGCGGAGGTCGCCGACCTGCGAGAGCGGGTCCTTGTCGGCGATGGGCGGCGGCGGGGTGTCGTAGGAGCGGCGCCAGGTCTGGAACTGCTCCTCGCCGAACTCCTCGAGGGTCTGGGCCTTGTTCTTGCCCTGGAGGGCGCCGTAGTGGCGCTCGTTGAGGCGCCAGGAGCGCTTCACCGGCAGCCACAGGAGGTCGGCGGTGTCCAGCGCGATGTTCGCGGTGCGGATCGCGCGCTTGAGCAGGGACGTGTGCAGCACGTCGGGGGTCAGGTCGGCGTCGAGGAGCAGCTCGCCCGCGACGCCCGCCTCGCCTTCGCCCTTGGCGGAGAGATCCACGTCCACCCAGCCGGTGAACAGGTTCTCCGCATTCCACACGCTTTCACCATGCCGGAGCAAAACCAAGGTCGCCATGGTCGCCCATTCTAGGGCCTGTCTCAAAATGGGGTCGCAGGTGGATCGGTGGATGCGCTGGGGAGAGGCTCCGATGCGTCTTGCCGGACGACGGAAAGAACTTGATGACTTTCTGTGTTCTGTCGGTCACGCATGGCAGGATCCGGGTCATGCAGACACCAGCCGTCACCGTGCCGGGGTCACCGGATGCCTCCGGTGACCCCGGTGGTGGTGTGCGCCGCACTCGGGGTGCGAACAAGGATCCGGCGTGGCGGTGGGACGGCCCGGTCTCGGTGATCCGCCTGCCTCTGGTCGTCGACGAGCAGACCGCGGCGCGTCTGGAGTCGTTGTTCTTCGCGATGTTCTGCCTCAAGCGTGCGTTGCAGCGTGAGGCCCGCTCCCGGACGGAGGCTTTCTGGGCGGGCGCACGTCGCCGGGAGGCGGACGCGGCGGCCTGGCGGCGCGAGGTGGGCCTGACGCGTCCGGCTCTGGAGCGGGCCGCCTACGCTCACCTGGACGCATCCGGTTGGCTGCGCCACCACGCGTCGAAGGCTTTGGCGCTGCACCAGGCCGATGAGGTGTGGACCGGGGTGGAGCGCCACCTGGTCCCCGACGCCTCCGGCAAGCGTGCCGGGCGGCCCCGGACGGGCTCCTGGTGGGAGTACACGCGCATCCCGGGCCGGGCCCGTTCGCACACCCAGGCGCGCAAATGGGAGACGTTCCGGCTGCACGGCAGCCTGCAGGGCCATCTGGACGCCTGGCGCCATCCCGCCCTGCCCGCCCATGTGAGGACCCCGGTGCAGGCCGCGCGGCTGGCGCCGGGGACGCCGGTACTGGCCCAGCCGCGCCGCATGCCTGCGGCCGGTCGCGGGGGCAGGGGTTCGTGGTGGGAGCATGACGGGCCGCTGACGGTGGTGTTCACCGGCGGCCCCGACAGCAAGCGCGGGGAGATCGTGCTGCCGGTACGGCTGCCGCAGGGCGCTGGCCGGTGGCAGAGGCTGTGTCACTTCCTGGGGCGGCCCGAGCTCTGGCACAAGATCGACCTGGTGCGGCGTCCGCACCCCGCCGCACCCGGCGGGTGGGTGTACGAGGCGCACCTGATGGTCCTGAACGGCGGATACACCTCCCCTGCCACGCGGGAGCGTCGTCGACGGGCTGCTGCTCTGGAGCGGGTCGGCGGGGTGGACCTCAACGTCTCCAACCTGTCCGTCGTCTCCCTCCCCGCCGCCCTGCAACCGGCCGACGGGCCCGTGCTGGCAGACCAGATCACTCTCACCGACCTGGAACACGTCGCCGTGGAGCGGGAGCGGCGCACCGCCCGCAGACGCGCCCGGGCTCTGGAGCGCTCACGCCGTGCGAACAACAACGCCCAGTACGAACTCTCACGCCGTCAGCACAGGCGGCAGCAGCGCAGGCAGACCACCGGACTACCGGAGCGGCGGGTCGGGCTGCCCAAGGGACCGCGGCTGTCCGATGCGGCAGGCCGTCCCCTGGCCTCGTATCGCAAGGACCGGCTCACCAGCGGCTACCGAGCGCTGCGCACCCGCATCCGCGTGCAGCAGGCCGGACGCACCCAAGCCAAACGCGCCCGCGCGAGGCGGGTGGCGGAGCGGATCACCGCCGCCCACGGGGTGCGGCTGACCGTCGAGGACGGGCCGGTCAGCTCCTGGTTTCGACTGTGGGGACGGGCGTGCGCGGTGTTCACCCCCGGCATGCTCAAAGCCGCGCTGGCTGCCGAATGCTCGGCTGCGGGCGGTCGACTAGGGAGGGCGGCCACGTTCGCCACCGCCCTGTCCCAGCACTGCCTGTGCGGACACAGAACGCCCAAGACCCTCAAACAGCGAATGCACCACTGCCCGTCCTGCGGACTGGCCGCCGACCGGGACCTGGTCTCGGCCGCGCTGGGCGCGTTCGTGGTCTGGACCGACGAGGCCGATCCCAAGACCGCGTCGGTCGATTTCCATGCTTCCCGGCACGTCTTGGGCGTGTTCGGGCCCGGGCTGCAAGGAGCCCTGGCCGAGTCAACCGCCACCCGCCCCCACCCCGCCCGAACAGGCGGCGGGAGGCGAGGCGGCAGCCGCCCCCGCACAGGGGCGGCCTCTGCTCGGCCGATTCCGGAACGCCAGAGGCGCCGACCCCGGACCGGGACCCTCCACGGATCCCCCCGGACAGACGCCACCGGGCACCGGACTGTTTCAGCCGCTTTGAAACAGGCCTTAGCGAGGGGCCCGCCGTCAGCGGTTCTCGGGATCGGCGAAACGCGCGAAGGCCTGCAGGTTGGCCAGGGACTCCCCGCGCGAGACCCGCCAGTCCCACTCCTTCTGGATCGAGGTCTTGAAACCGAGCTCCAGGGCGCGGTCGAAGTTCTCGTCGCTGTAGGTCAGGGCGCAGCCGAGGACGCGGTCGATCTCCTCGGGATTGACCGCCGCGAGAGGGAGCTTGCCGGTCAGGTAGACGTCGCCCGCCTCGTCCAGGGTGAACGCCAGGCAGTACATGCGGGCGTTCTTCTCCAGGAGCCAGCGGTAGAACTGGGCGTGGTTCTCGTCCGGCTGGCGGCAGAAGAACGCCTCCACGTGGACGCTGTAGGGGCCCACGATCAGCCACGTCATCGTGGCGAGCTTGTGCTCGCCCGGAAGCTTGACGAAGAAAGCCCCCTCACGAGGGGTTTCGTAGGTCAGGTCCGACTCCTCCAGGACCTTCCTGATCGTCTCGACCGCTGCCTCTGCCTCTACCGCGCCCATGCGCACACCCGATCACTCACAGCGCTCTTGTATACCCGCAAAAGCCGTTCGGCAGTCGCGTCCCACCCGAAGACCCTGGCGTGGCGTACGGCACCCTCGCCCAGGCGGGCGCGCAGCAGCGGTTCGTCCGCCAGCCGCCCCAGCACCGCCGCGTAGTCGCGAGGGTCGTGCCCGTTGATGAGAAGGCCGGAGACGCCGTGTCCGACGGCCGTGCGCAGTCCTCCCACGGCGGAGGCGACGACGGGCGTACCGCACGCCTGGGCCTCCACGGCGACCAGCCCGAACGACTCGTTGTGGGACGGCACCACCGTCACGTCCGCGGCCCGGTACCAGTCGGCCAGCTGCGGCTGCGGCTGCGGCGGCTCGAACCGGATGATGTCCGTCAGCCCCAGCCGGGCCGCGAGCTTCTGCAGCTCTTCGGGGCGCTCCTTGCCCGAGCCGGACGGCCCGCCCACGATCGCCACGACCAGCCGGGAACGCAGGTACGGACGGGTCTCCAGCAGCTCGGCGGCGGCCCGTACCAGTACGTCGGGGGCTTTCAGGGGTTGGATACGCCCCACGAAGAGCAGCACGTAGGCGTCCCGTGGAAGGTTCAGCTTCTCCCGGACGCGCTCTTTGTCCCCCGGCCGGAAGACGTCCAGGTTCACTCCGGGTGCCACTGTCTGCACCCGCTCGTCCTCGGCCTCGTAGAGGTCCACGAGCTGCCGGGCCTCGTCCGAGGTGTTGGCGATCAGCTGGTGGGCGTCGGCGACGATCTGCTCCTCGCCGGAGACCCGCAGCACGGGCTCGGGCGCGTCCCCGGCGGCCAGGTTGGCGTTCTTGACCTTGGCCAGGGTGTGCATGGAGTGCACCAGCGGCACTCCCCAGCGGTGCGCGGCGACCCATCCGGGCTGTCCGGAGAGCCAGTAGTGGGAGTGGACGAGGTCGTAGTGCCCCTGGTCGTGCGCGGCCTCGACCCGCAGCAGCCCTGAGGTGAACTGGCACAGCTGCCTGGGGAGCTCGCCCTTGTCGAGTTCCTCGAACGGGCCGGCGGGGACGTGGCGGACCAGCACCCCGGGCGCCAGCTCCACCACGGACGGCAGCCTGCGCGAGGTGGCCCTGGTGAAGATGTCGACCTCGACGCCCCGCTCTGCCAGCCGTTTCGCCGTCTCCACGATGTAGACGTTCATGCCGCCCGCGTCACCCGTACCGGGTTGATCAAGAGGCGACGTGTGCACGGAGAGCGTCGCGACCCGGTTGACCACGGGACCTCGCTTCGTTCGAGAACAGAACAATCCGGTCACTTGAAACTACCTACGAACCGGGCTTGTTCCCGCACCCACCCCCAGACACTCATGACATATACGCCAAGATGGGACATATGCGTAAGACTGCAGTGATCACAGGCGCCAGCAGTGGCATCGGGGCGGCGACCGCCCGCCGCCTGGCGGCCGAAGGGTTCGACATCGTGGCCGCGGCCCGCCGCCGGGACCGGCTGGAGGATCTGGTCAAGGAGATCGAGGCCGCCGACCCCGCCGGACGGCGCGGATTCGTCCGGGCGGTCACCCTGGACGTGACCTCGGAGGAATCCGTCGCCGCCCTCGCCGAGGGCCTGCGCGAATGCCACGTCCTGGTCAACAACGCCGGCGGAGCCCACGGCCTGGAGTCCGTCGCCGACGCGGTGACCGAGGACTGGCGGGTCATGTACGACACCAACGTGCTGGGCCTGATGCGCATGACGCGCGCCCTGCTGCCCAAGATGATCGCCGGCGGCGCCGGACATGTGGTGAACGTCACCTCCCTGGCGGGCCACGTCCCCTACGTCGGGGGCGGCGGCTACAACGCCGCCAAGCACGCGGCGGTCGCCGTCAACGAGGTCCTGCGCCTGGAACTGGTCGACAAGCCCGTCAGGATCACCGAGGTCGCCCCCGGCATGGTCAAGACCGAGGAGTTCTCCCTGGTGCGCTTCCGGGGCGACGCCGAGGCCGCGAAGAAGCCCTACGAGGGCGTCGAGGAACCCCTGAACGCCGACGACATCGCCGACTGCATCGCCTGGGCCGTCACCCGCCCCCCGCACGTCAACATCGACCGCATCGACGTCCAGCCCCGCGCCCAGGCCGCTCCTTACCGGATCCACCGCACGTCCTAGCCGGGCTTCGCCGCTTCCCCTAGGGTTGCCCCGCAAACCCCCCGTCCCAGGAGGAACCGTCATGCGGATCGTCGTCGCCGCGGCCGTCGCGGGCGCCCTGCTCGTGCCGCAACCCGCCTCGGCCGCCCCG
Organism: Actinocorallia aurantiaca; assembly: GCF_039533685.1. Classification (NCBI taxonomy): domain Bacteria; kingdom Bacillati; phylum Actinomycetota; class Actinomycetes; order Streptosporangiales; family Thermomonosporaceae; genus Actinocorallia; species Actinocorallia aurantiaca. Next base: position 461,840 of record NZ_BAAATZ010000003.1, on the reverse strand, counting down.
GCCTGGAAGAACGTCAAGAGCAAGGCGTTCAAGACCACCGGAGCGCTGCTGCAGGTGGCCGCGGTCAACAAGAAAACGATCTTCGCGGTCAACGAGAACGGGCGGCCGTTCCACTGGAACGGCAAGAAGTGGACGGCGAAGAAGAGCCCGATGAAGTTCCGGCCGACCGGGCTCGCCGCGATCGGCGCCCGCAAGGCCTGGGCCGTCGGGTACTCGGGGATCACCCCGGTGGCGATGTACTGGAACGGCAAGAAGTGGAAGAAGGCCGGTTACCAGAAGGGCAAGTTCGGGCCCCTGGACATTCCGCTCATCCCGCTGTCCCTCTCCGCGGCCAAGGACGGCAGCGTCTGGTCTGTCGCCGGGCTCAACTCCAGGAACGACGGGGCCAGCGCCGTGCGCCGCTGGAACGGCAAGGCGTTCGTGAACGTGGACGTGCCCGGGGTCGCCGGAGCCTCGCTGACCTCGGTGTCCGTCCGCAACAAGAACGACGTGTGGCTGGCGGGCACGACCACCGCCAACGGCACCCAGGCCGTGGCGACCGTGCTGCGGCTGAGCGGCGGCCAGTGGAAGCAGGTCGCGCCGGGCGGCTCCTGGGGCGTGATCGGCCAGCCGCACAACATCATCCAGGACATCGCCGCCGTCGGCCCGAACAAGGTCTGGGCGGTTCGCGCGCAGAACGGCGGCGGCCTGCTGCGCTGGAACGGCTCGAAGTGGTCCGAGGCGTCCACCCCGCTGATCTCGCACTACGCCCTCGCGCCCGACGGCGGGAACGGCGCCTGGACGATCCCCTCCCCCGGTACGGGCACCAGGTCGCGCTACCTCCACTGGGCCGGCAAGTGGCGCACCGTGAGCGGCCCCGCCCGCGGCAAGGAGACCTACATCCACGACATCGCGCAGATCCCCGGCACCAAGCAGGTCGTCGCGGTCGGCGGTGTCGTGAACGACGGCAAGCAGGTGCCCGTCCTCGAGATCTACCGCTGACCCGGCCGTTCCCGAGGCGCGACGGCCTCCCACGGCAGGCTCAGCTCGCCCAGACGCCAGCGGCGCCGCCCGCC
>NZ_BAAATZ010000003.1:385623-460753 GCF_039533685.1 Actinocorallia aurantiaca | reverse complement strand
GGCGGTCGATCACCGGCCACCGCTGCCGGGCCAGTTCGACCGTCGACGACCAGCGCTGACGGGGCCCGAACACCGACTGGGGGGCGGCCACGGCCCAGGCCCGGTCGAGGTCCCGCAGGAGGTCGTACACCCGCTCCCCCGGCACGTTCCGGTGGATCAGCGTCTTGGGCAGCCGCTCGGCCAGCGCCGACGGCTTCGGCAGGTGCCGCAGGTCGGCGGCGAAGGTGACGGTCAGCGGGCCGCTCCGGTCGAGCGCCACCCACACGTGGCGCCGTCCGATCTCGTCGCAGGTCCCCTCGACGAGGGTCCCGCCGGGTGCCAGCCCCTCCCGTAGCCGGTCCCACATCCGCCACGCGACGTCCTCGTCGTACTGGCGGAGCACGTTGGCGGCCCGCACGAGGTCCGGGGCCCGCTCCACCGGCAGTTCGAACCCGCCCAGCGCGAACGACAGCCCGGGGTAGCGCTCCTCTCGGCCCTTCAGGGACTCCCGCGCGACGTCCACCCGCTCCTGGGCGATCTCCAGCCCCACGACCCGGACGTCCGGGCGCACCGCCCTCAGCCGGTCGTACAGCTCCATGGTCGTGACCGGGGAGGCCCCGTATCCGAGGTCGACGACCAGCGGGCGCTCCGGCAGCCCCGGGGCCACGGTCGCCGCCATCCAGAGGTCCTGGCGGCGCAGCCGGTTGGCGTTGGTGGTCCCCCTGGTCTTCTCCCCTTCGGGCTTACGCGCGCGCACGCCGTCAAAGGTAGAGGCTCACATGAACACTTCGAGCATGGGGAACTTGCGTTCCTTCGGCTTGGTCTGCTGGAGGCCGCCGACGGAGACGACGCGGGACGTACCGGGGATCAAGTCGATGTCGCCGAGGCCGACGACGCCGTCGCGGCGGGGGCCGTTGAACGCCTTCCAGCGGCTCCCGGCCCAGTGGAGGTAGGGCGCCGCCTTCGCGTCCGACCTGCTGTAGGGCAGGACCCACACGCCTCCGGCGCCGTCCGGGGTGAGGGTCAGCGCGCCGCCGCCTTCGGGGAGACCCCGCTCACGGAACCGCTTGCCGTCCCAGCGCACCAGGTTGGTCTTCGTGGAGCCCCTGAGCGCCCACGCCTTCCCCGGCGCGTCCACGACGATCTTCGTGATCGCCCTGGTGCCGCCGACGGGCAGGCGCTTCCAGGACTTCCCGTTCCACCGCATCACCAGGGACTCGGACACGCCTTCTCTCACGCTGCGGCCGCCGGCCAGCCAAATGTCCTTCTTCGAGCCGACCGCGACGGCGGCCAGCGAGGCCCCGGACGGCAGCGGCACGTCCAGCCTCCGCCACTTGCCGTTCTTCCACTGGTGAACGGCGTTGACTCCGGTGAGCACGCTCTGGGCGACGGAGACGGCCGTCCCGTCGGGGGCGGCGGCGAGGTCCACGGGCACGCCCGGCCCGGGGAAGGCGACTTCACGCCAGCTCTTGCCGTTGTAGTACAGGGCGTGGGCACTGGTGAGCGTCACGCCGGTGAGCCACGCCTTCTTCGGTCCGGAAACGGCCAGGCCGGCCGGAGCGAAGTTCCAGCCGGCCTGGGCGCGTGTCCACTTCCTGCCGTTCCACTTCCACAGGGCGAGGGCGTTGTCCGCACCCTCCGCCCCCGCGACCCAGCCGTACTTCGTGCTGAGGAACTCGACCTGGTTGAGCGAGCCGACGAGTCTCGGCGCGGCCCCGGCGAGGACTCGCCACTTCGGCCCGGCCTTCTTCGGTTTCGCCTGGGCCGCCGCTCCGGCCGTCCCGGCGGCCAGCGCCACGGCCAGTGCCGCCGCTCCCGCGACTCGTCCTCGCATCGCTACTTCCCTACGTATGGCCGGGATTGCGCCAGCGCACCCGACAGGGCGAAGGTGAAGGCCCGCATGGAGTCGGCGAACTTCGCCAGGTCCCACTCGGCCGGGCCCTCGTACCAGTAGAGGTTGTCGCCTCCCTGGACCCCGGCGTCCTCGACGGTCTTGGCCCAGGGCTCGACGACGTCGAAAACCACCGCGTACGGAAGGTATCGGGAGAACAGGGCAATCCGCTGCCTGTCGGGGACCTCGACGGCCTCTCCTCGCCGCAAGTGGTCACGGAAGCCCAGAGTGTGGGCCAGCACGGTGGAGCCCTTGCCGGTCTTGGCCGGCATGTGCTTGCCGAAGAAGATCAGTGCCAGGCCGAAGGCGATCAGTGCCAGGCCGACCAGCGCGTAGTTGGTGAGGATCGCCAGCACGACGGTCCCCACCGTCGCCAGCGCGGCGACGGCGTAGCCCGCGACGGTCCAGCGGGACCGGACCGCGTCGGGGCGGCGGGCGAACCAGCCCTGCTTCACGACGTCCTCGTACAGCGCCGTGCGCACCTGGCCGAGCTTGACGGTGAAGGTCCCGCCGAGCTGGGACAGCTTGACCCGCTCCCCCATGAGGAACAGGCCGTCGTAGAGGATCTGCTCGTAGGGGTGGAGGTCGTTGACCGGGCGGTCCAGCCTGCGCAGCGCCCAGTCGCTCTTGCCCTCCTCCTCCTCGATCAGGAGGTAGCCGCGGACGGCCAGGTCGATGATGGACGCCGTCACGTCGATGACGTCCGCCTGCTCGTCGATGAGCGTGCCGATCTGCCCGGGGCGGACCCCGTCCGGCGGCTCGAACCCGGCCTGCCCGTCGCCGTCGGCGCTCAGCGGTACCTGGACGCCGGAATCCGCCCGCTTGTCGCGGCCGCGCAGGAAGTACAGAAGTCCGAAGCCGCCGAGCAGCAGCAGCAGGAGCGCGCCCAGCGCTCCGCCCGTCACGGCGTTGACGGTGAAGGAGGCCGCCAGCGTCTTGCGCTGGATGTAGGACGGCTGCCCGCTGGTGGTCTGCGGCGGCAGTCCCGCGACGACCGTCAGGTACTCGTCCGGGAGCATGTTCTCCTGGCCGTAGACGGCCTGCCGCCGCTGCTTCTTGGTGGTGAACTCGCTGCACCCGATGACGCTGCTGAGCGCTCCCGCGAAGCAGTTGACGTTGCGGATCATCACGTCGACGTCGAGGGTCACCGCGGCCTCGACGACCGGGACCCCCCATCCGCCGACGGCGGTCCAGCGCAGTTCCTGGCCCTGGGGAAGAGGCAGGATCGAGCCGACGACGTCGTAGTCGAGGGTGACGGTCTGCGGTCCGGACGCCTGCGGGCCCTTCACCTTCACCAGCGTGCTGCCGTCCTCCTCGACGGCCTCCGCGGTGTAGGGCTGCGCCACTTGGAGGTTCTCTACCTCGAAGGCCCGGTCCCGTTCGTCGTCGTGGTGGATTCGGGTGCTGAAGGCCCGTTCGAAGCCGTCGCCTCCGGATCCGAAGTCATAGGTGATGATCTCTTTCGCGTGCAATACCCCGTCGGTTCCGAGGGTAAGGATCACCTCGTCGCGGACCACGCGGTCATCGGCGGTCTCGGCCGCCGCTGCCACCGGTGCCGCCGGAGTGTCGGCGGCGTGAGCGGTCCCGGGGGCGGCGGCCAGGAACAGCAGGACCAGGGGGGCGGCTAGTAGCCGTAGAGGACCCAGCATGTGCACAAAGCGTAGTGGGTGCCACTCAGGGCCACTATGCGAACCTGGTCAACCTCCCGTGCTTGCAGCAGCATGCATTTTTGCTCACTTTCCGTAGTCGGATTGGAACCCTGGTGGAAGAAATTTCAATTTTCGTGACGAGAGCATCGCTTCCTGTGAGCGGACTCACCCGAAAGAAGACCCTTCTGCGCTTGCAATAGCAAGCAGCAGGACGCAGGGTGGAGACATGGCAGGTCCGAAGGTCGGCTCCATCGGGGAGTACATCCGGGAGCAGAGGCAGCGCGCGAAGATCTCGCTGCGCCAGCTGGCGGAGCAGGCGGGAGTGTCCAACCCCTACCTCAGCCAGATCGAGCGCGGGCTGCGCAAGCCGAGCGCGGAGATCCTGCAGCAGATCGCCAAGGGTCTGCGCATCTCCGCCGAGGTCCTCTACGTCAAGGCGGGCATCCTCGAGGACCGCGAGACCGACACGGACGTGCAGACCGCGATACGAGCCGACATCTCTCTTTCCGAACGGCAGAAACAAGTACTGCTGGACATCTATGAGTCCTTCCGGAAGGAGAACGCAGCCGACCTCGAGCCCGAGCACGAGGCCCTGCCCGACAGAGAGGATCAGGAAAGATGACGCTGGCCGAGAAGATCAGGGACAACAAGGCCATCTACACCGGTGCCGGGGCGGTCGATCTGGCCGTCGAGAAGCTCCGCGAGATGCCCGAGACCGTCACCAAGGTGCGCGCCGAACTCACCGAGAACTACGGCAAGTACCGCGGCACGGTGCTGGAGAACGTCGCCGACGTCCGCGGCGAGGTGAACGAGCGGGTCGGCAAGGCCCGCACCACGGTCACCGTGCGGCTCAGCGAGGTCAAGGCCAACGTGGCCAAGTACCAGGGCAAGACCGAGGAGGTCTCCCTCCAGGACTACGTGGCCACGGTGACCGCCAAGGTCAACGAGGTCCTCGACGAGCTCGCCGAGCGGGGGCGCACGGTCATCAACAAGACCGCCGACGAGATCACCTCCGAGGCCCAGCAGGCCAAGTCGGTGGAGGCGTCCAGCGGCTCCACCGCGCCCAGGAGCACCGCCGCCAAGCCGAAGACCACCGGGGCCGCCCGCAAGCCGGCCGCCAAGAAGACGACCGACTGAGCGCGGACACCGTGCCCTTCCTCACCCTCGCCCCCATCCGGAACCTCCGGATGGGGGCGATTGTTTGTAAGGTTGACCTCAATCGCGCGTCGGAAGGTGATCCTCTTGCTTGACAGCATTCACGTCGGGCTCTCGTATGTGTTCTGGGGCCTGGCGATCATCGCTTTCCTGATGGAGGCCTTCGCCCTGTTCGACGCGGTCCGCCGCCCCGCCCAGGCCTTCCCCGCGGCCGGCAAGCAGACCAAGAAGATGTGGACGATCATCCTGTCGGTCGCCACCTTCTTCGGGTTCGCCGTGGCGGTCGGCTTCCCCGGTCTGAGCGCGCTGGGCATCTTCTCGATCGCCGCGTTCATCGGCGCCGTGATCTACCTCGCCGACGTCCGCCCCGCCCTCAAGGCGACGGGCGGCGGCGACAACCGCCGGATGGGCCCCTACGGGCCCTGGTAGGCCTCAGCCCGCAGGGCGGTCCAGCCCCAGCCGGGTCAGGGCCGCCAGCATCTTGTCGGCGAAGTAGGCGTTGCCCGTCTCGTTCGGGTGCACCCCGTCGCGCCGGATGTAGAGATCGGCGTTCCCGGTTCCCCTTCTCACGTCGCCCATGATCCACTTCTCCTCCAGCGGATCGACGAACGGCACCTGGAGCTGTCCGGCGACCGTGCGCATGACGTCGCGGACGGCCAGGCCCTGCTTCGTCGGCGTCCCGCCCCACATCGGCCCGACCAGCACCACGGGCACCCCGGGCCAGCGCTCCTTGACCCCGTTGACCAGCTGCCAGACCGCGTCGTTCAGCCCGTTCATCGGGTTGCGGCGGGTGGCGTCGTTGTGGCCCCCCGCGATGATCATCATGTCCGGGGCGGGCCGCCAGGCGAACTGGTCGGCGAACAGCCGGGCGAAGTTCTTGCCGACCCGGCCGCGGGCCAGGAAGCCGGTGCCCGGATGGCCGCCGATGATCCCCTGCCAGCCGAGCTTGCGGGACAGGTCCCCGGCGTAGGTGCGCTCGGGCGGCATCCCGCCCGTCCCCGCGGTGTAGCTGTCGCCGAGGAACATCACGACGGGCGCGCGCCGTATCTGGGGCGTGGCCGACGTCGACGGCGCGCCCTGGGGCTCGACGGCGGGGGAGGCGGAGCATCCGGTGATCAGCGCGAGCGCCATCAGACCGTACGTGAGTTTCCGGCGCACGGACTCCCCTGCGTGTAGGACGGCATGAAGAACCGGAACCGCGGAACGGTCCCGGCGAGGGCACGGCACGGCCCGAGAAAGATCACCGGGCCCTTCCGAAGGTGGACGGCATTCTATCCAGGTGCCGCCCGGTTTCAGTGCGGGAGCGTCCAGAGCAGCAGAGGTCCCGTCGCCAGCAGCGCCGCCGCCGCCAGCGCGGCCGACTGCGCCCAGGCGGACCGGGGCGCCGGGTTGAGCAGCCGCTGCACCCGCGCCATCACCGGACCGCCCTCGGGCAGCGCCGACAGGGCGCAGGAGGGCGTGGCCGCCGACGGGGCGGTGGCGAAGCGCAGCAGCGCCTTGGCCAGCTCCTTGGGCGGACGGTTCTGCAGGGCCCTGTCGTCCGCGGTCATCTCGATGAGCAGCGCGACGGCGTCCAGGGACCGGGCGACCAGCCCGATGCGGGGCAGCGAGGTGAAGGGCAGCAGCACCAGGTCGTGGCGCTCCCTGGCGTGGGCGTGCTCGTGGGCGAGGACCGCGTCCAGCTCACCGGAGTCCAGCAGCTTCAGGGTGCCCGCGCTGATCACGATCTTGGAGCGCATGCCGGGGACGCAGTAGGCGGCGGCCTCCGGATGGTCGACCACCAGGGTGCCGCCCCGGCCGCCCCGGTGGGCGATCAGGTTGAGCAGCGCGCGGTGCCGGGCCCGGGCGCGGACCACCCGGAAACCGGACAGCAGCAGCATGCCGATGAGGGAGCCGGCCAGCGCCATCCCGGCCAGCAGCGCCGCCTCGTGGTGCAGGCCCAGCTCGGCGTCGTCCTCGGCCAGCGCGAACAGCCCGTGCAGCACCCCGACCCCGTAGGGGGCGAGCGCGAAGCCGAGCAGCGCGCCGATGGCGGCCAGGCCCCAGGCCAGCCCCAGCGCCTGCCAGAGCAGGATGCCGATCCGCGGTGTGCGCCAGGTCCATCGGGCGCGGGACAGCAGCTCCGCGGCCGGAAGTGTGGCGAGGGCGGTGATCGCGAGGATCACCCAGCTCGTCACCCGAGGTCCTCCAGGACGCGGCGGAGCGCCGCGGCCTCGTCTCCGGTGACCGAACGGGCGAAGTGGGCGAGGGCGGCGTCACGGTCGCCGCTGAGCGCGAGAGCGCCCAGCATGAGCTCGGCGACGTACCCCTCACGGGTCTCCGCGGGGCGGTAGGACCAGGCGCGGCCGTCCCGCTCCCGGACGAGGAAGTTCTTCTTGGCCAGGCGGTCCAGGACCGTCATCACCGTGGTGTGGGCGAGGTCCCGGTCGGCCAAGGCCCGGCTCACGTCGCGTGCCGTGGCCGGCTCCTCCCGGGCCCACAGCACTTCCATCACCGCGCGTTCGAGCTCTCCCAGACCTTTCACGCCTTCGAGTCTACCCTGTGATCAAGGACACACAGTAGTACTACCCCCGGTAGTGCCAGCGCCCGCAGACACCGCCACAACACCCCCTAAACAGACAGGGACTCTTATTTAGAGATAAACCACAAGATTCTTAGCATTCACGGACAGGTATTGGACTACCCGTTTGATACGGCCGCGCATAGCCGCCGGTCAGTAAGTGGCTGTTTACTTGCCTCGCCCCAGGTCGGGGCGAGTGCAGAGGAGGCTCCGCGTGCGCGGACAGATCGCGACGGCCGCCGCGGTGACGATGCTCGGTTCCGTCCTGTACGCAGGACCCGCCCACGCGGCCGGGACCGGATACACCTCGTCCTACGAGACCATCCCCGGCCACGGGGGCACCCCTCTCAAGGCCCTGGTCTACGAGCCGAAGGGCCGCGGGCCCTTCCCTCTGATCGTCATGCCGGCCAGCTGGTCCCTCTTCCACGCCGAGTACGCCGGAGCCGCAGCCGGGTTCGCCTCCTCCGGCTACGCCGTGGTCGCCTACACCAGCCGCGGATTCTGGGACTCCGAAGGCCGCATCGAGGTCGCGGGCAGACCCGACGTCGGCGACGTCAGCAAGGTCATCGACTGGGCCGTGAAGAACGCCAGGGCCGACCAGAAGCGGATCGGTGCGGCCGGAATCTCCTACGGGGCGGGCATCCCCCTCATCGCCGCCGCCTTCGACAAGCGCATCCGAGCGGTCTCCGCCATGAGCGGCTGGGCGAACCTGCCCGACTCCCTGTACCTCAACCAGACCGTCAGCGAGCAGGCCGCGGCGATGCTGCTGTCCGTCGGGCACGTCACGGGCAGGCCCGGCGAGGACCTCCTGAAAGTCCAGGACGGCTACCTCAAGGACCGGTTCGGCACGGCCCTGCCGCTGGCCGCCGTCCGGGGCGCGGACGCCTACGTCAAGCGGATCAACGCCAACAAGCCCGCCCTGCTGCTCTCCGGCGGCTGGCAGGACGGCATCTTCCCGCCCGCGCAGAACGTCGACTTCTTCAACCGGCTGCGGGTGCCCAAGCGCCTGATGTACCAGGCGGGCGACCACGGCACCCCCGACGGCCTCGGCGCCGTCGGCCTGCCCAACGACTCCTGGAGCGCCACCAGAAGCTGGTTCGACCACTACCTCAAAGGCAAGAAGAACGGCGTCGCGAAGCAGGGCGACGTCTCCCTCAAGGCCAACAACGGCGGCTCCTGGAAGCACTTCAAGAACTGGAACGCCCAGGCCCGGAGCACCCTGCGCTACGCCTTGGCCCCCGGCGAGAAGCTGGCCCGCCGCTCCGGCGCCTGGAAGAAGACCATCGCCACCGGCAACGGCACCGTCGCCGACAGCGGCGTCGTCGAGGTGAGCGGAGCCGCCGCCCAGGCGGACATCCACTGGACGATCCGCCCCTCACAAGTCGCGCGCAAGGACGGCTTGGTCTTCCGCGGGCCGAAGACGGGCCGCGCGAACGTGATCAGCGGATTCCCCGAGCTCCGCACGACCGTCACCCCCTCGGCGCGGAACACCTCGCTGTTCGTCTACCTCTACGACGAGGCCCCGAACGGCAAGGCGGAACTCATCACCCACATCCCCTACACGCTGCGCGGTGCCACCCCCGGCAAGGCCAGGACGCTCGGCCTGCGGCTCCAGCCCATCCGTTGGAAGCTCGCCAAGGGCCACCGCGTCACCCTCGTCATCGACACCATGGACATCCGCTACCGCAGCGCCGGCAAGCGCGGCGGCAAGCTCACCTTCAGCTCGACCCCGTCGAATCCCGCCCGCCTCACCCTCCCCGTCGGCACGCCGCCCCCTGCCTCCCGCCTGCCCTGAGTCACCGAATGTGACCGGAAGAAATCGAAGCTGTTCACCTACTTCGCCCCAGGCAGGGGCGAGTGAAGAGGAGGCTCCGCGTGCGCGGACAGATCGCGACGGCCGCCGCGGTGACGATGCTCGGTTCCGTCCTGTACGCAGGACCCGCCCACGCGGCCGGGACCGGATACACCTCGTCCTACGAGACCATCCCCGGCCACCGGGGCACCCCTCTCAAGGCCCTGGTCTACAAGCCGAAGGGCCGCGGACCCTTCCCCCTGATCGTCATGCCGGCCAGCTGGTCCCTCTTCCACGCCGAATACGCCGGGGCAGCCGCCGAACTGGCGAGCAGCGGATACGAGGTCATCGCCTACACCACCCGCGGCTTCTGGGACTCCCAGGGCGCCATCGAAGCGGCCGGCCGACCGGACATCGGCGACATGAGCCGGATCATCGACTGGGCCGTGGCCCACGCCGACGCCGACGAGAGCCGCGTCGGCGCCGCCGGGATCTCCTACGGCGGCGGTATCCCCCTGCTCGCTTCCGCCTTCGACAAGCGCATCCGCGCCGTCTCCGCCATGAGCAGCTGGGCCAGCCTCGCCGAATCGCTGTATCTCAACCAGACCCTCAACGAGCAGGGCACCGCGCTGCTGCTGGGCGTCAGCCATGTCACCGGACGGCCGGGAAACGAGCTGCTGGAGGTGCAGGACGGCTACCTCAAGGACGAGTTCGGCCATGCCCTCGAACTCATCTCCACCCGGGGCGCGGCCGCCTACGTCGACCGGATCAACGCCAACCGGCCGGCGATCCTCCTTTCCGGCGGCTGGCAGGACGGCATCGTCCCACCCGGCCAGAACATCGACTTCTTCAACCGGCTGACCGTGCCCAAGCGGCTGATGTACCAGGCCGGCGACCACGCCACCACCGACATCCTCGGCGCGGTCGGCCTGCCCAACGACGCCTGGACCGAGACCACACGCTGGTTCGACCACCACCTGCGCGGCGTGAAGAACGGCGTCGACAAGGCCGGCGCCGTCTCCCTCAAGGCCGGCAACGGCGGCTCCTGGCGGAACTTCACCGGCTGGAGCGCCCAAGCCCAAGGCACCCGGCGCTACTACCCGCGCCCTGGCGAGAAACTCGGCGTCCGCTTCAAAGCATGGAAGAAGACCATCCGCACCGGCAGCGGCACCGTCGCCGACAGCGGCGTCGCCATGGCCACCGGGGTGGCCGCCCAGGCGGGCACCCACTGGAAGATCCGGCCGTCCCGGGTGAAGCGTGCGGACGGCCTGGTCCTCCGTACTCCGCGCTTCGGGAGCACCACCGTGATCAGTGGTTTCCCGAGGTTCCGCACGACGGTCACCCCGTCGGGGAAGAACACCAGCCTGTTCGTCTACCTCTACGACGAGGGACCCGGCGGCGAGGCCAGACTCGTCACCCACGTCCCCTACACCCTGCGCGACGTCACCCCGGGAAAGGCCAGGACCCTCGACCTGCGCCTGCAACCGATCCGCTGGAAACTCGCCAAGGGCCACCGGCTGACCCTCGTCATCGACACCATGGACGTGCGCTACCGCAGCACCTCCACCCGGCGAAACAAGATCACCTTCAGCTCGTCCACGACCGACCCGAGCCGCCTCACCTTCCCGGTGGGCTGATCCTCGGGCCGTGCGAGACTGAGGCCATGCGTGCGGTGGTCCAGCGGGTCAGTGAGGCGGCGGTCAGGGTCGACGGCCGGATCGTCGGGCAGATCACCGAACCCGGGCTGATGGTCCTGGTCGGCGTCACCCATGACGACGACCGGGCCAAGGCCGCCAAACTCGCCGCCAAGCTGTGGGGGCTGCGCGTCCTGCACGGCGAGAAGTCCTGCTCCGACGTGAACGCCCCGCTCCTGGTGATCAGCCAGTTCACCCTCTACGGCGACACCGCCAAGGGACGCCGCCCCTCCTGGCTGGCCGCCGCCAAAGGCGACGTCGCCGAACCGCTGGTGGACGCCGTCGTGGAGTCCCTGCGCGGGCTCGGCGCGAGTGTCGCCACCGGCCTGTTCGGCGCGGACATGGCCGTCTCCCTGGTCAACGACGGACCGATCACCCTCGTCCTCGAGGTCTGAGGGTCTACAGCAGTCCCACGAGCATCCCCACCAGCGAGACGACCGTGCCCAGGGCCGCCAGGTAGAGGATGTAGCGGTCGTTGCGGTCCAGGCGGTGCCGGATCCGCGGAGCCACCAGGACCACGCCGGTGTCCCGGTTCGGCTCGGAGATCTTGGGGTTGTAGCGGGGGTTGCGGCGGCCGATCAGGTTCCACAGGCCGTCGTTCTTGATGTCCTGGTGCCGGTGGTCGTGCGCGAAGATCCGCCCGCGCACCGGCTCGACGCACTCGAACCCCTGCCGGGTCTTCACCCGGCAGCGGGTCCGCACCAGGCAGAACTCGTAGAAACTCCACAGCAGCAGCGCCAGCAGCAGCAGCCGCCAGTTCCACTGGATCAGGCCGAACGCCGCCAGGACGGCGAACAGCAGCCACCACGCGATCTGCTCGGCGTCCCGGTTGACCCGGGGCCGAGGCGATTTGCGCGGCGGCGCCGATGTCTTACGGGGGCTGGACACCATGATCGTGTACCGCCTTCGATCGGAAGCGCACCTCGATCTTTGTTTATCCCACTTCGGGAGACGCCAATCACAGTCGGCGGCCCCGCAGCGCCGGATCGATCGTGACATTGGCGCCAGTGTCCGGCGAGACCACGACCTCCTGGCCCGCCGCCACCCCATCCGCTGAGAGGACGGCCTCAAGAGGCACGTTTCGTTTCACCAGAGCCAGCCCGATCGGCCCCAGCTCGTAGTGCCTGGCAGAGGAGCCGACGAACCCCACCCTGCGCCCCTCCAGCTCCAGGTCGGAGCCGCGCGCGGGCAGCCTGTCGGCGCTCCCGTCCAGGTGGAGGAAGACCAGGCGGCGCGGCGGACGGCCCAGGTTGTGCACCCTGGCCACAGTTTCCTGACCCCGGTAGCAGCCCTTGTTCAGATGCACGGCCAGATCGATGAACCCGATCTCGTGCGGGATCGTCCTGTGGTCGGTGTCGAGGCCGAACCTGGCCTTGTGCGAAGCGATCCGCAGCGCCTCGTACGCCCAGATCCCGGCCTGCGAACGCCCCTCGGGGACCGTCCCTCGCGGCACGATGAGGCTCGTCGTCCCCGCGACGTCGGGCAGCGCCAGGGCTCCCTCCAGCCCCGTGCCGGTGATCACCTCGTAGTCGGCGGAGACGTCGGCGACCTCGACCCGCAGCAGGAACTTCATCCGGTCCAGGAATGCGGCGAGCTCCGCGGCGGTGCCGGGCTCCACGTGCGCCCACACCGCCTCTCCGTCGTCCACCAGGGACAGGTGGTGCTCGATGTGGCCGTTGGGGCTGAGAAGCAGCGCCTCGGTGGCCTCCCCCGGGCGCAGGCCCGCCAGATGCTGGCTGAGGAGGCTGTGCAGCCACGACAGCCGGTCCGGGCCCGCGACGCGGACGACGCCCCGGTTGGACCTGGCGACCACGGCCGAGCCGGCGACCAGCGCCTTCTGCTCGGCGTACGGGTCGCCGAAGTGGGCGGCCAGCGCCTCGTCGGGCGCCTCTGCGTAGAACGTCATTTCCGGCACTCCCCGCACCGTCCGAAGACCGTCAGATGGTGGACATCGGTCTCGAAGCCGTACCCCGACTCCAGGGCCTGCACCAGGCCGTCCGCGACGGCCGGGGAGACGTCCTCGACCCTGCCGCAGCTCCGGCAGCGCAGGTGCACGTGATCGGCCTCGGTGGACAGATGGTAGTTGGGCGGACCGTGCCCGATATGGGCGTGCTTGACCAGGCCGAGCTCCTCCAGGAGCTCGAGGGTCCGGTAGATCGTGGAGATGTTCACGCCCTTGGCCGTCCGCTGCACCTCGGCGCAGATCTCCTCGGGCGTCCCGTGCTCCAGCGCGGCGACCGCCTCCAGGACGAGCTGGCGCTGCGGCGTCACCCGGTAGCCGCGGGAACGCAGCTCTTCCTGCCAGCCGGTCTCTGCCATACCCCGATCCTATGCCGGGAGATAAACCGTTTGCCCTGTCCCGACCCCATCGCATAACTTTCAAAGCACGCAGGAAAGGAGGTGGTCCACAACATGATTCATGCGAGGACTTGCGAGGTGGCTGCTCGCTAGGAGCGCCCGCTCGGGACATGCAGTCTCCTGGCGAATCTCCAGCAGACACCCGATCCCCGGACCGCCGTCCAGTCCTGACGGCTCCCACTCAGGGAATGGTCCGGGGATCGCCTTTTCTCCGGGCACTCCGCTACTGCGGCACCTTCTTGAGCTGAGCCGACATGTGCACCTGCATCGACTGCCCCTGGGCCGCCATCTCGTACACCCAGCCCAGGTCCCGCTCTTCCGTGCCGTCCTGCGCCGGGAACAGCCCGTACAGCCGCTTGCCTCCGGTGACCTCCTTGGCGGTCCGCGTGCGCGCCACCACGTCCGTCACCAGCTCCACCTTGTGGAAGGCCACCTCACCGGTGTAGATCTCCTGGATCCCCGTGGGGTGCGACAGCAGGACCTCCACCTCCCGGCCGCCGCCCGGCACCCGCCAGAACCCCGTCTCCATCGCCAGCGCCCGGCCCTGCTTGAAGTCCTCGTCCAGCAGCCACGTCCGGCTGCTGTAGATCAGAAACGGCTTGCCGATGTGGGTGAACGAGACCTGCTGCGTGAACCGGAACTGCTCGATCGTCGGGTAGTCCCCGATCCCGTCCCCCTCCCAGGTCCCCACCAGCCATTCCAGCGCCTTGAGGTCAGGGTGCAGCTCATGCTCGAACACAATCTCCATGGCTCCAGGGTAGTGCTACCGCAATCGGCCCAGGGCCCTGATCAGCACCAGGCACCCCAGCACCGCCAGTGCCAGGAACCCCACCACCACGACCACGTTCACCAGCTCCATGCCCCGAGCGTAGCGGTGAACGGCGAACGCCCCGGGCGCCAGAGGCGACCGGGGCGTTTGCCGTCAGACGGGGACTAGCGGCCGTACTGGCCGAAGTCGTACTCCTCCAGGGGAACGGCCTCGCCGGAGCCCGTGCCGAAGGTGTACTCGCCCGCGTCGTCGTAGGAACCGACGCTGTACACCGCGGCCTTGGCCTCCTCGGTGGGCTCGACCCGGACGTTGCGGTACTGGGGCATGCCAGTGCCGGCCGGGATGAGCTTGCCGATGATGACGTTCTCCTTGAGGCCCAGCAGGGAGTCGCTCTTGGAGTGCATGGCGGCCTCGGTGAGGACGCGGGTCGTCTCCTGGAAGGAGGCGGCCGACAGCCAGGACTCGGTGGCGAGCGACGCCTTGGTGATGCCCATCAGGACCGGACGGCCGGCGGCGGGGGTACCGCCCTCGGCCACCACGCCGCGGTTGGTGCGCTCGAAGATCGGGCGCTCCACCAGGTCGCCCGGAAGCAGGTGGGTGTCACCCGCCTCCAGCACGTTCACGCGCTTGAGCATCTGCCGGACGATGATCTCGATGTGCTTGTCGTGGATCGACACGCCCTGCGACCGGTAGACCTCCTGGACCTCGTGGACCAGGTGGAGCTGCACGGCGCGCGGGCCGAGGATGCGCAGCACCTCGTGCGGGTTGACCGCGCCCTTGATGAGCTGCTGGCCGACCTCGACGTGGGCGCCCTCGTGGATGCCCTCCTCGAAGCGCGAACGCATCGACACCGGGTAGGCGATCTCGTCCGAACCGTCGTCCGGAACGATCACGATCTTCCGGGTGCGGTCCGTCTCGTCGATCTTGACCCGGCCCGCGACCTCGGTGATCGGGGCGACACCCTTGGGGATGCGCGCCTCGAACAGCTCCTGGACACGCGGCAGACCGTGCGTGATGTCGCCACCGGCCACACCACCGGTGTGGAAGGTGCGCATCGTCAGCTGGGTGCCGGGCTCGCCGATGGACTGCGCGGCGATGATGCCGACGGCCTCGCCGACGTCCACCCGCTTGCCCGTGGCCAGGGAGCGGCCGTAGCACGCGGCGCAGACGCCGATCTTGGCCTCGCAGACCAGGGCGCTGCGGGTGCGGACCTCCTCCACGCCGACCTCGATCAGACGGGTGATCACCGCGTCGGACAGGTCGGTGTCGGCGGGGTAGACGACCGTGCCGTCGACCACGACGTCCACCGCGATGGTCCGGCCGATCAGGCTGGACTCCGAGGTGCCCAGCTTGATCAGCGAGCCGTCCGCGGCCCGGTCGTTCTCCGCGATCCGGAACGGGATGGTGCGGTCGGTGCCGCAGTCCACCTCGCGGACGATGACGTCCTGCGCGACGTCCACCAGACGACGGGTCAGGTAACCCGAGTCGGCGGTCCGCAGCGCGGTGTCGGCCAGACCCTTACGGGCGCCGTGCGTGGAGATGAAGTACTCCAGGACGGTCAGACCCTCGCGGAAGGACGACTTGATCGGACGCGGGATGGTCTCGCCCTTGGGGTTGGACACCAGACCACGCATACCGGAGATCTGCCGGACCTGCATGGGGTTACCGCGGGCACCCGAGTTGACCATCATCCAGATGGGGTTGTCCGGGTTGCTCTCGAACTCCCGCATCATGTCGTCCGCGACCTCCTTGGTCGCGTGCGTCCAGATCTCGATGAGCTCCTGGCGGCGCTCGTCGTCGGTGATCAGACCGCGCTCGTACTCGCGCTGCACCTTGTCGGCGCGCCGCTCGTAACCACTGAGGATGTCCGCCTTGTTCGGCGGCGCGATGACGTCGTCGATCGAGATCGTGACGCCGGAGCGGGTCGCCCAGTGGAAGCCCGCGCTCTTCAGCGCGTCCAGGGCGGTCGCGACCTCGACCTTGGGGTAGGTCTCGGCGAGCTCGTTCACGATCACCGACAGCTGCTTCTTGCCCACTTCGATGTTGACGAAGGGGTAGTCCGCGGGCAGCGTCTCGTTGAACAGGGCCCGGCCCAGGGTGGTCTCCAGCCGGAACGGCTGCCCGGCCTCGTAGCCCTCGGGCGCGACCCAGCCGCGCGGCGGGACGGTGTCCTTGAACCGGATCTGGACCTTCGCCTGGAGCGAGAGCTCGTCCCGGTCGTAGGCCATGATCGCCTCGGACACGCCGGAGAAGGTCCGGCCCTCGCCGGCCGCGTTCGCACGCTCGCCGGTCAGCCAGTACAGGCCGATCACCATGTCCTGGGTGGGCATGGTGACGGGCTTGCCGTCGGAGGGCTTGAGGATGTTGTTCGTGGACAGCATCAGGATCCGCGCCTCGGCCTGGGCCTCGGCAGACAGCGGCAGGTGCACCGCCATCTGGTCGCCGTCGAAGTCCGCGTTGAACGCGGTGCACACGAGCGGGTGGATCTGGATGGCCTTGCCCTCGACCAGCTGCGGCTCGAACGCCTGGATGCCCAGGCGGTGCAGGGTGGGCGCGCGGTTGAGCAGCACCGGGTGCTCGGTGATGACCTCTTCCAGCACGTCCCACACGACCGGGCGGGCCCGCTCGACCATGCGCTTGGCGCTCTTGATGTTCTGCGCGTGGTTCAGGTCGACCAGGCGCTTCATCACGAACGGCTTGAACAGCTCCAGCGCCATCTGCTTGGGCAGACCGCACTGGTGCAGCTTCAGCTGCGGGCCGACGACGATGACGGAGCGGCCGGAGTAGTCGACGCGCTTGCCCAGCAGGTTCTGGCGGAACCGGCCCTGCTTGCCCTTCAGCATGTCGCTGAGGGACTTCAGGGGCCGGTTGCCCGGACCGGTGACGGGGCGGCCGCGGCGGCCGTTGTCGAACAGCGCGTCGACGGCCTCCTGCAGCATCCGCTTCTCGTTGTTCACGATGATCTCGGGCGCGCCGAGGTCCAGCAGACGCTTGAGCCGGTTGTTCCGGTTGATCACGCGGCGGTACAGGTCGTTGAGGTCGGAGGTCGCGAAGCGGCCGCCGTCCAGCTGCACCATCGGACGCAGGTCCGGCGGGATCACCGGGATGCAGTCCAGCACCATGCCCAGCGGGCTGTTGGTGGTGTTGAGGAACGCGGAGACGACCTTCAGCCGCTTGAGGGCGCGGGCCTTCTTCTGGCCCTTGCCCGAGCGGATGATCTCGCGCAGCTTCTCGGCCTCGGCGTCGAGGTCGAAGTTCTGCAGGCGGGCTTGGATGGCCGCCGCGCCCATGCCGCCGGAGAAGTACTTGCCGAAGCGGTCCCGCATCTCGCGGTAGAGCATCTCGTCGCCCTCGAGGTCCTGGACCTTGAGGTTCTTGAACCGGGTCCACACCTCGTCGAGGCGGTCGATCTCGCGCTGCGCGCGGTCGCGCAGCTGCTTCATCTCCCGCTCGGCGCCCTCGCGGACCTTGCGGCGCTGGTCGGCCTTGGCGCCGGCCGCCTCCAGCTCCGCCAGGTCGGCCTCCAGCTTCTGCTGGCGGGCCTCCACGTCGCTGTCGCGCCGCTGCTCCAGCTGCTGGCGCTCGACCGAGATGCGCGCCTCCAGCGTCGGCAGGTCACGGTCGCGGGCGTCGGTGTCGACGCTCGTGATCATGTAGGCCGCGAAGTAGATGATCTTCTCGAGGTCCTTCGGGGCCAGGTCCAGCAGGTAGCCCAGCCGCGAGGGAACGCCCTTGAAGTACCAGATGTGGGTGACCGGGGCGGCGAGCTCGATGTGGCCCATCCGCTCGCGGCGCACCTTGGCCCGGGTCACCTCGACGCCGCAGCGCTCGCAGATGATGCCCTTGAACCGGACGCGCTTGTACTTACCGCAGTAGCACTCCCAGTCCCGGGTAGGACCGAAGATCTTCTCGCAGAAGAGCCCGTCCTTTTCCGGCTTGAGGGTCCGGTAGTTGATGGTCTCAGGCTTCTTCACCTCGCCGTGCGACCACTGACGGATGTCGTCGGCGGTCGCGAGGCCGATGCGAAGTTCGTCGAAGAAGTTGACGTCTAGCACTGGCTCCCCTCTCAGACTTCCTCGACGCTGGACGGCTCACGCCGAGACAGGTCGATGCCCAGCTCTTCCGCGGCCCGGAACACGTCCTCGTCGGTGTCCCTGAGCTCGATGTTCATGCCATCACTGGACAGAACCTCAACGTTCAGGCACAGCGACTGCATTTCCTTGATGAGGACCTTGAAGGACTCGGGAATGCCCGGTTCCGGAATGTTCTCGCCCTTGACGATCGCCTCGTAGACCTTCACGCGGCCCAGGACGTCGTCGGACTTGATCGTCAGCAGCTCCTGGAGGGCGTAGGCGGCACCGTACGCTTCCAGCGCCCACACCTCCATCTCACCGAAGCGCTGGCCGCCGAACTGCGCCTTGCCGCCCAGCGGCTGCTGGGTGATCATCGAGTACGGGCCGGTCGAACGCGCGTGGATCTTGTCGTCCACGAGGTGGAGCAGCTTGAGAATGTAGATGTAGCCGACCGAGATCGGGTCCTTGAACGGCTCGCCGGAGCGGCCGTCGAACAGCCGGGCCTTACCGCCGCCGCTGACCATGCGGTCACCGTCGCGGTTGGGGATCGTGCTGCTCAGCAGACCCTGGACGTCCTCCTGGTGCGCGCCGTCGAAGACCGGCGTCGCCGTGTTGGTCCACGGCTCCGCCTCCTCCAGGCCGATGGCCTTGAGGTTGCGCTTCCAGTCCTCGTCGTCGCCGTCGATCTTCCAGCCACGGGAGGCGACCCAGCCCAAGTGCGTCTCCAGGACCTGGCCGACGTTCATACGACCCGGAACACCCAGCGGGTTCAGGACGATGTCGACCGGGGTGCCGTCCTCGAGGAACGGCATGTCCTCGACGGGGAGGACCTTGGAGATGACGCCCTTGTTGCCGTGGCGGCCGGCGAGCTTGTCACCATCGGTGATCTTGCGCTTCTGGGCCACGTAGACGCGGACCAGCTCGTTCACGCCGGGCGGGAGCTCGTCGCCCTCGTCGCGGGAGAACACGCGGACGCCGATGACCTTGCCGGACTCGCCGTGCGGGACCTTCAGCGAGGTGTCGCGGACCTCGCGGGCCTTCTCGCCGAAGATCGCGCGCAGCAGCCGCTCCTCGGGGGTCAGCTCGGTCTCGCCCTTGGGCGTGACCTTGCCGACCAGGATGTCGCCGGTGACGACGTCCGCGCCGATGCGGATGATGCCGCGCTCGTCGAGGTCGGCCAGCACCTCCTCGGAGACGTTCGGGATGTCCCGGGTGATCTCCTCGGGGCCCAGCTTGGTGTCGCGGGCGTCGACCTCGTGCTCCTCGATGTGGATCGAGGACAGGACGTCGTCCTGCACGAGGCGCTGCGACAGGATGATCGCGTCCTCGTAGTTGTGGCCCTCCCACGGCATGAACGCCACGAGGAGGTTCTTGCCCAGCGCCATCTCGCCCTGGTCGGTGCAGGGGCCGTCGGCCAGCACCTGGCCCGACTCGACCCGCTGGCCCTCGTCCACGATGGGCTTCTGGTTGAAGCAGGTGCCCTGGTTGGAGCGCTTGAACTTGGCGACGCGGTAGGTCTGGCGGGTGCCGTCGTCGTTCATGACGGTGATGTAGTCCGCGGAGACCTCTTCGACCACGCCGGCCTTCTCGGCGGTGATCACGTCACCGGCGTCGACGGCGGCGCGGTACTCCATGCCGGTGCCGACCAGCGGCGCCTCGCTGCGCAGCAGCGGGACGGACTGGCGCTGCATGTTGGAGCCCATGAGCGCGCGGTTGGCGTCGTCGTGCTCCAGGAACGGGATCATCGCGGTGGCGACCGAGGTCATCTGACGCGCGGAGACGTCCATGTAGTCGACCTCGGACGCGCGGGACAGTTCGGTCTCGCCGCCCTTGGTGCGGACCAGGACGCGCGCCTCGGCGAAGGTGCCGTCGGGGTTGAGCAGCGAGTTGGCCTGCGCCTTGACGAACCTGTCCTCCTCGTCGGCGGTCAGGTAGTCGATCTGGTCGGTGACCTTGCCGTCGATGACCTTGCGGTACGGCGTCTCGATGAATCCGAACGGGTTCACCCGGCCGAACGCCGCGAGCGAGCCGATGAGGCCGATGTTCGGGCCTTCCGGCGTCTCGATCGGGCACATGCGGCCGTAGTGCGACGGGTGGACGTCACGGACCTCCATGCCGGCGCGCTCACGCGACAGACCGCCGGGACCCAGCGCGTTCAGGCGCCGCTTGTGGGTCAGGCCCGCGAGCGGGTTGGTCTGGTCCATGAACTGCGACAGCTGCGAGGTGCCGAAGAACTCCTTGATCGACGCCACGACCGGGCGGATGTTGATCAGGGTCTGCGGGGTGATCGCCTCGACGTCCTGGGTGGTCATCCGCTCGCGGACGACGCGCTCCATGCGGGCCAGGCCCAGGCGGACCTGGTTCTGGATGAGCTCGCCGACCGGGCGGATGCGCCGGTTGCCGAAGTGGTCGATGTCGTCGACCTCGACCGGCAGGGTCCGGCCGTTCGCCGCCGTGCACTCCTCCTCGCCCGCGTGCAGGCGGACCAGGTACTCGATGGTGGCGACGATGTCGTCCTCGGTCAGGGTGCCCTGGTTCATCCCCAGGTCCAGGCCGAGCTTCTTGTTCACCTTGTAGCGGCCGACCTTCGCCAGGTCGTAGCGCTTCGGGTTGAAGTACAGGTTGTTCAGCAGCGTCTGCGCCGACTCCTTGGTCGGGGGCTCGCCCGGCCGGAGCTTGCGGTAGATGTCGAGAAGGGCCTCGTCCTGCCCGGAGGTGTGGTCCTTCTCGAGGGTGATGTTCATGGACTCGTAGGAGCCGAAGCGCTCGCGGATGCGGGCTTCGTCCCAGCCGAGCGCCTTCAGCAGGACCGTGACGCCCTGCTTGCGCTTGCGGTCGATGCGAACGCCGACGTTGTCGCGCTTGTCGATCTCGAACTCGAGCCATGCGCCCCGGGACGGGATGACCTTGCAGCCATAGATGTCCTTGTCGGACGTCTTGTCCAGCTGGCGGTCGAAATAGACACCGGGGGAGCGCACGAGCTGCGACACGACGACGCGCTCGGTCCCGTTGATGATGAAGGTGCCCCTTGGCGTCATGAGCGGGAAATCGCCCATGAACACCGTCTGGCTCTTGATCTCACCGGTGGTGTTGTTGATGAACTCCGCCGTGACGAACATGGGGGCGGAGTAGGTCATGTCCTTGTCCTTGCACTCGTCAACCGAGTACTTGGGCGGCTCGAACCGGTGATCCCGGAACGAGAGGGACATGGTCCCGGAGAAGTCCTCAATGGGACTGATCTCTTCGAAGATCTCTTCGAGACCCGACTGGGTGGGAACGTCCCTACGACCCGCATCCTGAGCCGCCTTGACCCGGGACTTCCACCGCTCGTTGCCGAGCAGAGTGTCGAAAGACTCTGTCTGGAGAGCGAGGAGATCGGGTACTTCAAGCGGTTCGTTGATGCGCGCGAAGGAGACGCGGTTCGGACCGGTCAGGGTCTTCGAGGCGTTGCGCGAGGCTGCCAAGAGTGGTCCTTCCGAGGGCTCGCGGCGGACTGTCGACGTGCACGCCAATGCATCCCCGAAAAACCCGTGAGACCTGGTTTCCAACTGGCTCTGGAACTACTGGAGACCGGCTCTTCAAACCAAGATCACGGCATGGTTGCACGGAGGATAGCTAAAGGGCAGCGCAAAGGGGCAGTGTAGCCCAGAGCTACACCGCTTGCAAGCTTACGTTCGCTATGCACATCACAGTTGCCTCGCAGCATCGCCCCTCCGGGCGGCCAAGTCAAGGCCGCACAGGGACTTTTCGGGCCCTGAGCAGCAGTGACAAGGCTCATAGTTTCGAGACGAGCATCACATGGAATAACCATAAATCCGCCCGAAAATCAGATAGGGCCACCCCTCCTCTCGGAAGGGCGGCCCAAGGACCACTAAAAAGATCTTGACCGGGGTCGGTGCGGCCTCAGCCCAGGATGTCCAGCTTGGACACCAGCCATTCCCCGTCTTTCTGCACCATAGTCAGACGAAGCCGGTGCTGCTCGATGTGCGCGTCGGCGTCTTTCTTGGTGGTCTGCTGGTTGAGAAAGACCAGAACCTTGACCTGACCCTTGTTCACGGACTCCACGCCGGCCTTGCTCGTCAGGCCGACGGTGACGGCCTGCTGGGCCGGAGCGTCCGCCAGCAGCTTGGCGGCGCTCTTCTCGTACGCCTCGCGGAAGTCCCCGGTCGACTCGCCCAGCACCTGCTTGGTGTCGCTCTCGATCGTCCGGTAGTCCCAGGACGAGATGTGCTGGGCGGTGGCCGCGGCCGTGCGCACCGCCTTGTCGACCTCGTCCTTGGAGAGCCTCTCCCCCGAGCCGCCGCGCAGCACGAAGGTGCCGACGGCCAGGGCGACGACCACGACCGCCATGACGATCACGGACCACAGCGGGGCGCCGGTGCGGACCTTCGGGGGCTTGAGGGACTTCTTCCGCCCTCCCTGCCCGCTCTTCTTCGCCAGGCCGACCTTCCGGGGCTTCCGGTCCTTCTTCGCCCCGGGCGCCTCGTCGATCTCCGTCTCGGAGTCCTCAGCGTCCTCGGCGTCCTCGAGGGCTGCGGAGTCTTCCGAGTCTTCGGAAGCCTCGTCGGCGCCGTCGGACTTCTCGGACTCCGCCGGGGCCTCCTCGTCGCCGATCAGCGAGAGCTGGCCGTCGATCTCCTCGACCGTCTCAGCGGTCTCAGCCGGCCTGTCCTCACCGGTCTCCGGGAGGTCCTTCTTCTCGGCCTTGTCGAGCTTCACTGGATCACTCCGAATTTCGAGGCCAGCCATTTCCCGTCGACCTTGCTCATCTCGATCAGGAAACGCATGTTGCGGGGAGCGCCGTTGGGCACGGCCGGGCTGGTGACGACCGCCGAGACGGCCACGATCACCTCGGCGGAGTCCTCGTCGTAGTCGGTGACTCCGGAGCCGAGGACCTGCGCCTGCGAGGTCGCCTGGTTCTTGGTGATCTCGTCGATGAACGTCTTGGTCTGCGCCGCGTACTGGTCCTTGAACGTCCCGGTGCTCCCGCTGAGGACGCGCTGGGTGTCCTTCTCGATCGTCCGGTGGTCCATGGACATCAGGTTCAGCCCGACCTGGCGGGCCGCCTGGAGGATCTCGTCCCGGGTGTCGGCCTCGTTCGCCGAGGCGATCGCCTTGGAGACCGGCGGGTAGACCCCGGCGCCGAGCAGCCCGAGGGCGACCACGGTGAGCACCGCCACCGTGATCGTCCGCCAGAGGCCGCCCTTCACGACAGCGGGCCCAGAAGCAGCCACTTCCACGAATCATCCCCCAACAGGTTCTCGGCTCCTCCGGAGGAACCGACGGTGTAGGTCACGCCGTTCGGTCCGACGTACTTGCCGGATGTCGGATCGTAACCGGTGACGAAGACCGATTTGGTCGAGTTCGTCTGGTAAACCAGGCGGCTCTCCGACTCGGTGCCGTCGTCCTCGGCCGAACGGGTGCTGGCCGCGGGCGGCTCGCCGGCACCGTCCAGCGCGCCCGGAGGCAGCTTGATGTAGGGCCGCGGCTCGGGGGCGTTGCGTGCCCCTCGGACCGCGGTCTGGGACTTCTTCGGCGCGGTGCAGCCGACGTCGGTGCGGGCCGGGGTCTCCTTGGTGTTCTGCGGCCAGCGGGGCTTGGTCTTCTCGTAGCCCTCGGTGCAGGGCGCCGGGGTGTCGATGTTCAGCGCCAGGCCCATGTGCTGGTAGCCGTCACCGGGCAGCACGGTCTGGGAGCCCGCCACCGTGAACGGGAGCGAGATCAGCAGTGAGCGGATCCCGTCCTGGTTCGCGGTGAGCATCTGGGTGGTGCTGGTCAGGTTGGCCAGCAGCACCGGCAGGTCGTCCGAGACGTTGTCGATCAGGTCGTCGACCTCCTCCGCCGCGGGGCCCGCGGCGTCGATGGTCTCTCTGATGTTGCCGTCGTTCTCCCGGATGGTGTCGGTGAGATCGGCCAGCTCCCGGGCGAAGGTCCTGATCGACGTCCCCTTGTCCCGCTGGGTGTTCAGCACGATCTTGCTGTTGTCCAGGAGGTCGGCGGTCGTCTCGAAGTTCTCGTCCATGTCCTGGATGAGCTTGCCGCCCTCGTCGATGATCGTCTGGAGGTCGGAGCCCGTTCCGTTGAACGCCTTGTCCAGTTCGTCGACGATCGTCCGCAGGTTCTCGGGGTCGACCGACGCGACCGTCTTGTCGACGTTGAGCAGCAGGTCCGAGGTCTTGACCGGGATCCGGGTGTTGCCGGCGGGGATCGTGTAGGGGGATCCCTCGTCGAGGAAGGGGCCCTGGTCCGAACGCGGCTGCAGGTCGATGTACTGCTCGCCGACCGCGGACCGGTTGGCCACCACCGCGAGGGTGTCCCGGGGGATCTTCGCGCCCTTGTCCAGCTCCATCTCGATCCGCACGCCGTTCTGGACGAGCCTGATCGGGCCGACCCGTCCCACCGTCACGCCGCGGTAGGTCACCTCGGAGTTGGTGAAGGCGCCTCCGGAGTCCGGCAGCTCGACGTAGGCCGTGTAGGTCCGGTCGAGCAGGCTGCCGCCCACCCCGAGATACCGGACGGCCGTGTAGCTGACGCCCAGCACCGTGATGAGCGCGAACACCACCAGCTGGATCTTGGTACCACGAGTGAGGATCATGAAAGGCCTCCCAGCACCACGGAGTCGACGTCCGGGTCGGTGCTCTCCATCCCGATGGTGGGCAGCGGGGAGCTGCCCTGCCCCGACTCGTCCCCGGCGCCCAGGACGCCGGGCGGGGTCTGGGTGATGCTGACGTCGGGAGGCGACAGCAGGTCCCGCAGCGCCTCTCCCTGCTTCTTCGCCGACTTCTTCAGCGCCGGGTCGAGGTCGGTGCCCGTCAGCAGGTTGTGCGCGAGCTCCTCGATGTCCAGAGAGACCGTCATGTTCATGTTCGCGAAGTCGCCCTTCACCGTGTTGGAGAAGTCGTTCGTGAACGGGTAGGTGAACAGGGCGCCGAGGTTCTCCGGCAACCTGTCACCGGCCTTGTTGAGGTTCTTCAGGATCGGCTGGAGGTTCTTCAGGTTCGTCAGCAGGTCCTTCTTGGAGCGCTGGACGACGTTGGTGGTCACGTCGCCGAACTTCGCCAGGCTGACCAGCATCTTGGTCAGGTCCTGCCGGTTCTCCTCCAGGATCGCCAGGGCCGGCTCGCTCTGCTCGATCGTGTCGGCGATCGTGCCCTTCTCCGCCTCCAGCTTGACCATCAGCCGGTCGATCTTGTCGAGCGCTTCGGTGATGGTGTGCCGCTGCCGGTCCAGGGTGCCCACGAAGACGTCGATCCGCCGCAGGACCGACTTGATCGACTCCTCGCGGCCGGACATCGCCGCGTTGAGCTCCTTGGTGATGGTGGAGATCTGCTCGATGCCGCCTCCGTTGAGGAGCAGCGACATCGCCGACAGCACCTCCTCGACCTCGGTGTTGCGGTTGGTCTGGCCGATCGGGATCACGTCGCCGTCGCCGAGCTCGCCGCTCGGCCCCTCCATCGGGGGCGCGAGGGAGACGTACTTCTCGCCCAGGAGGCTGGTCTGGGCGATGGTCGCCAGCGCGTTGTCCGGGAGCCGGGCCTCTTTGTTGATCTTGATGGTGACCTCGGCCTGCCAGCCGTCCAGTTCGATCTTCTCGACCCGGCCGACGGACACGTCGTTGACCTTCACCGTCGACTGGGGGACCAGGTCCAGCACGTTGGCGAAGTGGATCTTCACCTCGTGGGGGTCGTCCCCCAGGTCGGGCCCGCCCGGCAGCGGGATGGAGGAGACTCCCTGGAAACCGCACCCGGTGAGGAGCAGGCTTCCGGCGAGCGCGAGTGCCAGCCGCTTCATGAGGTACCTCCCAGCAGGAGGCCGCCGAGGGTCTTGTCGGCAGGACCGGAGTTGTTCGAGGTGGTCGTCTTCTTGTCGGACTTCTTCGCGTTCTTCTTGGGCTTGTTCGGGCCGTAGGCGTCCGGGGGCAGCGGCTCGGGGTTGTAGGTGGTGGTCAGAGCCGTGATCCACGAGATGTCCAGGTGCAGGTTCAGGCCCAGACCGCCGGAGATCGGCTTCAGCGTCTCCAGGCACTCGGCCGCCGGGGTGCCCAGCGAGTAGGCCAGCGAGCAGATCCAGTCGGCCGGGTTCTTGAACTGCAGGAAGTTGGTGCGGGTGTGGATCGTGCCGGAGATCGGATCGTAGGCGCGGGTCATGTTGCTGATGGCCACCGGGGCGGTGCCGGCGAAATCCTCCAGCTCGTCCTGGCGCTTGACCAGGATCGCGGTGACCTCGGCCAGGTCGCTGACGTTCTTGGACAGCGACTTGCGGTTGTCCTTGACGAAGGAGGTGACGTTGCGCAGCGTCGGGCCGAGGATCTGGAGCACCTGGTTGAGCTCCTCCTTCTCCCCGTTCAGCTGCGCGGACACCTGACCCAGGTGGTCGGTGAACTGCCGCACCGTGGCGTCGTTGTCGGCCAGGGCCTGGGTGATGCCCTCGAGGTTCTCGATCGAGGCGGTGATGTTGTCGCTGTTGTCGCCCAGCGTCGACAGCACCTCGGCGCCGTCCTCGATGGCCCCGCGGAGCTCCTCGCCGTTGCCGTCGAGGTTGCGGGCGGCGACCTCCAGCATCTTGGAGAGCGAGCCGTCGGCGTTGGCGCCCTCGGGGCCGAGCGCCTTGCTCAGCTCGTTGAGGCTGTTGGCGACCTCGTCGACCTCGACGGGGACCGCGGTGCGGGCGACGTCCAGCGTCGCCTTGTCCTGCAGGACGGCGCCGTTGGTGAACACCGGGGTGAGCTGGACGAACCGGTCGGACACCAGCGACTGCGAGACGATGACGGCCTGGGCGTCCGCGGGGATCTTGTACTTGGCCTCGTAGTGCAGTTCGACGCGCACGGCCTGGCCCGCCGGGGTGATCTTGTCGACCTCCCCCACCGGGATGCCCAGGATGGTGACGTCCGCGCCCTCGTAGAGGCCGACTGTGTTGGTGAAGTAAGCGGTGAGCCGCTTGACGGGGGCGCTCGGCCAGAACACCACCACGGCGGCGACGGCCAGTGCCACCACCACGAGCGGCACCAAGGCTTTGAAGAAAGTTCGCACTGGTGACCTCACGGAAGCAGCGGGAGGGAGCCGTTGCCGGACGACTTCTCGGTGGAGGTGGACTTCTTCTTCTTGTCCTTCGACGAGGCCGCCGGCTTGTCCTTGGAGGGGTCGCCGACGCTCATCGGGAGCGGGATGAAGTTCTGGATGTAGCTGTCGAACCACCGGCCGGAACCGGTGACGTCGGCGAACTGCCGCCCGTAGGAGGCCATCAGCTGCAACGACCTGTCCAGGTTGTCCCGGTTGTCGAGCAGGACCTTGGTGACCTTCTGCAGGTTGGCCAGCAGGGGCTTGATCTCGTCTTCGTTCTCGTCGATCAGCGCGTTCAGCTGCTGGGCGAGCTGGTAGGTGTTCACCAGCAGCTGGTGGATCACGTTGCGCCGGTTCTGCACCGCCACGAGCAGCTTGTCGCCGTCCTGGAGGAGCTTGACGAGTTCACCCCTGCGGTCGTTGAGGACCCCGGTGACCTCCTTCGCGCGGACGAGCAGCTCGTTCAGCTCGTCGTCGCGCTTGGAGATCGTCTGGGAGATCCGGCGCAGACCGCGCAGCGAGGCCTTGATCTCCTCGGGCGAGTTCTCGAACGTGGTCGCCAGGGTGTCGAAGGACTCCGCGAGCTGCTTCGTGTCGATCGCGTCGATGTTCGTGCTCAGGTCGGCGATCGCCGGCACCACCTCGTACGGGGTGGAGGTCCGGGAGACCGGGATCGGCCTGCCCGGGTCCTGGCGGCCGGAACCGCGCGGGTCCACCGCGAGGAAGTGCGAGCCGAGCAGAGTCTTGATCTTGATGTCGACCTTGGTCTCGTTGCCGATCCGCACCTCCTTGTCGATGCGGAAGTCGACGCGCACCCGGCCGCCGTCCAGTTCCATGCCGGTCACCTTGCCGACCTTGACCCCGGCGATGCGCACCTCCTCGCCCTCGCGCAGGCCCGCCGCCTCGGCGAAGTGAGCGCGGTAGGTCGTCCCGCCGTTGATCAGCGGGAGGGAGTCGATGTTGAGCGCGACGGTCAGTCCCACCGCGATGCCCGTCAGCGCGAGGACGCCCAGGACGGTCGGGTTCTGTTCTCTGAACGGGACCTTCACTGCTTGCACCTCGCGTTCTCGTTGACGAGCTTCGGCGTGTAGTACGCCGGGGCGCCGGGCAACACGATCCGCGCGTCCATGCTGCAGAGGTAGTAGTTGAACCAGGAGCCGTACGACGAGATCCGGTTCAGTTTCTCCAGCCGATCGCTGGTCTGCTCGATCGTGGTGTCGATCGTCTTGCTCTTGTCGCCCAGGGTGCGGGTCAGCTCGCTCAGGCCGTCGATGTCGCTCTTGAGGGAGGGACGGGCGTCCTTGAGCAGATCGGCGGTCACACCGCTCAGCGTGTTCAGCGACTCCAGCGAGTCGAAGATCGCCTCGCGGTCGCCGGCGACCCCGCTGACGAAGCCCTGCAGCTCCTTGATCATCCGGCTGGTCTGGTCGGTGCGGTCGGCGACCGTGCCCAGCACCTCGCTGAGGTTGGTGATGACCCGGCCGATGACCTCGTCGCGGTCGGCGAGCGTGTTGGTCAGCGACGCCACGTGGGTGAGCAGGCTGTTGATCGTCCCGCCCTCGCCCTGCAGCACCTTGATGATCTCGTAGGAGAGCTGGTTGACGTCCTCGGCGTCCAGCGCCTTGAACAACGGGCGGAAGCCGTTGAACAGGACGGTCAGGTCAAGCGACGGCTCGGTCTGCTCGACCGGCAGGAGCTCGCCCGCCCCCAGCATCTCGTTGGAGGCGCCGGGGCCCTCCGACAGCGCCAGGTAGCGCTGGCCGACCAGGTTCCGGTAGCGGATCTGGGCCAGGGTCCCCTTGGGCAGGCCGGAGACGAACGGACCCGACCGGTCCAGCTCGAACCGCACCTGGGCCAGGCTGCCCTTGTACAGCTCGACCGAGGTGACCTTGCCCAGCCGGACGCCGGCCACCCGCACCTCGTCGCCCTCCAGCAGGCCGGTCGCGTCGGTGAAGACCGCGCCGTACTCGCGGGAGTCGGTGAACCGCACGTTGGCGATGGTCACCGCCAGGACGCCGGTGAGCAGCGACGTGAAGAGCACGAACACCAGCAGTTTGATGCCAGAGGAGGCGGTGCGCCTGTTCTCGCTCACTTGATGGTCACCACCGATCCGGTCGCGAGGGGGCCGAACAGCAGGGTCGCGAAGTCGGGGACGTCGGAGACGTCCTCCCGCAGCACGGGCGCCACGAGCGACTTCACCGTGTCGTTCTGGGACGCGTCCTCACCGGGCTGGACGAAGAGGCCGGACATGCCGCGCTTCTTCCACCAGACGTCGTCCTCGGTGCCGTCCAGCGCGACGTAGTCGGGGAAGGGCACCTTGGGGTTGGGCAGGCCGTAGCAGCGCGGCTTGCGGTAGTCGTTCGCCTCCGGCAGGTCCAGCGGGTTCTTGTACGCCGGACGCGGCTTCACGATCTCGATGTACAGGTTGGACGCCGGCTTCCGGCCGTTGCCGAACGCCTCGTTGGCGCGCGGGATCATGATCCCCATGCCGTCCAGGACGCAGGGGAACGACGGCGCGTAGGTGGCCAGCAGCTTCACCACGTCCCTGCTGGCCAGGTTCACGCCGATGATCTTGTTGCCGTTGTCCAGCATGAACCGGTGGGCCTTCTCCGACGTGGAGGTGACCGCGGGGATGAGCGCCTCGATGGCCTCCTCCTTCTCCACGATCGTGGTGCTGGTGACGTTGATGTTCTTCAGCACCCGCACCAGGTCGGGCGTCGCGTCGGCGTAGATGTCGGAGACCTCGCCGAGGGCCTTGATGTCGGAGACCAGGAGGTTCAGCTTGGGGTTGAACTTGCCCAGCAGCCGGTCCAGCTGCTCCAGGTTCTCGCCGAGCTGGTCGCCCCGGCCGTCCAGGGCGGTGGCGACCGCGGTGAGCGTGGCGTTCAGCTTCTCCGGCTGGACCGCCTGCAGCAGCGGCATCAGGTTGTTGAGCACCTGGTCGATCTCGATGGACTCGGCGGACTTGTCCTGGTGCAGGACCGCGCCGTTGCGGATCGGCTGGGACGGCTGCGCCGGGGCGGCCAGGTCGATGTACTTCTCACCGAAGAGCGTCTTGGGCAGCAGCCTGCCGGTCGCGTTCGCCGGGATGAAGCCGGCCTTGTCCTTCTGGATCGCCAGGTCCATCACCGCGCCCTCGTCGGTGACGCTGATCTTGCGCACCTCGCCGACGATCAGGCCGCGGATCTTCACGTCCGAGTGCTCCAGCAGCTGGAGCCCGGCCTTGTCGCTCATGAAGCGCACCTTGACCACCGGGGTGAAGGCCCGCTGGTAGAAGGCCAGGCACGCCACCACGAACACGGCGCAGACGACGATGAAGGCGATGCCGTACAGGCGGGAGCGGAGTTTGGCTCCCGTTCCAGGGGATGCATGTGTCATCGGTTATCCCGCCACTCTCACACTCGTGCCGGCGCCCCAGATCGCCAGGCCCAGCAGCAGGTCGAGCACGTTGACCATGATGATGCTGGTGCGGACCGCGCGGCCGACCGCGACGCCGACGCCGGCCGGACCGCCGCTGGCGTTGTATCCGTAGTAGCAGTGGATCAGCATGACCAGCGTGGCGAAGATCAGCACCTTCCCGAACGACCAGAGGATGTCCTCCGGCAGCAGGAAGAGGCTGAAGTAGTGGTCGTAGGTCCCGGTCGACTGGCCGTAGACGAAGGTGACCATCAGCCGGGTGCCCAGGTAGGACGCCAGCAGGCCGATCACGTACAGCGGAATGACCGCGATCAGGCCGGCGATCAGCCGGGTGGACACCAGGAACGGGATCGTGGGAACCGCCATGACCTCCAGCGCGTCGATCTCATCGGAGATGCGCATCGCGCCGAGCTGGGCGGTGAAGCCGCATCCGACCGTCGCCGACAACGCCAGGGCGCTGACCAGCGGGGCCAGCTCCCGGGTGTTGAAGTAGGAGGAGATGAAGCCGGTGAAGGCCTCCGACCCGATCTGGTTGAGGGCGTTGAATCCCTGCAGGCCGACCTCGGTGCCGGTGAAGAAGGTCATGAAGCCGACGATCGCCGCCGAGCCGCCGACCACGGCCAGGCCGCCGGTGCCCAGGGACACCTCGGCCAGCAGCCGCATCACCTCGGTCCGGTAGCGGGTGGCCGCCCGGAAGAACCAGGCGAAGACCCGTGCGTAGAAGGACAGCTGCTGGCCGAGGTCGTCCAGATGGTCCACGGGCTTGCGCAGAATGGACACCGTCACGAGCCCTTCGCCGGGACGAACTCGAAGTAGATGGTGCTGATCAAGAAGTTCTCCAGGAACAGCAGCACGAACGTGATGACGACGGTCTGGTTCACCGCGTCGCCCACGCCCTTGGGACCGCCCTTGGCGTTGAGTCCCTTGTAGGCCGCGACCAGGCCGGCCGTGATACCGAAGACGAAGGCCTTGAACTCCGCCTGGTACAGGTCCGGCAGCTGCGCCATGCCGCTGAAGGAGGCCAGATACGCACCCGGCGTACCGCCCTGCAGCATGACGTTGAAGACGTAGCCGCCCATGATGCCGACGACGCTCACCATTCCGTTGAGGAACAGGGCGACGAAGGCGCAGGCGAGCATGCGGGGCACGACGAGCCGGTGCAGGGGGTTGATGCCCAGCACCTCCATCGCGTCGATCTCCTCGCGGATCTTGCGGGCGCCCAGGTCGGCGCACATCGCCGAACCCGCCGCGCCGGCGATGAGCAGCGCGGTCACGATGGGGCTGGCCTCGCGCACGATCGCGATGACACTGGTGGCGCCCATGTAGGACTGGGCGCCCAGCTGGCGGATCAGCCCGCCCATCTGCAGCGCGAGCACCGCGCCGAAGGGGATCGCCACGAGGGCGGTCGGGATCACGGTGACCCCGACGATGAACCAGGCCTGCTGGATGAACTCGCGCCACTGGAAGGGCCACTTGAACATGGCCCTGAAGACGTCGAGTACCAGGCCGAAGAACCGGCCCGGTTCCTTGATGAGAATGTTGACCGCGCCGTCGGCGACGGGGCGCAGCCTGCTGGAGGCTGCGCCGGGTCCTGCCGTCGTCATTACCGGATGCCCCCGGCGGGGGTCGCGCCCATGCTCGCGACGTAACGGGGCCACTCGTCGACCCAGTTGCGGCCCAGGTCGTCGATGAACGAGCCGGGCGGCGGGGTGACGCCGTGGGCGCGCAGCCAGGAGCCGGGCGCGTGCTGGGTCGGCCGGACCCTGCCGTCGGAGGGCATCAGCTGCGGCGGGATGGGCGGCAGCTTGCCGGGGTCGTTGCCCGCGGCGGCCTCGGCCTCGAGCTCGCTCACGTCCTTCTCCTCGGACATGCCGATCGGACCGACGCGGCGGGCGTTGAGGAACTGGCGCACGACCGGCTCCTCGGAGGACAGCAGCATCTCGCGCTGGCCGAACATGATCAGTTCGCGGCGGAAGAGCAGGCCGATGTTGTCCGGCACCGTCCGCGCGGTGTTGATGTCGTGGGTGACGATGAGGAACGTCGCGCCGATCTGGGCGTTCAGGTCCACGATCAGCTGGTTCAGGTACGCGGTGCGGACCGGGTCCAGACCGGAGTCCGGCTCGTCGAAGAGGATGATCTCCGGGTCCAGCACCAGGGCGCGGGCCAGGCCGGCACGCTTGCGCATACCGCCGGAGATCTCGCCCGGGAGCTTGCTCTCCGCGCCGATCAGGCCCACCATGTCCATCTTCTCGAGGACGATGCGCTTGACCTCGGACTCGCTCTTCTTCGTGTGCTCGCGCAGGGGGAAGGCGATGTTGTCGAAAAGGCTCATCGAGCCGAACAGCGCGCCGTCCTGGAACAGGACGCCGAACAACTTCCGGGTCTCGTAGAGCAGGTCCTCCGGCAGTTGCGGGAGGTTGCGGTCACCGATCCACACGTTTCCGTGCTCCGGCTTGAGCAGGCCCACCAGGGTCTTCAGGAACACGGACTTGCCCGTGCCCGAAGGGCCCAGGAGGACCGAGATCTCACCTGTGGGAAGTGTCAGGGAGACATCCTCCCAAATGGTCTGTCGGCCAAAGCGTTTGGTCAGTCCTTCGACCCGAATCTCGACGCCCACTCGTCACCTCTCGTCCAGCCGGGGGGATTCCGGATCCATGAGCGAGTAGAAGCTCCACGTCACTCAGCGCGTCCGCCTCGTGGCTACCGGCCGGTAGCTTCCAAGCCGGATCCCCCTAACTTAGTGCTCTCACCACAAAAGGGAAGAGGCCGGAACCAAGTTCTGGGGGCGAAAGCGACGCTGTAAGTTAATCGTTACTTATGCCACATCTGAGACTACTGGGGTGTTGACCAGCACTTCAAGGTGGTAGGGCGGCCCTCGCGAAAGCACCCGGCAACGACAGTTGAGGCGGGAAGCACTACTTATCAGTCAGGTGATAAACGCGTTCGACGTTTCTGGTGGCGGCGGCGACAAAGCGAACGGCCGGCCGCCCCCGGAGGGGTGACCGGCCGTTCGACCGAGGTAAAAGGTGTTACTTGACCGTAACAGAAGCGCCGGCAGCCTCGAGGGCGGCCTTGGCCTTCTCGGCGGTCTCCTTGTTGACCTTCTCCAGCAGCGCCTTCGGCGCGCCGTCCACCAGGTCCTTGGCCTCCTTGAGGCCGAGGCTGGTCAGGGAGCGGACCTCCTTGATGACCTGGATCTTCTTGTCGCCGGCACCCTCGAGGATGACGTCGAACTCGTCCTGCTCCTCAGCGGCCTCGGCCGGGGCGCCGGGACCGGCGACACCGGGGGCGGCAACCGCGACCGGCGCGGCGGCCTTGACGTCGAAGACCTCTTCGAACTGCTTCACGAACTCAGAGAGCTCGAGAAGGGTCATCTCCTTGAAAGCGTCGAGCAGCTCGTCGGTGCTGAGCTTCGCCATGATTTTCCTCCGTCTGGCTTCTTACTTCAGTCTTACGACCACGGGATGGGGACCCGGCCTATTCGGCCGAGGCCTCCTCGGTGACGGTCTCGCCGGCCTCGGCGCGCTTGGCGCGCAGGGCCTCGGAGAGCTGTGCCATCTGCACCGGCAGCGCGTTGAACACCGCAGCCGCGGCACTCTGCTTGGCCTTCAGCGCGCCCGCGAGCTTCGCGAGGAGAACCTCGCGCGGCTCGAGGTCGGCCAGCTTGGTGACCTGGTCGGCGTCCAGCGACTTGCCGTCGAGGTAACCGCCCTTGATCACGAGCAGAGGGTTCGCCTTGGAGAACTCGCGCAGGCCCTTGGCGGCCTCGACCACGTCGCCCTTGACGAACGCGATCGCCGAAGGGCCCTGGAGCAGCGTGTCCAGGCCCTCGACGCCGGCGTCCTTCGCGGCGATCTTGGTCAGCGTGTTCTTCACGACGGCGAAGTTCGCCGTGTCACCGAGGCTGCGGCGCAGCTCCTTGAGCTGAGCCACAGTGAGCCCGCGGTACTCGGTCAGAACGGCGGCGCTGGAGCTCTCGAATTCACCCTTGAGCTCAGCGACGACCGCTGCCTTGTCCGCCCTCGCCATGGGACTCCTTCCAACTGGGACCATCTCCGCGTGTGTGCGGAGAGAAGTCTGATCCGCCGGACAAAGTCCCTGAAACACACAAAACGCCCCGGCGCAGATGCACACGGGACGTCACAGAACGGGAAATCACTGTGAAGCTCGGGTTCACCTACGCGGGCCGCCCTGAGTGTCTCAGGATCCTTCGGCTGCCATGCGGCAGCAACCAGCGGTCTTCGGCAAGCAACAGAGTACGGCATGTCGAGCACACGTACCAAATCCACTGGCGCATGCCGTCGGCATGCGCCAGTGGATCCTGATGTCAGGAGAGCTCGATGTCAGAAGAGCTCGATGTCAGAAGAGCTCGATGTCAGGGGAGCTTGATGTCGCCGACCTGGTCGGCCGGGGGCGCCTCCACCGAGACGGGCTTGCCGTAGTCGCGGAAGACGACCGTCACGTTGAACTGCTTGGCCTCCGACGTGGTCACCTTCGTGAGGATCTTGCGCGGAAGCTCCTTGCCGTCCACCCAGACGTCGAACCCGAGGCTCTCCGAGCCGTTGCTCAGCTGCTCGGCGGTCTGGCGGAGCCCGGGGTCGTAGTCGACCATCGCCTTCTTGACGTCGACCGTGCCCTGGTAGTGCGTGGTCTCCACCCCGTCGATCTCCTCGGAGCCGACCTTCTTCACGTCGGTCGAGGAGGAGAGGATCTTGGTCAGCTTGGCCGGATCGGCCTGGTCGACCTGCTTCAGCAGGTCCTGGGGGTTGAAGCCCGCCGCGTCCGCGGCCTGCCCCAGCGTGATCTTCATCCAGGGCTTGCCGGAGTTCAGGAACTGGCTCAGCTGGGGGTTCTGCACGTAGACGGTCTCGTCCAGCAGGACCACCCGGGTGCCCCCGGTCCCCACCGTCACCCCGCCGAAGGACAGCTGCTCCAGGTTCACCGAGAAGGCCGGCGACGGCTTCGTCCGGAACGACCCGGTGCCGCGCACCGAACCCGACCCGTCGACCGTGAGGTCCGCGGTGAACGTCTCGACCTCCGCCGACCTGGTGGCCGTGCGGTCCAGTACCTGGGAGGCGCTCAGATTGACCGTGTTGTCCGGGCCGCTGGAAGCGGTCGTCTCCCCGTCGCACGCGGTGAGGGACAGCAGGAGGAGGGTGCCTGCCGCGGCACCTGACGCGATCTTCATCATGTTCCCAGTCTCCTCGCCGACGGACTCCGCCACATCCCCCGGCGGAACCAACCTCACCTCCGGGGCTATCAGACCTTAGACGGACAAAGGCCCCCGGGGAATCCCCCGGGGGCCTTCGTTCTCGCGGAGCGTGTTACGCGTTCGCCTCGTCCAGCTCGGCGGTGAAGCCGCGGACCACGGTCGGGTCGACCGGGATGCCGGGCGCCATCGTCGAGGTGACCGTCACCTTCTTGAGGTAGCGGCCCTTGGCGGCGGACGGCTTGAGCCGCATGATCTCCTCGATCGCGGCGGCGTAGTTCTCCACCAGCTGGCGCTCGTCGAAGGACGCCTTGCCGATGATGAAGTGCAGGTTCGCGTGACGGTCCACGCGGAACTCGATCTTGCCGCCCTTGATCTCGGTGACCGCCTTGGCCACGTCCATCGTCACGGTGCCGGTCTTGGGGTTGGGCATCAGGCCGCGCGGGCCGAGCACCCGGCCCAGACGGCCGACCTTGCCCATCATGTCCGGAGTCGCGACGACCGCGTCGAAGTCCAGGAAACCGCCGGAGATCTTCTCGATCATGTCGTCGGAGCCCACGAGGTCGGCGCCGGCCGCACGGGCCTCGTCCGCCTTCGCGCCACCGGCGATGACCAGCACGCGGGCGGTCTTACCGGTGCCGTGCGGCAGGTTCACGGTGCCGCGGACCATCTGGTCGGCCTTGCGCGGGTCGACGCCGAGGCGGGTGTTCACCTCGATGGTCGCGTCGAACTTGGTGACCGTGGTCTCCTTGGCGAGACGGACCGCCTGCAGCGGCGCGTACAGCGCGTCCTTGTCGATCTTCTCCGCTGCGGCGCGGTAGCTCTTGCTGCGCTTCATGCTGCTCCCCTTTCACGGGAGTTCGTGGTCCGGGCCGCGCGGGCCCTTCCACTGAACGGGTGTGTTACTTGACCTCGATGCCCATGGAGCGGGCGGTGCCAGCGATGATCTTCGCCGCGGCGTCGATGTCGTTGGCGTTGAGGTCCTTCATCTTGAACTCGGCGATCTCGCGGAGCTGGGCCTGGGAGATCGAGCCGACCTTGGTCTTGTGCGGGACCGCGGAGCCCTTGTCGATCCCGGCGGCCTTGAGGATCATCTGCGGGGCCGGCGGGGTCTTGGTGACGAAGGTGAACGAGCGGTCCTCGTAGATCGTGATCTCGACCGGGATCACGTTGCCGCGCTGGGCCTCCGTGGCGGCGTTGTACTGCTTGCAGAAGTCCATGATGTTGACGCCGTGCGGACCGAGGGCGGTACCGACGGGCGGCGCGGGGGTCGCGGCACCGGCGTTCAGCTGGACTTTGACGAGGGCTGAGATCTTCTTCTTCTTCGGAGGCATGATCGCCTACCTTCCGTTCCAGATTGTTTCGGCTCCGACTCCTGCACTCACAGGCAACATCCCCGGCTGGAACGTGAGCCGGGGATGTTGGAGCCCTGAACCCCCACCTGCGTGGGGAAGATTGAACCTTGACGACCGCGGAATCCGCGCCGGTCCGCCCCGCCCGAGCGGGGACT
Organism: Actinocorallia aurantiaca; assembly: GCF_039533685.1. NCBI lineage: Bacteria > Bacillati > Actinomycetota > Actinomycetes > Streptosporangiales > Thermomonosporaceae > Actinocorallia > Actinocorallia aurantiaca. Next base: position 423,638 of record NZ_BAAATZ010000003.1, on the reverse strand, counting down.
CGTCAAGGATACCCGTTAAAGCTTCGAGACCTGGTTGAACGAGAGCTCGACCGGGGTCTCGCGGCCGAAGATGGAGACGAGCACCTTGAGCTTCTGGGTGTCGAGGTTGATCTCGTTGACCGTGGCGGGCAGCGTGGCGAAGGGGCCGTCCATGACGGTGACGGACTCGCCGACCTCGAAGTCGACGGTCGCGGCGAGCTTGGTGCTGGCGGCCTTCGCGGCCGGGGTCTGCTCGGCGGGCACGGGGGCCAGCAGCTTGGCGACCTCGTCGAGGCTGAGCGGGGAGGGCTTGTTCGACAGGCCCACGAAGCCGGTGACGCCCGGGGTGTTGCGGACCGCGCCCCAGGACTCGTCGGTCAGGTCCATGCGCACCAGGATGTAACCGGGCAGGACCTTCTCGTTGACCTTCTGCCGCTTGCCGCCCTTGATCTCGGTGACCTCGTGCTGGGGCACCTCGATCTGGAAGATGTAGTCCTCCATGTTGAGGGTGACGGTGCGGGTCTCGATGTTGCTCTTGACCCGGTTCTCGTAGCCCGCGTAGGTGTGGACGACGTACCACTCGCCCACCTGCATGCGCAGCTCGCGCATGAACTCCTCGTGCGGGTCGACGACGGGCTCGGCCTCCGCCTCCTCGGCGGACTCGACCTGCTCGGCCTCCTCGGCCTGAGCCTCTGCGCCTTCGAGGCCCTCGACGGGCTCGGCGGGCGCGTTCTCGGAGGTCTCCTCCGCCTCCTCGGCCACCTGATCCGACAGCGGCTCCGGCTGGAGCTCGTCGTGGAACTGCGACGACTCGGACACGGCAGTGACTCTCTCTCTAGGTGAAAACCTGGGTCGGAACGGTATGCGCTCTGCCCGCTGCGGGTCCGCTGGGACTCAGCCGGCGAAGAGGGCGTAGATACCCTTCTGAATTCCCCAGTCGAGCAGAGTGACGATACCGATCATGAACAGCACGAAGACCAGCGACACGATGGTGTAGTTGACCAGTTCCCCGCGGGTCGGCCAGATGACCTTGCGGAGCTCACCGACGACCTGACGGATGAAGAGAAGGGGGCTGGTGCGCTTGCGCTTCTCCGGCTTTCCCTTGTCCTCGGTCGCGGCGTCGCGAGTCTCAGTCGCCATCTCACCCTCGTTCGGATTGATCGTCCGACACGGCACGTTCCGCCGCGCGTGGTACTCACCCTATGCGTGCTCACGTGCAGCTGGGAACGTGAAGCTGCTCCGCAGGGCAAGAGGGACTCGAACCCCCAACCGCCGGTTTTGGAGACCGGAGCGCTACCAATTGCGCCATTGCCCTTCAGCAGGCGTGCTCGAGACACGCGCCACTAGAAAGAGAAGCATACGTGCCCGGACGCCTCACGTCGAACTGGAATCCCCGCGCCTGGTCACGGGTAGTCCTTCCGGGTGGCTTCCGGGTGGTTCGTGAGCAGGTCAACAGAGTGAACGGAGCCTGACCGGGCAGGATTACCTGATGGATCGTTCAGCGCGCACCGGCACGCGTTCAGCTGCGGGCAGTGCGCCGTCAGGCGCACGTCCACTCGCGGAGCGCCGGGATCTGTCCCAACTGCCGAAAGCACACCTCCACCTGCACTTCACCGGGTCGATGCGGCACTCGACGCTGGTCGAGCTGGCCCTGCGGCACCGGGTCCAGCTGCCCGAGTCGCTGGTCTCCGAGTGGCCGCCGGCCCTGCGCGCCACCGACGAGCGCGGCTGGTTCCGCTTCCAGCGCCTGTACGACCTGGCCAGGTCGGTGCTGCAGACCCCCGCGGACCTGCGCAGGCTGGTGCGCGAGACCGCCGAGGACGAGGCCTCCGAGGGCTCGGGCTGGCTGGAGATCCAGGTGGACCCGTCCGGGTACGCCCACCGCTTCGGCGGGCTGACCCCGACCCTCGAGCTGGTGCTGGACGCGGTCCGGGAGGCCGAGCGGGCCACCGGGGTGGGCATCGGCGTGATCGTCGCGGCCAACCGCACCCGGCACCCCCTGGACGCCCGGACGCTGGCCCGGCTGGCGGTCCGGTACGCCGGGCGCGGCGTGGTCGGTTTCGGGCTCTCCAACGACGAGCGGCGCGGCCGCCCGTACGAGTTCGAGCGCGCGTTCCGCATCGCCAGGCGCGGCGGGCTGCTCTCGGCGCCGCACGGAGGGGAGCTGCAGGGCCCCGAGTCCGTGCGCCCCTGCATCGACCTGCTGGGCGCCGAGCGGATCGGTCACGGGGTGCGCTCGGTGGAGGATCCGCGGCTCGTGGAGAAGATCGCGGAGCGCGGCGTCACCCTGGAGGTCTGCCCCGCCTCGAACGTCTCGCTGGGGGTCGCCAGGAGCGTCGGGGAGGTGCCGGTCCGGCGGTTGTTCGAGGCGGGCGTGCCGATCGCGCTGGGGGCCGACGACCCGCTGCTGTTCGGCTCGCGGCTGACCGCCCAGTACGAGCTGGCCCGCAGCGAGCACGGGTTCACCGACGAGGAGCTGGCCGAGCTGGCGCGCTGCTCGATCCGGGGCTCGGCCGCGCCTCCGGGGGTGCGCAAGCAGCTCCTGGAGGGCGTCGACGACTGGCTGGCGAAGGTCCCCGGGCCCCGCGCCGCGGCGGACGCCTCAGCCCGGTAGGCCCTCGGCCCCGGCGGTCTCCTCCAGCGAGAGCCCCACGAAGACGGGCTCGTTGACGAGAGTGACGCCGAACGCCTCGCGGACCCCTTCCCGGATCTCGCGGGCGAGGGCCAGCAGGTCCCTGGCGGTGCCCTCGGGACCGGGGTTGGTCAGGGCCAGGGTGTGCTTGGTGGACAGCCGGACCGGGCCCCTGGCGTGGCCCTTGGCGAAACCCGCCCGGTCGATCAGCCAGGCGGCGGAGGTCTTGGTGCGGCCGCCGGGCTCGGGGAAGGCGGGGAAGCCCTCGGCCCGCTCGGACAGGAGCCTCAGCTCCTCCTCGGTGAGGACGGGGTTGGTGAAGAAGCTTCCGGCGCTGCGGGTGTCGGGGTCGTCGGGGTCGAGGACCATGCCCTTGCCCCGGCGCAGGGCGAGGACGGCGTCCCTGGCGTCCTGGAGGGGGACGGCGCCGCCGGGCTCCACGCCGAGCCTCCGTGCGAGTTCGGCGTACTTGACCGGGCGCGACTCCCCGGTCTCCTCCAGCTGGAAGGAGACCGAGAGGACCACGTAGCGGTCGTCTCCCTTGAAGACGCTGTGCCGGTAGGTGAAGGCGCACTCCGCGGGGGTGAAGGCGCGGACGCGCCGCTCCCTCCGGTCGTAGACGCGGACCCCGGCGATGGTCTCGCTGACGTCCTGCCCGTAGGCGCCGACGTTCTGGATGGGTGTGGCGCCGACCCGCCCGGGGATCCCCGACAGGCACTCGATCCCGCTGAGCCCTTCGGCGACGGTGCGGGCGACGAGGGCGTCCCACTCCTCGCCGGCCTGGGCCGTCACCAGGCCGTTCGAGATCGTCACGCCGCGGGTGGAGACGCGGACGACGGTCCCGGGGAACCCCTCGTCGCAGACCACGAGGTTGCTCCCGCCGCCCAGGACGAGGACCGGCTCCCCCGCCTCGTCGGCGGCGCGGACCTGTTCGACCAGGGCGTCCTCGGTGCTCGCCTCGATGAAGGTGCGGGCCGGCCCGCCCAGCCTCAGCGTGGTGTATCCGGCGAGCAGCACATCCTGGCAACGCACGTTCATTCGGGCTCCGTCCCTCCGGTCCGCGTGGCCGTCCGGTACATCCTCTCCAAAGTCGCGCGCGCCCGCCCCGGCGGGGCGGACGCGCGCGGGGTCCTTCCGGTCTCAGGCGAGCCGGACGACCGCCTTGGCCTGGCTGAGCACCTTCTGGCCGCCGGCCTCGCGGGCGGTGAGGCCGACCACGACCTTGTTGTCCTCGAGCTTCTGCTCCACGACGCCGCTGATCTCCACGACGTTGCCGGTCTCGTAGGACACCGGGACCATGCCGGAGAAGCGCACGCCGTAGTCGAGGACGGCGCCGGGGTCGCCGACCCAGTCGGTGACGAACCGGCCGCCCTGGGCCATGGTGAACATGCCGTGGGCGATCACGTCGGGCAGGCCGACGGCCTTGGCGAACTTCTCGTCCCAGTGGATGGTGTTGAAGTCGCCGGACGCGCCCGCGTACATCACCAGGTTGAGGCGCTTGACGGGGTAGGACTGGGCCGGGATCTCGGTCCCGACCTCGACCTCGTCGTACTTCACGGTCGCCGCCATGTCAGGCCCCCCGTTCCACGATGGTGTTGTAGGAGGTCACGACGAGTTCGCCGCCGGCGTCCTTGACCTCGGTGACGATCTTGAGCAGGTGGTTGCCGCCCGCCTTGCGGATGTCGCTGATGGACGCCTCGCAGGTGAGGACGTCGCCGGCGACGACCGGGCGGACGTACTCGAAGCGCTGCTCGCCGTGCACGACCATGGCGTAGTTCAGGCCCAGCTCGGGATCGGCCAGGGCGTCGCCGCCCAGCGCGATCACGATGGGGAAGGTCGGGGGCGCCACCACGTCCGGGTGCCCCGCGGCCTTGGCGGCCTCGGGGTCGCGGTAGATCGGGTTCCGGTCCCCGATGGCGTCGGCGAACTCGCGGATCTTCACCCGGGAGACCTCGTACGGGGGGCTGGGCGGGAACTTGCGCCCGATGAAATCTGTGTTCAGTGCCATGCCGATTCCTTCCAAGGGGAACTGCGGGCTCCTCCTGATTACCTCGGGCAGAAGGTAACAGAACGACGTTCGGCCCGCTCCCGGCAGTACCGGTGAGCGGGCCGAACGGTGCAGGCGCGAGTTTCTAGCGGGTCTCGCGGTGAGCCTGGTGGCACCTGCAGTTGGGGCAGTACTTCTTCAGCTCCAGGCGATCCGGGTCGTTGCGCCGGTTCTTCCGCGTGATGTAGTTGCGGTGCTTGCACTCCTGGCAGGCCAGCGTGATCTTCGGCCGAACGTCGGTGGCAGCCACGATGGAGTGCCTTTCTGCTAGGTATCGGGACGAACATCCTGCGCCAAGTCCCCGGGGGGGACCTGGTGAGCAGGTTGAGTAGCGAGGGCCGGACTTGAACCGGCGACACAGCGATTATGAGCCGCTTGCTCTGCCTGACTGAGCTACCCCGCCATGACAAGCCTCTGACGGCCTCGTTAAGAGTACCTGAAGCAGGCCGCCAGAAGAAACAAAGAACGCCCGAGCCCGATCGCGGGCCGGGCGTTCCTTCGTTTCCAGAGCCCCTTTACGGAATCGAACCGTAGACCTTCTCCTTACCATGGAGACGCTCTGCCGACTGAGCTAAAGGGGCTTGCGTCGTGCTCGCAGGGAAAACCATACACGGTCCTCGACCACTGCGCGAACCGGTCAGGTCCCGCCCCCGTCCGGCGCGCTCGCGTGGTCCTCGCAGAGGGTCCCGGGGTCGGGCATGACCCCTTCGACCAGGAACCGGTCCACGATCCGGCGCGTGCACTCCCCCATCGGGTAGAAGCCGTGCCCCCCGGAGTCGTTGAGCACCAGGACGCTGCCCGGCAGCTCCCCGTACGCGCTCCTGGCCCAGTGGACGGGCGTCGCGGCGTCGTGCCGGTTGTGCACCAGCAGGAGGGGCGGGGAGCCGTCGGCCCGCACCGCCATGCCCGCCTCGGGCAGCGAGGGGACGGGCCACCGCGCGCAGGCCCGCCGCTGCGCCTCGACCTGCCGCCCGAACAGCGGGGCGGCCCGCAGCGCGGCGCGACCCGAGTCGCGGGCGGCCCGCGCGGTGCGCTCCTCGGGGCGCAGGTGGGGGCACACGACCGCCTGGTAACTGCCGGAGAGCGACTCCCGGTTCGGAGCGGCGCCGGAGACCTCCGCGGCCAGCGTGCGCAGGGGGCCGCCGTCGCCGCGCAGCGCGGCGGCGAGCGCCTCGGTGACCGGCGGCCAGGCCTCCTCCCGGTAGGTGGCCAGCTGGATCACCCGCAGCACCTCGCGGCCGGTCAAGACGGTGCCCGCGCCGGCCTTCATGGGGCTGTCCTCGGTCCGGGCGATCAGCCTCCCCACCCTGGCCACGGCCCCGGCGGGGTCGTGGCCGAGCGGGCAGCGGGGCCGTTGCGCGCAGCGGCCGACCATCACCCGGAAGGCGGTCTCGAAGCCGACGGCCTGGGCGGTGGGGTCTCCGGGCCAGCCGGTGGGGTCGACCACGGAGTCGAGGGCCATCCGGCCCACCCGGGCCGGGAACAGGTGGGCGTAGAACCGGCCGAGGAGGGTGCCGTAGGAGGCTCCGTAGAAATGCAGGAGTTCCTGGCCGAGGACGGCGCGCACCAGGTCGAGGTCCCTGGCGACCGAGGGAGTGCGGACATTGGGGAGCAGTTCTCCGGAGGCTTCGGCGCAGCTTTCGGCGAAAAGCGCCGCGTAGTCGTCGGGATTCTCCGCCCCTTCGATTTCGGCGGCCCGCCGAGGGCTGGAAGTGCGGCAGACGACGGGGGTGCTGGATCCGACGCCGCGCGGGTCCATTCCGATGACGTCGTACCGGGCGCGCAACGCCTTGCTGAAGTAGGCGTGCGCCCCGAAGACGAATTCCAGTCCCGAGGATCCGGGCCCTCCCGGGTTGGTGAGCAGCGTGCCGACGCGGTGGGACGGGTCGGCCGCGGGCAGCCGGTTGAGCGCGATCCGGATGGCCCCTCCGGCCGGATTCGCGTAGTCCAGCGGGGCGCTGAGCACCGCGCAGGAGAATCTCCGGTCCACGGCGCAGGGTTTCCAGGCCGGTTTCTGGGTGTAGAAGCCGTAAAGCGGATCGTGGTGTGCGACGGCGTGCGAAAGGACGGGCGGAACCGCGTGGACGGCCGGGGTGTAGGCGGCCGCCAACCCAGTCATCACCAGCCATAGCCGTATTCCCATGGGTTTTTCCTTCAACAGCCGATCGTGTGTGGATCGGTCGTTGAAGGAATGATTCCCCGGGATATTAGGGAAAGGTCCTGGCGCACGGCCGGGACCGGTAGATCATCCTTCTTCCCGGCCCCCGGAGGACTCCGGGAAGAAGTGGACGGCCTCCCGGGTGGCGGCCGCCACGTCGCCGGCCCTGATCGCCTCGACCAGCCCGTCGTGGTCGACCTTCCGCGCGGAGTAGAGACCTTCGGTGAAGTGGTCGCGCAGCTCGTCGCGCAGCACCTCGCCGAGGTCGGCGTACAGGCCGGTCAGCGCCGCGTTGTGGGAGGCGGCGACGACGGCGTGGTGGAAGGCCGCGTCGGTCTGGACGAACCGTTCGGTGTCGCCCTCGTCCCAGGCGCGGTCGCGCTGGTCGAGCGCCTCCTGGAGCAGGGCGAGGTCCGCCTCGGTGCGGCGGGCGGCGGCGAGCGCGGCGGCGGACGCCTCCAAGGTCATGCGCAGCTCCCGGATGTCGGCGTGGCCGATCCCGGCGAAGCGGCGGCGCATCACGCCGGCGAGCTCGCTGGTGGCCGACACGTAGGTGCCCGAGCCCTGCCGGATGTCCAGGAGCCCGTTGTGGGCCAGCGCCCGGACGGCCTCGCGCACGGTGCCGCGGGCCACGCCGAGCTGTTCGGCCAGTTCGGGTTCGATCGGGATGCGGGAGCCCACCGGCCAGCGGCCGGAGGTGATCTGTTCGCGGAGCTGCCCCACCACCTGCTCGAACAGCGGGGTGCGTCGTGCGGCCGACAACGTCATGTCGCCATCGTCTCACTTCCCTAATTCATCCAATGATTTTATGATCCGTCCTATGACCCCCCGTCGGCTACCGCGCGCGCTCCCCCTCGTCCTGCTGGTCCTGCTCACCTCGCTGAACCTGCGCCCGATCGCCACCACGGTCGGCCCGCTGCTGGCGGAGATCCAGCCCTCGCTGGGCATGGACGGCGTGCTCAGCGGGGTGCTGACCGCCCTGCCGAACCTCTGCTTCGCCCTGATCGGCCCGCTGGCGCCCCTCCTGTCCCGCCGGTTCGGGCCGATGTCCGTGCTCATGGCGGGCATGGCCGTCCTGACCGCCGGGCTCGCGGCCCGGGCGCTGGCCCCCGGCGCCTGGACCTTCCTGCTGTTCACCGTGCTCGCGATGAGCGGGGTCGCGGTGGCGAACGTGCTGCTGCCCGCGGTCGTCAGGCACTCCTTCCCCGGCCGGGTCGAGCGGATGACCGCGCTGTACTCGACGGTGCTCACCGGCGGCGCCACCGTCGCCGCCGCGGCGGCGGTCCCGCTGGCCGCCGCGCTGGGCTCCTGGCGGTGGGGCCTGGGGATCTGGGCGCTGCTCTCGGCGGCGGCCCTGCTGAGCGCGGCCCGCGCCCGGGTCTCCCAGCCCGTCCACACCCCCGCGCCGCACCGGCTGCCTCCGCTGCGGCACAGCCGGATCGCCCGCGGCATGGCCGTCTACCTGGCGGTGAACGCGACGACCGCCTACGCCGTCATGGGGTGGCTGCCGCAGATCTACCGGGACGCCGGGATCCCGGCGGACACCGCCGGAGTGATGCTGGCCGTGGCGCTGGGCCTGGTCGTGCCGCTCACCCCGTTCCTGCCCGCGCTGATCGCCCGGCTGCCCGACCAGCGGCCGCTGGTGTGGGTGTTCTGCCTGAGCTCGCTGGCCGCCTACGCCGGGCTGCTCCTGGCCCCCGGCGCGCTGGCCTGGCCGTGCGCGGTCCTGCTGGGACTGGGCGGGGCGGGCTTCCCGCTGGCCCTGACCATGATCGGGCTGCGGTCCCGCTCCCAGGAGGGGGTGGCCCGGCTGTCGTCCTTCGCCCAGAGCCTGGGCTACCTGTTCTCCATCCCCGGGCCGCTGCTGATGGGTGTCCTCCACCAGCGGACCGGAGGCTGGGACGCCCCGGTCTGGTTCCTGGCCGTGCTCGTCCTGCCGCAGCTCGTCCTGGGCCTGCACGCCGCCAGGAGGGGCACGGTCGAGGACGAGCTGATCGGACGGGAGGACGCCGGCGAGGGCGGGGCTCCGGTCACCGGCCGCGTCTGACCGCCCGCAGGAGGACGAACTTGGGGTTGCTCGCGACGGTCGCGCAGTTGCCGAAGAGGCGTCGGAGCTTCACGTGGTAGCCCAGGTGCCGGTTGCCGACGACCCACAGTTCCCCGCCCGGGGCCAGGGCCCGGCGGGCCTCCCGGAACATCCGCCAGGCCGTGGCGTCGGTGGTGGCCTGGTGCGAGTGGAACGGCGGGTTGTTGAGGATGAGGTCGGCCGAGCCCTCCCCGACGCCTTCGAGCGCGTCCGCGGCGGTGAACACCGCCCTGCCGGCCACCCCGTTGGCGCGGAAGGTGTCCTCCGCGGACGCGACGGCCTGGTAGGACTCGTCGGTGCAGACGACCTCGGCGTCGGGGTGGGTCAGCGCGGCCGCCAGCCCGAGCACGCCGTTGCCGCAGCCCAGGTCCACGATCCGGGAGGCTCCCGGCAGCTCGGGCAGGTGCTCGAGGAAGAACCTCGTGCCGATGTCGAGCCTGTCCGCGCAGAAGACCCCGGCGTGGTTGACGACGGTGCGTCCCGAGACCGCGCCGAGCCCTTCGGGAAGGACATAGCTCAACGGCCAGGGGCCGGGCCCCGGGTCGAGCGACGGGTCGGGCGTCGCGAAGACGAGCCGGGCCTTCTTCACCGCCCGCGACGTCCGGGTGGGTCCGATGATCTCCTCGAACAGCCGCAGCGTGGAGGTGTGGATCTCCTTGGCCATTCCCGTCCCCACCACCGCGGCGCCCGCGTGCAGGGCGGGGCGCAGCCTGCGGAGCTGGTCCTCCAGCAGCGCCAGGCTCTTGGGCACCCGCACCACCAGGGTGCCCGCCTTCTCCGGCGGAGCGTCCCGGGTGGTCAGCAGGGACGCCGCCGTCTCCTCGAACCCGGCTCTCAGCAGGTTCTCCCGCGTGGCGGAACGTCCCAGGAAGGACTCGGAGATCTGCACGGGCCGGTGGGCGGCCAGCGCCGTCGTCAGCGCTCCCCAGCGGTCTCCCAGGACGACCAGCGGCCCCCGGGGCCCGCCCGTCTCGTCGAGGTGGCGCAGCAGATACTCGTCCGCCGCGTCCCAGGCGCGCAGGGGATCCTGGGGTCGGTGGGGGAAGCGCGTGAGCTCCCACTCCCCCGAGGCGGTCACCAGCCGGTTCATTCCCAGGAGGTTAGTCGTTCCCAGCTCAACGACCGACACGTAAGATTCACCCCGATTGCCTGCTTTACCCCTATTGGCATTGATGATCAGTAAGGTGGCCGCCTTGCATCCGTTCCGTACCGCAGTGGAGAAGCAGGACCTGGACGCGGTCCGCGACCTGCTCGCCGAGGACGCGACCTTCCTCAGCCCCGTGGCCTTCAAGCCATACGAGGGCAAGGAGATGGTCTTCGCGATCCTCAAGGGGGCCATGCGGGTCTTCGAGGACTTCCACTACGTCCAGGAGATCGGGGAGGGCAGGGAGCACGCGCTGGTCTTCAAGGCGCGGATAGACAACACCCAGATCCACGGGTGCGACTTCGTGACGACGAACGAGGACGGGCTCATCCAGGAGTTCTGCGTGATGCTCCGCCCCATGTCGGCGGTCCACGCGATGTCCGAGGCCATGCGCGCCCAGTTCGAGATCATCGAGCAGGAGATGCGCGGCTGCTGACGCCGAACGGCCGGAGGCGCCTCCCCCGAGGCTCCGTCCGGCCGTCTCCGCGGGGGCAGGGCCCCTCCGGGTCTACTCCCGCACGTAGGGGCGGGCCAGGTACCTGCCCGCGGGGTCGCCCACGACCTTGCCGTCCTCCAGGATCCGGGTGCCGCGCAGGAAGGTGTCGGTGACCTTCGCGGTGAGCTCGAAGCCCTCGAACGGCGTGTACCCCTGGGTGGACTCGGAGTCCTCCGCGCGGACCGTCCAGGTGGCGTTCGGGTCGACCAGGACGATGTCGGCGTCGTACCCGGCGGCCAGGGCGCCCTTGCCGCGCAGGCCGTACCGGGCGGCCGGGTTGTAGGAGCTCAGCGCGGCCACTCGGCCCATCGACACCCCGCGCTTGCGGGCCTCGGTCACCAGGCCGGGCAGCAGGTACTCCGCGCCGCCGAAACCCGACTTGGCGAGGAAGACGTCCTCGCGATCGGAGCCGAACTTCGCCTCGTCCCGGCAGCAGGCGTGGTCGCTGACGACCCAGTCGACGGTGCCGTCGGCCACGTACTCCCACAGGGCCTCGACGTCCTCGCGCGGGCGCAGCGGCGGGTTGACCTTGCCGCCAATGCCGCTGGCCGTGTCGATGTCGGCCAGCAGGTGCCCGACGGTGACCTCGCGGCGGAAGTCGATGTGCGGGAACGCCTTGGACATGCGCACCGCGGCGTCGACGGCCTTGCGGCCCGACAGGTGCAGCAGGTTGATGGTCGGCAGGCCGGTCTCGTGCGCCAGGTAGGAGGCGATCGAGACGGCCAGGCCCTCGGAGTGCGGCGGCCGGGACGCGCTGTAGGCGGCCAGGCCCGACAGTTCCCCGGCGTCCTCCACCATCTTGGTGTAGGCGGTCATGATCTCGGCGGTCTCGCAGTGCAGCGACAGCGAGATCTCATCGGCCAGGTGGGGGAACTTCTCCCGGGCGGCCTGGACGCCCCGCATGACGAACTCGAAGTGCGCGTAGTCGTAGCGCTCGCCCTCGGGGATCATCAGGAACGAGTTCTGGTCGGCAGAACGGCCGTGGAGCCCGTGGCTGCCGTAGAACATGAAGACCTTGAACGAGGTGACGCCGAACTTCTCCACCAGGTCCGGGATCTCCGCGATGTGCCCCTGGGACATCGGGGCGAGGTGGAAGGCGTAGTCGACGTACGCGCGGCCCTCGGAGGCGGCCAGGACCTCGGGGAAGAAGTCGGCGTAGGGGCCTCCCTTGTTGAGGTAGTACTGGCCGGTGCGCATGTAGTTCAGCGCGGTCGTGACGCCGCCCTGCGCGCTGGCGCGGCTCTCGCTGACGGTGTCCTCCGCCAACGGGTTGTAGATGCCCCAGTGCTGGTGGGCGTCGACGACGCCGGGGAAGGCGAGCTTGCCCTTGCCGTCCACCACCTGCGGCACGCCGGTCACGTCGATACCGGGCGCCACCTGCACGATCCTGCCGTCGCGCACCGCGATGTCCGCGGCGACCGGCTCGTCCTGGTCGTGGTCTACGACCAGGACGTTCTTGACGACGAGCTCGAATCCGCTCACGTTCTGCTCCTGTCCTAGGGGGATCCGCCGGGTCAGCTGATGATCTTCTTCTCGCGCAGGGCCGCCACCTCCGCGGCGTCGTACCCGAGCTCCTCGACCAGGACGGAGTCGGTGTCCGCGCCGTGCGCGCGGCCGGTGAACCGGATCCGCCCCGGGGTCTCCGACATCCGCCACATGACGTTGTGCATGAGCAGCTCCCCCAGGTCGGGGTCGGGGACGCGGGTGAGCATCTCCGTCTCCCGGACGTGCGGGTCCTCCACCAGGTCCCTGGCGTCGTAGACGGGCGCGACGGCGGCGCCGGCCTCGGTGAAGGCGTCGACCACCTCGGCCCGGGTCCGCTCGCCGATCCAGCCGCCGACGAGTTCGTCGAGCAGGTCGACGTGCTCGACGCGGCCCCGCCCGCTGGCGAACCAGGGCTCGTCGACGAGTTCGGGGTGCCCGACCAGCCGGATGACGCGCTCGGCGATCGCCTGGGCGCTGGTGGACACCGCCAGCCAGTACCCGTCGGAGGTCCGGTAGGTGTTGCGCGGCGCGTTGTTGGTGGAGCGGTTGCCGTGCCGCGTCTCCACGACCCCGAGCTGGTCGTAGACGGTCGGGGACGGCCCGACGGCCGTCATCAGCGGTTCCAGCAGGCTCATGTCGACGACCTGGCCGCGCCCGTCCTCGGACCTCTCGCGGTGGAACAGCGCCATCATCGCCGCCGAGGACGCCGCGATCCCGCAGACGCTGTCGGCCAGCCCGAACGCGGGGAGCGTCGGCGGCCCGTCCGGGTCTCCGGTGAGGTGGGCGAACCCGCTCATCGCCTCGGCGAGCGTCCCGAACCCGGCGCGTCCCGCGTACGGGCCCTTCTGCCCGAACCCGGTGACCCGCACGATGACCAGCCCGGGGTTCACCTCGTGCAGCCGCTCCGGCCCCAGGCCCCACTTCTCCAGCGTGCCCGGCCGGAAGTTCTCGATCAGGACGTCGGAGCGCTCCGCCAGCCGCAGCAGCACCTCGGCCCCTTCGGGCGCCGACAGGGTGAGACCGATCGTCCGCTTGTTGCGGGAGATCTCCTTCCACCACAGCGCGTGCCCGTCCTTGGACTTGCCGTGCCCGCGCATCCCGTCGGGCTTGGCGGAGTGCTCCACCTTCAGCACCTCGGCCCCGAAGTCCCCGAGGATCTGCGCGCACAGCGGCCCTGCGAGGATGGTCGAGACGTCCAGCACCCGCAGCCCCTGCAGTGGCCCGTCCGGCATCTGAGCCCCCCTGCCGCCCGGGGCCCGCCCCGGACGTTCGTTCCGTCTATGGATACGTCGTTATCTTGAGCGAAACGATAGGGAGCGGCTGCGGCGTAGTCAATGGCGGGCCGGAAAATCCGGACGTCAGGCGGGTTCGGTGAGGTTGGCGCCCGTGTCAGGATCGAAGAGGTGGATCCGGGCGGGGTCGTAGGCGAGTTCCAGGGGCTCGCCCTCGCGGACGGGGGACTCGGCGGACAGGCGGGCCACCAATTGGGAGGAGCCGGGGTCGTCGAGGTCGAGGTAGGCGTATTTCTCGGCGCCCGGGGACTCCACGATGTCGGTGCGGGCGGTGAAGGTGAGACGGCCGCCCTTCTCGCCCGTCGCCTGGAGGAGGCGGGCGTCCTCGAAGGCCTCGGGGCGCAGGCCCATGACGACCTTTCGGGGCGGGTCGCGCCGCAGGGCCGCGGACAGGCGGGGGGTGGGCGGGATGAGACCCAAAGAGGTGCGCAGGCCGTCGGAGGTGAGCTCGGCGGGGAGGAGGTTCATCGACGGGGAGCCGATGAAACCCGCGACGAAGAGGTTACGGGGACGGCCGTAGAGGTCTTCCGGAGGGCCCACCTGCTGGATCACGCCGTCTTTCATGAGGACTATGCGGTCGCCCAGGGTCATCGCCTCGGTCTGGTCGTGGGTGACGTAGACGGTGGTGGTGCGCAGGCGGTTCTGAAGGCGGGAGATCATCGTGCGCATCTGGACGCGGAGTTTCGCGTCCAGATTCGACAGGGGCTCGTCCATGAGGAACGCCTTGGGGTCGCGGACGATGGCGCGGCCCATCGCGACGCGCTGGCGCTGGCCGCCGGAGAGGTTGGCCGGGCGGCGGTCCAGGAGGTCCGTCAGGTCCAGGATGCGGGCGGCGTCCTCGATCTTGGCGTCCGCGCCGGCCTTGTCCATTCTGGCGAGCTTCAGGGGGAAGCCGATGTTCTGGCGGACCGTCATGTGCGGATACAGAGCGTATGACTGGAAGACCATCGCGATGTCGCGGTCCTTGGGCGCCTTCTCGTTGACGCGCTCGCCGTCGACGCGCAGTTCGCCGGACGAGATCTCCTCCAGGCCGGCGATCATGTTGAGGGTCGTGGACTTCCCGCAGCCGGACGGGCCGACGAGGATCACGAACTCGCCGTCGGCGATGGTCAGGTCGAACTCCGCGACGGCGACGGTGCCGTCCGGGAAGCGCTTGGTCACGCCGTCGAGCACGATCTCAGCCATCGCTCATCCCTTCACCGCGCCCGACGTCAGGCCGGAGACGATCCGGCGCTGGAAGAACAGCACGAACACCACGATCGGGATCGTGATGACCACGGCCGCCGCCGCGATCGAACCGGTCGGGTCCTCGAACTGGGAGGCGCCCGTGAAGAACGAGATCGTCGCCGGGGCCGTCCGGGCCGCGCTGGAGGACGTCAGCGAGATCGCGAACAGGAAGTCGTTCCAGCAGACGATGAACGCCAGGATCGCGGTGGTCACCACGCCCGGCGCGGCCAGCGGCACGATGACCAGGCGGAAGGCCTGCAGCGGGGTGGCGCCGTCCATCTTCGCGGCCTTCTCCAGCTCCCACGGGATCTCCTCGAAGAAATTGGCCAGCGTGTAGATCGTCAGCGGGAGCGCGAAGGTGATGTACGGCAGGATCAGCCCCGGCCAGGTGTCGAACAGGCCCAGCGCCCGCTCGATCTGGAACAGCGGGGTCACCAGCGAGATCTGCGGGAACATCGCGATCAGCAGCGAGACGCCCAGGATCGCCGAGCGGCCGGGGAAGCGCAGCCGGGCGATCGCGTAGGCGGCCATCGTGCCGACCACCACCGCGATGAGCGTGGAGATGAGCCCGATCCCGATCGAGTTGACCAGGCCGCGCAGGAAGTCGTCGTTCTGGAAGATGCCCCGGTAGTTCTGGAAGGTCCACTCGCGCGGGACGAACGCGCCGTCGGTGACGCCCGCCGGGGTCTTGACGGACAGCGAGGCGAGCCACAGCACGGGGATCAGCGCGTACAGCAGGACGATCAGGTCGACCAGGGCCCAGCGGGCGCGTCGCGCGGTGCTCACGGCCATCAGCGCCGCCCTCCCGAGCCCGGGGTCCCGGTGCCGAGGACCTTGACGAAGAGGAACGCGACGAACGCCGTGACCAGGAAGATCAGCACCGACATGGTGGAGCCGATGCCGAGGTTCAGCCCGCCGATCAGGTTGTGGTACGCGGTGATCGACACCGAGGCGGTGCCCTGCGCCCCGTTCGTCAGCACGTAGACGTTGTCGAAGATCCGGAAGGCGTCCAGCGTCCGGAACAGCAGCGCGGCCAGGATCGTCGGCCGCATCAACGGCAGCGTGATCATCGTGAACCGCTGCCAGGCGCTCGCGCCGTCCATGGACGCGGCCTTCAGCGCGTCCTCCGGCACCAGCGCCAGACCCGCCATGAGCAGCAGCGCCATGAACGGGGTCGTCTTCCACACCTCGGCCAGGATGATGATCGCGATGGCCGGCCAGTGCTCGGTGAGCGGCGCCTGCCCCGGCGGCAGCAGCCCGGCCAGCCAGCCGGTGCCGGGCGTCCAGGCGTACTTCCAGCCGAACGCCGCCGCGACCGTGACGATGCCGTACGGGATGAGGACGACCGTGCGGACGAGCCCGCGTCCCACCAGCGTGCGGTACATCACCGTCGCCAGCGCCATGCCGAGCACCAGTTCGATGAGCACGCTCACCACGGTGATCAGGAGGGTCACCCACAGGGCGCTCCACCAGAATCCGCTGGTGAGGACCGTCCCGTAGTTGGTCAGGCCGATCCACTCGCGGCCGTCGGGGAAGCGCAGGTCGTAGCGCTGGAAGGACAGCAGCACCGAGTAGAGGATCGGCCAGGCCGTCACCAGCAGCATGACGAGCACGGCGGGCGCGCACAGCCACCAGGCGAGCCGGCGTTCGGACCTCTCCCCCTCGGCGAGGCGTCTCTTCACGGCAGCACCCCCCTGCTCCGGAGCGCGTCGGAGATCAGTTCGCGCAGTGTCCTGAGCGTGCTCGGCGGGTCGATCGAGGACGGCGGCGACAGTGTCACCGCCGTGACGGTCGAGACGTTCTGGTAGGTGGGCGTCTGGGGACGCGGTGCCGCGGTCTTGAGGGCTTGGAGGATGGCGTCGCGCATCGGGTACGCCTCCTCCATGCCTTCGGCGGAGTAGACCGATTCGATGGTCGG
This sequence comes from Actinocorallia aurantiaca, assembly GCF_039533685.1. Classification (NCBI taxonomy): domain Bacteria; kingdom Bacillati; phylum Actinomycetota; class Actinomycetes; order Streptosporangiales; family Thermomonosporaceae; genus Actinocorallia; species Actinocorallia aurantiaca. The sequence goes on along the minus strand of NZ_BAAATZ010000003.1, from coordinate 407,174 downwards.
CGGCAGCCCGTCCCTGGTGGCCGCGATGCGCTGGCTCTCGGCGTCACGCAGGCACAGGGCGGCCTGGAAGGCCTGTTCGGGATGCTCGGAGTACCGGCTGACGGCGAGGTTCGCCCCGCCCAGCGGAGAACGTCCGTCCCCGGTGATGCCCGGGTAGGGGGCCCACTTGAAGTCCTTGACGAGATCCGGCCGGTTGGCGGCCATGGAGGCGTACACGAACGGCCAGTTGACCTCGTACGCGGCGCGTCCCGACTCGACGGCCAGGCGCGCGTCGTCCTCCCTGGTGTTGGACAGCGACGGGTCCGCCGCCTGCGAGCGGGCGAAGTCCCGCATCACCTGCAAGGCCTGGAGGGCGGGCGGCCCGAGCACGACCTGCTCGCCGTCCGGGCTGAGGATCTGCCCTCCCGCAGAGGCGACGAGGCTGTTGAACCAGACGACGATGCCCTCGTACTGCGCGCCCGTCACCTCGCCGTAGTGCGGCTTGCCCTCGGCGGCGAGCCCTGCCGAGGCGTCCATCAGCCCGGACCACGTCGACGGCGGCTCCGGGATCAGGTCCGAGCGGTACCAGAGGAGCTGGACGTTGGTGTTGTACGGCGCCGCGTACAGCCTCCCCCGCCACGTCGCGGTGCCGAGCGGCTGAGGAAGCGTCCCTTCCTTCGCCTTGCGCGCGTGCTCGCCCGTCCACTCCCTGATCCATTCGGCCTCGGCGAGCTCCGCCGTCCAGGTGACGTCCAAGCCCAGCACGTCCAGTCCGGAGTCCTCGGCCGCCAGCCTCCGGACGAGCTGCTCCCGCTGGTCGTCCGCCCCTCGCGGCAGCGTGTTGAGCACGATGCGGTAAGCGCCCTTCGCCAGCCCGTTGCACCGTTCGACGATCCGCGCCAGGTTCTCCTGCGGCGCGTTGTACAGGTTGACCACGGGCGTCCGGCCGCTCTCCTGCTCTCCGCATCCGGCCGTGACGGCCAGCGTCAGCCCCGCGAGCGCGCCCGCCAGGTACCTCCGCCCCAGCCGCACGCTCCGCATCGACCGCCCCCAACACCCGCTTCCCCGGCACGCCGTCCCCCGCCCTTACCCGTGCCTTTCCGCCGTTCACGGCGAGCACCTCTTCGATGACCCGCCTTGGGCATGGTTTTACCTCCGCCCGGACGACGCGGCCGAAGGGAGTGACCTTCGTCCCTAAGGTCCAGTGCCGGCCGGAAGCATGATGGAAGGTGACCCTCGACATGCGCCGCGGTCAGCCGCAACGGACGGTGAAGAGATGAGCAAGGTCATCCCTCTGGGCAGGGTCTCCGGCATCAGGATCGGGGCCCAGTGGTCCGCCCTGTTCATCGTGGGGCTGGTGGGGCTGATCCTGGCGACCGGTGTGCTGCCCAGGGCCGACGCGGGCCGTCCGGCGGAGGTCTACTGGGCGGTCGCCGTACCGGTGGCGGTGGTGTTCTTCGCCTGCCTGCTGGTGCACGAGCTCGCGCACAGCCTGGTCGCGCTGCGGCGCGGGGTGCGGGTGCACTCGATCACCCTGTGGATGCTCGGCGGGGTGTCGGAGCTGGAGGACGACGCGCCCACCCCGCAGGCCGACCTGGCGATCGCGGCGGCCGGGCCGCTGGCCAGCTTCGCGCTGGGCGTGCTGTTCGGCGTCGGCGCCTTCGTCTCGCTGGCCCTGGACGCGCCCGCGCTGCTGGTCCAGCCGCTGATATGGCTGGCGCTCATGAACGTGCTGCTGGGCGTGTTCAACCTGCTGCCCGGCGCTCCCCTGGACGGCGGGCGGGTGCTGCGGGCGATCCTGTGGCGCCGCTACCACGACCTGACGCGCGCCGACCTGGCCGCCGCCCGCGCGGGGCGTTCGGTCGGGCTGGCGCTGGTGGTCCTGGGCGCCGCGCAGGTGGTCTTCACCCGGTCCGGCGGCGGGCTGTGGACGATGCTCGTCGGCTGGTTCCTCATGGTCTCCGCCAAGGCCGAGGGCACCGCGCGCCTGGTCCGCGACACGCTCAAGGACGTCCGGGTCGGCGAGGTCATGAACCCCTCGCCCGACTGCGCCCCCGCGTGGCAGGAGGTCGGCGCCTTCCTCCGCGAGACCGTCGCCTTCTCCCGCCAGAACGTGTTCCCCGTCGTGGACGTCGACGGCCGGCCCGTCGGCGTCGTCCACGCCGACCTGCTCACCCGTGTTCCCGAGGACCGGCACGGCACCCCGGTCCGCGATCACATGACCGAGCTCCCCGACCGTAACCTCCGGCCGCCGGACGCCCCGGCCGACGACCTCCTCACCACCCGGCCGGTGGAACGCGAGCTGGTCGCGGTGGTCACCGACGGGCGGAGCGTCCTCGGCATGGTCACCACCGCCGACCTGTCCGTCATCTACCGGCGGGGCCTGCTCCTCCACCCGGAGGCCCGCCGCTCCCTCGGCGGCTGATCAGCTCAGGGTGGCCAGGCGGGCGACCTCGCGTTCCAGGGCGGCCAGCCGGTCCAGGAGGGGCTCGTCCTGCAGGAGCTGGGCCAGGGAGTCTGCCTCGTCCCGGTCCAGGCGGATGGTCTGGACGGGGGTGTCGAGGTCCTCTCCGGCGTAGAAGGCCAGTTCGCGGCGGCCGTCGTGGGTCTCGGTGACGCTCAGCAGGTGGCCGCCGCGGGTGCGGGCGTGGTGGATGTGGCCGTAGCCGGGCAGGGTGGTGCGGGTCAGTTCCAAGATGCTTCCTCCGGGTCGGGGTCCGGGACGGGGCTGCGGACCGGCTGGTGTCTCAGGGGGATCTCCAGGTCGAGGAGCTCCAGGTCGACGGCGGTCAGTCCCGCCGTCTCGGGGACGCGGGCGGCCAGGGTCCGGCTCTGGCCGCCGGGCCAGCTCAGGTCGCCCAGCTCCCGGGAGGCGATGTGGCCGCACAGGACCTGTTCCGCGGCGCGGCAGGCCCGGGCCAGGGCCGCGTCCGGGTCGGAGGCGTACCGCCGGGGGTCGCTCACCGTGAAGGTCACCCGGCCCTGGGCCAGCGCGAAGACGTCGTCGCGGGATCCGGTGCGGCACCACAGGTCCGCCTGGAGCGGGCGGACCGAGACCCTGGTGGCGCGGTCGAGGAGGGGGATGATCAACCTGAGGCCGGGGCCGGTCACCGCGCGGATCCGTCCGGAGCGGCGGACGACGAGCCGCTCCTCGGGACCGACCCGCCAGACCGCGGCGACCAGGGCCAGGAGCGCCAGGAGCGCGCCCGCCACCAGGGAGCCGGTCAGGTAGTCGGGTTCGTCGGACATATTGTCCTCCTTCCATGTCAAGAGTCTCCCTTCGGCACGGAAAAGGCCATCGGGTCTGACCCCCAACCTCGCCCCGTTCCGCCCCCCACCCCCCGTGGGTGCCGTCACGCATCGACAAGAGGCCTGGTGAGGGGTCACCCTGGCGGTATGACGGCACGCAACGCCCCGGCGGGGAGAGCTGGAAGACGCAGCCCGGTGAACAGCCTCTTCCGGCGTCTGCTCGTGATCAACGGGTTGATCTTCGCGGTGGGGACCACCGTGCTCGCCCTGTCCCCCGCGACCGTGTCCTCGCCCGTCCTGCTCACCGAACTGCCGGTGCTGACCGTCGGGCTGGCGCTCATGGTCACCGCGAACGCGTTCCTGCTGCGGGCCAGCCTCGCCCCGCTGGACGGCCTCACCACGCTGATGGAGCGGTTCGACTCGCTGCGTTCGGGCGACCGGCTGCAGATCAGCGGCAACGGGGACCTCAGCCATCTGATCAGGACCTTCAACGCCATGCTCGACAGACTCGAAGCCGACCGCAGCGCCAGCACCGCCCGGGTGCTGGCCGCGCAGGAGGCCGAACGGCAGCGCATCGCCCGGGAACTGCACGACGAGATCGGGCAGAGCCTGACCGTGGTGCTGCTGCAGCTCAAACGGGTGGTGGACCGGGTCCCCGACGACCTCACCGAGGACATGCGGGCGGTCCGCGAGAGCGTCCGCTCCTGCCTGGACGAGGTCCGCGGGGTGGCCCGGCGGCTGCGCCCCGGCGTCCTGGAGGACCTGGGCCTGCTCAGCGCCCTCAGCGCCCTGGTCTCGGAGTTCGACCACGTCGAGGGCCTGGAGCTGGACAGGAGCCTGGAGGCTCCCCCGGACCTCGACCCCGACACCGAGCTGGTGATCTACCGGATCGCCCAGGAGAGCCTCACGAACGTGGCCCGCCATTCCCGCGCCGGACACGCCTGCCTGTCCCTGAGCCGCGAACCGGGCCTGATCGTCCTGGAGGTCACCGACGACGGCTGCGGGCCGCCGAGCACCGACGGGACGGGCATCCTCGGCATGCGCGAGCGCGCCCTGCTGATCGGGGCCAGGCTCTCGATCACGGGCGGCCCCGCCGGGGGCACCCGGGTCCGCCTGGCCGTCCCGATCGGCGGGGAGCGCGGCGCCGCGGCGGGTTAGCGGCTAGCCCCCGCCCGCGTTCAGGGACTCCACGATGGAGGCCCCGGCCGCCCGCCGGGCGGGCAGGACCGCGGCGAGCAGCCCGGCCGCCACCGCCAGCACGAGGTACAGCAGGAGCTGCCCGTAGGGGAGGCTGAAGACGAAGTTGGAGAAGAGCGAGCGGATCGCGGCCCAGCCGAACAGCGTGCCGAGCAGCACGCCCACCACCGCCCCGAGCAGCGACATGATCACGGCCTCGGCGGACAGCATTCCGCGCAGCTGTCCGCGGCTGACGCCCAGCGCCCGCAGCAGCGCGGTCTCCCGGGTCCGCTCGAGCACCGAGAGGGTCAGCGTGTTGACGATCCCGAACAGCGCGATGAGGACGGCCAGCCCGAGCAGCCCGGCGAAGATCCCGATCAGCGTGTCGATCGCCTTGGCGAATTCCGCCTTCATCGCGGCGCCTGTGGAGACCTTCACCAGCGGGTGGGCCCGCACGGCCGCGTCGACGGCGGCGTTCGCCTCGGCCACCGGGGCGCCCTTCCGGAGGTTGACGTAGACGGAGGTGTCGTCCACCTCCCCGAAGTACCGGGTGAAGTCCGCTTCGGGCAGGACGATGTCGGGGATCATCGCGGCCTCGCCCGCGTAGACGGCGGAGACCTTCACCCGCGCCGTCCCGCGCCCGGTCCGGACCGGCACCACGTCTCCCGGGGCGAGCCCCTCGCGGGCGGCGAACGCCTCGCTGACCAGGACGGTGCCTTCTCGCAGGTCCGACAGGGATCCGTGCTTCATCTCGGGTCTCGCCACGGTTCCCAGCGACGCCTGCGTGACGGACGCCACCGGTTGCTCGTCCGAGCCGAACCTCGTCTCGACCGAACGGATCCGGGTGACCGAGGAGAACATCCCGGTCTGCCCGCGCAGCTCCTCGGCCACCGAGCGCGGGATCGTGTGCCCGGTGGCCGCCGTGTGCAGCCGGTAGTCGACGGGGAACTGCTCGAACATCTTGCGGTCGGCCGTCTCCTTGCTGCTGGCCCCCACCACGGCGAACAGACTCATCAGGCCGACCCCGACGGTCAGCGCGACGGTCGTGGCGGCGGTACGGCGCGGCGTCCGCCGCACGTTCTGGACGGCGAGCCGCCCCGGCAGCCCGGTGAGCCGGCCTCCCGCGGGCAGGCCGAGCGCCCGCACCAGCAGCGGCATCACCGCGACGACCGCGAGGAACGCCAGCGCGCCTCCGCCCGCGACGGTGAACATCGCGTTCTCTCCCGGCGTCATCCTCAGCCCGAGGACGGTCAGCGCCAGGCTCCCGCACGCGGACGGGACCGCGAGCGCCCAGCGGGCGCGTCCCAGCCGGAAGGACCGTTCACCGGGCTCCGGTTCGGCGCGGAGCGCGGCCAGCGGCGCCACCCTGGTGGCGCGGAACGCGGGCGGCAGCGCCGACAGCACCGTCACGGCCGTCCCGGCCGACAGCGCGACGACGACCGTCCGGAGGCTGAGCGACACCCCCACCGGGACCTCCATGCCCAGGGCGTTCACCGCCGCCGCCCCTCCCGCGCCCAGCCCGAGCCCCACGGCCAGCCCGGCCAGCGAGCCGACGGCTCCGACCAGCGCGGCCTCGGCGACGACCGCGCCGAAGACCTGCCGCCGGGTGGCGCCCAGGCAGCGCAGCAGCGCCAGCTCCCGCGCCCGCTGCGCCACCAGGATCGTGAACGTGTTGGCGATGACCAGCCCGGCGACCAGCAGCGAGATCAGCCCGAAGGCCAGCACTCCGGCGGTGATCGCCTCGATGTCGGCCCCGGCCGCCGTCGACAGCCGCCGGCCCAGCTCCTCCCCGGTGATCGCCTCGACGCCGGAACCGGCGCCGCCGAGGGCGGCCCGCACCTGCTCGGGCGTCACCCGGCCCGCCACGTCGATCTCGACGTAGCCCTTCCGGCCGGTCATCCGGGCCGCGGCGTCCTCGGTGAAGCCCACCCCGCCCCGCGAGGTGAGCTTCCCGTCGATGCCGACGTCGACGACGCCCACCAGCCGGAAGGAGCGCACGGTCCCGTCCGGGCCGAGCACACCGATCCGCTCCCCCGGCCGGAATCCGGTGTCCTCGGCCAGGCTCTCGTTCAGCACCGCCTCGTCCGGCGCGGCCGGAATCCGGCCCTCCAGCACGGTGTAGCGCCGCAGCGGGCCGTCGGCCGGCAGCGAGAAGCCGAGCGTCGTCGCGTTCCCGTGGCTGCGGCCGTCCCTGCCCACCAGCGGGGCCTCGCCCCGGACGACGCCCCGAGCGTCGGCCACCCCCGGCAGTGCGCGGACCTTCTCCAGCAGCCCGGCGGGGAGCTCCCCGCCGGAACCGGACGGCAGTACCGCCACGTCGACCTTGTCGGCGGAACCGGCGAACTCCTGGGTGAAACCGGCGCGCATGAGATCGCCGAGCGCGAACGTGCCGGTGATGAACCCCACCCCGAGGATGACGGAGAGCGCGGTGAGAAGCAGCCGCGCGCGCTGGGCGGCCAACCTCGCCAGAACCGTCCTGGTCATGCGCCCCCCAGCCGCTTGAGCCGGTCCAGCACCGCGTCGGGCGTCGGGCCGGTCTGCTCGTCGACGATCAGACCGTCCCGCAGGAAGACCACGCGATCGGCGAAAGAAGCGGCCACCGGGTCGTGGGTGACCATGACGATGGTCTGACCCAGGTCGCGGACCGACCGGCGCAGCAGCCCGAGCACCTCCCGGCCGGTCACCGAGTCCAGGTTCCCGGTCGGCTCGTCGGCGAAGATCACTTCGGGCCGGGACAGCAGCGCCCGCGCGCACGCCACCCGCTGCTGCTGGCCGCCCGACAACTCGGACGGACGGTGGCCGAGCCGCTCCCGCAGCCCCAGGACGTCGACGACCTGGTCGAACCACGGCTTCTCGGGCTTACGGCCGGCCAGCTCCAGGGGGAACAGGATGTTCTGCTCGGCCGTCAGCGTGGGCACCAGATTGAAGGATTGGAAGACGAATCCGACGCGCTCGCGGCGCAGCAGGGTCAACCGCCTGTCGTCCAGCCCGGTGAGGTCGGTGCCGCCGATCAGCACCGAACCGGAGGTGACGGTGTCGAGCCCCGCGAGGCAGTGCATGAGCGTGGACTTGCCGGAGCCGGAAGGCCCCATGATCGCGGTGAACCCGCCCCTGACGAACTCGACGCCGACGCCGCGCAGCGCGTGGACGGCGGCATCGCCGCGGCCGTAGGTCTTGACGACGTCGACGGCCGCCACGGCCGGGCCGGGCGGGCGGGGGTCCCGAAGGGGAGGGCTGGGGGCGAAGCCGGTCACGATGGTGCTCCTAGGCTGGATCAGGTCGGATGAGGACGTGATCAACGCTAGGAATCCGCGGCCTCCCGGCCATCGGTCTCGGGTCTCGCGCCTCCGTGCTCTTCCGTCTGATCCGCGCGGCCGGGGTGCGACCGGGGTCGTACTACCCCGGAGGGAGGGGCGGTCAGCCGCGCGGCACCAGGCCCGTCTCGTAGGCGTACACCACGATCTGAACCCGGTCGCGCAGGTCCAGCTTGGTCAGGATGCGCCCGACGTGCGTCTTGACCGTCGCCTCCGCCACGTACAGCCGCTTGCCGATCTCGACGTTCGACAGCCCCTTGGCCACCAGGAGGAGGACCTCCCGCTCCCGATCGGTCAGCGTCTCGGTGCCCGGCGCGGCGGCACGGGCGCCGCCCTCCTCGGGCAGGTGGCCGGCGAAGCGCTCCAGCAGACGGCGCGTCGTGCTGGGGGCCACCACAGCGTCGCCCGAGTGCACCGCGTGGATCGCCTCGATGAGCTGGGCGGGCCTGGCGTCCTTCAGCAGGAACCCGGCGGCCCCCGCCTTGATCGCGGCGAAGGCGTACTCGTCCAGGTCGAAGGTGGTCAGGATGATCACCTTCGTCCCGGCGGGCCCGGGGGCGATCCGGCGGGTGGCCTCGATGCCGTCCATCCGGGGCATCCGCACGTCCATGAGGACGACGTCCGCCCGGGTCGCGCGCAGCAGTTCGAGCGCCTGGAGGCCGTCCCCCGCCTCGCCCACGACCTCCAGACCGGGCTGGGCGTCCAGAACCATGCGAAAACCGGCTCTGACCAGCTCCTGATCGTCGACGAGCACCACTTTGATCATCGGACCGCCTCTCCGGCGGGAAGCCGCACGGCCACCTCGAACCCGCCGCCCGGGACGGGTCGCGCCCGTACCGTCCCCCCGTACAGCGCCGCGCGTTCGCGCATCCCTGCCAATCCATGCCCCTTCCCGTCGTTCTCGGCCTCGGCGGTTCCGTGACCGTCGTCTCGGACGTGGATCTCCACTCCGCCGTCTTCATAGCGGAGCCGCACGGACGCGCTCGCGCCCGGCCCCGCGTGCTTCAGGGTGTTGGTGAGGGCTTCCTGGACGATGCGGAAGACCGAGAGCTGAAGCCCTTGCGGCAGTTCCTTCTGCTCGCCCTCGACCGTGAACTCCAGGGGAAGGCCGGCCTCACGCACCTGTTCGACCAGCTCGCCGAGCTGGCCGACCCCCGGCTGCGGGGTGTAGGAGCCGGTGTCGTCGCTTTCCCGCAGCACCCCGAGCAGCCGCCGCATCTCGCCCAGCGCCAGCCTGCCGGTGGTGGAGATCGTCTCCAGCGCGTTCCTGGCCCGCTCCACGTCGGTGTCGATGGCATACGCGGCCCCGTCCGCCTGCACGACCATGACGCTGACGTTGTGGGCGATGACATCGTGCAGTTCGCGCGCGATCCTGGCCCGTTCCGCCGCCATCGCCATCCGCACCTGGGTGTCGCGCTCCTGTTCGGCCTGCAGGGCGCGTTCCTCCAGGCTCTGCAGGTAGGCGCGCCGGGTGCGGAGGTAGATGCCGAAGATGAGGATCGCCACGACGAACACGGTGACCGTCGCCATCGCGTTCAGGGCGCTCTTGAAGCTCTGGCCCCCGTCGAAGGCGGGCAGGGCGAACCCGAACACGCTGACGGCCGCCGCGGCCAGCGCCCACCGGAGCGTCGAGCGGGACGCGACCGTGTACAGCGCGACCAGCACGGACACGTTGGCCACGTGCGGATCCACCCCGGCCAGCCACTGCGCGAACGAGACCAGGCCGATGACCGCGAACACGCCGCGCGGCCATCTCCTGCGCCAGATCAGAGGGGTCAGGAGCCCGAAGACCATCGCCAGGAGGAACGGGTCCGGCGGCAGCCCTGCGGCGGCGGGACCGAGCGAGGTCGGCATGAAGACCAGCGCGTAGGCGAACAGCGGAAGGGTCCACAGCAGGTCCACGAGCCGAGGGTGCCGCCGCAGCCGCTCCAGCGTCTTCACGGTCATCACCGCAGCGTACGCACACTCCGGCCGCCGCGGATCAGCCCGGCGGCGGACCTCCGTACGACCTCGGGATGACGGGCCGGCGGGCGCTCAGGGTTCGACGAGCCCGGTGCGGATCGCGTACTTGGTGAGGTCCAGCCTGTCCCTCATGCCGAGTTTGGCGAGGATGTTGGCCCGGTGCCGCTCCACGGTCTTCACGCTGATCGTCAGGGTCTCGGCGATCTCCTTGGAGGAGTGGCCTTCGGCGACCAGCTTGATCACCTCCTCTTCCCGCGGGGTGAGGACGCTGTCGGGCGCGTCCTCCTCGCGGCCGAGGTACTCGCGGATCAGGGCGGCCACCGCGCCCGGGTACAGGAAGGGCTCCCCCCGCATCGCGGACCGGCAGGCCTCGATGAGGTCGCGGTCGACGACCGACTTCAGGACGTAGCCGCTGGCGCCGGCCTTGAGCGCGGCGAAGAAGTACTGCTCGTTGTCGTACATGGACAGGAACAGGATCCGGACGCCCGGGGCGCGTCTGGAAATCTCGCGGGCGGCCTGGAGTCCGGTCATCCGGGGCATCGCGATGTCCAGAATGGCCAGGTCCACCTGTTCCGGATCGCAGGCCCGCACCGCCTCCGCCCCGTCGGACGCCTCCGCCACCACCTTCAGGTCGGGCTCGGCGTCGATGATCAGCCGAAGTCCCTGCCTGACCAGCGCGTGGTCGTCGGCCAGCAGAATCCGGACAGGTGACTCCACCATGTTCTCCGTTCTCCCTCCGTCGCTCCCTGCCTTACAGAGTCCACCCTGCGTGACCGGGTGTCCATGCGGGCCCACCCCCATCACCGGGTTCTCCGGCCGGTCTCCGCCCCTCCCGTCTACAGGGTGTCCCCAAGAGAAATGGGGGTCTGTACGGATAGTCACCAAGTGTCCGGTTTTTACACACTTGAGAATGACGCTTTTGCCTGCCCGAAAACCCCGTACGGCAGGAAGAACTGGATGGAGGGTACGTGATCCATGCAAGCACGTGACATCGCCGTACAGGTCCCGACCGTCACACTCGAGGACTCGGTCGCGACCGCGGTGCGGGTGATGGCACTGGGCAGACTCCCGGGCCTGATCGTCGTGGACGGTCAACGGCGGCCGCGGCTGGTGCTCCCGGGCACCCAGGTACTGAGGATGGCCGTACCGCGCGCCTACCAGGACGACCCGGCCCTGGCCCGTGCGGTCGACGAGGCGCACGCGGACCTCTTCTGGGAGGAACTGAACGGCCTGACCGTGGGCGACTGCGTGGTCCGGGGAGTGGGACGGCTGACGTCCGTCCGCCCCGACGCCACCCTCCTGGAGGTGGCGGCGCTGATGGCCAGACTGCGCAGCCCGCTGGTGGCAGTAGTCGAGGACCACGCCCTGCTGGGGGCCGTCACCCTGGACCGACTGGTCGGCAGCCTCGCGCTCGCCGGCCCGCCGGGCGAGTGACGGGAGACCTCACCTCATGACCGGAATCCTGGCGCTCTCCCTCTTCGTCGTCGCTATCTCTTTCATTGCTACCGAAAAAGTAGACAAAGTCAAGGTCGTGCTGGTCACGGCCGGAATCATGATCGTCCTGGGGCTCGCCCCGGGCTCCGAGGTGTTCTTCTCCGAACACGAGGGCATCGACTGGAACGTCATCTTCCTGCTCCTCGGAATGATGATCATCGTCGGCATCGTCAAGCAGACCGGCATCTTCGACTACCTGGCCATCTGGGCGGCCAAACGCTCCCAGGGGCGACCATACCGGCTGATGGTCATGCTGATGGCCATCACCGCGATCGCCTCGCCCTTCCTGGACAACGTGACCACGATCATGCTGGTCGTCCCGGTCACCGTCGTGGTCTGCAAGCGGCTGGGCATCCCCGCGCAGCCTTACATCATCGCCGAGGTCCTGGCGTCCAACATCGGCGGCGCCTCGACCCTGATCGGCGACCCGCCCAACATCATCATCGGCAGCAGGGCCGGTCTGAGCTTCAACGACTTCCTCGTCCACATGACGCCGATCGTCGTCATCACGTTCGTCGCCTTCGTGCTGCTCACCCGGGTGATGTTCCGCAAGTCCTTCCAGTACAACCCCGAACGCGCGGCCGAGATCATGGCACTGCAGGAACGCCGTGCCATCACCGACACCAAGCTGCTCTTCCGCTGCCTGACCGTCCTCGCCCTGGTGATCCTGGCCTTCTCCCTGCACTCCGTGCTGCACCTGGAGCCCTCGATCGTCGCGCTGGTCGGCGCGGGCGTCATGCTGCTGGTGACCAAGGCCGACGTCCACGACGTCCTCGAAGAGGTCGAGTGGCCCACGCTGGTCTTCTTCGCCGGCCTGTTCGTCATGGTCGCGGGCCTGGCCAACACCGGGGTGATCGAGACCGCCGGCTCCTGGGCCATCGAGACCTTCAGCGACAGCCCCCTGGCCGCGGCGACCTCGCTGCTGTTCGGGTCGGCCGTCCTCGGGGCGTTCTTCGACAACATCCCCTACACCGCGACCATGGCCCCGATCGTCGAGGAGGTCGTCGCCCAGATGCCGGACGCCGACACCGGGCAGGCGCTGTGGTGGGCCTTCGCCCTGGGCGCCGACTTCGGCGGCAACGGCACCGCGATCGCGGCCAGCGCGAACGTGGTCGCCCTGGGCATCGCCGCCCAGACCGGCCAGCGCATCTCCTTCTGGGAGTTCACCCGCTACGGCATCATCGTGACGGTCCTGAGCACCCTGATGGCCTGGGTCTACGTCTACCTGCGCTACTTCACCTGACCGGCGTCACTCGCCGCGGGCGCCGCGGGAGCCCTGGTAGGCCAGGCGGCGCACGGTCTGGAAAGGGCCTGTGGGGTGGAGTTCCGGAACATTGTGCAGTTCGGGATCGAAAGCCCCCAGGTCCTCTCCGGACCAGGGCGTGTGGACGCGCAGGGTGCCGTGGGGCCGCCAGGAGCCGGCCGGCGAGGCGCTCGCCACTCGGAAGGCGAGCGGCGCCTCGGTGACGGCGCGGTCGAACTCGTCCAGCCGGGCCGGGATCCGCCGCCCGCGCAGCGGGAACAGGCCCAGGACGGCGGTCCTGCCCTTGATCGAGTAGGGCATCAGGGTGGTGTAGACGCCGGAGGTGAACGAACGGCGGGGCACCAGGACGTGGCGCAGCCCCACCCGGCGGCCGGTCGTGGCGAACAGCAGGTCGAGCAGCCCCTCCGAGGTGGGGACGTGCAGGGCGATCCCCAGGAAGTCCGGCAGGCCGCGGGGCAGGGACAGCGCCTTGGAGACCCGGACCACCGCCTCGTACGTCCTGTGCTCGCTGGCGCCCCGCAGGAAGTCCCCGTGGTCGATCGTCAGGGTCGCCGCGTACATGGCGCCCGCCGGGTGGAAGACGTGCCCGCCGCGCAGCCTGCTGGCGGCGCCGAACACCGCGCGCACGGACCCCGCCCAGAAGGGCTCGCGCACGACCGGCGGCGATTCGGCGGCGTACCGCGTGGGTTCCACCCGCCCGCGTGGTTCGGTGCTCGTCATCGTCTTCCGCTCCCCCGAGAGTCTCGTCCGGAATATCCCCTACCCCTCGGCCCCCGCGAGCGAACGCCGCCCGCTCGGGACCTTGGGCCCATGGCCCTCCCCGCCGCTCCGCCCTAGCCTTGGGGCACAGCAGAAGAGGCGGAGGTACCGGGTGACGGACGCGGCTATCAGGACCGAACGGCTGACCAAGCGCTTCGGGCGCGTGACCGCCCTGGAGGGCCTCGACCTGGAGGTCCCCCGAGGGGAGGTCTTCGGCTTCCTCGGCCCCAACGGGGCGGGAAAATCCACGACCATCAGGCTGCTGCTCAACCTCATCCGGCCCACGTCCGGGCAGGCGTGGATCATGGGCGTGCCGGTCGGCGACGTGCGGGCCGCCCACCGCCGCCTGGGCTACGTGCCCGGCGACGTGTCGCTGTGGCCGCAGCTCACCGGCATGGAGATCCTCACCTACCTGGGACGGCTGTCCGGCCGGGTGGACACCGCCTACCGGGACGAGCTCATCGAACGGCTCCGGCTGGACCCCGGCCTGCGGGCCCGCTCCTACTCCAAGGGCAACCGGCAGAAGGTCGCGCTGGTCGCGGCGTTCATGACCCGCCCGGACGTCCTGCTGCTGGACGAGCCCACCGCCGGACTCGACCCGCTCATGGAGGCCGAGTTCCAGGCGCTGACCCGGGAGGCCGCCGCACAGGGCCAGACGGTCTTCCTGTCCTCGCACATCCTGGACGAGGTCGAGGACGTCTGCGAGCGCGTGGCGATCCTGCGGGACGGCAGGCTGGTCGAGGTCGCGACCCTCGCCGACCTGCGCGGGTTGGGCTCCACCGTTTACGACGCCGCCTTCGACGGGCCCGCGCCCGACCTCTCGGCGGTGCCCGGGGTGACCTCCGTCGAGCCCCTCGCCGACGGGGTCAGGGTGACGGTCTCCGGCTCCCCCGTCCCGTTGCTGGAGCGGCTCACCGGCGCGGGGCTGACCAGGCTGCGCAGCCACGAGCCCAGCCTGGAGGAGATCTTCATGGCCTACTACGAGACGCCCGCGGCGCGGGAAGCCGGGCCCGCGGCCCGCCTCGACGGACAGGGCGGCCGATGACGGTCCTCGAAGCCGAGGCCGGTTCCGCCGCGACCACCGGCGCGTCCGCCGGCCGCGCCGTCCTCGGGCTGACGGTCCGCCTGGTCCGGCGCGGCGCCCTGCTGCTGGCGCTCGGGCTCGCGTTCTTCGCCGCCGTCGAGGCCCTCAGCTACCTCGCCACCTACCCGGACGCCGCCTCCCGCTCCACTCTCGCCCAGTTCCAGGACAGCCCGGCCGTCCGGATGATGCAGGGCTTCCCGCACGCCGTCGACACCGTGGGCGGGTTCGTCGTCTGGGACGCCGGCTGGTTCATGCAGTCGATCGCCGCGATCTGGGCGCTGCTCGTCACCGGGCGGCTGCTGCGCGGTGAGGAGGAGTCCGGCCGGGCGGAGTTCGTCCTCACCGGGCCGGTCGGCGCGGGCCGGGTCCTGCTGGCGCAGACGCTGGTGATCGGCTCCGCCCTCCTGCTGGCCGGCGCCGCCGTCGCGGTGACGCTGACCGCGACCGGCGCGCACGCCGGAGGGGCGGTGCTCTTCGGGCTGGGCCTGGCCGGGTTCGGGGGCGCCTTCGCCGGGGTCGCCGCCGTCCTCTCCCAGTTGTTCCTCATCCGCCGGCGCACCACCGCGATCGCCGCGGTGGCGCTCGGCGCGGCCTACCTCGTACGGGTGGTCGCCAACAGCGACGAGGCCCTCGGCGGGCTGCGCTGGCTCACCCCCTACGGCTGGATGGACGAGCTCCACGCCTTCAGGGAGCCGAGCTGGACGGCGCTGACCCTGCTGCTCCTGGCTCCGCTCGTCCTCGCGGCGGCCGCGGCCCGGTTGCGCCGCCTGCGCGACACCGGCGGGTCGCTGCTGGCCGAGCGCGACGGCCGGCCGCCCCGCGACCGGCTGCTGGGCGGGCCCACCGCGTTCGCCTGGCGCGCCACCCGGGGCATGCTGGCCGGGTGGACGGCCGGCATCGGGCTCTACGCGCTGGTGATGGGACTGCTGGTCGAGGCCGTCATGGACTTCATCGCCGACGACCCCTCCTACCGGGAGGTGCTGGCGTCCATCGGCTGGAACGTCGACCAGGTGGTCTCGTCGTTCGTCGGGATGATGGGCACGCTGGTCGGGATGCTGGTCTCGCTCCACGCGTGCTGGCGGATCGGCGCGGCCCGGGCCGAAGAGTCCTCCGGGCGGCTGGACGCCGTCCTCACCCGTCCGGTCACCCGCTCGCGCTGGCTCGGCGGCCACCTCGCCCTGACCCTCGCGGGGGCCGTCGTCATCACCTGTGCCGCCGGTCTGCTGATGTGGACGGGCGCCCGCCTGTCGGACTCCGGCATCCCCCTGGCGGACGTGCTGGGCGCGGCGTTCAACAGCCTTCCCGTCACGGTCTTCTTCACCGGCCTGGCCGTGCTCGTCTACGCCCTGGCGCCGCGGGCCGCCGTCGTGCTCCCCGCCGCCCTCGTCTTCACCGCCTACCTGATGGAGACGATCGGCCCCGGCCTCGACTGGCCGGAGCCGGTGCTGTGGCTCTCGCCCTTCCACCATCTGGCGATCGTCCCCACCGAGCCCTTCGCGGCCGTCTCCGCCGCCGTCCTCACCGTGCTCGGGCTCGCCCTGGCGGGGCTGGGACTGCTCGCCTTCGAGCGGCGCGACCTGGCCGGGGACTGACTCTGACGGCCGGAGCCGCCGACTCCCGCTCCCGAGTGGAGTCGGCGGCTCCGGCCGTCGGGGGCATCGGCTACGCGCGCAGCCGGTCGACCGGGTGCGGGCCCTCGGTCTCCAGGCGGTAGTCGCCGCCCATGCGGTCGCGGTGCTCGGTGATGACCTCCTCGCTGGCCGGCGGGCGGCCGCCCATGAGCTGCTGCTGCATCTTCTCGAAGCGCTCGTGCGCCTCCCAGACGTAGCCGGTGCCGAGCTTGGTGAGGTCCACCTGGTTGGCCAGCAGGTCGCGGATGTACTGCTTGTTCGGCTCGAAGGTGACGGGGGCGGGCAGTTCGGGGGCCAGGACGCTCTCCGGCTCGCGCCCGTCGTAGGTGCGCATCAGGTCGCACGCGGCGTGCAGGTGCGCGAGCTCCATGTTGAGGTGCAGCTCCCAGATCGCCTTGATCCTGGGGTCGCTCTCGGTCTCCATGAACGAGTGGTACAGGTAGCACTCGTTGTACTCGTGGTTGACGAGCCGCTCCCACCAGGTCTCACCGGGGTCGACGAGCGACTCGTAGTGGGTGACGTGCTCCTCCTCGACCATCCCGATCTCCTGGTAGAGCTGCCGGGCGATCGGTTCCATGTACTGCGGGCCGACGTTCATGTAGAAGTTCATCGTCTGCTGCTCGGCGGCCATGATGGTCAGCGCGTGCAGCTTGGAGATCGGGGCCGCGGAGTTGCGGTCGTAGGGCTCGTTCAGGTTGTCGGCGGGGTGCCGGTGGTGCTGGATGGTGGGGCGGCCCGGCATGACCTCGGTGAGACCGTCGACGATCTCCTCGGCCTTGCGGTGCTCGATCATCTCGAAGAGGTTGGCGTACCGGTAGAGGTGGTCGAAGTCCTCCAGCACCCCGAACTCGTACGCCTGCTTCAGGTACGGGTCGGGCTCCATGCGGGCGACCCAGCCGGTCAGGTCCACCGCCACCTGCTCGTAGGCGATCGTGGTCTCCAGCACCGAGGCCTGGCCGGGGAGCAGCCAGTTCACGGCCTTCTGCTGCTGCTGCTCGATGTAGCGGATCTCGGCGAGCTTCTGCTTGACCTCCATGTCGGCGCAGACCCGGTTCAGGTGGTGGCTGAACATGACGGCCTCCACCTCGATGCCGTTCATCGTGATGACGCGGCACCGGGTGTAGGGGTCCGCGTTGTCGGGGTCGAGCGGTTCGACGTTCAGCTCGCGCCAGCTGCGCACCTGCTTCTCCAGAGGGATTCCGCGGTGCTCGAGAGGATTGAACGCCATATGACCGGTCCTTTCAGGGTGAGGATTTCGGTACGGATCAACAGACCCATCCCGCCCTTACCCGCATCAACTGCATCTCACAACAGTAAAAATTTCATTACTTTTTCCGCCCCACAACGGGTCATGCGCGGTCGGAAGCCGGGTAAGGGCCACAACATCCGCATCTTGGAAGGAACCGACATGGCTCAAACCTCCGCCACGCACACCGACGTCATCGACCTGCTCGTCGAGCAGCACGCGCAGATCCGGCACCTGTTCATGCAGACGCTGATGAGCGCCGGCGAGGAGAGGAAGCAGTCCTTCGCGCAGCTGGTGCGCCTGCTCGCCATTCACGAGACCGCCGAGGAGGAGATCGTCCATCCGATGGCGCGGAAGTCGCTGCCCCACGGCGACGCGCTCATCGAAGACCGGCTCGAGGAGGAGCGCAAGGCCAAGGAGCTGCTGTCCACCCTGGAGAAGATGGACACCGACGACCCGAACTTCATGTCGATGCTGGACCGGCTGCGCATGGCCGTCCTCAACCACGCCCGCGCCGAGGAGCGCTACGAGTTCCCGCAGCTGCGCAGCCACCTCGGCCCGAGCCAGCTGCGCACCCTGGTCACCGCGGTCAAGGCCGCCGAGGCCACCGCCCCCACCCACCCGCACCCGGGCACCGAGTCGGCCACCAAGAACCTGCTGGTCGGCCCCGTCGCCGCCCTCACCGACCGGATCCGCGACGCCATCCGCTCCAACAAGAGCTGACCGCCGGGAGCCTCCCGCGAGCGGCACAGTGAGATAAATCCGGTTTTGACCAGGGCAGACACGGGGCAGCAAAAGTTTCATGACCCTCCCCGTCTGCTCCCTGTGCGAGATGCCGGACAGCCAGTGGCTGCTCTCCTATACCGAGGCCGACCCGACCGACGAGTCGACCCGGGAGGCGCTGCTGACTCTCGGCAACGGCTACTTCGCCACCCGGGGGGCGGTTCCCGAGGCGTCCGCGGACGGCGTCCACTACCCCGCCACCTACATCGCCGGCGTCTACAACCGGCTCGCCTCGGAGGTGCACGGGCACGTCAGGGAGGACGAGAGCATAGTCAACGTCACGAACTGGCTGCCCGTCACCTTCCGCCCCGAGGGCGGGTCGTGGTTCACCCCCGGCGGCTACGAGGTCGAGCACCGGCACGAGGTGCTGGACATGCAGCACGGGATCCTCCTCCGGGAGTCGTTCGTCCGCGATCCGGAGCAGCGGCGCACCCGCATCCAACAGGAGCGGCTGATCTCGATGAACCGGTTTCACGTGGCGGCCCTGCGCACCACCATCACCCCTTTGGACTGGGAGGGGACGATCCACGTCCGCAGCGTGCTGGACGGAGGAGTCCGCAACGACAACGTGGCCGAGTTCGCAGAGCTCGCCAAGGAGCACCTCAGCGAACCCGCCAAGGGCCGGCACGGCGACACCTACTGGCTCGCCTGCGAGACCGTGCAGTCCGACGTCTGCGTCGCCCAGGCCGCCCGGACCCTTCTGCACCGCGATCACCGGCCCGCCCTCGCGGCCTCCCTGCCCGTCGAAGGCCCCCGCTCCGTAGGGAACGAACTGAGTTTCGCCGTCTCGCCGTCCGTCCCCGCGACGGTCGACAAGACCGTCACCGTCTTCACCTCCCGGGACAGGGCCATCTCCGAGCCCCTCGACGCCACCCGCGACGAACTCGCCGACACCCCCGGCTTCGAGACGCTGCGCGACGAGCACTTCCTCGCCTGGGAGCACCTCTGGAAGCGCTTCCACCTGTCCTTCCAGGGCGACGACGGGACGGTCGAGCGGCGCGCCCTCAACCTTCACGTCTTCCACCTCGCGCAGACCCTGTCCAAGCACACCGCCGACCTCGACGTGGGGGTCCCGGCGCGGGGCCTCCACGGCGAGGGCTACCGGGGCCACATCTTCTGGGACGAGCTCTTCGTCTTCCCGATCCTCAACCTGCGGGTGCCGGAGCTGACCAGGGCCCTGCTGCTGTACCGCTACCGCAGGCTCCCCCATGCCCGGCGCCTGGCCCGCGAGACGGGCGCCACCGGAGCCCTCTTCCCCTGGCAGAGCGGGAGCGACGGGCAGGAGGAGACCCCGCGGCAGTTCTACAACCCCCGCTCCAAGCGCTGGATGGCCGACAACTCGCGGCGGCAGTACCACGTCGACCACGCGGTGGCCTACAACATCTGGCTCTACTACCAGGTCACCGGCGACATCGACTTCCTCGCCGCCTACGGCGCCGAACTCCTCGTCGAGATCGCCCGCTTCTGGGTGTCCATCGCCGAACACGACCCCGAGGACGGCCGCTACCACCTGCGCGGTGTGATGGGGCCGGACGAGTTCCACGACGGCTACCCCGACCGCCCCGGGGAAGGCCTGGACGACAACGCCTACGTCAACATCATGGCCGCCTGGACGCTCGCCCGGGTCCTGGAGGCGCACGAGGTCCTCGGCGGGCACCACACCGAGGACCTGTGGCAGCGGCTCGGCGTCACACCGGGCGAGCTGGAGCAGTGGGACCGCGTCAGCCGCAGGCTGCACGTGCCGTTCCTGCCGGGCGGCCTGATCGGGCAGTTCGAGGGCTACGCCGAACTGGAGGAGCTGGACTGGGACGGCTACCGCGCCCGGTACGGGAACATCGGCCGCCTCGACCTCATCCTGGAGGCCGAGGACGACACCACCAACCGCTACAAGGCCTCCAAGCAGGCCGACGTGCTCATGCTCTTCTACCTGCTGAGCGCCGAGGAGCTCGGCGCGGTCCTGGAGCGGCTCGGCTACGACTTCGACCCCGCGTCCATCCCCGAGACCGTGGACTACTACCGGTCCCGCACCACCCACGGCTCGACGCTCAGCAGTGTCGTGTACTCCTGGGTGATGTCCCGCGGCAACCGCGAGGGCTCATGGGAGCTGCTGCGCGAGGCGCTCGCCGCCGACCTCTCCGACACCCAGGGCGGCACCACGCGGGAGGGGATCCACCTGGGGGCGATGGCCGGGACCATCGACATCTTCCAGCGCTGCTACACCGGCCTGGAGACCCGGGCCGACGCGCTGCGGCTGCACCCCTGCCTGCCCGACGACCTCAAGTGGCTGGACTTCGACCTGCGCTACCGGGGGCACTGGCTGCACTTCCAGATCAGCCACGAGCAGGTGCTGGTGCGGGCGAGGCCGGGCGCCGCCGCCCCCATCGCCGTCGTCGTGGAGGGACAGAGGCACATGCTGGGCGGCGGCGACCGGCTCGTGCACCGGCTGGCGCAGAAACCCGGTCACTCCTCCTTCTTCTCCTGAGGCCGGCCCGGGGCGCGGCTCACCACCACGACGCTGCCCGAGTGGGCCCGCGCCGACGGGTCGCGGCGGATCTTGACGAGGCTCGCCACGACCGTGACGGTCAGGATCACGGCGATGACGGCCAGGGAGAACGGCGTCGTGACGACGGGCACCGCGTCGCTGAGGTCGTGGGCCCAGTGCAGGATCAGCTTCACGCCGATGAACGCCAGGATCAGGGCCAGGCCCGTCGACAGGTACACCAGCCGGTCCAGCAGGCCCGTCACGAGGAAGAACAGCGCCCTCAGGCCGAGCAGCGCGAACGCGTTCGCCACGAAGACGATGTAGGCCTCCTGCGTCACGCCGAACACGGCCGGAATGGAGTCGAGCGCGAACAGGATGTCCGTCCCGCCGATGGCGAGCAGGACGATGAACAGCGGTGTCACCACCCGCCGTCCGTCCACCCTGGTCACCATGTGGCCGTCCATGTACTCGTCGGTGACGGGCAGGAACCGGCGGGCGGCCCGGACCAGCAGGTTGTCCTCCACGTTGGCGTCCTCGTTGCGGTGCCGGAAGAGCTGCACGGCCGTCCAGATCAGCAGCAGCCCGAACAGCAGGAACATGAAGGAGAACAGCGCCAGGAGCGTGGCGCCCAGCGCGATGAGGATCGCGCGCAGCACCAGCGCCAGCAGGATCCCGAACGTCAGGACCTCCTGCTGGTACTTGTCGGGCACCGCGAACGTCGACATGATGATCACGAAGACGAAGAGGTTGTCCACGGACAGGCTCTTCTCCACGAGGTAACCGGCGTAGTACTCCCCGCCGTACCCCCAGCCGAACTGCGTCCCCACCACCAGCCCGAACGCGAGCGCCACCAGGACGTAGAACGTCGACCAGGCCGCGGCCTCCTTGAACCCCACATGGTGCGGCCTCAGCACGCCCAGTCCCAGATCCAGGGCGAACAGAACGGCGATGAAGCCGAGCGTCAATCCCCACCCGAGTACCGAAATCTCCATCCCAGCCTCCTACCCGTTTTGCCTGCTCCGGCGACCACCCAACGAGCGAGGCGTCGTCGTAGATCCCTTCTCTCCCGAAAATCCCGATACATACCTCACCAGGAGTGATCCCCTCCCGATGGGAGTGAGATCACGT
>NZ_BAAATZ010000003.1:188848-385571 GCF_039533685.1 Actinocorallia aurantiaca | reverse complement strand
GGCTGGGGAACCTTCTCCCGCTCCTCCTGCTCCGCCAGGACGGCGTTCAGCCGCTCGCCCTCGACGTCGACGTTCGGCAGGATCCTGTCGAGCCAGCCCGGAAGCCACCACGCGGACCTGCCGAGCAGGGCCAGGACCGCCGGGACGATCGCCATGCGGACGACGAAGGCGTCGAACAGGACCGCGATGGCCAGGCCGAAGCCGATCATCTTGACCATGGAGTCGCTCATGCCGATGAATCCAGCGAACACGCTGATCATGATGACGGCGGCGGCGGTGACGACCCGCGAGCCGTGCCGGAAGCCGGTGACGACCGCCTCCTTCGGCGACTCGCCGTGCACGTACGCCTCGCGCATCCGGGTCACGAGGAAGACCTCGTAGTCCATCGCCAGGCCGAACACCACGCCCACCATGAAGATCGGCATCATGCTCATGATGGGCCCGGTGGTCTCCAGCCCGATCAGGTCCTTCAGCCAGCCCCACTGGAACACCGCGACGACGGAGCCGAGCGCGGCCAGCACCGACAGCAGGAAGCCCAGGGCCGCCTTGAGCGGGACGAGGATCGAGCGGAACACCAGGATCAGCAGCAGGAACGCCAGGCCCACCACCAGGGCGAGGTAGGGCACCAGCGCGTCGTCGATCTTCAGCGACAGGTCGATCGCGACCGCCGTCTGGCCGCTGACCAGGATGTCGGTCCCCGTCCGCTCCTCCAGCCCGGAGGCGGTGTCGCGGATCTTCTGGACGAGCTCCTCGGTCGCCGGGTCGCCGGGACCGGTCTCGGGGATGGTGGTGAACAGCGCGGTGTCGCCCGCCTGGTTGAAGGTCGGCGGGGTGACCGCGACGACGCCGTCCAGCTTCTGCAGCTCGGCGGTGATCGACTTCGCCGCCTCCTGCGGCGCCTTGCTGCCGGAGGCGTCCACGACCGTCAGCAGGGTGCCGTTGAAGCCCGGCCCGAAGCCCTCGGACAGCAGGTCGTAGGCCTGGCGCTGGGTGGTGGACGGCGGCTGCGAGCCCTCGTCGGGCAGCGCGAGCGTCAGGTCCGCGACGGGAAGTGCCAGCACGCCCAGGCCGAGGACGCCCGCGAGCAGCACGGGGATCGGGCGGCGCAGCACGAAGTTCGCCCACTTCACGCCGAGGCCGGAGTCCTCCTCGTCGACGTGCTCGGTGCTCTTGCGGTCCTTGCGGGAGCGCACCTTCTCCCCCGCGAAGCCGAGCAGGGCGGGGATCAGGGTCAGCGCGATCAGGACGGCGACGACGACGGCCGCCGCGGCCGCCAGGCCCATCTTGGTGAGCATCGGAAGGTTCACCACGGAGAGTCCGGCCAGCGCGATGACGACCGTCAGGCCCGCGAAGACCACCGCGGAGCCCGCCGTGCCGCTGGCCCGCCCCGCGGCCTCCAGGTGGGGGCGTCCGGCGGCGAGTTCGGCCCGGTAGCGGGAGACGATGAACAGCGCGTAGTCGATGCCGACCGCCAGGCCGATCATCATGGCCAGGGTCGGGGTGGTGCTGTTGAGCTCGAGGGTGGAGCTGAGCGCGTAGATGCCGGCGACGGAGATGCCGACGCCCAGGATCGCGGTGATCAGCGGGAGGCCCGCGGCGACCAGCGAGCCGAAGGTCAGGATCAGCACGATCGCCGAGAGGCCCACGCCGATCGCCTCGGTGGCGCCGCCCTCCATCTGGGCCAGCAGCGCGTCGCCGCCGCCCTCGACGGTGAGCCCGCCGTCACGGGCGTTCTCCATGGCCTCCAGCAGGCCCTCGCGGTTGTCCTCGGTCATCTCGAAGACGTTCACCCCGTAGGTGACCTGCGCGTAGGCGATCGTCCCGGTCCGGCTGACCGCCTGGGTCCGGTACGGGTCGGTCACGTTCTGCACGCCCGGAACCGACTTCAGCTCCGCGAGCGCCTTCTCGACCTTGGCCTTCTGGTCCGGCCGGGTGATCTGCGTGCCGTCCGGGGCCTTGAACACGATCCGGGCCGTGGCGCCGTCCGTGCTCATCCCGGGGAAGCGTTCGGCCAGCAGGTCGAAGGCCCGCTGCGACTCGGTGCCGGGGAGGGAGAACTGGTTGCCCGCCGCGCTCGGGGCGGCGGCCGCGCCGAAGCCCGCGATGCCCAGGGCGAGCAGCCATCCGATGAGGACGAACCACCGCCTCTTGAAGGCGAATTGCCCAAGCTTGTAGAGGAAAGTAGCCATGGCTGAAGAGAGCTCCCGTTGAAATCGAGATCCGGGGGAAGGGAAGGGAGTGCTCCGAGCGGGGTGGGGCTCAGGAGAGGTCGAGAGCGGGGATGATCACGGCGTCCACGTAACGCAGCAGGTAGTCGGCGTCGGCGTCCAGGCCCTCGACCAGCCAGCGGCCGGCCAGCCCGCCCAGCAGCATCTCCGCGACGAACCCCAGCGCCGGGTTGTCCGGCTTCAGTTCGCCCCGCCGCACGGCGCGCGCGACCATCAGCCGGAGTTTCGCCAGTTCCGGTTCGACGACCAGCCCGCGCAGCGCCGTCCGCAGCTCCTCGTCCTGCTCCGACGCGTGGCCCAGGGCCCGCATGAGTTCCATGCCGCTGGGCAGTTCCTCGCCGAGCCACCGGGCCATGCCCCGCAGATCCTCGGCCAGGCTCCCGGTGTCGACGTCGGCGATCGAAGGGCGCTCGCACCTGGCCAGCGCCGTCGCCACCAGTTCCGGCTTGCTCCGCCACTGCCGGTAGAGCGTCGCCTTGCTGGAGTGGGTCCGGGCCGCGATCGCGTCCATCGTCAGGGCGTCGTACCCGACCTCCCGCACGAGGTCGAGCACTGCCGCGAACAGCTCTCTCTCCCTCTCCGGAGACAACCGGCTCCGACGCTGTTCAGCCACATCGAGAGACTCTAGCGCCATCCCCACTCCCCTAGGTGAACGAAACTGTTTCGTTCACTTAGGTAAGACTAGGCCGCCGTCCCCTCCGAGAACCGGGTTCTACTACGTGGTCTGGGTCTCTTTCTCGGCCCGGCCGCTCAGTCGGGGCGGGTCTCCCAGATCTCGGTGATCTTCTCCATGTCGCCGCGGGTGAAGGGGCCGAGGCGGAAGTCGTCCGGGTCGGAGTAGGAGCCGACGAGGACGTAGTTCAGACCCAGGGCGCGGGTGGTGCTGACCTTGCTGACCTCGCTCCACCGGATGAAGGGGACGCCGAGGAAGCCGTGGCCGGCGATCCCGTTCTCGGAGATCTCGACCTGCGCCCCCCGGAAGGAGAAGGACACCCACATCGAGAAGGCGGCGACGGCGGCCAGGGGGACGGCCGGCACCACCAGGTAGGAGCCCTTGAGCACCATCCAGGCCGCGATCAGCAGGAGGCCCACGGACGCGTACCAGAAGAAGTTGCTCGACCGGGCGAAGAGAGTCTTGAACACGTGGGGATTATCCACTCAACCGGGTGGGCCTCCGCTAGGGGGGAAACCCAAATGCCGACCCCGCCCTCCGCCCGGCAAGAAAGAAGAACACCGGGGCAAAGATCACCCCAAGGCGTCGTGGGGAGGGATCGGAACAGGAATAGACACAACGAAAAATCCTGTTTTGGTTCTGTCGGATCTCTGCGAACGGTGTCGTGATGGGAAACTCGAAAATCGACTACGGGGCGGTGTTCCGGGACGGTCCCTCTCCCACGGTGCTGCTGGACCGCGACTTCATCGTCGCGGCGGCCAACGACGCCTGTCTCCGGGTGTCGGGAAAGCGGCCCGAGGAGATGATCGGCAAGTCGGTCTTCGACATCTTCCCCAGCGATCCCGTCGATCCGAAGGCGGAGGACTCCACCCTGCGCGACTCCCTCGAACGGGTGCTGGAGACCGGCGAGCAGGGAGTCGTGGCGCTCCAGAGGCAGAGCGAGGAGGTGCCCGACCGGCCCGGGGTCTTCAAGGAACGCTACTGGAGCCAGGTCGCCGCGCCGGTCTTCGGCCCGGACCACCGGGTGGAGTTCATCATCCACCAGGCCGAAGAGGTCACCGGCTTCCTGCAGCGGCTGCACCGGGCCCGCCACCTCGCCGAGGCCGGAGACCTGGCGGAACTGGAGGCGATGGAGCAGCGGATCTACGCCCGCTCCCGCGAACTCCAGAGGTTCAACGACCGACTCCAGCAGGCGCACGAGCAGCAGCGCCGGATCTCCCTGTCCCTGCAGGAGGCGGTGGAGCGCCAGCGCCGGTTCGTCTCCGACGTCTCCCACGACCTGCGCAACCCCCTCACCGGCCTGCAACTGCGGTTGGAGGAGGCGCTCTCCGACCCGCAGGTCGACCCGAACGAGGTCCTGCACTCGGTGCTGCGGGACGCCCAGCGACTCAACGACCTGGTCTGCGACCTGCTGGAGCTCACCAGTCTCGACGCGCACAAGGCCATCCCCGCCGAACCCGTCGACCTGGGCGGCCTGGTCTCAGAGGAGCTGAGGCGCCACGCCTTCAAGCACTGGGCCCTCAGCTGCCCCGACTCCGGAGTCGTCGTGTCGGCCTCCCGGGTCCGGCTGACCCGTCTGCTGGCCAACCTGCTGACCAACGCCGACCGCCACGCCTCTCGGGAGATCCGGGTGACCGTCAAGGCCGAACCCCCCGACGCCGTCCTCGAGGTCGTCGACGACGGCCCCGGCGTGCCCCCGGAAGAGCGCGAACTCGTCTTCGAACGCTTCCACCGCTCGGAAGAGGCGCGCCGCAGGGACCCTGGAGGGACCGGCCTGGGCCTGCCCATCTCCCGCGAGATCGCCGAATCCCACGGCGGCACCCTCACCCTGGCCGACAACCCCTCCGGCGGCGCCCGTTTCGTTCTGCGCCTGCCGCTGGCCGGCGACCGGCAGGCGGGATCGGGCCCACCGACCTGAAACAGGTTCTACTATGCTCCGGCCCATGCGGTTCACTTATGCCGAGGCCATGACAGACCCGTCCTACCACCTTCCGCTGGCGCGGGCCGCCGAGGCGGCGGGGTACTCCAGCATCAGCGTCGCGGACTCGCTGGTGTACCCCGAGGAGTCCGACTCGCGCTACCCCTACACCCCCGACGGGAGCCGGGAGTTCCTGGAGGACAAGGACTTCATCGAGACGTTCACCCTCATCGCGGCCATGGGCGCGGTGACATCGACGATCCGGTTCACGCCGTTCGTCCTGAAACTAGCGGTGCGTCCGCCGGTGCTGGTCGCCAAGCAGGCGAGCTCGATCGCCTGCCTGACCGGCGGCCGGCTGGCGCTGGGCGTCGGGCTGAGCCCGTGGCGGGAGGACTTCCAGGTGATGGGGGTGCCGTGGGAGGGGCGCGGCAGGCGGATGAACGAGTCGATCGAGGTGGTCCGCGGCCTGACCCGCGGCGGCTACTTCGAGTACCACGGGGAGTTCTTCGACTTCCCGCCGGTGAAGATGTCCCCCACTCCCGCGGAGCCGGTCCCGATCCTCGTCGGCGGGCACAGCCGGCCCGCGCTGCGCCGCGCCGCGCGGCTGGGCGACGGCTGGATGCACGGCGGCGGCGACGCCGAGGAGCTGGACGTCCTGCTGGCCGGGCTCGCGGCCGCGCGCGCCGAGGAGGGCACCGCGGACCGCCCGTTCGAGATCCACGTCATCTCCCTGGACGCCTACACCGTCGACGGCGTGAAGCGCCTGGAGGACAAGGGCGTCACGGACGTCATCGTCGGCTTCCGCATGCCCTACATCAAGGGCCCGGACACCGAGCCCCTCGCCAAGAAGGTCGAGAAGCTCGAGCGCTTCGCCGAATCGGTGGTCTCCAAAGTCAACCCTTGACCCGAAACGAGAACACGTTACAGTTTTACGGGTGACCTCTTCCTCCGCTGTCATCTGGGAAGCGCCGGACGGCGACCATCCCGCCCGCCGTGCGGCGCGGCGGTCCATGACCGCGGCCTCCGCCGGAAAGCGCGACGAGTGGCTCGCCGCATTCTCCGCCGACGCGCTGGTGGAGGACCCGGTGGGCCCCTCCATGCTCGATCCCGAAGGGGCGGGCCACCGGGGCCGCGAGGGCATCGGGAAGTTCTGGGACGAGTTCGTCAGCACCGTGCAGGGCATCCGCTTCCACGTCAGGGACTCGTTCGCCAACGGCCCCTGCTGCGCCAACATCGCCACCCTCACCATGACGCTGGGCCACGGCACGACCATGACGGTCGACTGCGTGATCGTCTACACCGTCGACGAGGAAGGCCTCATCACCTCGCTGCGCGCCCACTGGGAACCGGAGCGGGCGATGGCGACCCTCAGCGGATGAGTCCCCCCTACCGGCGGCGGACGTATTCGCCCGGCGTGTGGCCGTACTCCTTCGAGAAGGCCTGGATGAACGCGGACGGGCTCGCGTAACCCACCTGGTGGGCGACCTGGGTGACCGGCCGCGGCTCCTTCAGGAGCACCCGGGCCGCCTGCAGGCGCAACCGGGTGCGCCACTGCGAGTACGACATGCCGAACTCGCGCTCGAAGTCCCGCTGCAGGGTCTTGACGCTGGTGCACAGCCGGACGGCCCACTCCTCCAGCCGGGTGGGGTCGGCGGGCTCACGCGTCAGGGAGCGGGCCACGGTCATCGCGAAGCCGCGGCCGTCCGCGCAGTGGCCGGTGAACTCGCGGGTCGTCGCGCCCAGTCCCGCCATGATGCGGGCGCGGGCCTCCAGCGCCTCGGCCTCGGTCACTCCCGCGGTGGCGATGAACTGGATGAGCCTGGTCGCCTCGGCGCTCACGGAGACCGCCGCGACCCGCACGTCCCGCAGCGCCGGGGGAACCTCGCGCAGGAAGACGCGGTAGGTGGTCTGGCCCGCGCCCCCGCTGACCTCGTGGCTCACCGCCCTCTTCACCCAGAGGGCCTCCCGCTGGCCGACGAACCGGCCGTCCGTCCCGGAGAGCGTGCCGAGCAGGCCGTCGGGCGACCAGTAGAGCTGGTGCAGGAAGTCGTCCCGCCCCTCTCCGAATCCCAGCATCCTGGCCGAGCCGTACTTCAGCACGCAGATGCCGTCGGGCCTGCCGAGTCCGTAGCCGTATTCCTCGCACCAGTCCGGATCGGTACCGAAATGTCCGTTGACCGACACGGGTTGACCTCCTGCCGATATCCCACCAAGGGAAGGCAAGGCTAGCCTAAGTGGCGCCTCCGGTTCGGCGAAGACCCCTCCTGCACGCTCGAAGGATCACGCCCCCGCCAGGCCGACGACATCGAACCACTCCTCCGGGCCGCGGCGGCACCCACCCGGGTCGCCGGTCCCGGACGAGGCGAGATCCACGGAGACGAACGGGTATGGGGCTGCGCAACTTCGTCCTCGACACCGCGCCGCTGCGGGAGAGCCCGGCCTTCCGGGCGATCTTCATCGCGCGGACGGTGTCGCTGCTGGGACTCGGGATGGCGGCGGTGGCGCTCTCCGACCAGGTGTACGACCTGACGGGATCGTCGTTCGGGGTGGCCGTCACGACGATGGTGATGAGCCTGACGATGCTGCTGGGCTCGCTGGCCGGCGGGGTGGTGGCCGACCGGATGGACCGGCGTCCGCTGATCATCGCGTCCCGGGCCGCGGCCGGACTGGGCTTCGTCGGGCTGGCCGCCAACGCGTTCCTCGACGAGCCCTCCGTGTGGGCCGTCTACGCCTGCGTCGGCTGGAACGGGCTGGCCACCGGCGTCAGCACGACGGCGCTGATGGCCGCGACGCCCACGCTGGTGAAGCCGCAGCAGCTGCCGGCGGCGGGGACGCTCATCTCGCTGACCGGGCACCTCGGCTCCATCGTCGCGCCCTTCCTCGGCGGTGTCGTCATCGCGCTGTGGGACCCGGGATGGGCGTACACCGTCACGGCCCTCGCCACGGCGCTCACCGTGCTGCTGCTGACCCGGGTCGGATCGCTGCCCCCGCAGCGGGGCGGGGGCGAGGAGGACAGGACCTCGCTGCGCTCGGCCTTCCGGTTCGCGGTGCGGCACCCGACCGTGGGCGGGCTGCTCGCGCTCGGGGCGGTCACCGCGCTGTTCAGCGTCCCGACCGTCCTGTTCCCCGAATTCGTCGACAAGCGCTTCGGGGGCGACGAGATGGTGCTGGGGCTGCTCTACACGGCCCCGGCGGTCGGAGCCGTGATCGTCTCGATGACCAGCGGGTGGCTCGGCGGAACCCGCCGGCCGGGACTCGTGCTGCTGGGCGCGGCGTTCCTCGGCGGGCTCGCGACCATCGGGTTCGGGCTGAGCGGGGCGCTGCCCGTCGCGCTCGTGATGCTCGCCGTCACGGGGGCCGCCGGGGTCGTCTACGAGGTGCTGGAGTACTCGCTGGTGCAGCACCACACGCCGGACGGGCTGCGCGGCAGGATCAACGGCGTGCTCAACGCCGAGGACACCAGCGGCCGCGTCCTGGCGGGCGCCGAGGCCGCGCTGCTGGCCCGCTGGTTCAACCCGGGCGGAGCGGCGGTCGTCAACGGAGCGGTCTGCGCGGCGGCCGCGCTGGTGGCGGCGGTGTGCGTGCCGGGCCTGCGCCGGGCGACCCTGGCCCGGGAGAAGACGGACACGACCCCCTGACCTGGAACGAAAGATCGGCCGAATGTCCGCTGACCGACAGAGGTTGACCTCTCACCGATATCCCGCACAGGGAAGGTAAGGCTAGCCTAAGTAACGCTTCCGGATCCTCCGGAGCCCTCCCACCTGCATGTATGTAAGGAAAGCCCCCATGTCCTCTCGTAAGTCCTGGCGCATCGTCGGTGCCCTGGCCCTCGGTCTCGCCCTCACCGCCACCGGATGCGGCTCCGGCGACGAGGCGGCCGACAAGTCCGACAAGTCCGCCACCCGCGTGTTCAAGGCCGACAACGGCGACATCACCATTCCGACCGACCCCAAGCGGGTCGTCGCGACCGGTTACGCCGTGCCCGTCCTCATTGAGGCCGACGCCGCCCTCGTCGGCATCTCCTCCTGGAAGCGCGGCATCCCGATGATGACCGACGAGGACCGCGCCACCTACGAGAAGCTCGAGAAGATCGCGGGCGAGACCGCCGCCGAGACCAACTACGAGGCCGTCGCCGCGGTCAAGCCCGACCTCATCGTCATCGGCGTGCCCGCGCCCGTCCTCGCCGACGTCGACATCAAGCGGCTGGAGTCGATCGCCCCCGTCGTCGCCATCGGCCCGACCCTGCCCGACGCCTGGCGCGAGCAGTCCCGCCAGCAGTCCGACGCCGCGGGACGGCTCGACAACTTCGAGACGAACAAGAAGGCCTACGAGGACAAGGCGAAGCAGGTCTCCGACAAGTACAAGGACGTCCTGAAGGACCTGAAGTTCGGGCACCTCGGCGCCTACGGAGAGGTCGGGGCCGGAGAGTTCCACCGCGAGTTCGCCGGCTCCTGGGGCACCAACGTCGCCGTCGACCTCGGCGTGCAGTACTACGGCGAGGTGAAGAAGAAGGGCGCCGGCAGCGCGGCCGTCAGCGAGTACCCCTCCATCGAGGAACTCCCCGCCAGCTTCTCCGAGGCCGACGCCATCACCTACACCGTGCAGGCCGACGGCACCCCCGCGGAGTCCGTCAAGTACGTCCTGGACACCGAGCTGTGGAAGAACCTGCCGGCGGTCAAGGCCGGCAAGGCCATCCCGGTGCCCTACACCGAAGCGGTGACCTACACCTCGGCCCTCAAGACCATCGACGCCCTCGACAAGGCGCTCGCAACCCTCCTGGAGAACTGAGCCTCCGTGGACCGCAGCAACCCCCGCGAACGCGTCGCCTCCCACCACCGTGAGGGAGGCGGCGTGGTCCGCATTCCCTACCCCATCGGCATCCGCACCACCACCGTCCTGCGGACGGCGCGCGTGACGCCGAACATCGTCCGGGTGACGGTGGGCGGGCCCGGCCTCGACGGCCTCCACAGCTACCAGGCGGACGACCATGTCAGGATCGTCTTCCCCGATCCCGACGGAACCCTCCGGCTTCCCGTCCCCAACGAAGAGCTGATGCTCGACTGGCCGAAACCGTTCCCGACGGCGCGCAAGTACACGATCCGCCGTTACGACGCGGCCGCGCGGGAGCTCGACCTGGACGTCGTGGTGCACGAAGGCGGTGTCGGCTCGGCCTGGGCGTCCTCCGTCGCGGTCGGCGACGAGGTCGCCATCGCCGGACCGCCCGGAGCCAAGGCATTCCCCCACACCTACGACCACTACGTGTTCGCCGTCGACACGACGGCCCTCCCGGCGGTCGCGCGGTGGCTGGAGGAATCGCCGTCCGACGTCTCCGCGCAGGTCGTGATCGAGACGGACGACGCCGCCGACCACGCCTACCCGCTGGTGGAACGGGTCGGCGTCTCCGTCACGTGGCTGACCCGCTCCGGCGCCCGGTCCTCGCTCGCGGAGACCGTGCAGTCCCTCGACCTGCCCGACGCGCGGACGTTCCTGTTCGCCGCCGGGGAGACCGACGACATCAAACCCCTGCGCGCCTGGAGCAAGGGGAGACTCGACTCCCTGTTCACCGGCTACTGGAAGCGCGGAGTAGCGGATCTTGACGACTGACCTCCCCCGGCGGGTCGTGATCCTCGCCGGATCCCTTCTCCTCCTGGTCGCCATGGCGGTTGCGAGCGTCTGTGTGGGAGCACAGGCGGTCGCACCCGCCGAGGTGCTGCGGGCGTTCACCGACTACTCGGGCAGCACCGAGCACCTCATCGTCCGCGACATCCGCGGGCCGCGCACCCTCCTCGCCGTCTGCGTGGGCGCGGCCCTCGGCACGGCCGGAGCGCTCGTCCAGACGCTGACCCGCAACCCCCTCGCCGAACCCGGCATCCTCGGCGTCACCGGAGGCGCGGGCTTCGCCGTCACGGTCGGCGCGGCGCTCGGCGTGGCCGGATCGCAGGTCACGCAGCTGCTGCTGGCGTTCGTCGGAGCCGTGATCGCCGCGGTCGTCGTCTACTCCGTCGGCAGGACCTCGCCGCTGCGGCTCGTCCTGGCCGGAACGGCGCTCAGCTCGCTGCTCGCCGGCCTCTCCCTCGGCATGCGCCTCCTCCAGCCGGACGTCTTCGACAAGTTCCGCTTCTGGTACGTCGGCTCCCTCGCCGGACGCGAGCAGTCTCCGTTCCTCATCCCGCTGGCCGTGCTGCTCGTCTCCCTGGTCGGGGCCATGGCGGTGACCCGGCCGCTGAACGCCCTCGCCCTCGGCGAGCAGGTCGCCTCGACGCTCGGCGCGAACATCCTGCGCACCCGCGTGGCCGTCCTCACCCTGATCACCCTGCTGGCCGCGACCGCCACCGCCGTGGCCGGGCCGATCGCCTTCGTCGGCCTGATCGTGCCCCACCTGGCCCGCCGGCTGGCGTCCGGCTCCATCCCCTGGCTCATGGCCTACACGATGGTGCTGAGCCCCGTCCTGCTGATGATCGCCGACGTCCTCTCCCGGGTGCTGCTGCCCACCGGCGAGGTGCCCGTCGCCGTCGTCACCGCCTTCCTCGGCGGCCCGGTGCTCATCTGGGCCGTACGACGCTACGGAACGGCCGCCCTATGACTCCTCTCGTGCTGCGCGCGGGCCGCTTCTCCGCCCGCGCCGAACGCCGGACCGTCGTGGCGTCGTCCGCGCTGGTCGTCGTCGCGCTCGCGCTGGGCCTGCTCGGCCTCTGCTACGGGGCGGCCTGGGCCACTCCGGGCGAGGCGCTGGCCGCGCTCGCCGGGCAGGGCGACTCGGTGGTCGTCATCCGCGAGTGGCGGCTGCCCCGGGTGGCGGCGGCGCTCGTCTTCGGCGCGGCACTGGGCGTCGCCGGAGCCGTCTTCCAGAACCTCACCCGCAACGCGCTCGGCAGCCCCGACATCATCGGCCTCGACGCCGGCGCCTACACCGGCGCGCTGCTGGTGACCGTCCTGCTGTCGGGCGGCGCCGCGACACTGGCGGCGGGCTCGATCGCCGGAGGGCTGCTGGCCGCCACGGCGATCTACCTGCTGTCCTGGAAGTCCGGGGTGAGCGGCCTGCGGCTGATCATCATCGGCATCGCGATGAACGCGATCCTCACCGCCCTGAACTCCTGGATCGTGCTGCGCGCCGAACTCGAGGTCGCGATCGCCATGACCAGCTGGAGCGCGGGCTCCCTCAACGGAGTCGGCTGGGACGACCTCACCCCCGGCTTCACCGTCCTGGCCTTGCTCTTCCTGGCGATGGCCGCCCTGGCCCACGCGATGCACCAGAGCGTGCTGGGCGACGAGTTCGCCGCCTCCACCGGCGTCGACCTGAACGTGCTGCGCCCGCTGGTCGTCCTGGTCGGCGTCGGCTGCACCGCCACGGTCACGGCCGTCGCGGGCCCGATCGTGTTCGTCGCGCTGGCCGCCCCCCAGATCGGCCGCCGCCTCGCCGGCGCGGCGGGCGTCCCGTTCGTCCCCGCCGCCCTGACCGGCGCCGTCCTGCTGCTCGCCGCCGACCTCGCCGCCCAGATGCTGCTGGCCCCCACCTCCCTGCCCGTCGGCGTCATGACGACGGCCGTCGGAGGCACCTACTTCATCTGGCTGCTCTTCAAAGAGACGAAGAAATCGTGAAATCCCGCCTCTCCGCCCGGAACCTCACCCTCGCCTACGGCGACCGGGTGATCTCCACCGCGCTCACCCTCGACGTCCCCGACGGCGCGTTCACCGCCGTCGTCGGCGCCAACGCCTGCGGCAAGTCGACGCTCCTGCGCTCCCTCGTCCGGCTGCTCTCCCCGAAGGAGGGCGCCGTCACCTTCGACGGCCAGGACATCTCCCGCACCCGCCCCAAGGCCCTGGCCCGTCAGGTCGGCTTCCTCCCCCAGTCGGCCGACGCCCCCGAGAACATCTCGGTCCGACAGCTCGTCGCCCGCGGGCGCTACCCGCACCAGAGCTTCCTGTCGACCTGGTCGGACGAGGACGAGCGCGCCGTCACCGAGGCCATGGCGTCCGCCAACGTCACGGACCTCGCCGACCGCCGCGTCGAGGACCTCTCCGGCGGCCAGCGCCAGCGCGTCTGGGTCGCGATGGTCCTCGCCCAGGAGACCCCCTACCTCCTCCTGGACGAGCCCACCACCTACCTGGACATCGCCCACCAGTACCAGCTGCTGTCCCTCTTCGCCCGCCTCCGCGACGAGGGCCGCACCGTCATCGCCGTCCTCCACGACATCAACCAGGCCTGCCGCTACGCCGACCACCTCATCGCCATGAAGTCCGGCGCCGTCATCGCCGAGGGTCCCCCGTCCGACATCGTCACGGCCCCCCTCATCGAGAAGGTCTTCGACCTCCCCAACCTCGTCGTCCCCGACCCCGTCACCGGCACCCCCATGATCGTCCCCACCCTCTGACCGGCGACCGATCGGACAGGTACCCGACGACTCCTGAGACAGCGGCGAGGCTCGTCGAACCGGTGTTCCGACCTCGCCGAACTCGTCTCCACACCCTCTGACCGGTAGGTCGGCTCCGCGGTCTCGTCGGTATCGTCAACGACCGGGTGTTCCATTTTTCTTCAAGTCGTTCGGGTACCGGGGGCGGGGGCAGTTGCGAGAACCAGCGCAGGTCGACGGGCGTGGGCAGCGCGGGCGCAGGCCCAGCCGTCCCGACCCGCAGGCGGGGCCGGTGGCCGCGTTCGCGGACCGGCTGTGGCGGCTCAAGGTGGAGGCGGGCGATCCGCCGTTCGCCGAGATGTCCTCCCGGCTGGGCGCCGCGGCGTCGAAGTCGTCGCTGGCCGCGGCGGCGCAGGGGCGCAGGCTGCCGAGCTGGGAGACGACCTGGGAGTTCGTGCGGGTCCTGGCAGTCGGGCGGCTGGGCCGCGACCCGGAGGAGACCGAACGCGAATGGCGCGAGCACTGGCGCCGGGCGAAGGTCCTCTCCGAACTCCCGGACGCCGAACCCTCGGTGGCGGACGTCGGTGAGGCCGCCGGTCCGCCTGACATCCGGTCGGCCCCGAGCACGGAACCCGACGCGGTGATCGTCCCGCGGCGGGTCGTCCAGGCGCGTCCGCTGCCGCGGCGCCGCCGCCTGAACGCGGTCGTCCTCTCGGCCGTCGTCGCGTTCGCGATGCTCGGCGTCATCATCGCGGGCACCGCCTTCTTCAAGGAGACGCCCGCCAAGGCGCCGAAGCCGTCGCCCTCCCTCCAGGTCGACGACTCGATCTTCGAAGGGGACATCACCTACCCGGACGGCACCCTCGTGGAGAAGGGCGAGTCCTTCGAGAAGGTGTGGCGGCTGCGCAACACCGGGACGGTGGAGTGGAAGGACCGCTTCCTCATGCGCGTGAACGAGGACATCTGCCACGCCCCGGAGCGGGTCGAGATCCCCCGGACGCCACCGGGGCAGACCGTCGACATCCGGGTGCCGGTGCGGGCCCTCAAGCGGTCCGGCACCTGCCGGCTCTACTGGAAGATGGTCGACCCGCAGGGCCGCACCCTGCTCCCCGCCAAGCGCCCGATCTTCCTGGACGTCCGCGTCGAATAGCGCTGACCTGCGGTTTCATTTGTCCGAAGTCCAATGGACGGCACGCGGACGAGGATGTGTTGGTGACACCGGGCGGCCCGTGCCAGCGTCTTGCACAACGGCCGACGGCGGGAAGGAGCGATTCGCACCTCGCCGGGACTCACGGCCACCGCGCCGGCCTGAGCCGCACTCCAAGGGGGGCAGTGCGGACCAGGCCGTGTCGTCGCCGGCCCGGCGGACCTTCCCGACGACGTCGGCGGGTTTCCGCCGGGGGCCGTCGTCGCGCCGAGTGTCCTTCCGGAACAAACGGTTCAGAAGGCGACGGTGTAGTGAACGCGGAAACGGCCGTCCGGCAGGGGCCCCGAGCCCCACTCCTCGGACAGCAGGTCGAGTAGCCACAACCCCCTGCCGCTCTCGGCGTCGCAGGACGGGTCACCGGCCGTCAGTGACACCGGCCCGCCTCCCCCGTCGACGACCTCGACCCTGACGGTCCGCCCCGCCACCTCGGCGACGACGTCGACGGTGCCGCCGGACTCGGCGGACCGGCTGTGCAGGCACGCGTTCGAGAAGACCTCCGACAGCAGCAACACCCCCGCGTCCGCCGCCGGGTGCCCGTCGCCGAGCCAGCCGGTGAACCAGCGGCGTACCCCCGCCGCCTGATCGGGCGCCCCCGGAAAGACCGCGGCGGCCCGCGGCACCGTCACCGCGCCACCGTCCGGGCGATGTGCCGGGCGACCTGGTCCATGTGGCACACCGGCCCCCACTGCCTCTCCCACATGAAGACCCAGTCGTCGCCCCGCTCGACGGACCCGACGTCCAGCCACTCTCCCGCCCGCCCCTCCCGCGCCACCCGCAGCACGGCGCTCCCGAAGGCCGGATTCACCAGGCAAGAGGTGCACCCGTGCTCGCCGAGCGTGCGACACAACTCGGCGAGCAGCAGGAACCTGGTCACATGCGCAGGGATGAGACCTGCCTGCGGTGTTGTCATCACCACTCCCTGTGAGCTCGTCTGGGCAGCACGCATCGCCCGGAACTTCGCAGTTCCCGAGCCGGAGCGTGCCCACCTCGCTACGCTGTGAAGTCTGGACCTGATCTCCAGCGTATGTAAAGCGAAACTTTTGATGCACATCAAAAATCTATTTAACAAACGCGTGCAATAGCCGCAGAAAGGGGCGAAACAATGCCCAGCAGTCCCACCGTTCGGCGCCGGAGGCTCGCTTCTCTCATGAAAGAGCTGCGCGAAGCAGCAGGCAGAACACGAGAGGAAGCCGCAAGACATGCGGGAATCGCGGCCATCACGATCTCCCGGATAGAAACCGCCAAGCACGGCCCCAAAGCCGCCGACATCCTCACCCTCGCCCGGTTCTACGGGCTGGATGACGAGCAGGCCGAAGACCTCGCGACGCTGGCACGGCAGAGCCGCATCAAGGGCTGGTGGAACCAGCACGGCGAGGCGATCCCACGTTGGTTCGAGGTCTACGTAGGCCTTGAAGAAGAGGTCTCCGAACTTCGGTCTTACCAACCCGAGGCGGTCTTCGGGCTTTTCCAGACCGAGAGTTACGTGCGTGCGCTGATGGGCAGCGAGTTCGCGCTTGCTCCGGAGGAGTTGGACCGGCGCGTCAGCGTCCGGATGAGGCGGCAGAACCGGCTCGTTGAAGCTGATGCCCCAAAGATCTGGATTGTCCTGAACGAAGCCGTTCTACGACGCAAAGTCGGTGGAGCCGAGGTCATGAAGGCCCAGCTCGAACATCTGGCCGAGCTGGCACTGTCATCCAACATCGTCATCCAGGTCCTGACTTTCGACGCCGGTGCCCACCCTGCCGTAGACGGCGCTTTCCACATCCTCGGGTTCCCCGAGCCCTTTGATCCGGATGTCACCTATGTCCAGTATCGACTTGGAGGGATATATCTCGAAGAACTCGGACAGGTCCGCGAGTACGCTGAAGTCTTCAACCATCTACGGGCGAGGTCACTCGGACCTGACGAATCTCGCACCCTGATCCTGCGGATCGCCGCCGAGATGACCTGACCGCAGGCCAGAAGGGCGCGAAGACTCGAATGAGCGACTCCCAGATCCTGTGGCGTAAGAGCAGTTACAGCACAAACGGTGCAGATTGCGTTGAAGTCGGGACGTGGCGCAAGAGCAGCCCTAGCACCGAGAACGGCTCCTGCGTCGAAGTGGCCGACTCTGCCCAAATGATCGCCGTACGGGACTCCAAGAACCCCGGCAAGGCACCACTCGCGTTCTCCCGAAACGCATGGGCGACCTTCTCCACTCGCATCAAGAGCCAGTTCTAAGGTTCGCGGGTGTCCTCCCTCGGAATACCGGTGGGCGCGAGCAGGTCCAGCGAGCGCCGCGCGGTCAGGATGGAACGCGGTCAGTCCGGGCAGGGGCTGATGCTTCTCGTGTCGTCGGTGCGGACGCCCGTCCAGGCCAGTTTCAGGGCGGCGGGGACCGGCATGGCACAGCGGCCCTCGTCGCCGTCGCCCTTGTACCGCCAGGGGCCGGTGCCCGTGCGGTGCCAGTAGTACGTGGAGTCTGTGCTGGCGATGACGTAGTAGTCGTCGTCCTTGGGCTTCCCGCCGAAGACGACGCCGTAGTAGATGGTGCCCCGGGTCTCGACCTCGACGGCTCCGCTTCGCGCTCCGGCCTCGCGGGCGGAGTCGGCCAGGGCCAGTCTCGTCTGCTCGGTGATCTTCAGGGGCCAGGCGGTGCCGGGGTCCTCGCGTTCGTCCTTCGGGACGTCGGGGCTGGGGCTGAGGGGCGCGGGGGACGGAGTGGGAGCGGGCGCCTCGCCCACGATCTCGTCGCCGTCGTCGGCCCTGAGGACGAAGGCGCATGACGTCGTGGCGGCGAGGAGTGCCGCTGCCATGGAAATTCTGAGCCAGCCGGCCATTTCCTCGCCCTTTGTTCGCCCGTCAACCGAATCGATCCCGCACCCTACCGGGGGCCGGAAGAGTTCTTCGAGGGCTTTCCGGTCCCGGATTCCGCAGGAAAGAAGGACCCGATGGCCGGTCCGGCGACGGTGACGTCGGCGGCCTTCGCCCTCGCCACCCACCGGCCTCCGGTCGCCGCACCGGCGTTAACCTGCGCTTCTCCGAAGGTCAGGGAGGGGGCTGCCCTGTCCATGCCCGGAAGGTTGGGTTAGCCTGCCCTGAGTTTCTAGCCTGGAGTGTTCGCGTGTTCCTCGGGAATTATCTGATCGGCCTGCGCGAGGGGCTCGAAGCCGCTCTCGTGGTGAGCATCCTCATCGCCTACCTGGTGAAGACGGGCAACCGCCGGGCCCTGCTGCCGGTGTGGACCGGGGTCGGGATCGCGGTCGCGCTGAGCGTGGCGTTCGGGCTGGCGCTGCAGTTCCTCGTCGCGCAGGAGAACCACTTCAAGATCCAGGAGCTGACCGGCGGGATCCTCTCGATCGTCGCGGTCGGGCTGGTCACCTGGATGGTCTTCTGGATGAGGTCGGCGGCGCGGGGCATCAAGGCCGAACTGGAAGGGAGACTGGACAGCGCGCTGGACATGGGGCCGCGCGCCCTGACGGTCGTCGCGTTCCTCGCGGTCGGGCGTGAAGGGCTGGAGACGGCGCTCTTCCTCTGGACGAACATCGCCCACTCCAACGGCTCACCCGTCCTTCCCGTGACGGGCGCGTTCAGCGGACTGCTGACGGCCGTGCTGCTCGGCTACCTCCTGTACCGGGGCGGCCTGAACCTGAACCTTCAGCGCTTCTTCAAGTGGACGGGCGCCGCGCTCGTCGTCGTCGCGGCGGGCGTCCTGGGGTACGGCTTCCACGACCTGCAGGAGGCCGACGTCCTGCCCGGGCTGACGGCCGTCGCGCTGGAGCCCTGGAAGCTCTTCGAGCAGTTCGGCACGGCCGGGGACTGGCTGCAGACGTTCTTCCAGGGCATCTTCAACGTCACGCCGCAGATCACGTGGCTGCAGCTCATCGTCTGGGTCGCCTACGTGGTGCCCGTGATGGCGCTGTTCCTCCGCCCGGCCGGCGGCAGGCCCTCGGCTCCGGCCGGGGCGCCGAGCCCCGAACCGGCGGCCTGATTCAGCCGAACAGCGTGTCCCCCCAGAAACCGTCCCCGCTCACGCCGGGCGGGACCGCGTAGACCCCGCTGCCGACATGCTGGACGTACTCGTTCATCAGGTCGGTGGCGAGGCTGCTCTGGATCCGCACGAACCCCTTGGTGACGTCGCGCTGGTAGGCGAGGAAGAACAGGCCCGCGTCCAGCCGTCCGAGGCCGTCGGTTCCGTCGGTGAAGGAGTAGCCGCGGCGCAGGATCTTCGCTCCCCCGTTGTTGTCGGGGTGGGCCAGGCGGACGTGCGCGCCGGGCTGCATCGCGTCCAGGACGACGGGATCGTGCTCCTTCTTCCGTCCGCCCTGCGACGCGCCTTCGCCCTTGGTCCGGCCGAAGATGTCCTCCTGCTCCTTGAGGGGAGTGCGGTCCCAGGTCTCGATGTGCATGCGGATCCTGCGCGCGACGAGGTAGGAGCCTCCCGCCATCCAGGGCGTCCCGTCCTCGGCGGCGGCCCACACGTGCTGCGCGAGCTGGGCCTCGTCGGTGCCGGGCACGTTGCTGGTGCCGTCCTTGAAGCCGAACATGTTGCGCGGCGTCTGGCTGTCGGGCGTGGTGGAGGACGTCTTGCCGAAGCCGAGCTGCGACCAGCGCACCGAGACGACGCCGAACCCGATGCGGGCGAGGTTGCGGATCGCGTGCACGGCGACCTGCGGGTCGTCGGCGCACGCCTGGACGCACAGGTCGCCGCCGCTGCGGGCCGGGTCGAGCTTGTCGCCGGGGAAGTGCGGGAGGTCGACGAGCCCGGCGGGGCGCCGGTCCTCCATCCCGAACTTCGTGAACAGGGACGCGCCGAACCCGATCGTGAGGGTCAGCCTGGACGCGGGCAGGCCGAGGGCCTCGCCGGTGTCGTCCGGCGGGGCGAGCGGGTTGCCCTGGACCGCGCCGCGTCCCACGCTGCCGCCCGCGGTCATGGCCTCGGCCGCCTCCGTCCACTCCCGGAGGAGCTGGACGAACCTGGCTTTGTCCGTGGTCACCACGTCGAACGCGGCGAAATGGAGCCGATCCTGGACGGGGGTGGCGATACCCGACTGGTGTGCGCCGTGGAACGGCACGACCGGCTCCAGGGCCGACGCCCCGGTGTCGGCCCTGTCGCCGAATTCGACGGCGGCGGCCCCGGCGGCCGCGCTCGCGAGCAGTCCCGCTCCGAGCGCGGCACGCCGGGTCACGGCGCGACGGTCCTGGTCCGCCATGGTCAGCCGACCGCGGCGGCGAGCTTGGACAGCGGCTCGCCCAGGGCGTTGACGACGTCGGTGAGCTGCTTGCGCTCGTCGTCCTCGACGGTGTCGTAGGAGACGTACGAGCCGTCCTTCTCGTACTTCTTGAGCGAGTCGAAGACGGCGGTGAAGGCCCCGTCGAGCGAGGCGGCCAGCGCCGCGTCCTTCTCCTGGACGACGGGCTTCAGCAGCTCGTAGACCTTGAAGGCGCCGTCGACGTTGGCCTTGAAGTCCACCAGGTCGGTGTGCGAGAAGGCCTCCTCCTCGCCGGTGATCTTTCCGGTGGCGACCTCGTCGAGGAGCTCCTTGGCCCCGTTGCCCATGGAGGCGGGCGTGATGTCGACGGTGTGGACGCGGTCCTGCAGGTCCTTCAGGTCGGTGATCAGCCGGTCGGCGACCTCGTCCAGCCCGTCGGTGGACTTCTCCGCCCACAGCGCCTTCTCGATCCGGTGCCAGCCGGTCCAGTTCTTCTTCTCCTCGGCGGTGAGGTCGGCCTCCCGCGCGTCGATCTTCGGGTCGAGGTCGCCGAAAGACTCGGCGACCGGCTCGACGCTCTCCCAGCCGAACCGCGAGGGCGCGTACAGCGCCTTGGCGCCCTCGACGTCCCCGGCCTTGACCTTCGCGACGAACTCCTCGCTCTTGGTCACGGTGTCGGCGACCTGCTTGTCGATGTAGAGCCGGTAGTCGGCGACGGCCTTCGCCAGCCGCGGGTCGAGCGCGCCGACCTCACCGGACACCTTGACGTCCTGGCCGATCCCGTCCCCGACCATGCCGGGCTTGCACACGATCTGCTGGTCTCCCGCGGGCAGCGTCACGGTGATCTCGTAGTTGGTCCCGGGCCCGATGTTCTCCTTCTCGGAGATGATCTTCCCGTCGGGCGCGTAGAAGTAGACCTCGGTGACCTTCGACCCGTTGTTGATGAGCTTGAAGGTGTTCGTCCCGGCCGCGAGGTCCGTCTTGGACACCTCGCACGCGGTGTCGGTGGAGGTCACGGTGAGCGCGTTCGCGTCGGCGTCGGAGCCGCCCCCGCACCCCGCAAGGACCGAGACGCACAGCAGACCGGTGACGCCGGCGAGGGGAAGGGATCGCATGGGGGGCTCCAAGAAAGACGCGGAGGAGAACTTGCAAGGGCAGCCTAACTTAGGCTCTCCTTATCTTCCCTGCCAGGTGCCGGTGAACGGGAGGAGCAGGGCGGGCCTGAGCTGAAGATCCGGATCCCCAGAAGCTCACGCGAGGTCTTCGAGGACCTTTCGCGTCTCGGCGTCGGCGGGGAAGAAGGACTCGATGGCCAGCTCCGCGACGGTGATGTCGGCGGCCGTCCCGAAGACCGTCATGGTGCTGAAGAATTCGAGTTCCCGGTCGCCCACGCGCAGGCGCATGGGGAGGAGGACGTCGGCGGCCTCGTTTCCCGTGGGTGCGGGAGTCCCCTTCACGCCCGGATAAGAGGAGACCTCTTCGTAGAGTCCGGCGAGTTCGTCGTCGAGGCTCACCGCTATCTGGCGGCGCAGGCGGGCCAGGAGGTGTTCGCGCCACTGGCCGAAGTTGACGACGTGCGGGGCCAGGCCGTCGGGATGCAGGCTGACGCGCATGACGTTGACGGGAGGTTCCAGGAGATGAGGGGCGACGAGCACCGCCAGGAGGGCCACGCCCTGGTTCAGTTCGACGACGTTCCAGCGGCGGTCGACGAGCAGGGCGGGGGCGGGCTCGTGGGCCTTCAGGATGCGGCGGGCCGCTTCGCGTACCGCGTCGAGCTCGACGTCGTCCAGGGACGTCTCCCGG
Organism: Actinocorallia aurantiaca; assembly: GCF_039533685.1. Classification (NCBI taxonomy): domain Bacteria; kingdom Bacillati; phylum Actinomycetota; class Actinomycetes; order Streptosporangiales; family Thermomonosporaceae; genus Actinocorallia; species Actinocorallia aurantiaca. The sequence continues at coordinate 364,199 of NZ_BAAATZ010000003.1, read as the reverse complement.
TAGACGGGGGCGTGGCCGGCGGCCAGCAGCAGACGGTTGCGCTCCCGCAGGGCCAGTTCCAGACGGTCGGCGAGTTTGCCGATGAGTTCCGGGCTGGGATTGGCCCTTCCCGTCTCCACGAAACTCAGATGCCGCTGCGAGACCTCGGTCTGCAGGGCGAGCGCGAACTGGCTGAGTCCCCGCTCCTCACGCAGTTCCCGCAGCAGCATTCCCACCGGCTGCTGATACCGGTACCGGAGTGCCGTCCTTCTCGCCTCGGTCGCCACGTCCGTCAGCCTTCCCGCGATGCCCGTCCGGTCCAGCCGAGGATAACCCGCCTGCTCGCCCCGTTCCCGGCTGTATACGCTGCGAAGAATGGACGGACAGCCTCCACACCTCGTTCCTCGCTCCTTCACCGGGCAGAGCTGGCGCGACGTCGTCTTCCTGCACTGGCGGACCGCACCCGAAGCGGTCGCCCCGCTGCTGCCGCCCGGTGTGGAGCCCGATCTGGTGGACGGCTCCGCGTGGGTCGGCGTCATCGGCCTGCGGATGACGGATCTCAGCCTGGCGGGCGTCCCGTACCCGTCATTCCTGGAGCTGAACGTCCGGCTGTACGGGAGAGACGCCGACGGGCGGCAGGGCGTCGTCTTCCGCGCCATGGAGGCGAGTGACCCGGTGTTCGCCGCGGCGTCCAGAGCCGCGCTTCGGCTGCCTTACACGTGGGCTTCCATGCGCTTCGCCCACACCGGTGATCGCGTCTCCTACGCCACCCGGCGCCTCCTTCCCGCCGCGGGGCGTGCCGGGGTGCGCATGCGGGTGAGGACCGGCGAGCCGATCCCCCGCCCCTCGCCCGCCGAGATCTCCCTCACCGCCCGCTGGTCGCTGCACCAGCGCTGGTACGGCCCCACCCTGCGCGTCCCCGTCCACCACGATCCCTGGCTGCTGCACCGGGCCGATCTCCTGGAGTGGCACGACGACGGCCTCCTGTCCGCCTGCGGGCTGCCACCCCTCTCGCAGCCGCCCGAGAGCGTCCTGTACGCCCCCGCCACGACCGTCCGCATCGGCCTCCCGGAACGGCTCGCATCGCGCTGAAGCCGCCGGTGTCCGGCCGTTTGGGTTCTCCGGGGCCACCCAGCATGATGGGGGCGATGGAAAGGGCGGGTGGCCGGTGAACGAGGCGGCTGAGCAGGTGGAGGCGGCCGGGTCGTCTCTGCGCGCGGTGGTGGCGGGCAACGTGCGGCGGATCCGGCTGACGCGTGGGCTCAGCCTGCGGGAGCTGTCGGAGCTGACGGGGGTCAGCAAGGCGCTGCTGTCGCAGATCGAGCGGGGAGTGGCCAACCCGACGATCGAGGTGCTGTCGCGGGTGGCGACGGCGCTCGGGGAGAGCTTCCTGGAGCTGGCGCGGCCCCGGATGGACGGGCCGGAGGTGCTGCGGGCCGGGGAGCACGCGGAGGGGGCCGAGCCGAGCGTGCGGACGCTGTTCGGGTCCTGGGAGCGGCGGCGGTTCGAGCTCTCCGAGGGGAACATCCCCGCGCGCACGAGCAGCGTGAGGAACTCGCACGGGGCGGGGTCGGTCGAGTACGCCTATGTGGTGTCGGGGGCGGTGACGCTCAGCTCGGCGGGCTGGTCGGTCGAGCTCGGGACAGGGGACGCCGCCCGGTTCGCCGCCGAGCACGACCACGTGTACACGACGGGCGACGGGCCCGTCCGGGTCCTGACGCTGGTGTCGTTCGACGAGATCTAACCCAGCCAGCGGCCGTCCGGGTCGGGGACGCTCGCCAGCAGGGCCCGCGTGTAGGGGTCGGCCGGGTCGTCGAGGACCTGCCCGGTGGGGCCTTCTTCGCGGCAGCGCCCCTCGCTGAGCACGTAGACGCGGTCGGTGACCTGCCGGACGACGGCGAGGTCGTGGGTGATGAACAGCAGCGCCATCGACAGCGAGCTCCTGAGCCCGGCGAGCAGGTCGAGGATCTGGGCCTGGACGGAGACGTCCAGCGCGGAGACCGCCTCGTCGCAGATCAGCAGCGCGGGGCGTCCGGCGATGGCGCGGGCGATCGCCACCCGCTGGCGTTCGCCGCCCGACATCCCGGCGGGGGGCCGGGCCGCGGCCTCCGGCTTCAGCCCGACCGTCTCCAGCAGTTCGGCGACCTCGGCCTTCCCGCCGTCCCGGCCCGCCGCCCGCAGCGCCTCGGCCAGGACCGCGCCGATCGAGCGCACGGGGTTGAGCGAGGAGTAGGGGTCCTGGAAGACCATCTGGACGGTGCGCAGCGCCCGCGCCCGCTCGGCCTTGGGCAGCGCGCCCAGATCGGAGTACTCCAGGCCGTCCAGCCTGATCGTTCCGCCGTCGGGCCGTTCCAGACCGACCACGCAGCGCGCCAGCGTGGTCTTGCCGGAGCCCGACTCCCCCACGATGCCGACCGCCTCGCCCGGCGCGACCCGCAGGTCGATCCCGTCGAGCGCGGGCCGGGAGGCTCCCCGGAAGGTCCGGGTGAGCCCGCGGATCTCCAGCAGCGGTACCGTCTCCTCCTCGGCCGGGCCGGCCGACACTTCCAAAGCGGGCACGACATCGGGCGTCCCGGTGAGTTCGGCGGACCGGACGCAGGCCGACGTACGGCCCGGACCCGCCGGAGCGGGCGACGGCGTCCCGGCCCGGCAGACGTCGACGGCGTGGGCGCAGCGGTCGGCGAACCCGCAGCGTCCGGCGGCCTCGTCATGGGCGGGCACGTTGCCGGGCACCGTCGGGAGCGCGGCGAGCCTGCGGTCCAGCGGCGGCTCGGCGGCCAGCAGCGCCCGCGTGTAGGGATGCCGGGGCTCCCGGCCGATCTCCTTCGCCGGGCCGGTCTCCATGATCCGTCCGGCGTACAGCACCAGGACGTCGTCGCACATCGAGAACGCCACCCGCAGGTCGTGGGTGATCAGGACGAACGCCATTCCGCGTTCCCGCTGGATGCGCCGGATCAGCGTCAGGACCTCGCGCTGCGTGGTCACGTCCAGCGCGGTCGTCGGCTCGTCCGCCACCAGGATCCGCGGGTCCCCGGCCAGTGCGCAGGCCAGTCCCACCCGCTGCCGCATCCCTCCGGAGAGCTCGAACGGATGCCGTCCGGCGACGTCGGCGGACAGCCCGACCTCGGCGAGCCGCCGCACCACCTCCTCGCCCGTCCGCCGCCCTCTGGGCAGCCCGTCCGCGATCTGCCGCCCCACCGTGCGCAGCGGGTTGAGCAGGGTGAACGGGTCCTGAAGGAGCAGCGAGACGGTCGTCCCCCGCAGCCGCCGCAGAGCCCGGGGGTCCGCCGAGACGTCGACCCCGGCGAGGCTCACCCGACCTCCGGCGGTCAGGCCCGCCGGAAGCAGCCCGAGCACGGCGCGGGCGGTCAGCGACTTGCCCGACCCCGACTCCCCGACGATCGCCAGCGACCGCCCCTCTTCCACTTCGAAGCCGACGTCCGACAGCAACGTCCGCCCGTCGGCCTTCCGCCCGACCCGCAGGCCGTTCACCCGCACCAGCGGCTGCTCTTTCACCTGGCCAGCCTCCGTGCCTCGGCGCGTTCCTGGAGCCAGTCGCCGACGACGGTGACGGCGGCGGCCGTGATGATGATGGCCAGGCCCGGGGCGACCGCCGCCCACGGGTTGGCGAACAGCTGGCCCTTGTTGTCGGAGAGCGTCCGGCCCCAGTCCGGGGAGCCTGCGGCGACGCCGAGGCCGAGGAAGGACAGAGACGCCAGCGAGACCAGCGCGTAGGCGAAGTTGAGGAAGGTGTTGGCCAGGGCGACGGGCACGATGTTGGGCCACACGTGCCGGGACATGATCCGCCACGGTGACAGGTTCTGCAGCCTGGCCGCCTCCACGTAGGGCCTGGTGCGCTGCTCCAGGACGGCTCCGCGGACGACCCGGGCGTCCGTCGGCGCGAACAGAACGATCAGGACGGCGACCGCGAGCCAGAATCCGCCGCCCATGGTCCCGGCGACCACGATCGCGACGAGCAGGGCGGGCACCGAGAGCATCAGGTCGGCCCAGCGCATCGCGGCGGTGTCGGTCCAGCCGCCGAGGTAGCCGGCGGGCAGCCCGATCAGGTTGCCGAGCAGCATGGAGCCCGCGCTCACCGCGAGGGCGCCGAGCACCGCCGTGCGCGCCCCGGCGACCAGCAGCCGGAGCACGTCCCGGCCCAGTTCGTCGGTGCCGAGGGGGTGGCCGGTCCCGGGGTAGGTGATGCCGGTGGCGAGGTCCTGCCGGGTGGCGTCGGGGACGAGCAGCCAGCCGAACAGCGCCGCGACCACCGCGACGGCCACGACGGCGAGCGCGATGAGGACGGCCGGTCCGGGGAGCCGCCGCCTCACCGGGACACTCCGAACCGGATGCGCGGGTCCGCGAGGGCGTAGCCGACGTCCACGAGCAGGTTCACCGCCGAGATGAGCAGGGTCAGCAGCAGCGCCAGGGCCTGGACCACGGGCATGTCCTTGAAGGTGACCGAGTCGACCAGCAGGGTGCCGAGGCCGGGCAGCGCGAAGGTCACCTCGACCAGGACGGTCCCGGCGAGCGTGCTGGTGAGGATCAGCCCGAGCGCGGTCAGGATCGGGATGAGGGAGTTGCGCAGCGCGTAGCCGACGATCAGCCGGGTCGGCAGGCCGCGGGCGCGGGCGAAGACGAGGTAGTCCTGGTCGAGTTCGCGGATCAGGGCCGCTCGGGTGAACCGGACGAGGAGCCCGGCCGAGCCGACGGCGAGGGCCGCGGCGGGCAGCGTCAGATGCCGGAGCCGGTCGGCGAGGCCCTCGCCCTGCCCGTAGACCGGGAACCACTGGAGGTAGACCGCGAAGGCCATGAGCAGGACGAGTCCGACCGCGAACGGCGGCGCGCTCATCCCGGCGACCGAGGTGACGACCGCCGCGCGGTCGGCGGCGCGCCCCCGGCGGAACGCGCCGATGACGCCGAGCGGGAGGCCGATCAGCGTGGCGAGCAGCGTCCCGTAGAGGATGAGCCCGAGGGTCAGCGGCAGCCTGCTCCCGATCGCCTCGGTGACCGGGACGCCCGTGCGGATCGAGGTGCCGAAGTCTCCTTGGAGCACCCCTCCGAGCCATCGCAGGTACTGCACCACGACGGGATCGTCCAGGTGGTACCGGGCGCGGAGGGCGGCGAGCGTCTCGGGCGAGGCGGGCCGGTTGCCCTGAAGCGTCTGCTCGACCGAGCCCGGCGCCAGGTACAGCAGGCCGAACACCCCGATGGACAGCAGCCCCAGCACGATGAGCGTGCCGAGCAGCCTGCGCGCCAGGAACCCGCCGGTCATGCCAGCACACCGTGCCGGGTCAGCCAGTCCAGGATCCGGTCGCGGGCGTCGGCGCAGTGCTCCGGTTCGATCAGTTCGTGCCCTTCGCGCGGGTAGGTCACCAGTCGTGTGGGGACTCCCGCCGCCGCGAACGCCTGGTACAGCCGTTCGGCCTCGCCCAGCGGGGTGACCCTGTCGCGTTCGCCGTGCAGGATCAGCGTCGGCGTCCGGACGTCCGCGGCGTGGAAGACGGGCGAGCGCGCGGCGAGGAACTCCCGCCCTTCCGGGGTCGCCGGGTCCGCTCCGCGATGGTAGACGACGTCGTAGCCGCCGCCGATGACGCTCGCCGTGCGGAAGCTCACCCAGTCGGGGACCCCGGACATGACGACCGCCGCGCGGAACCTGCGGGTGCGGGCGACCGCCCAGGCCGTCAGGTAGCCGCCGTAGCTGAGACCCGCGACGGCCTGCCGCTCCGGGTCGGCGACGCCGTCGGCGATCAGCTTGTCGGCTCCCGCCAGGACGTCTTCGAGGTCGGCCTCGCCGAAGCGGCCGATGACGGCGCGGGCGTGCTCCTGGCCGCGCCCGCTGCTGCCGCGCGGGTTGGGCAGCAGCACGGCCGCTCCGGCCAGGGCCAGCGGCAGGGCCATCTGGTTGGACTCGGCCGGGGCGAACCACTGCGCCCACAGCCAGGTCGGGCCGCCGTGCGCCAGGACGACCAGCGGGAACGGGCCTTCTCCGTGCGGGCGGATCACGAGACCCTCGATGGTCCGCCCGTCGGGGGCCTCCCAGCTCAGCTCCTCGCGGACGACGCCTTCGGCGAGGGCGGCCGGCCCGGTGTTGAAGTCGGTGAAGGTGGCGAAACCGCCGGTCGTGAGCGAGCCGAAGGCGACCTCCGGAGGCTGCTCCGGGCTCTCCCAGACCGCCGCGACCCATCCGGGCCCGCAGGGGGCCAGGGAAGGCTGGCCGTCCTTGCCGCCAAGCGCGCCGGACGCCGTCCAGCGGTGCAGGAGTGTGCCGTCCGCCCGCAGGACGCCGCCTTGGACGCCCGTCCCGGACCAGCCGGTGAACCACAGGGTGTCCGCGTCGAGCCAGCCGAGGTCGGTGACGTCGTCGACGGCGTCCCAGCGGGTGACCTCTCCCGAGCCGAGGTCGACGTGCAGGACGCGGCCGGAGACGATCGACAGGCCCTCCACGACCACCGCCCTGGTGCCGTCCGGGCTGATGCGGGGGCGGGCCAGCTGCCAGGGGGTGGTCAGCAGCGTCCGGGTGGAGCCGTCCCGCACGTCCACGACGGCGAGTTCGGGCTTGTAGTAGCCGCTGGGCGCGGAGTCGGCCGAGACGACGGCGAGGGCCGTCTCGCCGCCGAGCCAGTCCGCCTCCCAGACGGTGAGCGGGCCGAGCGGGACGGCCTTGGAGCCGGGCTCGCCGGCACGGGCCAGGACGAGGCGGCGCAGCCGGGCTCCGGGGACGTCCACGAACGGGTCCTCGGAGGCGGGGACCCTCAGGCCCAGGTGCATGCCGTCCCGGTCGCTGCCCGGATCGGCGACGCGGGCGAGGACCCGTCCGTCTGAAGTGACGGAGAAGTCTTCGACCGAGCCGTCGAACGGCTCCGACCAGAGGATCTCGCCCGTCTCCGGGTCGAGCTCCTCGACGCGGCTTTCCGCGGCGGCGATGAGCCGTCCGGTGCCGGGGATCCAGCGGAGCAGCGCGTGATCCGTCCCGGGGAGGGAACGGGGACGCCCGGCGGCGTCGAGGACATGGACCACCTGGCCTTCGCCGGAGGACACCGTGAAGGCGAGCTTCCCGCCGTCGGCGGTGACGTCCATCGGGAGGCGGACGGCGGCCAGGGCCTCGTGTGCCGCGCGGGCGTCCGCGGTCACTTCGGCGCGACCTGGGTGGCCCAAGGGGCGATGAAGAAGTACGGTCCGTACCCCTTCGCGGTGACCTTGGGGCCGAACGCCGTCGCGGACTGGCCCCACCAGAGCGGCTGGTAGGGCAGGTCGGCGGCGGAGACCGTGAGGGCCTCGCCGATCAGCTCGGCGCGGGCGGCTCCGTCCGTCGTGGCCTTGGCCCGGTCGAGCGGCCCGGTGACCTTCGCCTCGTCGTAGGAGGCGATGTTGGTGCCGCCCTTGGCGGTGTGCGCGCCGTTCAGCAGCATCTGGGGGAATTCGGCGGGGTCTCCGGTGGTCGCGAAGTACCAGCCGAAGGCGATCCCGGCCTTGCGCTCGCCGAGCTCGGCGATCCACGCCTCCAGCGTGACCTCCTTGACCTCCAGTTCGATGCCGAGCTGCTTGAGGTTCTCGGCGAGGGTCAGCGCGGCCTTGCCGAGCTGGGGCCCGCTGTTGGGGTAGTGCAGCTCGGTCTTGAAGCCCTTCGGCGCCGACGACTGAGCCAGTTCCGCCTTGGCCTTGGCGAGGTCGAACCCGTACTGCGGCATCGCGGCGTACATGCTCTGCACCTCGGCGGCCGGGAGCCCCGCCCACTGGGACGGCGACGGCAGCGTGGTGGCGACCTCCGCGTGCCCGCCGAGGATGCTCTTGACGATGCCCTCGCGGTCGACCGCGTGCGCGAAGGCCCTGCGCACGTGGACGTCGTCGAAGGGCTTCACCGCGGTGTTGAAGGCGAGGGTGACGAGAGACCGGTCGGTGGCCGTCTCGACCTTCACCCCGTCCAGCTTCTGCCACTGGTCGAGCTGCTCCAGCGGGACGTTCAGCGCGATGTCGGCCTCGCCCTGCCGCATCGCGAGCAGCCGGGTGGAGTCCTCGGCGATGAACTCGAACCGGATCTTCGCGATCTCGGCCTTCCCGCCCCACCAGGCGTCGTTGCGCTCCAGCGTGACGTGCGAGTCGGGCGCGAAGTCCGTCACCTTGTAGGGGCCCGTGCCGAGGATCTTCGTCTCCGGCGTGCCGATCTTCTCGCCGTTCTCCAGGAACGCCGCGCTGGTGATGAGCAGGCTGCCGGGCGAGACCGTCCACTCGAAGGAGCTGTCGGTCTGCTTGAGGACGATCGTCACCTCGTGCTCACCGGTCGCCTTGATCGACTCGACGCCCGCGTACGCGAAGGCGAAGGCCGACGTGGATCCGGTCTTGGCGTTGTACTCCAGGCTCGCCACGATGTCGGCGGCCGTCACGGGCGTCCCGTCGGAGAACTTCACGCCCTGCCGGATCTGGTAGACGAAGGTCTTGGCGTCGTCGCTCTTCCAGGACTCCGCCAGCGCCGGCACCAGCTTGCCGTTCGCGTCGACCCCCACGAGGGCCTCCTGGCACAGCAGCGCCACGACGTAGTTCATGATCCCGGCCTCTTTGCTCGCGTCCAGCGAGCTCAGCGACCCGGGCAGCGCGATCTTCAGCTCCTTCAGCCCGCCGCCCTTCTCCGCGGGCCCGGACGAGGGCGCCCCGCACGCCGCGAGCAGCCCCGGCACGGTGGCGACGCCCCCGACGAGGGCGATGGAGCGCAGCAGCGAACGACGGCTGACCTGCCGGTGAACGTCCATGGGGGGCGACCTTCCTTATGCACACTATGGCGTTCACCTGGGGCGTCTACCATAAATACCCGAATGGCAAGGAAGAGTATTCATCTCCTGGAGTCCGGTCAAGAAAGTCTGGAAAGCGACGGTGTGACGCCCGCCCATCCCCTCCGCCTCCTCAGCCGGGCAGGGCCAAGGTGAAGAGCGGGGCGCTGCTCGGAGTCGGGGAGCCGCCCTCGGGTTCGATCGTGACTCCGACGTGGGTGGCGTCGTCCACCGATGAGATGACCTGGGTCTCCTCTCGCATGAGGCCCGCGGAGCGCGGTTTCCGGGGGCCGATGAGCCAGAGTTCGTAGTCGCGCCCGGCGGGGACCTCCGGCAGGCCGGACATCGTGATGACGGCCTTGTTCAGGGAGCGGGAGAACACGATCGTTCCGGTGCCTCCCGCGGCCTCGACGTCGACGGAGCGGGCGTCTGCGGCGGACAGGACGGCACTGACCCGCGGGTCCGAAGGCGGGGTCGGGCCCGGGGCAGGGCTCTGCAGGGCGGCGTACCCGGCGAAGACGATCACCGCGATCATCGCGGCGGCGGCGGTGAGGAGCAGCGGCAGGCCGGGGAGGGTCCAGCGGCGGCGGGCTCCCGTTCCGGGCGGAAGCTGCCGGGTGCGGGCGATCTCGTCCATGACCCGGGTGCGGAGCGCGGCGGGCGGGCGGCTGGAGGCGGCGAGACCGAGCATCGCGGTGGTCTCGCGCAGGCCGCGCAGCTCCTCGGCGCAGCTCGCGCACTCGGCGAGGTGGTGCTCGAACCGGCGGCGCTCCAGGTCGTCGAGCGCGTCCAGCGCGTAGGGGGCGAGGAGGCCGTGGGTGTCGTGTGCGGTCATCGGTCCACTCCCAGGCAGTCGCGCATCCGGATGAGGGCGTCGCGCATGCGGGTCTTGATGGTGCCCAGCGGCACGCTCAGCAGTCCGGCCACCTCCGGGTAGGTATATCCGGAGTAGTAGGCGAGAGTCACGGACTCGCGTTGCAGCTCGGTGAGGCCGCCGATGCAGCGGCGGACCCGTTCGCGGTCCAGCCGGGTCTCGACCTCTTCGGCGACCTGGTCGTGCTCCCGCTCCAGGTACGGTACCCGCTGCTCCCTGTCGGAACTGGCCTGCGAGCTGCGGACGCGGTCGACGGCACGGCGGTGGGCGAGGGTCAGGACCCACGCCATCGGGCTCCCCCTACTCGGGTCGAACCGGGACGCCTCCCGCCAGACCTGGACGAGGGTCTCCTGAGCGACCTCCTCGGCCTGCGCGGGATCGCGTACGACGCGCAGCACGGTGCCGTACACGGGCGCCGAGATCTGCTCGTACACGAGCTCGAACGCCTGCCGGTCGCCTCGCGCGACGTTCCGCAGGAGCGCGGAGAGCCCGTCCGGAGGCTCGGGAAGGTCCTTGTCATCGGTCCGCGAAGTGAACCGGGCGAACGGTTCGCTCATGTCTCTCCCTGGTCGCGACGTGCACGGAGCTTGGCGCGCCGGAGCCGCCCCTCGCACGGGGCGGCTCCGGCGCCGGTCTCACTTCGCGGGCATCAGGACGGTGTCGATGATGTAGACGGTGGCGTTGCCGGTCTGCACGTTGCCGCAGACCACGTTGGCCCCGTTGACCGTGTAGTCGGAGCCGCCGCCCTTGGTGGTGACGGTGCCGCCCTGCAGGGTCGTGAAGGAGCCGGACGCCAGGTCGGCGGGGGTCTTTCGGCCCTCTACGACGTGATAGGTGAGGACTCCGGTCAGGGCCTTCTTGTCGGCCAGGACCTTGTTGAGGTCCGCTTCCGGGATCTTGGCGAAAGCGTCGTTCGTCGGCGCGAAGACGGTGACGTCCTGCGCGGTGTTGAGGGTGTCGACCAGCCCCGCCTTCTTCACCGCGGTGACGAGGGTGGACAGGGCGGGGTTGTTGGAGGCCGCGGTCGCGACCGGGTCGGCGGCCATGCCGTCGAAGCTACCGGGTCCTTCGGACGGCACCGTCGAGCACGCCGGGCCGAAGCTCCCGTCCGCCGACGCCTCGGAAGCGACCGGGGCCGCCGGGGTGCTGGAGGCCGCCTCGGTCTCGCCGTTGCGGGGGCGGCGCCGAACGCGAGGGCCAGGAAGAGCCCGGTGGTGAGGGTGACACGCTTCATGACGGTTCTCCTTGTTCGTTGACTCCACCAGCCATTCGCCGCCGGTGACACGGCGGATTGGTGTGACGGGAAGAAATTTCTCCGGCCGGTCCGGGCGGCCGGGGGCGGCCCGATGCGCAGGGCGGCGGTCGACGGATCCGCCGCGGTCCCGGGCCGTCATGGCGTCCGGCCGGATCCGGCCGCCGGAGGGCTTGTTTTCAACAAGATGTTCACGTCAGTCAACACCTTGCGTTTCATGCGCGTTTCCGAGATCAAACGCAGATCACAGACCGTGGAGATGGCCCGGCCGAGCATATTAACGAGTATTAATCAACTATTACCGAGTGTTGACTTGCCCCTGCCCCGTCGAGGAACATCGCAAAGTCTTCGCTGTACTTCGAATCCGTGTCCGCCCGCTGAACGACATTCGCCCTCGACCTCGAAACCCGAGGTGAGAGCGCTATCAGGCGTCCCCGAAGCCGCCTGTCCAGTTGCGTCCAAAAAGGGAGAACGGCCGGTGCAGAGAAATACTGGCAGTACCGCGATGCTCGCGATCGACGGCGGCGACCCCATTCGACGGAGCCCTTGGCCCACCTACGACAAGGGGGCAGTGCACGTCCATCCCGATGACGAAGAGGCTGCCATCCGTGCCATTCGCAGCCATCTCTACTTCCGATACGACTACCGGCCGGAGCAGGAGACGGAGTGCGGTCGGTTCGAGGCCGAGTTGTGCGACTACTTCGGCACCCGGCACGCGCTGGCCGTCTCCAGCGGCACCACCGCGATCGCCTTGTCGATCATGGCGGCGGGCATTCCGCCGGGGTCGCTGATCGCCTGCCAGGGGTTCACGTTCGTGGCCAGCCCGAGCGCGATCACGCTGGCCGGGTGCCGTCCGTTGCTGGTCGAGGTGGACCAGAACCTGCAGTTGGACGTCGAGGACCTGCGGCGGCGCTGGTCGCCCGAGGTCAAGGCCATCCTGGTGGTGCACATGCGGGGGTTCGCCGCCGACATGGAGGCGATCACCCGGTTCGCCACCGAGGTGGGGGTGCCGGTCTTCGAGGACGCGGTGCCCGCGATGGGCGCGGAACTGCACGGGCGCAAGCTCGGCACGTTCGGGCTCGCCGGGGCCTTCAGCACCCAGTCCGACAAGTCGCTCAACTGCGGCGAGGGCGGGTTCCTCGTCACGGACGACAGCACGTTGTTCGCCCGCGCGGTCGTGTTGTCCGGCGCGTACGAGGGACGGGTGCGGCGGCATTTCCCCGACGGCCTGCCGCCGATCGGCACCGACCTGGACCTGCCTCTGCTCAGTTTCCGCATGGACGAGATCCGCGCGGCGCTGCTGCGGTCGGAACTGGCCCGGCTGCCCTCCCGGCTGGAGCTCTTCCGGCGGAACTACGCCTACGTCTCCGGTGAGCTCGCGGACGTGCCGGGCATCCGGATCCGCCGGCCGGTCGAACCGGGCGCCTGCCTCGGCGAGGCGTTCATCTTCCGGGTGGGCGGCGGCCTGGCCGAGTGGTTCGCGCGGGCGCTGTGCTGCGAGGGCATCGACGCGCGCAACCTCGGCTCCGGCGCGGACACGAACGTCCGGGTCTTCTGGAACTGGCGGTTCCTGTTCGGCGACCGGACCGTCCCGGAGATCAAGGCCCTGCTCCCCGCGACCTCGCGGTATCTGGAGGACGCCGTGGACGTGCCGTTGTCCTCCAGCCTGACCCTCGAGGACTGCGACCACCTCATCGCGGCGGTCCGCAAGATCGCCTCGCGGGTCGGCCCGTGAAGGAGGACGAGGCCGACGGGTTCTCGCGCGGCGCGCTCGCCGGGATCTTCGGCGGGCTGTTCTTCGGCTACGTCGGCCTGACCTCGGTGATCCCGGTCCTGCCGGGCTTCGTCCGCGACGAGTACGCCGCGTCGAACCTCGTGGTCGGCACCGTGGTCACCGCGACGGCCTTCACCGCGCTGCTCGTCCGGCCGGTCGCGGGCCATCTCGCCGACCGCTACGGCCACCGCCGGGTCATGCAGGCGGGCGCGCTGGCCGTCGCCGTCTTCGGACTGGCCTACTTCCTGCCCTTCGGCCCCCTCTGGCTGATCGCGGTCCGGCTGGTGCTCGGCGCGGGCGAGGCCGCCCTGTTCACCGCGGGCGCCGCCTGGACGATGTCGATCGCGCCGCACCACCGGCGCGGCCAGCTCATCGGCCTGTACGGGATGAGCATGTGGGGCGGCATCTCGCTGGGAACGTTCCTCGGCGCGCTGCTCGAGAACTTCGGTCGCGGTGCGGTCTGGACGTTCAGCGCGCTGGCCGGGCTCGTCGCGTTCGTCCTGGTCCGTACGGTCCGGGATCAGGAGACGGCCGCCCCTTCCGGAGCCGGGGGCCTGATGCTCCGCCCGGCGCTGGTGCCCGGTCTCGCGCTGGCCCTCGGCTCCGCCGGGTACGCCGGGCTCGCCGCGTTCGCCGTCCTGCACCTGGAGGGAAGGGGCAGCGGCTCCGGGGTCGTCGTACTGAGCTGCTTCAGCGCCGTCTACGCCGGGACCAGGCTGTTCATCGGCCACTTCCCCGACAAGTACGGCGCCCGCCGGGTCGCGATCTGGTGCGGAGCCGGAGAGTGCCTGGGCCTCCTGACGGTCGCGGCCGCCCCGAACCTGCCGGTGGCGGTGCTCGGCAGCGTCGTCATGGGCGTCGGCTTCTCCCTGCTGCACCCGTCGCTGGCCGTGCTGGTGCTGGACCGCGTCGACCCGGCGCGGCAGGGCGCGGCGCTCGGCGCCTACACCTCGTTCTGGGACCTGGGCCTGGCCGCCTGGGGGCCGCTGCTGGGCGTGGTCGCGTCCGGGTTCGGCTACCCGGCGGTCTTCGTCGCCGGCGCGGTCTGCGCCGCCGCGGCGGGCCTGGTCGCCCTGTCCCTCCCCCAGCGGAAAGCGGTGCCCGCATGAAGATCCTCTGCATCGTCGGCTGGTGCCGGAACGGCAGCACGATCATCGGGAACGTCCTCAACGAGGTGCCCTCGTTCTTCCACGTCGGCGAGATCCACTTCCTGTGGAAGAACGCCGCCGGACGGGGCGCGAACACCTTCTGCGGCTGCGGCCTGCACCTCACCGAGTGCGGGCTGTGGTCGAAGGTCCTCGCGGAGGGAAGGCCCCCCGGCCTGTCCGTGGAAGAGCACGCGGCGGAAGTGGTCGCCCGCCAGCGCGCGCACGTCCGCACCCGGCACACGTGGCGCGTGCTCCGCCACGGCCTGGACGATCCCGGCGTCCGGGCGCACACCGGCCTCATGGCCCGCACGTTCCGCTCCGTCTCCGAGCTCACCGGCGCGGACGTCCTCGTCGACACCACCAAGATCCCCGGAGAGGCCGCGCTGCTCCCGCTGATGGACGGCGTCGAACCGTACTTCGTCCACCTCGTACGGGATCCGCGCGCCGTCGCGGGTTCGTGGAGCGTGGACAAGGAGTACTGCATCGCGATGCCCGCGCACACCAGCACCGCCTACTGGAGCGGGTTCAACACCGCTTCACGCGCGCTGCTGCGGCGTTACCCCGAACGGTCGATGCTGCTGCGCTACGAGACCTTCAGGGCCGATCCCGAAAGGACGATCTCACGGCTGCTGCGGTTCGTCGGCGCCGATCCGGCGGACAACCCGGTGCACGGCCGCGAAGTCCGGTTGCACCCCAACCACACCGTCACGGGCAACCCCGACCGGTTCCGCAGCGGCACGACGCTCCTGCGAGAGCACGACGACCAGTGGAAGGAACGGCTGACCGTCCGGGCGCGCCTCGCGACCGCGGCGCTGTCCTGGCCCCAGTTCCAGCGCTACGGCTACAGCCATCGGGGCACCTGGGAGAGGAGAACCAGTGGATCTGGGACTTGAAGGCAAGGTCGCCCTGATCTCGGGTGGATCGAGCGGCCTGGGCCTGGCAAGCGCACGGGAACTGGCCCGGGAGGGCATGCACGTGGCCGTCGGCTCCCGGGATCCGGCCAAACTCGCCGACGCCGCGCGGTCGATCAAGGAGGTCGCCCGCGGCAGGGTGCACACCACCAGCGTGGACCTCACCGACCGGGCCGCCGTCGAACGCTGGGTGGCGGACGTCGCGGACGAGTTCGGCGCCCTGCACGTCGTGCTCGTCTGCGGAGGCAGCCCCCCGGTCGGCGGCTCGGCGGACTTCACCGTGGAGGACTACGGCGCGGCGGTCGACCTGGTGCTGCTGCCCGCCGTCCACCTCGCCCTCACCGCGCTCCCGCACCTGCGCGCCGCGGGCTGGGGACGGCTGCTGTTCGTCGCCTCCGAGACCGCGAGCTCCCCGTCGACCAGGCTCGCGCTGTCCGGGGTCACCCGGGCCGGGCTGGTCCGGTTCGCCCAGTCGCTCGCCTGCCAGACCGGACGGGACGGCATCACCGTGAACGTCCTCGCGCCGGCCACGACCCGCACCCCGCCCATCGAGCGGGTCGCGGCCCGGATCGCCGAGGACGGCGACGTCGAGGCCGCGCTGCGGGCGATGGGCGCGCACAACCCGCTCGGCCGGATCGCCGAACCGGAGGAGTTCGCCGCGCTCGTCGCCTTCCTCGCCGGCGCCCGCGCCTCGTTCATCACCGGAGGGGTCCACCCCGTCGACGGCGGAGCGGGAGCCGTCGGCGCCGAACTGCCCTACCTCGACGACGTCCCGAAGAACATCCTCACCTGAAGGAGCGCTCATGGAGCAGACCCTGGTCGAACGCGGCGGGAAGCTTTCCCCCGGACGGAGGTTCGTGGAGGAGTGCCTGGTCAAGGGCACCGAGGCACACCTCGAGTACGACGTCACGATCACCGATTCGCTGACCAGTTCACGGCGCAAGCCCCGCAACCCGGCGCGGAACATGCTCAAGGTCGTCGACCTGTCCCGCAGCCCGCGCGACCACTACTGGCACGAGAGCCCGCCGCTTCCCGGCGACGCGCCCATCCCGGGCGCGGACGTGCGGCGCGAGGCGGCCAGCCGGTTCCACCGCTCGCCGGTCCCGCCGCTGCTGACCACCCGGGCCTGGGTGCAGGTCCCCGACCGGTTGTGGGAGGACCCCGAGACGTTCCAGTCGTTCATCGACTACCGGCTGATCGTCCGGCTGTGCACCGCGGAGAACGTGACGATCCTCCAGGGCGAGGGCGGGCTGCTCAACATGCCCGAACTGGGCCGGATGACCGATCGCGGGCCCTTCGCCTCGACGCTCCTGCGCGCCTGCGACGAGGTCGAGCAGATGGGCGGCACCGCCGACGGGCTCATCATCAACCCGGCCGACTTCTACCGCTATATGGGCGAAGGCACCCTGATGGACGACCTCGAACGCAACGGGGTGTTCATCGTCCGCACCCGGCTGGTCGAGCCCGGCACCGCGGTCATCGGCGACTTCGGCCACGGCGTCCAGCTGTTCGACGCGGGCCGCTCGGTGATCAGGTTCGCCGAGCCCCCGCCCGGCACCTTCGCCGAGGACGGGATCGCGCTCATGGCGGAGATCTACGAACGGGTCGTGGTGAACCTGCCCACCAACCTCTTCATCGTCGGTCTGTGAACGACCTCGACGTCCTGGTGGTCGGCGGCGGCGCCGCCGGCCTGTTCACTGCCCACCAGCTGCGGCGACGCGGCGCGCGGGTGACGGTCGTCGAACGCGGCCCCATCGGCGGGGACCAGTCCTGCTCGGCGGGCAACACCGGTTTCGCGGGCACCCAGGGCTCGGCGCCCCTCGCCGTGCCCGGCGCGGGCTCGCTCCGCCGCCTCCTCGACCCGGCGGGCTCCCCGCACCTCCGCCCCCGCCCGGATCCCGGCCTGTGGCGGTGGGTGCGCGACTTCCGCCGCGCCTGCACCGAGGAGGCGGCCTCCACCTCCTCGCGGGTGCTGTACGCCCTGAAGAAACACAGCCTCGCGCTGCTGGCCGAACTGGACTCCGCCCACTTCCACGCCCCCGGCATCGTGCTGGCCTACCGTTCGCCCGAAGGGTTCGAACGGGCCGCGGCCGCCGCCGCCCGTTCGCCCGTCCCCCTGCGCGTCCTGTTCCCCGCCGAACTGGCCGAACTCGAACCGGACACCGAGTTCGCCGTCGCGGGCGCGCTCTACAACGAGGAGGGCGCCTACCTGGAGGTCCCCCGGTTCCTGCACGCCTTCGCCCGCGACCTCGCCGAGGACGGCGTCGAGATCCTCGACCGGACGGAGGTGACGGGCTTCGAGCTCTCCGGCGGGAAGGTCGTCTCCGTCCGCGTGCCGGGCCGGGAGCTCCGCCCCGGAACCGTCGTCCTCGCCGCGGGAAGCTGGACGGCCTCCCTGGCCCGCCTGCTCGGCCAGAGGATCGCGCTCCAGCCAGTCAAGGGCTACAGCGTCACCGTCAAGACGCCGCCCGGCGCCCCCCGCCTGCCCGTCCTCCTGCCCGAGGGCCCCGTCGCGGTCTCCCCGCTGGACGGCGAACTGCGGTTCGCCGGTTCCCTGGAGCTCACCGGCATGGACCGGCGGATCGTCCCCCGCCGGGTCGCCGCGATGCTCGCCCCCGTCCGCTCCTGCCTCCCCGCCCTGGACCTCACCGGCGAGCAGCGGGTCTGGGCGGGGCTGCGCCCCTGCGCCCCCGACGGACTCCCCTACGTCGGCCCCGCACCGGCCGTCGACAACCTCTTCCTGTGCTGCGGGCACGGCCACATCGGCATGGGCCTGGCCCCCTCCACCGGCCGCCTGCTGGCCCAGCTGCTCACCGGAGAACGCCCCGATCTCGACCTCCGCCCGTTCCGGATCGACCGCTGAGGACCGCCATGATCGGCGTCATCTGCCTGGACACCTCCTTCACCAAGATCCCCGGCCATATCCGCAACCCGGCGACCTTCGACTTCCCCGTCCGCTACGAGGTGGTCTCGGGCGCCACCGCCGAACGGGTCGTGACCCGGCCGGATCCGGAGCTGCTCGGCCCCTTCGTCGCCGCCGCCCGCAGTCTCGTCGCCTCCGGCGCCCGCGCCGTCACCAGCGGCTGCGGCTTCCTCGCCCTCCACCAGCGGGAGCTAGCCGACGCCGTTGACGTTCCCGTCTTCGCCTCCAGCCTCGTCCAGCTCCCGCTGGTCCACCGCATGCTCCGCCGCGACCAGAGGGTCGGCCTGCTCGTGGCCAGGAAGGGCTCCCTGACCCCCCGCCACCTCTCCGGGGTGGGAGCCGGGCACGTCCCCGTCCGCGTGGTGGGCATGGAGGACCAGCCCGAGTTCCGCGAGGTGGTCCTGGAGGCGCGCCGCGACGAACTGGACGCCTCCCGGCTGGGCCGGGAGGTCCTGGCCCGGGCTTCACGCCTCGTCTCCGAGAATCCGGATATAGGCGCCCTGGTCATCGAATGCACCGACCTGGCGCCCTACTCCCATCTCGTCCAGCAGAAGCTGCGGATGCCGGTCTTCGACATCGTCACCCTCACGGAAATGGTCCACCGCACCCTCGCCCACCGCCCCTACGGCCCGCCGTGAGCCCTTCCGGGAACAGTTCCGGCATGCTCCGGCCGACGGCGCGGAAGGCCTCCGTCTCGCCTGATCGGTCCAGCAGGTTCCGGACGCGCCCCACCGCACGGATGTAGTACACAATCTGGGTCATGCGGTTCGGCATTCTGGGGGCGGTCCAGGTCTGGGACGATCAGGGGACGCCCGTCTCCGTCGGGGGGCCGCGGGTGCGGGCGCTGCTGGCGCTGCTGCTACTCAACGCTGGCAGGGTCGTCCCCTCCGAATCCCTCATCGACGGGTTGTACGGGGATGAACCGCCTGCGGGGGCGGGGAACGCGCTCCAGTCCCAGGTGTCGCGGCTGCGGCGGGCGCTGAAGGGCATCGCCGAGGTCGAGTCCTCGGCGGCGGGGTACCGGCTGGCCGCCGATCCACAGGATGTGGACGCGCACCGGTTCCAACGACTGGCCGACGAGGCCTCCGGGCGGGGGGCCGCCGAGAGGGCCGCCCTGCTGGACGAGGCGCTCGGCCTGTGGCGCGGACCGGCGTTGGCCGACGTGCCGGAGGCCCGCGGGCAGGCCGTCCGGTTCGAGGAGGCGCGGGTCACCGCGCTGGAGGACAGGGCCGCCGCGCGGCTGGAGCTCGGCGGGCACCGCGAGCTCGTCGCGCCGCTGCGGGAACTCGCCGAGGCCCATCCGCTGCGGGAGCGGCCGCGGGCGCTGCTGATGCGGGCGCTGTACGGCTCGGGACGGCAGGGCGAGGCGCTGGAGCTGTACGAGCGGACGCGGCGGATCCTCGCCGACGAGCTGGGCGCCGACCCGTCGACCGAACTGTCGGACGTCCACCTCGCGATCCTGCGGGGCGAACCCGAACCGGCGGCGGGACCCGAACCCGGACCCGAACCGGTCAGGTCGCGGGTCCCGGCCCAGTTCACCAGCTTCGTCGGCCGGGACGACGACCTCGCGCGGGTCGGTTCCCTGCTCCGGGACGCGCGGCTCGTCACCCTGACCGGGCCGGGCGGGGCCGGCAAGACACGGCTGGCGATCGAGGCCGGCGCCCGCGCCGGCGGCACGTTCGTGGACTTCGCGGCGGTCTCCTCCGGAGAGGGGCAGACCGCGCTGGCCCGGACCGTGATGGGCGCCCTCGGGCTGCGGGAGGCCGGCGTCCTGCCGTCCGGGGAGCGGCTCGGACCCGTCGAACGGCTCGAGACCGCGCTCGGCGACCGGCCCGCGCTGCTGATCCTCGACAACTGCGAGCACGTGATCGGCTCGGCCGCCCCCCTGGCCCGGCGGCTGCTCGCCGCCTGCCCGGGACTGCGCGTCCTGGCCACCAGCCGGGAGGCGCTCGGGATCACCGGCGAGGCGCTCTGGCCGGTGCGGCAGCTGGCCGTACCGGACGCGCGGGCGACGCTGACGGAAGCCGCCGCCGCACCGGCCGTCCGGC
This sequence comes from Actinocorallia aurantiaca, assembly GCF_039533685.1. NCBI lineage: Bacteria > Bacillati > Actinomycetota > Actinomycetes > Streptosporangiales > Thermomonosporaceae > Actinocorallia > Actinocorallia aurantiaca. Next base: position 344,525 of record NZ_BAAATZ010000003.1, on the reverse strand, counting down.
TCTTCGCCGACCGCGCGTCGGCCGCGTCCCCCGGCTTCCGGCTCACCGCGGCCGACCTCGAGGACGTCATCGGGATCTGCGAGGCGCTCGACGGCCAGCCGCTGGCCATCGAACTCGCGGCGGCGCGGCTGCGAGCCCTGACCGTCAAGGAGGTCGCCGACCGGCTGGGCGACAGGTTCCGGCTCCTGTCGCGCGGTGACCGCACGCAGAGCCCGCGCCACCGGACGCTGCGCGCGGTCGTCGAGTGGAGCTGGGACCTCCTCGGCCCCGAGGAGCAGCGGCTGGCCCGGCGGCTCAGCGTGTTCACCGGCGGGTTCACCGCCCGCGCCGCCCGGGAGGTCTGCGGCGGCGACGAGGACCTGCTGCTCGACCTGGCCGACAGGTCGCTGGTGCAGCGCACGCCGTCCGGCCGCTACCGGATGCTCCAGACGATCTACGCCTACTGCGCGGAGCAGCTCGAAGAAGCCGGGGAGGAGCGGGAGCTGCGCCGGGCTCACGCGGAGTACTTCCTGACGTTCGCCCGCGAAGCCGACCCCCATCTGCGTTCCGCCGAGCAGGTGGCCTGGCTGGAACGCCTCGACGCCGACCAGGAGAACCTGCACGCCGCGCTGCGCTGGGCCCTGGACGCCGACACCGCCCTGGCGTTGCGGCTCGTCGGCGTCCTGGCGTCCTACTGGTGGCTGCGCGGCATCCGCAGCGAGGGCTCGGAGGCCGGGCTGCGCCTGCTCCGGACGTTCGGCGACGCGCCCCCACCGGAGTTCGACGAGGAGTACGTGGTGTCCGTGGCGCTCGTCTCGCTCGGCAACCAGGAGGTGCCGGAACTGCCCTCCCTGGTGGCGCGCGGCGAGGACCTCCTCAACCGCATAGACCGCCCGCTGCGGCAGCCCTACCTGCTCGCGATGTGGGCGCTGGCCGCCGGGCCCCCGAAGGACTCCGACGACGTCGACCGGATCCTGAGCGAGCGCGACCCGCAGTTCACCGGCCACCCCTGGAACCAGGCGCTGGTCGAGATGGGCGCGGGCTACCTGTACCTGTTCCGCGGACGTCCCGACCTCACCGAGCCGTACCTGGACCGGGCCCTGGCCGGCTTCCGCGCCGTCGGCGAACGCTGGGGCATGACGCAGACCCTCGACGCCCTGTCCACCACGGCCGAGCAGGCGGGCGACGCCCCCCGCGCGCTCGCCCTCCTGGACGAGGCCCTGGTCCTGGTCCACGAGCTGGGCTCCCTGGCCGACACCGCCGACATCCTGCAACGCCGCGGCGACGTCCTGACCACGCTCGGCCGCCTGGACGAGGCCCGCGCCTCCCACCTCTCGGCCCGCGACCTGGCCCGCCGCGTCGGCGCGCAGAACACCCTCGTCGCCGTCCACTGCGGCCTGGGCGACCTCTCCCGCCTGGAAGACGACCTGGACACCGCCACCGCCCTCTACGAACGCGCCCTCGCCGAGTGCCCGCCCCGCTGGTACGCCTCCGAGATCCGCGCCCGCGGCCTCCTGGGCCTGGCCCACGTCGCCCTGGCCCGGAACGACCGCCCCACGGCCCGCACCCACGCCGCCCGCGCCGCCGAAGCCGTCCGCGACCACCCCCTGGGCCGCCTCCTCTCCCAGGAGGCGGAGACCCTCCTCACCACCCTGACAGACCCCGTTTAGTCACATGACCAAGACCATAACGATTACCCAAAGTAGCGTTACAGCAACACTACTTTCAGTAAAGTCCCGTACATGCCAAGCCCATCTCACGAAGCCCTGCATCACGCATTCCGGGGCGATCCAGACCTGATCACCCATGCGCTCCGCAAAGTCGGCGGCACTGACCTGGAAGTGATCAAAGCGGTCGAGCTCAACATCGACACCACCGAAACGCGCCCTCTGGAGCGCCGCTGCGACACCGTTCTCGAACTGGAACTGGCCGAACACGGCTCCTGCATCCTGGCCGTCGAGGCCCAGACCGACCCCGACGAGGAGAAGATCACGGCCTGGCCCCAGCTCGTCAGCCACCTGTACGCCAAATACCGCCGCCCGGTCGGCCTCCTGGTCACCACCCAGAAGCCCGCCACGGCCGCCTGGGCCCGTCGCCCCATCCTCTGCGGCGTTCCCGGCCTGCCGACCACCCTCAGGACGACCCCGTACGTCATCGGCCCCGACAACACCTCGAAGGTCACGAATCTGGCAGACGCCTGCCGAAGCGTGTCCTCGACCGTACTCTCCGTAGCGATCCACGGCCGTTCTCCGGACACCGCTGGCATACTGGGGATAGTGGTGGACGCCCTGGGAACAGTCGATGAGGAGAGAGCCATCCGCTACGCGGATCTCATCGAAGGGGCCCTCGTGAACGCGCTGAACGCTCGCACCTGGAAGGCAATCATGAAGACCAGCACCCAGCCCTTCGTCTCCTCCATTCGTGCCGAGATGCGCGCTGAAGGAGAGGCCAGAGCGCTCCTCCTGATGCTCGAACGTCGGGGCATCGCCGTCACCGACGAAGCGCGTGGCCGCATCACCGCGTGCACCGACACGCAGCAGATCGAGACCTGGGTGTACCGCGCCTTCGACATCTCCACCATCGATGAGCTCTTCGCCTGAGCTCCTCGGTCTGCACGAGCTCTCGTTCGAAAAGCCCTGATCCCGGTCCGCGATGTGCGGGCCGGGATCACTGCGTATACGGGGGTCAGGCCATGACGGCGGTGACGGGCGGGACGGCCAGGGAGCGGCGGGTGGTGAGGAGGGCGGCGGTGAAGGTGACCGCGGCGGTGAAGGCGATGGTCGTCAGGTAGACGGAGGGGTCGAGGTCGGGGGTCCAGGAGCCGGTGCGGGCGTAGGAGAAGGGGACGATGGTGACCAGGGAGGCGAGGGTGCCGAAGAGCACGCCGGTGGCGGTGACCGCCAGGGTCTCCAGGGCGACCATCGTCTGGACCTGGCCGGTGGTGGCGCCCGCGAGGCGGTACTGGGCGAACTCGCGGGAGCGGGCCGTCGTCGAGGCGACCAGGGTGTTGATCAGCATGATGCACAGGAACAGGGCGATCATGCCGGTGACGACGTAGTTGAGCGTCTCGACGGCCTGCTGGCCCTCCTCCGCCATCAGGCCGGCGGACGCCTCGCCGTCGAGGTCCTGCATGTAGAGGGTGCCGACGCCCGCGCCGATGAACAGCACGACCGGGACCAGCGCGGCGGCGAGCGAAGCGGTGCGGGCCCGCAGGGTCTCGCGGGTCAGGGCGCCCATCGTGCCGAAGCCCGGCAGCGGGATCCCGCGGACGATCACCGGTGCGAAGCAGGCGAGCCCGAGCGCGAACAGGATGTCGGCCGTGCCCGCGTACTGCTGGGCCTCGAAGCCCGCGCCCTTCCCGAGCGTCACGGTCAGCACGGCCTGAGCGGCGGCCCCGGCGAAGAACAGCAGCCCGAACGCGGTACGTCGGCCGTTCAGCCGGGCCGGAGGCGTCGTGGCGTCCATCAGTGACTCGGCCGCCCGCATCCGGACGGCGCGGCGGGCCGTGATGAGCGAGGCGCCCACCGCGGACAGAAGCGTGATCCCGAATCCCTGCCCGACCGCGACGGCCCCGAAGGCGTGCTCGATCCCCGGCGCGATCTGCCCGCCGTCCTGCAGCAGCCCGAGCACCAGGCTCCCGCCCGCCATCCCGAGCGGGACGGCCAGCGCCGCGCCGGCGAGCGCCAGCACCAGCACCTCGGCGAGGATCATCCGGGTGAGCTGCCCGGGGAGGGCGCCGACGCTCTTCAGCAGCGCGATCTCCTTCGCGCGCTGCCGGACGCCCAGGGTCGCGGTCGAGGTCACCGCGAAGACCACCAGTAGCAGGCTCCAGCCGCCGACGACGCCGCCCATGATGACGAGGGTCTCCTCGCTCGCCGGGTCGACGCCCTCGCCGAGCGCCGTGTCGACGAGCGACCCGAACGTCATGACCAGGGCCGCGCCGAGGAACAGGGCGAAGAAGGCCGCGGCGAAGGCGGCGGTGCGGTGCCGCAGCGAGGACAGCGCCAGCGAGAACATCTCAGGCCCCCTTCTGGACGAGCTCGTCGCCCAGGCGCGTCAGCCGCTCGGCGACGGCCTCGGCGGTCGGGTCGGCCATCCGTCCGACGAGCCGCCCGTCCGCGAGGAACAGCACCGAGTCGGCGTACGACGCGGCCACCGGGTCGTGCGTGACCATCACGAGCGTCCGCCCGTGCACCCGCACCGCCTGCCGGAGCAGCCCCAGGACGGCCCGCGCGCTGCGGGTGTCGAGCGCCCCGGTCGGCTCGTCCGCGAAGACCACCGCCGGCGAGGTGACCAGCGCCCGCGCGATGGCCACCCGCTGCTGCTGCCCGCCCGACAGCTCCTGCGGCCGGTGCGACAGCCGCTCCCCCAGGCCGACCTGTTCGAGGATCCGCGCCGCGCGCCCTTCCTCGACCCGCTTCCCGGCGAGCCTCAGCGGAAGCGTCACGTTCTGCAGGACGGTCAGCGAGGGCAGGAGGTTGAACTGCTGGAACACGAACCCGATGTGCTCCCTGCGGAACCTCGTCAGCTCCGTCTCGCTCCCCGTCATCTCGTGCCCGCCCACGAAGACCCGTCCCGCGGTCGGCCGGTCCAGCCCCGCCGCGCACTGCAGCAGGGTCGACTTCCCCGACCCCGACGGCCCCATGACCGCGGTGAACGTCCCGGCCGGCAGGCTCAGCGAGATCCCCGCCAGCGCGGTCACCCGGTTGTCGGTGTTGTCGGTGTGGTCGGCGTCGCCGTACACCTTGCGGACTTCGTCGAGCCGCAGCGCCTCTGTGTTCGTCATGCCCCCGACTCTCCGCCCCGCCGCTGACCGCCCCCGCACCGTCCGCTGACCGTTCCCCGTCAGCGGACGGTGCGCATCTGTTCTCTCCCGCCGGGACTCACTCGGCGAAGGATCTCCCCTTCTTCATTCGAATCTCCTTCCATAGATGGGAAGCGTCCTCCGGCACACACTGTGTTTCTCTTCTCCGCCAGGAATGAGGACTCCGTGCGATCGAGAATCCGTTCTCCGCTTCAGGGCTTCGCCAGCGCGTGCGTGAGCGAAGGCCAGACTCGATGAAATTCGCGTTCCCAGCAGGGCCAGTCGTGGGTGCCGTCGCGGTAGAGGTGCGCGGTCACCGGGATCCGGTGGACGCGCAGGCGGCGCAGGAAAGGCGCGATGGTGGACCGGACGATCGGCTCGACGAGGTTCGCGGCGTTCCACGGCGTGCCGGGAGCGTCCTGGGGGCCGGGCCGTCCCGTCAGGCCGCAGGACAGGAACAGGCCCGTACCGCGCAGTCCCGCCGCCAGGTGTGTGGGATCGCCGGCCCGCCAGAACCGGTCGTGGACGAGCGGGTATCCCCACATGTCGAAGGGATTGACACGTCCCGCGATGCCGGTGGCGGCCAGGAGCGTGACCGAGGCGAGCGGGGAGCGGATGGTGCAGGGACCGCTGAACGAGGCCGCGTAACGGAACGTCCCCGGGTTGCTCGCGGCGCCCAGCAGGGCCCCGTACCCGCCGCCGGAGACTCCCGCGACCGCACGCACGTCGGCCGCCGCGTACCTTTCCCGCATCAGCTCGAAGACGTCGCGGACGTGGAACGTCTGCCACTGCGGGCCGCGTCTCCAGTCGGCGTAGCCTCCCGCCCTCCCCCCGTCCGGCATCACGATCAGCATTTCGGCGTCCCGGCTGAGCTCCTCCACGTCGGTACGCGCCACCCAGGAGGAGGAGTCGTCGAGGCCGCCGTGGTGCAGGGTCAGCAACGGCCAGAGCCGGCTGCCGCGAGCCGACCAGGAGCGCGGCAGCAGCACCCTGATCTCCAGCTCCCGGGCGCCCACGGCGTCGGCCCGCACGGTCAGTTTCCGGAGCCGGTCGCCCAGCCGTTCCTCATCGAGGACCTTGATGCTCATGAGCGTGCATCATTCCTCTTCCATTCGGAGATTCCCTCGTTCTCGGACGACTAATTCCCGCGCCCTTTTAGCATTTTCGCCTCGCGCTCCACCGGTTCTCTTAAAGCTGCCCTGATCTGCTCCATCATGGGAGAATTCACATGACCCCGTCCCTCTGGTTCGTCTTTCTGGTGGGTCTTTGCATGGTCGTCAACGCGCTGCGGCTGCGGCGGCGGCTGCTCGGGCTGCGGCGGCTTCCGCCCGCCGCCCCGGACGGCGGGCGGGGGTACGGACTGCTGACCGCGGCAGGGGTGGAGGTCTCCGACGGGGTGCGCCGGGCCGCCGAGGCGTACGCGCGGGAGCACGACCTGGGCATGCTCGACCTGCTCCCGGCCGACCTGCCGGTGGACGAGGCGCTGGACCTGGCCCGCCACCTGGACTTCGACGCCTACCGGCAGGACCGCTTCGGGATGGGTCGGGGAGCGTGCCACGCCCTGCTGGCCGATCCCCGGGCGATCGCCGCGGCCGGGATCGAGCGGCTCTCCGGCCTCGACCCCGACGAGCTCGGCGAGGCCACCGCGCGGCTCCGCCTGCACACCGGAGCCGCCGACATCGTCGTCGCCGGCATCCCCGGGACGCGCCGCCTGGAGTTCCGGCGCTCCCGGATCCGCTCCCTGGCGCTGGTGATCCCGCAGACCCTGGCCCTGCCGCAGACGCTCGCGGCGTCCCTGGCCGGGTACTCCCTGGTGCTGGCCGGGCTGGTGCTCGCCCCGCCTGCCGGCCTGGGCCTGGCCGTCCTGTACTGCCTGACGCCCTGCCTGGCCTTCGCCGGGACCCGGGTGAGCCCCCGCGACCTGCCCCTCGTGGCCGCCTTCCGGCTGCTCTACACCCCCTGGTCGGTCTGGCGGACGCTGACGGCTCCCCGGACGCGCTGGGAACGCGGGCTGATCGCCGCGCGCGAGGAGGCCCGCGTCCGGTATCGCGCCGAGATCGAGCGGGGCGTCGAGCGCTTCCTGGGGCCCCCGGCCGAAGAGTGCCCCTGGTGCGGCTCACCGGAGCTCCGGCGGCATGCCGTCGCCCGCGACCTCCTTCAGGGCAAACCAGGCCGCTTCCCCCTGGACCGGTGTGTCCGCTGCGGCCATGTCTTCCAGAACCCGCGGGTGACCCCCGAAGGCCTGGCCTTCTACTACCGGGACGTCTACGACGGCCTGGGCGACGTCCTGGCCGAGCGCATCCTCAGCTCCAACACGTCCTGGTACCGGGCCCGGGCCGAGATGGTCTCCCGCTTCGCCCGCCCGCGGAACTGGCTGGACGTCGGCACCGGGAAGGCCCATTTCTGCCGGGTCGCCCGCACCCTGCTGCCCGAGGTGCGCTTCGACGGGCTCGACCTCGGCTCGGCCGTCGAGGAGGGCGCCGCGCGCGGCTGGATCGAACGGGGCCACCGCGGCGAGTTCCGCGCCCTCGCCGCCGAGCTGGCGGGCCGCTACGACGTCATCAGCATGCACCACTACCTGGAGCACACCGCCGATCCGCGGGCCGAGCTGGGCACCGTCGCCAAGGTCCTGCGGCCCGGCGGCCACCTGCTCGTCGAGCTCCCCGACCCCGAGTCCCGGTTCAGCCGGATCCTGCGCGGCTTCTGGGTGCCCTGGCTGGCCCCCCAGCACCTGCACATGATCCCGATCGGGAACCTGAAGGAGGCCTTGGCCCAGTGCGGGCTGGAGGTCGTGGCCGAGGAGCGCCGCGAGGCCGACCAGGGCCCCGACTTCACCACGTCCGCCGCCGCCGTCGTGAACCTGCTGGGCCTGGACGTCGACCGCCCGTGGTGGCCGCGTCCTCCCGCCCGTGCCGAGTACCTGAGGGTCCTGTGCACCCTCCTGCTGGCGGCGCCCCTCATGGCCGCGGCGATCCTCGCCGACCTGCTCACCCTCCCCCTGGCCCGCCGCGACAGCAACGCCTACCGCGTCCTGTCCCGCAAGCCCGCCGCCTGACTCCGCGCCCGCCGAAGCGACGGGCCGGGCCGCGGCCGTGGCCGTCAGGAGCCGAAGACGAGTTCCACGCGGCGGTTCTCGGCGCGGCCGTCGGGGTTGTCCTTGCCGCCGATCTCGTTGGGGGCGACGGGGCGTGCCTCGCCGTAGCCCTTCGCGGTGACGCCGGTGACGCCGAGCCGGACGAGTTCGGCCTTGACGGCGTCCGCGCGCCGCTGGGAGAGGACGCGGTTGTAGGCGGGCGCGCCGAGGGAGTCGGTGAACCCCTCGACCTTGGCCTCGCGGTCTTTCAGGCGTCCGGCCAGACGGACGAGGTGGGTCTTCGCCTCCGGAGTGAGAGTGGCCGAGTCGAACTCGAACAGCACGTCCGAGCTGATGCGGATCGTGGTGCGGGCGCCGGCCCGTTCCTCCTCTTCGAGGGGGATCACCGATTCGGCGAGCCGCAGGTCGAGGACCTCGGGGAGCAGGGTCTCGACCGAGGAGCCCGGGTCGGGCACCGGCGGTTCGGCGGCGGCCGCGCCGGGGAGGGCCACGGCCAGCAGCGCGGCGGCGATCAGGTGCCTCATCGGCTGACCGGGACGTTGCGGAACGGCGGGAAGTCGTCGAAGTGCACGTCGACGGAGGCCACGTTCTCGGGCGGTGCGGCGAAGGTGTAGTTCAACGTGTTCGGCTGGTCGACGTTGTAGTTCTCGTTCCCCGAGCCGAGCATGTTCCCCGCGGAGTCCTTGACGACCAGATAGCGCTTGAGGCCGACCGGATCGACCAGCGAGACCACCGGATAGTCCCCGCTGAAGTACAGGAAGGCCAGCACCGAGGTCTTTCCCGGATAGTGCGGGGTCAGCGACAGGGTGAGGTTCGCCAGTCTCCCCTTCGCGGTGAGGCTCACCACGGCGAGTTCGAACCTGCCCTTGGGCCCGTCGAAGGTCGCCTGCTTGAGCGCAGCGCCCGGGTCGGCGACCGACACCTCGCCCTGTAGAAGGGGCGCCGCCCCCTGCGGCGTGGGATCGTCCCCCGCACCGCCCGCGCTGCATCCCGCCACCAGCACCACCATCGAACCCGCGAGGACCTTGAGTCTCATGTGATCTAGGTATGCCAGAAGATACGGAGAAACTCTAGGAAAATAACGATCTATACCTATTCACCAATTTGGCCGGACTTGACGGGCCGACGGAACGGTGGTGGGATCCCGGACCAGCGTCGCAGTGCACCCGGCCAAGAGACCGCCGCGGGCATGGAGGCGCCGGGACATGGGACGACCATGGACACACCCCACGGGCGCCTGACGGCGTTCGGCAACCAGCTGATCGAAGTACACCTCTGGCTCCGCCGGGAGCTCGACGACCTCCGCGAGAACGTCGAGACCCAGCTCGCGGAGGGCGCACGGCCCCGCGAGCTGCGGGCCCACTGCCTGACCTTCTGCTCCGCCCTCGACCGGCACCACACCGGCGAGGACGGCGGCGCGTTCCCCCGCCTCGCGGAGGAGTTCCCCGAGCTCCGCCCCGTACTGGAGGAGCTCCAGCGCGACCACCGGCTGATCGAGGACTCCCTCCGGCGCCTGGAGGAGCTCCTCGACGGACTGGACGAGCACACGGACCCCGTCGCGGTACGCGGTGAGCTGGACAGCCTCGCCGCGCTGATGGAGACCCACTTCGTCTACGAGGAGAAGCGGATCGTCGCGGCGCTCAACACACTGGACGTCCCGGGTTGGCGCCGTTCCCCACCCGGTTTCCTGCTCGTCGACGAGCACTGATCTAGGAAAATGTCGGATCTCACATCACGTTCCAGACCGGCCCCCTCCTTGCCTGCGTGACGAAGGACATGCCCGTTCGTGGTTATAAATCCCACTTTGGGCGGCATAACAAGCGGGCCGTCAGGGGTACTGGCGAGTAGGGTGCCGTCAAGTGATGTGTTGTCCCCAACCGATGATCAACGACGCCGCGGAGCGATGGTGACACAGACGATCGATCGTGAACGCCTTGTCGAAGAGGTGGGACACGGCGATCACCTGTGTCTCGCGTTCGACGACGACGCCGAGAAACGCAGGGTCGCCACCCGGTACACGGCCGACGGGCTGATCCGCGGAGAGCGCGTCCTGTACTTCGCCGACCGGAGCGACCCCGACACCGTGCGGGAATGGCTGCACGCGGCCCGGATCGACGTCGCGGGTGCCTCGGCCCGCGGCCAGCTGCGGGTCGTCACCGCGGACGAGACCTACCTGGCCCCGGGCGTCTTCGACCCCGACACGATGGTCCGGAGGCTGCGCGCCGAGATCGGCGCCAGCCTGGACGCCGGCTACACCGGCATGCGGGTCACCGGAGAGATGGACTGGGCGCTGCGCGAGGTTCCCGGCTCCGAACGGCTGCGGGAGTACGAGACCAAGGTCAACGAGGTGTTCGTCGGCAGGCCCGCCTCCGCGATCTGCCACTACGACGCCCGCCTGTTCGGCCCCGACGCCCTGGCCGCCTTCGACGACTGCCATCCGCGTCGGGTCGAGCTCACGCCCCTGTACAGCACCAGCGTGCTGCGCATCGTCCCCTCCTTCCAGGAGGGGCAGCGGACGCTGCGGGTGAGCGGCAGCGTGGACATGCAGACCGCCGACCGGCTGGAAGAGGCCCTGCGCGCCACCCGGGCCTGGCCCGGGGACGTCCGGATCGACATGAGAGACCTGGAGTTCATCGACCTCACCGGCCTGCGCGTCCTCGTCCGGACCGCGGACTCGCTGGACGACGGCAGACGCCTGAGAGTCGAGCACCTGCCCGAGATGCTGTGCAAAGTCATCCACCTGGCGGGGCTGGACCGGTCGCCCGCCCTCATCGTCACCTCCTCCGAGGAGGTCATGGCACGATGAACACCCCTCGAGGCGGCGACGCCTCCGGCACGTTGGTCCACCACGCCCTGATCTACGACACCGACGAGCAGTTCCTCGCCTCGACCCTCCCGTTCTGTCTGAAGGGGCTCGGCAAGGGGGACGCGGTCCTGGCCGTCACCAACCCGGCCAACATCGCCCTGCTGCGCGAGGCGCTGGGCGAGGCCGCCGAGCGGGTGGAGTTCGTCGAGGCGGCGGACTGGTACCGCACTCCCGGCCTCACCCTGGCCGCCTACCACCGCTACGTCGAGGAGCGGGCCGGCGACCACGCGCGGATCCGCATCATCGGCGAGCCGGTGTGGGACGGGCTCGACGAGACGGAGACCGGTCAGTGGACCCGCTACGAGGCGGTCATCAACAGGGCCTTCGCCGACAGCCCCGCCTGGATCGTCTGTCCTTACGACACCCGCGTCCTGCCCATCGCCGTGGTGGCCGACGCCAGGCGCACCCACCCCGACCTGATGTACGACGGCTCGGCCCTGCCCAGCCCCAACTACCTCCCGCCCGACGCCGGGCAGAGCGTCTGGGAGCGGTATCCCAAGCCCCCGCCTCCCGGCGTCCGGACGTCCCGCATGGACTTCGGCTCCGACCTTTCGGCGGTACGCGGCTTCACCGCCGCCCGCGCCATCGAGTTCGGCCTGGCGCCCGAGAGCGTCGACCGCCTGGTGTTCGCCGTCAACGAGGTGGCCTCCAACGCCATCCGGCACGGCGGCGGCGAGCGGAGCCTCGCCCTGTGGCTCGACGGCCGGCGCGTCGTCTGCGACGTCACCGACACGGGCGGCGCCAGCCCCGCCTGGTACTCGGGCTGCCTCCCCCCGAACCCGGGCCAGGCCGCCGGACACGGCATGTGGGTCATCCGCCAGCTCTGCGACCTGGTGGAGGTCCACTCCCTCGATCCGGGCACCCTCGTCCGGATCCAGCTGGACCTGCGAAAGGCCCCCTGAGCCCCGTCGCGACGACGACGCCCGCCCCGTCCGCCTCGGCGCCGGGAAGAGCCTCGAATCGCGGCCTGTGATCGCCGACCGCCCCTTTTCCCCTTGTCCCGGGGGGCTGAGCACGGACCTGTGATTCCTTGACCTGGACGAGCCCTTGAAGGGCCTCCGGCCAAGGACCGGTAAGGAAACTCCAGGGTCACTCTCCCGACCCCAAAACCGGACATAGCGTCGGGTGCAGCAGAGTGAAAGGGAGACATCATGCGGGTCGGCAAGAAGTCCAGGTCCATGATCATGGCGGGGACCCTCGCCCTGGCGGCGACGGTGACCGGGGGTTCGGCCCTCGTGTCCTCCGCGACGGCGGCTCCCGACGGGGGCTGCAGGACCTACTCCAGCGCCACGGCCTGCGGAGAGATCAAGCTGACCACCGAGCAGAGCACCTGCGTGGCCCGTTCGGTCGACCTCGGCATGACCGAGCGCCGCGCCGAGGTCGAGTGCTCGCGCCTGCCGTGATCGACGTCCCGCCCGCCGATCCCGGGCCGCGGCCTTCCCGGGAGAGCGGCCGCGGCCCTCGACGCACGCGGCGGAACGACGTTCGCGCCGCGCCCTCGGCGGGACGAGCACCGGCCGAGGACGTCCGCTAAGCGGCGTGGCCGCCGTCCACGGAGAGCCTGGCGCCGGTGACGTACGACGCCTCCGGGCCCGCGAGGTAGGCGACCATCGAGGCGATCTCCTCGGCGTTCCCGAAGCGGCCGAGAGCGGTCAGGGACGCCTGCGCGTCCGCGTACGGGCCGTCCGCCGGGTTCATGTCGGTGTCGACCGGCCCGGGATGGACGATGTTGGCGGTGATGCCGCGGCCGCCCAGTTCACGGGCGAGCGCCTTGGTCATCCCGGTCAGGGCTGACTTGCTCATCGCGTAGAGCACGCCCCCGGGGCCGGGGACCCGGTCGGCCATGCAGGAGCCGATCGTGATGATCCGCCCTCCGGCCGTCATCAGCGTGGCCGCCGCCTGCGAGGCCAGGAAGACGCCGCGGACGTTCACCGCGAGCACCCTGTCCACGTCCTCGGACGCCAGGCCCTCCAGCGGCCCCAGCACCCCGATCCCCGCGTTGTTGACCAGGACGTCCAGGCGCCCGAAGGCCTCCGCCGCCCGGCGCACCGCGTCGACGGCCTCCTCGGCGTCGCCCGAGTCCGCGCGGAGCGCCAGCCCCTTCCGGCCGAGCGCCTCGATCCGCCGGACGACGTCCTCGGCCGCGTCCTTCCCGTCCCGGTAGGTCAGGACCACGTCGGCGCCCTCCTCCGCGAGCCGCACGGCGGTCGCCGCCCCGATCCCCCTGCTTCCCCCGGTCACCAGAGCCGTCTTGCCGTTCATGATTCCTCCCGGAGCCACATTTCATTGATGTTTCAATGAAATCGGCCGCGACCCCGCCCCGCTGGCGGCATTCGGCCGTCATGATCGTTCGACGAGGTCCCCGCCGGAGGGGCGGCTGCGGGGAAGGAACAACGCGGGGAGGAGCGCCGCCGCCATGATGACGGCGACCCAGAGATAGGTGGACCGGAAGGCGTCCGCGAGCAGCGGCGCCGCGGAGGCCGGCAGGGCGAACGCCTGGTCCAGGTCCCGGACGCCGGGGATCCTGCCGAGGACCTCGTGGTTCAGCCGGGCCGCGAGCACCGCGGTGCCCGTCGCGACGGCCACCTGCTGAATGATCATCAGTCCGGTGCTGGCGGCGGGCGCCTCGTCGTGCGAGAGGCCCCGGGTGCCGGCGGCCATGGAGGGCATGAGCGTCATGCCGATCCCGACCCCCATGACCGCCATCGCCGCCATGAGCCGCCAGTAGGGGACGTCCGCCGAGACCTGGAACAGGAAGAGCAGGACCCCGGCGGGCGCCACGACGGTGCCGAGGGCGACGACCCTGCCGGGCGGGACCCGGTCGACCAGCCGCGTCGCCACCTGCATGGTGAGGCCGACGGCGAGGACCTGCGGAATGCCCAGCATCCCCGTCATCGCGGCGCTCTCCCCGCGGACGACCTGGTAGTACAGCGGCAGGATCGTCATCGACCCGAAATAGGCGGCCGGGACGAGCGTCAGGGTTCCGGCCGCGGCGGCGAGGCGGCGCCGGAAGAACAGCCTGAGCTGGATGAGCGGTTCTTCGCCGGTCAGCGCCCTGACGACGAACACCGCGCCGAGGACCGCCCCCGCGACCGTGAAGGCGGCGCCTCCGCCCGTCAGCCCGTAGATCAGCGAGGCGAGACCGGGCGAGAGCAGCAGCAGTCCGAGGACGTCGAGGCGGCGCCTGGAGCGGGCCGGGTCGGCGGGCAGCGTCCGGGCCGCCAGCAGCCAGCCGCACAGGCCGACCGGCACGTTGATCAGGAAGATCCAGCGCCAGGACGCCCCGTCGACCAGGAAGCCGCCCAGGATCGGCCCGAGCAGCGGGCCGATGAGCGGCGGGATGCCGAGCGTGCTCATCAGGCGGCCGTTGGCGCCGGACCCCGCGGCACGCATCACGATCGTCATGCCGACCGGCATCAGCATGCCGCCGCCGAGCCCCTGCAGCACCCGGAAGGCGACCAGAGACCACACGTCCCAGGCCAGACCGCACAGCGCCGAGCCGATCACGAAGAAGGCGATCGCGGTGAGGTAGAGCCGTCTGGTCCCGAACCGGCCGACCGCCCAGGCGGTGATCGGGATGATCGTCACCAGCCCGAGCACGTACCCGGTCGTCACCCACTGGATCGTGGTCAGCGGGGCGTGGAACTCCTGGGCGAGCGTGCCGATCGCGATGTGCACGATCGTCGTGTCGAGCACCACCATCAGCGAGTTCAGCACCACGACCAGCGCGACGGCCATCGGCTCGGGCCCGGTGCGCGGCGTCGTCGGCGCGACGGCGGTCATGCCGCCGCCCGCAGCGGCTTCAGCGCCCCCGCCCGGACGACGGCTCCTCCGCGTCGTCCGGGCCGGGTACTGCCGGGAATGATGGTGCTGCGCGTCATGGTGCTCTCCTCGCACGGGTCGAATGCGAGTAAAGTACAACGTGCATTGCAATAACTACAACGATCGTTGCATCTATGTGAGGCGGGACACATGACTCCGAGAGCGGACAAGCGGCACTCGATCCTGGACGGCGCGCTCCAGGTCTTCGCCCGGGACGGCTACACCCGCGCCAGCATCGACGTGATCGCCAAGGAGTCCGGCGTCTCCACCCGCACGATCTACAACCACTTCCAGGACAAGGCCGCCCTGTTCCAGGCGGTCGTCTCCGAGAGCACCGACACGGTGGCCGAAGCCCACATCGCCCTCATCGACTCCCATTTCCGCAAGATCACCGATCTGGAGGACGACCTCACCGACTTCGCCCTGGCCTGGACCCCGCACAAGACCACCGGACACACCACCCACTTCGCCCTCGTCCGCCACATCCAGGCCGACGCCGACCACATCCCCGCCCCCACCATCCAGGCCTGGCAGGAAGCGGGCCCCCTCCGCGTCCGCCGCCACCTGGCCGCCCGCCTGGCCGCCCTCCCCGGCCTGACCCTGGACGACCCCGAGCGCGCCGCCCTCCACTTCGTCGTCCTGATCAGCCCGGACCCGGCCTACAACTCCCCCACCCCCGACGAACCCCACATCCGCTCCGGCGTCCGAGCCTTCCTCTACGGCTACGCCACCGCAAGACCGAACTAACCGGCTCGAAGCCTCCTGCAAACTACTCGAAGGACTCACCGCCGTTCCGGAAGGCACCGGCATGCCGATCGACCGGGACTTCGGCGGCCTGCGCCCCCGCCAACCACCCGAAAACCGCGGCATCGTCTACCTGTGCCGCTCCCACAGAGAAGCCCTCCGCTACCCCCAGCAGGCCTCCGAACCCGACCTCTGACTCCCGTCACCGCCCGAGGTCCTGTCGCACCTCAGGCAAAGGCCGCCCCCTGATCGGGGCGGCGTCGACGGGGCTCATCCAGACGATCATCCTCGGCCACTCGACGGGCAGGATCGTCTCTGCTTCGCCCCACCGCCCAGGCGGCCTCAGATACGGCGGTAGCCCTCACGACGGCGCACCCCATCACGGTGGGCAAGGCGGACCCCAGCCGACGCCGACCGCACGGCCGCGGCCGTCGGCGGTGCCATGCCGGAGCCTCCGGCCCCCCGCCGCCCCGACGTGGCCGGATGAAGCCCGTCGGGGAGCGGGGTCGTGCGCCGGTCTCAGATACGGGTCATGGTGGAGGCGTATCCACCGCCGCCGGGGTAGATCCATTCCCCGGTGACCGTGGTGCCGTCGGCGCTGAAGTCTCCCTCGTAGTACGCCGGACCGCCCTTCGCGCCGGCCCAGATGGTCAGCTTGTCGCCTGCGAGCTCGTAGACGTAGTCGAAGGTGTTGCCCTCCGCGTCGTAGAACCGCGACACCACGTCCGCGCCGACCGGCTCGCCGAACGGGTGCAGGTTTCCGATGACCTCCAGACCGGTGACCGGCTGGCCGAACTGACTGAGCTCCACGTGCTGCAGCAGGAAGAACCGGCCGAGCATCCACTCGTACCGCACGGTCCCTTCGGCGCCGCCGGTCACCGACCAGGTGCCGACCAGGCGGTCCAGGGCCTTCAGTTCAGTACTCGGCTGGGTGTTCTCGCCCATTGTTTCCTCCTCGGTGAGTGCTTGCTTGCCGGTACCTCGAAGGCGGCATCCTCGCTTCGACACCCGCCGAGAGTGATGTGGATCACATCATGGACGTGTCGAGACCCTTGGGGCGGCCACGAGGTAGCGGCAGGAACCCATCAAGGAGGAAGCCATGGCCACGGGAACCGTCTCCGCCATTCCCGCCACCCACCGCCCGTCCGAGCGTCTGCTGCTCGCCGGCGCCCTCGCCGGGCCGGTCTTCTTCGCCTCGGCCGCCGCCCAGTCGCTCACCCGGGAGGGCTTCGACATCACCCGGCACCCGATCAGCCTGCTCTCCACCGGCGGCCTCGGCTGGATCCAGATCACCACGTTCGTGCTCACCGGCCTCGGCGGGCTGGCGCTGGCCGCCGGCGTCCGGCGCACGCTCACCGAAGGGACCGGCCGGCGCGCGCTGCCGATCCTCCTCGGAGTCTTCGGCGCCGGATTCATCATGGCCGGTCTGTTCGTCATGGATCCGGAGCACGGCTTTCCGGTCGGTACCCCCGACGGGCCGGTCGCCCGGATGTCCTGGCACGGCGTCGTCCACTCGGCCGCGGCCGCCGTCGCCTTCACCGCGCTGGCCATCGCCGCCATCGTGCTGGCCGTCCGCCACTTTCGCCGCCGGGCCGTGCTCCCGGCCGTGCTGAACACCGCCGTCGCGCTCGTCCTGCTGCTTCCCATGTCACCGGATCACATGAGCATCCAGATCGCCGTGAACGGCCTGGTCGCCTTCTCCTGGACGACCGTCCTCGCGCTGTCCCTGCGCCGCCGCGCATGACCGTCGTATCGTGACCGGACGAGCTCGACCAGAGGAAGACCATGAAGTATCTGCTGCTCGGCTACACGCCCGCCGAAGCCTGGGACGCCGCGACCGCCGGCGCCCCGTCGGAAGAGGCGCTGGCCGCGTTCGCCGCCTACCAGGAGTTCGAACGGGAGCTGATCGAGACCGGCGAGTTCGTCGGAAGCGAGGGCCTCGGCCACCCGGCGGTCAGCACCACGGTCCGCAGGACCCCGGACGGCATGGTCGCGACCGACGGGCCGTTCGTCGAGCTCAAGGAGGTCCTGGCCAGCTTCGCGGTGATCGACGTGGCGGGCCACGAACGCGCCGTCGAGATCGCCTCGCGGATCGTCGAGGTGATGGGCGAGCCGATCGAGATCCGGCCGATCATGGGCGAGGACTTCACGGCATGACACCGGAGGTCGAGCACCTGCTGCGCGCCGAGGCGCCGCAGGTGCTCGGCGCGCTGGTGCGGCGCTTCGGCCGCTTCGACCTCGCCGAGGACGCGGTCCAGGAGGCGCTGCTCGCCGCGAGCCGGGAGTGGCGGGCGGCCGGCGTGCCGGAGAACCCGCGCGGCTGGCTGATCCGGATCGGGTACCACAAGATGGTCGACCTGCTCCGCTCCGACCAGGCGCGGCGCCGGCGCGAACGGCAGGCCGGAACCGCCGAACTGGCCATGCGGGAACCCGGCCGCCTGGCGCGCCCCCCGCGGGAGACCGACGACAGCCTCACCCTGCTGCTGCTCTGCTGCCACCCCGCGCTGAGCACGACCTCCCAGGTGGCGCTCACCCTGCGCGCGGTGGGCGGCCTGACGACCGCCGAGATCGCGCACGCCCACGGGACCACCGAAGCCACCATGGGCACGCGGATCAGCCGCGCCAAACAGCGGCTGGCCCGCGCCGGAGCCCGCTTCACCCCGCCGGACGACGCCGACCGGGACGGCCGGACGGCCACCGTGATGCAGGTGCTCTACCTGATCTTCAACGAGGGTTACACGACCTCCACCGGCGACGAACTGGCCCGCGTCGACCTGACCCGTGAGGCGATCCGGCTGACCCGCATGCTCCGCGACTCCCTGCCGGACGACGCCGAGGCGGCGGGCCTGCTCGCGCTCATGCTGCTCACCGAGTCGCGGCGCGCCGCCCGCACCGACGGCGACGCGCTGGTCCCGCTGGACGAGCAGGACCGCACCCGCTGGGATCCCGACCTGATCCGCGAGGGCACCGAACTGATCGACGCCGTCTGGACCCGCCGCGAGGTCGGCCCGTACCGGTTGCAGGCGGCGATCGCCGCCGTGCACGCCTCGGCCGCGTCACCCGAGCGGACGGACTGGCCGCAGATCGCGGCGCTGTACCTCTGGCTGGAGCGGCTCACCCCGACCGCCCCGGTGCGGCTGAGCCGGGTCGTCGCGGTGTCCCGGGCGTACGGCCCGGACCGCGGCCTGGCCCTGCTGGACGACCTCAACCGCCGCCACCGGCTGGACCGGGAGCCGTTGACCCGGCGACGAGAACGCGCGGTGCGCGCCCACCTCCTGGAGACGACCGGCGACCCGGCCGCCGCCGCGGCTCTCTACCGCGAGGCCGCCGCCCTGACCGCCAACCAGGTGGAGCGGAGATACCTGCTCGACAAGGCCCGCCGCCTCGACCGACCGGCCCGTGGGCGGCCATCGGAGACCGCATGATCCCGAAGTGAAGGCTCCCGCCCGGTTTCCCGGGGCCGGATCGGCGGCCTGCCCGGGCTCGGCTTTTCGACCCGCGGCCCAGCGCGTCAGGCGGTGTTGCGGGCCTGGGGGGCGGAGCGCCAGACCTCGGCCAGGTCGGCCAGGGGGATACCGAGGACCTCGCTGAGCTGGACGATCGTGCCGAAGCCGGGCGTGGGGAGGCGGCCCGTCTCGATCTTGCGGAGGGTTTCGGGGGAGATGCCCGCGGCCAGGGCCACCTCGGCGGGGCGGCGGGTTCCCCGGGCCGCGCGGAGGGCGAGGCCGAGGCGACGGCCTGCGTCGATCTGTTCGGGGGCGAGCGGAAGCCGGACCATGCCGCCAACCGTAAGGCCGCGTCCCTCCGGAGACAACCGGATGGTATAAAAATACCGTTCACGCCATCCGGGAAACGAGGACCACCAGTGATCGAACTCAAGTCGCCCGACCAGATCGAACGCATGGGCGTGACCGGCCGGTTCGTCGGCGAGGTGCTCACGGAGCTCGGCGAACTCGCCGAGGTGGGCGTCGACCTGATGGACCTGGAGCACCACGCCCGGCGCCGGATCAAGGAACGCGGCGCGCGATCCTGCTACTGGGACTACTCCCCCTCGTTCGGGCGCGGTCCCTTCCGCAACGTGGTGTGCCTGTCGGTCAACGACGCCGTCCTGCACGGACTGCCGCACCGCTACAAGCTGCGCGACGGCGACCTGCTGACCATGGACATGGCGCTGACCATCGACGGCTGGTCCGCCGACTCCGCGCGCTCCGTCATCGTCGGCACGCCGTCCGAAGCCGACCTGCGGCTGATCCGCGCCACCGAGGAGGCCCTCGAGGCCGCCATCGCCGCCGCCGTCCCGGACAACCGCCTGGGAGACGTCTCCGCCGCCATCGGCTCGGTCGCCGCCGCCTACGGCTACCCGGTCAACCTGGAGTTCGGCGGCCACGGCATCGGCCGCACCATGCACGAGGACCCGCACGTGCCCAACGCCGGCCGGCCCGCCCGCGGCTACAAGCTCCGCCCCGGCCTGACCCTCGCGATCGAACCCTGGTTCGCCGCCACCACCGACAAGATCATCTACGACTCCGACGGCTGGACGATCCGTTCCGCCGACGGCTCCCGCACCGCCCACTCCGAACACACCGTCGCCGTCACCGAGAACGGCCCCCTCGTCCTCACCCGCCGATGACCACAGGACGTCCATCGAGCGAAGGCTTCGAAGCGGTTCAGCAGTCGTTGAGCCAATCGCCGGAAATCAGATCACGGACGCGGCCGAGAGCCTCCTCGGTACGGGCTCTCGCCATCAGGGTCATGCCGTGGTCCTCGCGGAGGAGCGAGTCGGGACCAGCGAACCAGCGAGTTCCAGGCGGTTCCTCATTGGCCGGATACTCCGGGAACGACAGAAGCGTGTAGTGCTCCGGCGACCACCTGCCCCCGCTCCCGCCCGATGAACACCCGACAAAGGCAGTGCGGAGAATGTCGGGTGATATGGACCGGTGTCGTCGCACGATGGGGACATGGATGACACGACCTTGGTATCCCGCTTCCTCCGCGACGGCTTCGTGAAGTTGGAGGGCGCAGTCGCGCCGCGCGTGGCCGCGGACTGCGTGCGGCTTCTGTGGCGAGAGACCGGCTGCGACCCGGACGATCCGGCGACGTGGACACAGCCCGTGCACTGGGTGGGCGGCCTGGCGCAGGGGCCGTTCGCCGCCGCGCCCAATTCCCCGTCCCTGCATCGCGCGTACGACCTGCTCGTCGGCGCGGGACGCTGGGAGCCCCGCTACTCGTTGGGCACGTTCCCGCTGCGCTTCCCGCACGAGGAGGAGCCGGACGACGCGGGCTGGCACATCGAGGGGAGCTATCTTCCGGAGGGCGAGAGCTGGTACTTCACGAATCTGCGCTCTCGGGGCCGGGCACTGCTGATGCTGTTCCTGTTCAGCGAGGTCGGTGAGGAGGACGCCCCGACTCGGATCCGGGTCGGCTCGCACCTCGACGTGCCGAAGGTGCTGGAGAAGTACGGGGAGGAGGGGGCGAGCGGGCTGGCCCTTGCGCCCGATCTGGTGACGGCGTCCGACCACCGGCCGCTCGCCCTCGCCACCGGGTCCCCGGGCGACGTCTTCCTGTGCCATCCGTTCCTGGTGCACGCGGCGCAACCGCACCATGGGGTGCGGCCGCGCTTCATGGCCCAGCCGCCGCTGATGCCGGCCGCGCCGTACGAACTGGAGCGGGCCGACGGCGCGTACTCACCCGTGGAGATCGCGATCCGTCGGGGCCTGGGACAGGACACCCCCGGTCCGGACGGGGACGGCACCGACTGCAGCACCGGGTAGGCATGCTTCATCCGTTTCCGGAACCGGGCGGAGAACCGGTGTCCGGCGGCGGCCCGCCCGACAGCGCCGCGCAGGCCGGCACCTGGGCGGTCTTCACCGCCGCCGGGCCGGCGCCGCAGACCGTCCAGGAGTTGTGGCGGGACGTGTTCACCGAGTGGTTCCCGTCGAACCCGTACCGCAGCCGCACCGGACCTGAGATCCTGCGCACCCGCCTGTCGCCGGACAAGACCGAGGCCGACGCCGAACTGTGGCTCCCGGTGGAGCCCGAGCACGGCTGAACAAAGCGGCAAGCCCCCGAGCCGACCGGGGCACCCGGTCACATCGAGCGATCTTGAGCAAGCCGGGCCTTCTCGCGCCGGAGGCAGAGCCGTCCCGGCCCTTGGCCCACCGACGTCCAGCTCGTCCAGGCTCTGACGTCGTGGGCCTTCGACCGGGACCGGCCGGGCGAGATCCCCGAGCCGCACGCCCGAGTGATCTCCTGGGCGGCCGGGCGGTCCCGGCCCCCGCGGTCCTGGGACTCGGCACGGCTCAGGGCCGTCCCGTCCCATCTGGTGCGGCGGCTGAGATCGAATCCACGAATAGTCCACAGGCGACCGTCAGAGCCCGGTGATCGCCGGGAACGGCCGTGATCCCAAAGCGAAGAGCCCCTGCCTGGTCTCCCAGGTCAGGGGCTCTTTCGCGAGTGTGGCGGCTGGTGGGTTCGAACCACCGTAGGCTGAGCCGGCAGATTTACAGTCTGCTCCCTTTGGCCACTCGGGCAAACCGCCGTGTGTCGCTTGCGACGTCAGAAATACTAGCGGACGTCGGGAGTGGTCGTCACATGGGTTAGGTGCCGGGGCGGCGGGCGGGGCTGGAAGACTGGGAGGCGGGCGGGACCGGAGAGGGTCCGTCCGGAGTGGTCATCTCTATGCGTGAGGACATCTGAAACCGTGGCATCCGAGAGTTCGTTCGACATCGTCTCGAAGCTTGATCGGCAGGAGACGGACAACGCGCTGAACCAGGCGGCCAAGGAAGTGGCCAACCGGTTCGACTTCCGCAACGTGGACGCCGGCATCAAGTGGTCGGGGGAGTCCATCGAGATCCAGGCCAACAGCGAGGAGCGGGCGCTGGCGATCCTCGACGTCTTCAAGGAGAAGCTGATCAAGCGCGGGCTCTCGTTGAAGATCCTGGACGCCGGGGAGCCCAAGGCGTCCGGGCGGATCTACAAGCTGGGGGTGAACCTCAAGGAGGGGATCTCGCAGGAGGACGCCAAGAAGATCAACAAGATCATCCGCGAGGAGGGGCCCAAGGGCGTCAAGTCGCAGATCCAGGGCGAGGAGCTGCGGGTCAGCTCCAAGAAGCGGGACGACCTGCAGGAGATCATCGCGCTGCTGAAGGGCAAGGACCTCGACGTCGCCCTGCAGTTCGTGAACTACCGGTAGAGACGCACAGGACCCGCCCGGGAGAGGGCGGGTCCTGGAAATCGCGGTAAAGGATCAGCCGCGGATCCCGGCCATCCGCTCCAGGCGGGCTATGCGTTCCGGCATGGGCGGGTGGGTGGAGAACAGCTTGCTGAGGCCGCCGCCGCTGAACGGGTGGGCGATCATCAGCGCGCTGGTCGACTCGATCTGCGGATCGGCGGGCAGCGGCAGGGCCCGGACCCCGCCGGAGATCTTGCGCAGGGCGCTCGCGAGGGCCAGCGGGTCGCCGCTGAGGCGGGCGCCGGACTCGTCGGCCTGGTACTCGCGGGTCCGGCTGATCGCCATCTGGATGATCCCTGCCGCGACGGGCCCCAGGACGACCATCAGCAGGGCGCCGAACATCCCCGGGCCCTCCCGGTCGTCGGAGCGGCCCGGCAGGAACATGCCCAGGTACGTCAGGTACGTGACGACCGTGGCGAGGGCCGCCGCGACGGACGCGATGAGGATGTCGCGGTTGTAGACGTGCGACAGCTCGTGTCCGATGACGGCGCGCAGTTCCCGCCGGTCGAGCATCTGCAGGATTCCCCGGGTCACGCAGACCGCCGCGTTGCGCGGGTTGCGGCCGGTCGCGAAAGCGTTCGGCTGCGGCGTCTCCGAGACGTACAGGCGCGGCATCGGCTGCCGGGCGGCCGTCGCCAGCTCGCGGACGATCGCGTACAGGCCTGGCGCCTCGACCTCGCTGATCGGGTGCGCCCGCATCGAGCGCAGCGCGATCCTGTCGCTGAAGAAGTAGGCGACCCCGTTGCTTCCCAGGGCGATCACCAGAGCGATCATCAGCCCGCCCCGCCCGCCGAGCCCCCACCCGACGAGCAGCATCACCGCGGAAAGCGCGGCGATCAGAACAGCAGTCTTCACGCCGTTCATAGCTCAGAACCTCCCCTTGGCTCTACGTCCGGCACAACGTGCGGATCAGGGGAAACGTTCCGTCATGGGGTTTTCAGCCGGTGGGGAATACCGCCTGGAGCAGCAGTTGCGGCACGACGGAGAGCACCACGGCGCCCACTCCGGTGACGCCCAGCGCCAGCCGGTAGGGCAGCCCGGCCGGCAGCATCGGTCCCGTCCCGGGCGCGAACAGCCGCACCGCCCACACCAGGTAGTAGTAGAGGCCGATGACGACGTTGACGGCCATGACGGCGGCCAGCCACAGCACCGGCCCGGTCACCACCGCCTTGAAGACCAGGACCTTGGCGACGAGCCCCATCACGCCCGGCGGCAGACCCGCTAGACAGACCAGGAAAAACGCCAACGAAAACCCAGAAAGCGGGTTACGTCGCGCCAGTCCCCTGTAGTCCGCCAGCAGGTTCTCCTCGGACGAGGCCGCGAACCGGTGGACGACCGCGAAGGCCCCCAGGTTCATCACCGCGTAGAACGCCAGGTACCCGGCGGTCGCCGCGATGCCCTGCGCGATGTCCCCGGCCCCCACGGCCAGCGGCGCCAGCATGTAACCCGACTGCGCCACGGACGACCAGGCCAGCAGCCGCACGGCCTGCGTCTGGCGCAGCGCCATCACGTTGCCGACGGTCATCGTCACCGCCGCCAGGACCGCCAGCAGCGGCCCCCAGACGTGGTCCTGCGCCGGGAACGCCAGCGCGACGACCAGCGCGATCCCGGCGAACCCGCCGGCCTTGGAGACGACCGACAGGAACGCCGCCACCGGAACCGGCGCCCCCTGGTACACGTCCGGCGCCCAGAAGTGGAACGGCACCGCCGCGACCTTGAACGCGAACCCGGCGACGACCATGACGATCCCCGCCGTCAGCACCGCCTCCAGCGGCCCCTCGACGGAGGCCGCGGAGATCCGGTCGAAGTGCATCGCCCCGGTCGTCCCGTAGACGAGGCTGACGCCGAACAGCAGCACCGCCGCCGAGACCACCGAGACGAGGAACAGCTTCACCGCCGCCTCGGTGGCCCGCCCGTCGTAGCGCTTCAGCGCGACCAGCGCGAACACCGGGAGTGAGAGCGTCTCCAACGACACGAACAAGAGCACCAGGTCGCGCGCCGCGACGAGCGTCATCGCGCCGGTGACCGCGCACAGCAGCAGGAAGTAGTACTCCCCCGCCGGGATGTCCGCCGCCTCCAGGTCCGCGAGCGACATCAGGACGACCACGACGGCCGCCGCCAGGACGATGCCCTGGAAGAGCAGTGTGAACTGGTCGACGACGTAAGAGCACGACGCGGGCCCGTCTCCGCGCAGCGTCTCCGGCACGCAGAACGTCCGCCGGGCCTCTCCCGGGATCAGCGTGAAGACGGCGACGAGCCCCGCGGACAGCGCCAGGGCCGTCAGCCAACCCAGCCACTTCGCGCCCAGTTCGAACGCCCCGGCCAGCAGCAGCCCGACCGCCGCGAGCGCGACGACCAGCACCGGCGCCACCGCCGCGTAGTCGATCTCCTGGATCACGTTCAAGACCCCGCTCCGATCAGTGCGCGTACCGGGCCGTCGGTGAGGGCCAGCAGCACCTTGGGCCACAGTCCCACCAGCACCACCAGGATGATCAGCGGCACCCACGACGCCCATTCCACGGGGTGCACGTCGGCGACGGCGGCGCCCGTCCCGGACCGCCCGTGGGTGATCTTGCCGAGCAGCCGCAGGAAGTAGGCGGCCGTCAGCACCGCGCCGACCGCGGCCACGGCCATGTACGTCACGAAGGTCTCGCGGGGCAGCCCGGCGCCGGGCTGGTAGGCCCCGACCAGCGCGAGCATCTCGCCCCAGAACCCGGCCAGCCCCGGCAGCCCGAGCGACGCGACGGCCGCGAAGGCGAGCACCCCCGCCAGGTGCGGGGCCTTGGCCAGCATCCCTCCGCCGATCCCGGCCAGGTCACCCGTCCCGTACCGCTCCTTGATCGACCCGGCGAGGAAGAACAGCAGCCCGGTGATGAGCCCGTGCGCGATGTTCCCGAACAGCGCCGCGTTGATCCCGGTGGCGGTCAGCGTCGCGATGCCCAGCAGCACGAAGCCCATGTGCCCGATGGACGAGTAGGCGATGAGCCGTTTCAGGTCGGTCTGCGCCAGGCAGGCCAGCGACCCGTAGACGATCCCGACGACGGCCAGGCAGCCCAGCCAGGGCGCCCAGAACTCCGCCCCCTCGGGCAGGGCGGGCACGGCGATGCGCACCAGCCCGTAGGTGCCCATCTTCAGCAGCACCCCGGCCAGCAGGACGGACCCGACGGTGGGCGCCTCGGTGTGCGCGTCGGGCAGCCACGTGTGCAGCGGCCACATCGGCGCCTTCACCGCCAGCCCGAGCCCGATGAACGCGAACGCCGCGATCTGGACGCCGCGCGCGATGTCGAAGCCCTGCCGCTCCGACAGCGCGACCATGTCGAACGTCCCCGCGCTGACGCCCAGCAGCATCAGCCCGGCCAGCAGGACGGCGGACCCCAGCAGCGTGTAGAGGATGAACTTGTAGGCCGCGTGGCGCCGCTTCTCCCCGCCCCAGATGGCGATGACCGCGTACATCGGGATCAGCACGATCTCGAAGAAGACGAAGAACAGCACCAGGTCCAGCGCGAGGAACGTCCCGATCATGCCGACTTCGAGGACGAACAGCAGCGCCGTCAGCAGCTTCGCGTCCGGCGTCTCGCGGCGTCCCAGGTACAGGAAGCACAGGAACGTCAGCAGCGTCGTGAGGACGATCAGCGGCAGCGAGATCCCGTCGACGCCGAGGTGGAAGCGCACCCCGATGGCCGGGATCCACGCGACGTTCATCGACTGCTGCATCCGCTCGGGTTCGGCGTAGTCGAACGCCGCGACCTGCACGAGCGCCATCGCCAGGATGAACCCGGACGCGACCCGCCCGAACCCGACGGGGTCGAGCCTGGCGCCGGCCGGCACCAGGTAGGGCAGGACGGCTGCGACCAGCGGCAGCCAGAGAAGGTGGATGAGAGTGCTCACGTGAGGGCCACCACCGCGAGGACGAGGAGCACGGCACCGGCCAGCAGGCCGGTCAGGTAGGTCTGCGGGTTGCCCGTCTGCGGGAGCCTGGCGAGCGCCCCCAGCCCGCGTGCCGCCGGGACGGTCGCCTCGACGGCCCCGTCGACGACGCGCGTGTCGGTTCCGCGCACCACGCGGCCCGCCCATTTCACGGGGCGGACGATGGCGCGGTCGTAGAGGCCGTCCATGTAGAAGGCGTTCTCCAGCAGGGGTCGGACCCTTCCCATCCGGTCGGACGGGTCGGAGGCCGGGGCGTCGCGCCAGGCCAGGAACATCCCGGCGGCGCCCGCGGCGGTGAACAGCAGCGCCATGGCGGCTGCCCCGAAGTGCGGCCGCAGCTCCTCGGCGGCCAGCCCGAAGAACCCGATGACGGCGCTCGCCCCCGCCAGCACGATGATCGGCCACCGCATGGCGGCGGGCGCCTCGTGCGCCTCCCGCTCCGGGCCGAAGAACGTCATCAGCCAGGCCCGCAGCGCGTACGCCGCCGTCAGCGCGGTCGTGAGGAGCAGCGAAAGGTAGACGGTCCAGGCGACCCATCCGGGAATGCCCTGGTCGCCGGCCGGCAGGACGTCGAGCGCTCCGCCGTTGAACGCGACGCTCTGGGCGTGTTCGATGACGGCGTCCTTGGAGAAGAATCCAGCGACCGGCGGCAGCCCGGCCAGCGCCGCGTACCCGATGGTCGCGCACACGAACGTCACGGGCATGGCCTTGCGCAGCCCGCCCATGTCGGCGAGCAGGTTCGACCCCACGGCGTGGATGACGCACCCGGCCGCGAGGAACAGCAGCGCCTTGAACGCCCCGTGCGTCACGAGGTGGAACATCGCCGCCGGCCTGGATCCGACCGCCAGCCCCGCCGTCATGATGGCGAGCTGGCTGATCGTGGAGTAGGCGAGGACCCGTTTGAGGTCGCGCTGGGCGAGCGCCGCGAGCGCCGCCCCGACCATGGACACCGCCGCGAGGACGCCCAGCACGGCCAGCGCGACGGGCGCCGCGAGGAACACCCCGTACAGCCGCGCCACGAGGTAGACGCCCGCCGCGACCATCGTCGCGGCGTGGATGAGCGCGCTGATCGGGGTGGGGCCCGCCATCGCGTCCGGCAGCCAGGTGTGCAGCGGGAACTGGGCGCTCTTGCCCGCGACCCCGCACAGCACCAGGAGCGCGGCCACGACGACCGTCGTGTGCGGCATCCCGCCGACCTCGTCCAGGACCGTCGCGATGTCGAAGCTGCCCGCGCCGAGCCCCAGCACGATGATGCCGAGCAGCAGCCCGGCGTCGCCGACGCGAGTGACCAGGAACGCCTTCGTCGCGGCCCGCGAGTTGGCCTTGTCCTCCCAATGGTGGCCGACGAGGAAGTACGAGCAGATGCCCATGATCTCCCAGCCGACGTACAGCACCATGAGGTCGCGGGCGAAGACCACCAGCAGCATCGCGGAAGTGAACAGGGACACGAACGCCGCATACGACGAGTAGCGCGGCTCGTCCCGCATGTAGGCGACCGAGTAGACCTGGACGGCGAGCGCGACGACCCCGACGAGGACGCCCAGCAGCGCCGCGAGCCCGTCGACGCTCAGGCCGACGAGGATCGGCGGGCCCCCGGTCTGCACCTCGACCAGCGTCCCCGTCCTGGTTCCGGGAGTACGCCACACCGTCAGCGCGATGACCAGGGTGAGGACCGTCGTCAGCGCGGTCGGCAGCACCGCGAACAGCACCGGCCCGAGCGCGCCGCGCGAGCCTCCGCCCCGCAGCCCGGCGGGCGCCGGGCGCCCCTCCTCGGGCACCGGCTCCCCGGGCACCCCGGGGACGGCCTCCACGTGCTCCTCGACGCCCCGCGCCTCGGTCGGCGGGGCGGTCGGCGCGTCCTCCGCCGTGCGCAGCCCCCCGGCCACCAGGACGCGGGTGAGCCAGGGACCGAGCAGCAGGCCGCAGAGCGCGCCGAGGAAGGGCAGGACGACCGCCTGCGCGGCGAGGACCGTCACCGTGCCTCCTGCTTCGTCTCGCGCAGGGTGTCCTGGCGGTCCACGTCGATGTTCTGCCGGTTGCGGTAGAGCAGCAGCACGATCGCCAGGCCCAGCCCCACCTCGGCGGCGGCGACGACGATCGTGAAGAGGGTGAGCACCTGGCCGCCGTGCAGCGCGTCGCGCAGCCACACGTCGAACGCGACGAGGTTGAGGTTGACGGCGTTGAGCATGAGCTCGACGGACATCAGCACGAGGATCGCGTTGCGCCGCGCCAGGACCCCGTACACGCCGACGGAGAACAGCAGCGCCGAGAACACCACCGGATAGGCGACCGACATCAGCGTCCCTTCCCGTTCGGCCTGGAGGACGACCCGGGGGACGACCCCCGGACCCCCGGACCGGACCGACCGATCCTCGCTCCGCCGCGGTCGTTCGGTCCGCGGCCCTTGGAAAGGACGATCGCGCCGACGAGCGCGGCGAGCAGGAGGACGGACAGGACCTCGAACGGCAGCACCCACTCCCGGAAGATCGCCTCGCCGAGCGCGTCGGCCGACCCTCCTCCGGGCTTCAGGTCGATCCGGGCGTCCTTGAAGCCCCGGACTAGCAGCGTCACCAGCACCGCGGCCGTCCCGAGGGCGACCGCCAGGGCGGGCAGCCTGTTCCCGGAGTCCAGGCCCTCGCTGGGCCCGATCGGCGCCCGCGTCAGCATGATGCCGAACAGCAGGAGCACGACGATCGCGCCGACGTAGATGAGCACCTGCACCCAGGCGACGAACTCGGCGGTCAGCACCAGGTACATCCCGGCCAGCGCCCCGAACGACACCACCAGCCAGAGCGCCGCGTGGACGAGCTGCTTCGTGGTGACGACCAGCACGCCGGATCCGACGGCGACGACCCCGAGCGCGGTGAACACGATCTCCGGCGTCGTCAACGCAGCTCCTTGGGGGGGTCGGCGTTGGGCTCGTGGGCCTGCGGCGGGGGCACCGTCCACATCCACTCGCGCAGCCGGTCCTTCTCGTGGGTCAGTTCGGCGATGTCGTAGGCGGCGTACTCGAACTCCGGCGACCAGAACAGCGCGTCGAACGGGCAGACCTCGACGCAGATCCCGCAGTACATGCACAGCGAGTAGTCGATCGCGAACCGGTCGAGGACGTTGCGGGAGCGGGCGCGCGCCGATCCCTCGGCGGGGAGCGTCTCCTTGTGGGAGTCGATGTAGATGCACCAGTCGGGGCACTCCCTGGCGCACAGCATGCAGACGGTGCAGTTCTCCTCGAACAGCGCGATCACGCCGCGGGAGCGGGGCGCCAGGTCCGGCGCCACCTCGGGGTACTGGCGGGTCCCCGAGCGCTTCATCATGGTCCGCAGAGTGACGGCCAGTCCCTTGGCCAGGCCCAGTTTCACGGTCCGGTCACCACCTTCACCACACCGGTCAGCGCGAGCTGGAACAGGGAGATCGGCACCAGGTACACCCAGGCCAGGCGCTGGAGCTGGTCCTCGCGCAGCCGGGGGAAGGCGACCCGGAACCAGATCACCACGAACGCCAGCAGGAAGACCTTGATCAGAGTCCACACGAAGCCGGGCAGCAGCGGGCCCTGCCAGCCGCCCAGGAAGAGCACGGTGGTCAGCGAGCAGACCACCAGGATCCCGGCGTACTCCGCGAGCAGGAAGAACGCGAAGCGCAGCCCCCCGTACTCGGTGTACGGGCCGAAGATGATCTCCGAGTCGGCGACCGGCATGTCGAACGGCGGGCGGCGCAGCTCGGCGACCCCCGACAGGAAGAACACCACCAGGGCCGGAGCCTGCCAGGCCAGCCACCACCACTCCCACGCCTCGGCGATGCCGCTGAGGTTCAGCGTCCCCGCGGCCATCGCCGCGGACGCCGCCGCCAGCACCATCGGCAGCTCGTAGGAGACCAGCTGGGCCGCCACCCGCATGCCGCCCAGCAGCGAGTACTTGTTGGCCGACGCCCAGCCCGCCATGATCGAGCCGATCACGCCGATGCCCATCACGGCCAGCGCGAAGAACAGCCCGAGCGACAGGTCGACCGCGACCTGCCCCGGCCCGACCGGGATCACGGCGAGCACCACCAGGTACGGCACGAGCGCCACGCCCGGCGCCAGCAGGAAGATCCGCCGGTCGGCGGCGGCCGGGACGGTGTCCTCCTTCTGCGCGAACTTCACGCCGTCCGCCACCAGCTGCGCCCAGCCGTGGAAGCCTCCGGCGTACATGGGGCCGAGCCGGCCCTGCATGTGCGCCATCACCTTGTGCTCGGCCTGGCCGATGATCAGCGGGAGGGTCAGGAAGGCGACGGTGACCAGCACCAGGGCCACGACGTCACGCATTCGGCCCCCAGCCCGTCGGCACTCCCGGCGGAAGGTTCTTGCGCCGGGACGGCGCCCCGCCGCCCTCGCCCGGCTCCTTGGCCCCCGGCCACGCCTTGGCGACGCGGGCGGCCAGCACGAAGTCCTTGCGCAGCGGGTGCCCCTCGAAACCGTCGGGCAGCAGCAGCGGCTTCAGGTCGGGGTGGCCCTCGAAGAGGACCCCGAACATCTCGAACGTCTCGCGCTCGTGCCAGTTCGCCCCCCGGTAGACCCCGACGGCGGAGGGCAGCACGGGCTCCTCCCGGGGCACCAGGGTCCGCAGCAGGACGTGGTGGCGGCGTTCCAGGGAGTAGACGTGGACGACGATCCGGAACCCGTCGTCCAGCTCGTCCACCCCGGTCAGCCAGTCGAAGAAGTCGCAGCCGAGGTCGTCGCGGGCGAACTCCAGCGCCTCCAGCCACGAGGCCGCGGGGACGTCGACGGACAGCTGCCCGAAGACGTCCTCCGTCCGGACCTCGGAACCGAACCGGTGGATGAACTCGACGGCCGTCTCAGTCGTCGTCATCGGCCATCCCCGGGATGATCGAGTAGTCCACGACCTCGGCGGGGCGCGTTCCGCTCCTCCGGAACCGCTGCGTCCACTCCGTGCCGCTCGTGCTCCGGGCCTCTTCGGGGCCGCCGGCGCTCTCGGGCTTCTCCAGGCTCACGGTCTTCTCCGCGTCCGCGGGTTCCCCGGTGCCGGCGGGCTCCTCGGGCCCGGCGTCCTTCCCGGTGTCCGCGTCCTCGCCGACGTCCGCCGGCCTCTCAATGCTCACGGTCTTCTCGGTGCCCGAAACGTCCGCGGGCCTCTCGACGGCCGCCGTCTCCTCGGCATCCGAAGCGTCCGCGGGCCTCTCGACGCTCACGGTCTTCTCGGCGTCCGGAGCGCCCGACGCCCCGTCGAGCTCCCGCGTCCGCTCCGGGTCCTCGACGACGCCGAGGGCCTGGGTCGGGAGGTCGGCCTCGGCGAGCATCTCGGGGACGGGCTGCAGCGGCCGCTGCAGCACGCTCGCCCGGTGCTCCCAGGGCGGCGGCGAGGCGGGCCCGGAACCGGTGTAGCGCTCGCCGAGCGACTCGCCGGCGATCTTCTCCTGGAGCCGGACGATCCCGTGCAGCAGCGCCTCGGGGCGCGGCGGGCAGCCCGGCACGTACACATCGACGGGGATGATCTGGTCGACGCCCTTGGTGACGCAGTACGAGTCCCAGTAGGGGCCGCCGCAGTTGGCGCACGACCCGAAGGAGATGACGTACTTCGGCTCGGGCATCTGCTCGTAGAGCCGTTTGACGGCCGGCGCCATCTTGTCGGAGACCGTCCCGGACACCACCATCAGGTCGGCCTGCCGGGGTCCGGGCGCGAACGGGATCACGCCGAGCCGCATGAAGTCGTGCCGGGCCATCGATGCGGCGATGAACTCGATGGCGCAGCAGGCGAGCCCGAAGTTGAAGACCCAGAGCGAGTAGCGGCGCCCCCAGTTGAGGACGAACTTGACCGGCTGGGGCGCGAACCTGGACAGGGGGCCCACGGTCGGCTCGGGGAGGTCCACTACACCCATGTGAGCACTCCCTTCTTGTAGGCGTAGAGCAGGCCCGTCGCGAGGAAGCCGAGGAAGACGAACATCTCCCCGAGCGTCACTGCCCCATACCCTTGGGCGCTGAAAATAGTGGCCCACGGGAACAGGAAGATCGCGTCTACGGCGAACACCACGTACAGATACGTGAAGACGTAATAGCGGACATGGGACTGGGCCCAGCCCTCCCCCACCGGATCGATGCCGCACTCGTAGGTGGTGAGCTTCTCCGGAGTGGGCCGGGAGGGCCTCAGCAGCCTGTTGGCGAGGAGCCCGCCGGCGACGATCCCGCCGCCGATGAGGAACAGGACGGCGACGAGGACATAGGAGCCGTAGTAGTCGCGCACGAAGGAAGCGTAAACCGTCGGGGGGAACCGTCGGCGCGCGCCTTCCTTCCGTCTTTAACGCCACCGGAACAAATCGTAGAGTTTTCTGATGATCACGCATATACAGAACCAAGCAGAGTAATGCCCGATTTATCCACACGGCCTTACCCCGCCCTCCCGGCCTGCGGCTGCTCGCGGGCACTGTGGCGATCTTCACGATCGGGGACCGGACGCCGTGTCGTCCGTCACTGCGTCCTTCCGCGGCCGGGCGCGCGGACCGCCCCGGAGACCCCCGGGGAGAACTGGCTGAAGCCGGACACAAGGAGGCGGGAACCAGAAGCATCCGCCCTACATCTATCTTTACGGATCTATGGGACGAACATAAAGTCTCTCCAAGAACACGCGTTATACGGGGTGGTGCGGCAGATGGCGCAGGGACCTGAGCAACCCGGCTGGGAACCCCCCGGCCAGAACTGGGGACCTCCCGGGCAGCAGCCTCCCCAGCCCGACCAGGCGGGACAGCCTCCGGCGCCCGGCCAGGAACCGCAGACGCCGCAGGGCCCCCAGGGTCCGCCGGCCCACCCGGGACCGCAGACGCCCCAGCCCAACTGGAGCCAGCCGCAGCAGGGCGGCTGGACGCCGCCCCCGTTCCAGCCGCCGGGCGGTCCGCCGCCCTTCGGGCAGCCCCCCGGTTTCGGCCAGCCTCCCGGTTTCGGACAGCAGCCCGGTTTCGGGCAGCCCATGCCGCCCGGGGGCCCGCGGCCTCCCAAGAGCGGCAAGGGCCCGCTGATCGCCGTCCTGAGCGCCGCCGTGGCTCTCGTCCTGGTGCTCGCCGTCGTCCTTCTCATCGTCGCCGACGGCAAGGGCGGCGACGAGAAGACGAAGGCGCTCACCCCCCAGCAGAAGTCGGCGCAGGTCGTGACGCAGCTGAACTCCCTGTCGGGACTGCGCTACACCGGGACGTACGACGCCTCGGGCACGTCCGTGCAGGCCGACCTGTCGGTGACGCGGGCGGGCACGGCGTCCGGCACCCTGACGGTCAGCGGCGACGTGGTCGACGCGATGCTCCTAGACGGCGACCTCTACGTGAAGGCGCCGGCCGCCTTCTGGCGCAACCAGCCCGAGGTCGGCGAGGACGCCCTCGACGACTTCGCCGACAAGTGGGCCAAGGCCCCCTCCTCGCTGCGGTCCTTCGACATCCGCAGGCTGCTCGTCCCCGCCGCGCTCGGCCAGGCCCTCCAGCAGGCCAAGCCGCTGGTGCCGCCGTCCGGAGCGCCGACCGCCGAGCCCGTCGCGGGCACCCAGGCGATCGCCTTCGAGGGGATCGACGCCCAGTACTACGTCTCCGACGCCGCCCCGTACCGGCTCGTGAAGATCAAGGCGGGCGGGGCGCAGGTCTTCGACTTCGACGTCGCCGAACTCACCGCGGACTCCGCCGGCACCCTCTACACCGAGCTCAAGGACAAGGTCCGCAACGGGCTGGCCGGAGCGCTCGACCCCGCCGCCAAGATCAAGCCGACCTCCACGGCGAGCAACTCCAATTGCTCCGCCAGCGGCTGCACCGTTCGGCGGAAGATCAGCAACACCGGACCCACCGCCACCGTCACCTACGTCGCCAGGATCTGGCGGGACAAGGGCGGCGGCAGGACGCTGGGCGAGTGCACCAAGACCCAGTCCGTGCGGGCCGGATCCTCCACCCTGGAGTGCCGGGTGACCAGCGGCGGCTGGAAGTCCTGGGTGCGCAACCTCAAGCCGGGCAGCACCAACAACCGGTACTACTTCAACTCCTGGCTGCGGGTCGAGTCGGTGTCCAAGAGCAAGGCCGAGACACTGATCGGCAAACTCGAGGCCGAACAGCAGGGCGCGTAAGTAACCCTCCTTCCTGGTTCGGTACATTGGCCGGGACCGAATCCAGGTCGGCGACGAACCGGGGGTCCCTGCGATACGTCCTGTATCGCAGGGATCTCACGTCGTAGCGGACCGGCTTACAGAGGCTCCCGGCGCAGGGTCTCAGAGCCTGGAACCGAGATGGGTGAGCCATCTCGACTGGGTCGTACCATAAGCAAAAGCCCAAGTAGCCCTCCTGTCACAGGCCCCTCACCTGGGACGAGGCTGCGCGTCGAGGAAGGTCTTCCTCTGTGACCAAACAGGTCCAGCAACTCGACCGCGTCATCATCCGTTTCGCCGGGGACTCCGGTGACGGCATGCAGTTGACCGGCGACCGCTTCACGGCGGAGACGGCCGAGTTCGGAAACGACATTTCGACGTTCCCGAACTACCCGGCCGAGATCCGCGCCCCCGCCGGAACCCTTCCCGGGGTCTCCAGCTTCCAGCTCCACTTCGCCGACCACGACATCCTGACGCCCGGGGACGCTCCGAACGTCCTGGTGGCCATGAACCCGGCGGCGCTGAAGGCCAACATCGCCGACCTGCCCAAGGGCGGGGACGTCATCGTCAACACCGACGAGTTCACCAAGCGCAACCTGGCCAAGGTGGGCTACGCGGACAGCCCCGTCGACGACGGGACGCTGGCCGACTACCGGGTGCACGCGCTGCCTCTGACCTCGATGACGGTCAAGGCGCTCGAGGACTTCGACCTGTCCAAGAAGGACGCCGAGCGCGCCAAGAACATGTTCGCGCTCGGCCTGCTGTCGTGGCTCTACCACCGTCCGGTGGAGAGCACGATCTCCTTCCTGGAGAAGAAGTTCGCGAAGAAGCCCGAGATCATGAAGGCCAACATCGCGGCCTTCCAGGCGGGCTGGAGCTTCGGTGAGACCACCGAGGACTTCGCGACCTCCTACGAGATCAAGCCCGCGACGCAGGAGCCGGGCCTGTACCGGCAGATCACGGGTAACACGGCACTGGCCTGGGGCCTGGTGGCGGCCGGCGACCGCAGCGGCCTCGACCTGTTCCTTGGCTCGTACCCGATCACCCCGGCGTCCGACATCCTGCACGAGCTGTCGAAGTTCAAGAACTTCGGTGTGCGCACGTTCCAGGCCGAGGACGAGATCGCCGCGATCGGCGCGGCGCTGGGCGCCTCGTTCGGCGGCGCGCTGGGCCTGACCACCACGTCCGGTCCGGGTGTGGCGCTGAAGGCCGAGACGATCGGCCTCGCGGTCGCCGTCGAGCTGCCGCTGCTGATCGTCAACGTGCAGCGCTCGGGCCCGTCCACCGGTCTGCCGACCAAGACCGAGCAGGCCGACCTGCTGCAGGCGATGTTCGGCCGCAACGGCGAGTCCCCGGTGCCGATCGTGGCGCCGCTGTCCCCGTCCGACTGCTTCTTCGCGGCGGTCGAGGCGGCCCGGATCGCGGTCAAGTACCGCACCCCGGTGTTCATCCTCTCCGACGGCTACCTGGCCAACGGCTCCGAGCCGTGGAAGCTGCCCGAGGTCGCCGACCTGCCGGTGATCGAGGCGGACTTCGCCGAGCCGCTGCAGGAGGACTTCCAGCCGTTCAAGCGCGACCCCGAGACCCTGGCCCGCCCCTGGGCGATCCCGGGCACCGCGGGCCTGGAGCACCGGATCGGCGGCCTGGAGAAGGCCAACGGCTCCGGCAACATCTCCTACGACCCCGACAACCACGACCTGATGACCCGGCTCCGCCAGGCCAAGGTCGACGGCATCGCCGATGACGTCGAGCCGCTGCGGGTCGACGACCCGGACGGCGACGCCGAGGTGCTGGTGCTGGGCTGGGGCGGCACGTACGGCGCGATCTCCGCGGCCGTGCGGCGCATCCGCAAGGCCGGCGGCAAGGTCGCCCAGGCGCACGTGCGCCACCTCAACCCGTTCCCCGCGAACATGGAAGAGGTCCTGAAGTCCTACGACAAGGTGATCGTGCCCGAGATCAACCTCGGACAGCTCGCCACCCTGCTGCGCGCCAAGTACCTGATCGACGTGGTCAGCTACAACCGCGTGCGCGGCCTCCCCTTCAAGGCCGAAGAGCTCGCCGACGTGATCCGGGATGTG
Organism: Actinocorallia aurantiaca; assembly: GCF_039533685.1. Lineage (NCBI taxonomy): Bacteria > Bacillati > Actinomycetota > Actinomycetes > Streptosporangiales > Thermomonosporaceae > Actinocorallia > Actinocorallia aurantiaca. The sequence goes on along the minus strand of NZ_BAAATZ010000003.1, from coordinate 307,881 downwards.
ATGGACAGTGAGTGAAGCGCTGGCCCTGGTGCCCAAGAGCGAGATCCCGCTCAAGGCCAAGGACTTCAAGACCGACCAGGAGGTTCGCTGGTGCCCCGGCTGCGGTGACTACGCCATCCTCGCCGCGGTCCAGAGCTTCATGCCCGAGCTGGGCATCAAGCGCGAGAACACCGTGTTCATCTCGGGCATCGGCTGCTCCTCCCGGTTCCCGTACTACATGAACACCTACGGGTTCCACTCGATCCACGGGCGCGCCCCGGCGATCGCGACCGGCCTGGCCTCGGCCCGGCAGGACCTGTCGGTGTGGGTGGTCACCGGTGACGGCGACTCGCTGTCCATCGGCGGCAACCACCTGATCCACGCGCTGCGCCGCAACGTCAACATCAAGATCCTGCTGTTCAACAACCGGATCTACGGTCTGACCAAGGGCCAGTACTCGCCGACCTCGGAGCTCGGCAAGGTCACCAAGTCCTCGCCGATGGGCTCGCTGGACCACCCCTTCAACCCGATCTCCCTGGCGGTCGGCGCGGAGGGCGCGTTCGTGGCCCGCACGCTCGACTCCGACCGCCAGCACCTGCAGTCGGTGCTGCGGCAGGCGGCCGAGCACAAGGGCGCGGCCCTGGTGGAGATCTACCAGAACTGCAACATCTTCAACGACGGCGCCTTCGAGCCGATGAAGGACGCCGACCAGCGGGACGACGTCACCATCCGGCTGGAGCACGGCCAGCCGATCGTCTTCGGCAAGGACCGCGACAAGGCCCTGATCCAGGACGGCTTCGGCTTCAGGGTCGGCAGCCCCTCGGACCCGGGCGTGGTCGTGCACGACGCCCAGAACCCGGACCCGTCGCTGGCGTTCGCGCTGTCCCGGCTGGACCAGCCGGCCTTCACGCACGTCCCGATCGGCGTGTTCCGCTCGGCGCCGCGCCCGTCCTACGACTCGCTGCTCAACGAGCAGGTGGAGGAGGCCAAGGACCGTCAGGGCCGCGGCGACCTCGCCGCCCTGCTGCGGAGCGGCGACACCTGGCAGATCAGCTGATCTCCACGTCGGCACGCAGGACCCGGACGGCCCGCCGTCCGGGTCCTGCACGTTTCTGAGGATCTTTTTCTGCCAGACTTGGCGCCGTGCGCAGACCGCCGAAGACCACTCTGCTCGCCGCGATCATCATCATCGGACTGTGCTCCGCCGCGGTGGCGATGACGGGGGTCCTGATCGCGACCGCCCGCCAGAGCCAGACGAAGCTGGGGTCCCCCCTGCTGCTCTACCCGGTCGTCCGGCAGACGTCCGGCGCGTGCCCGGCCGGCACCCAGGGCGTCACCGGGCCCGAGCCGTCCTGCTACGAGGTCACCGAGGGCATCGTCATCCGCAGGGTCGGCGCGGTCGTGCTCCGGCCGCTGCGGGACGACAGCCACGGGGTGTCCATCCGGCTGGTCGGCGCGGACCGCGAGGCGTTCGCCGACCTCACCCGGGCCCAGCAGGGCAAGCAGATCATCGTGGTGGTGGGCGGCCGGGTCGTCACCGCGCCCTGGGTCGACGCGCCGATCACCGGGGGCGAGGTGCTGCTCACCGGCCGGTTCTCCCGGGCGGACGCCGAGCGGCTGGTCCGGGAGATCACCGGCGCTCCGGGCGACGCCACCGGAACCTGACCCGGGCTTGGGCTTGCCGGGAGCACGAACCTGGCATCTGTCGAACATGGATCACATCACTGACGAAAACGACCTGGGCCTGTTCAACGAGGTGGGCAACGAGGCGCGGGACGACGCTCCGGTGCTGCGCATCACGGCCGCGCTGGCGGGCGGCGGGCTGCTGGTCGCCGTGCTGCTCTTCGGCGCGCTGGGCCCGCTCTCCCTGCGGATCTCCCGGCGCACCGGGCTTCCGCGCTCGGGCGTCCGGACGCTCGCCCTGCTGACGCCGTTCGTTCTGGGGCTCGCGGGGCTCAGGGCGGGGCGCGGCGTCCGGTTGCGCTCCTATCCGGGACGTCACGCGAAGTGATCTCTCGAAGTTCTTGATCTCCGGCTTATGGGGTGCTCGCGTACCATCTGCGCAATGAGGGGGCGATGGGTCGCGGGCGCGGCCGCGGTCGGTGTGCTCGCGGCGGGTGGGGGCTTCGTCCTTCTCTCGGACGACGAGCCCCCCGTCCGGCGTGAAGCGGTGCGGGTAGAGGTCGTCGACGGACCGAAGGACGATCAGAAGGTGGCGCTGGACGCCACCTTCTACAAACCCGTCGGCGTCGAGAAGGCCCCTGCCGTGATGCTGGCGCACGGGTTCGGCGGCAGCAAGGAATCCCAGGCCGGGGCGGCCGTGAAGCTGGCCCGGCAGGGTTACGCGGTGCTGACGTGGTCCGCGCGGGGCTTCGGGCGGTCCGAAGGCGAGATCGCGCTGAACTCGCCGGACTACGAGGTCAAGGACACCCGGCAGCTGATCGACTGGCTGGCCGAGCGCCCGGAGGTGCGGCTGGACGGGACGGGCGACCCCCGCGTCGGCATGGCCGGGCCCTCCTACGGCGGGGCGATCTCGCTGCTGACGGCCGCCTACGACGGGCGGGTGGACGCGATCGTCCCGTCCATCACCTGGCATGACCTGTCGCAGTCGCTGATGCCCCAGGGGGTGTTCAAGAAGCTGTGGGCCGGGCTGTTCTTCACCGGCGAGTCCGACGGGTCCACGGCCTGCGGACGGTTCCTGCCCGCCGTCTGCGAGATGTACCAGGAGGTCGCGAGGACCGGGCGGCCCACAGACGAGGCGCGGGACCTGCTCCGCGAGTCCTCGCCCGCCATCGCGCCGCCCGTCCGGGCGCCCATGCTGCTCATCCAGGGGCAGAGCGACTCGCTGTTCCCCCTCGACCAGGCCGACCACAACGCCCGTGCGGCCAAGGGGCCCGTCTCCGTCGTCTGGTACCAGGGCGGGCACGACGGCGGCGAGCAGGAGACGGAGCGGCTCGCCGGGCTGACCTCCGACTGGTTCGACCACTACCTCAATAACGAGAAGGGCATCACGCTGCCGCCGGCGTTCACCGTCACCCGGGCCGGCGGGGTCGACTCCCGCAACGGCAGGCAGTCGGTCGTGGCGGCCACCGCCGACGCCTACCCGGGACTGGAGAACGCCACGCGGGAACTGCCCCTGGAAGGCGGCCAGCAGGCCGTCCAGAACCCGGCGGGCGGGGTTCCGGCCTCCATCTCAGCGCTGCCCGGTCTGGGCGCCTTGAGCTCTCTGGGCTCCCTGGGCGGGGCCTTCAGTCTTGACATGTCCGGGCAGAACGCCTCCTTCACCACCGAGCCCCTCGACACGGCCCTGCGGGTGACCGGCTCCCCCGCCCTGCGCGTGAAGACCGACCGCGAGGCGACGCTCTTCGCCAAGCTCTACGACGTCTCCCCCGACGGCAGGGCCGCCCTCGCCCGGCGGCTCGCCGCCCCCGTCAAGATCGACGGCGAGGGGGACGTGGTCCTGCCCGCGCTGGACTACGAGTTCAGCCGGGGGCACCGGCTCCGGGTCGTGCTCTCCACCACCGACTACGGGTTCTCCAGCCCGGCCGAGCCCCTCACCTACGAGATCTCGGCGGTCTCAGGGCTGTCCGTGCCCTCCGCGCCCTCGCTGTCGGCCCCGGCGCCGCGCCCGCCCGTGTGGGTGTGGATCGCGCCGGCCGTCGCGCTGGCCGTGGCCGCGGGGCTGCTGGTCCCGCGGAGGCGCCGCCGCCAGGACGACTTCGACGAGGCGTCCGCCGAGGTCCCGCTGCGGATCGAAGGGCTCACCAAGACCTACCGCAACGGGTACAAGGCCGTGGACGACGTGTCGTTCCGGGTCGAGAAGGGGCAGGTCCTCGGCCTGCTCGGACCCAACGGGGCGGGCAAGACCACGACCCTGCGCATGCTCATGGGGCTGATCCACCCGGACGGCGGCGAGATCCGGATCTTCGGGCACCGGGTCGGCCCCGGCGCGCCCGTCCTGGCCCGGCTCGGCTCGTTCGTCGAGGGTCCCGGCTTCCTGCCGCACCTGTCCGGGCGGGACAACCTGGAGCTGTACTGGCGGGCCACCGGACGCCCCGCCGGGGACTCCCGCATGGAGGAGGCCCTGGAGGTCGCCGCGCTCACCGACGAGGCGCTGGCCCGGCCCGTCCGCACCTACTCCCAGGGCATGCGCCAGCGCCTGGCCATCGCCCAGGCCATGCTCGGCCTGCCCGACCTGCTGGTCCTCGACGAGCCCACCAACGGGCTCGACCCGCCGCAGATCCGGCAGATGCGCGAGGTCCTCGTCCGGTACGCCGAGGCGGGACGCACGGTCATCGTCTCCAGCCACCTGCTCAGCGAGGTCGAGCAGACCTGCGACCGCGTCGTCGTGATGGCGCGGGGCCGCAAGGTCGCCGACGGCCCCGTCGCCGAGATCGTCGGCGGGCGCGGCCTGGAGGACGTCTTCTTGGAGATCATCGGGAGTAGGGCATGAGCGGGCCGCTGCCGCTGAAGGTCGAGGCCGTCCGCCAGTTCCGGCGGCGGCGGACCATGGTCGCCTTCGGGTTCCTGCTGCTCCTGCCGTGGATCCTGGTGATCGCCTTCCAGCTCGGCGGGGGCGGGCCGGACGAGGACGGGCGGATGAGCCTGGCCGACGTGGCCACCACCAGCGGGCTGAACTTCGCGCTGTTCACCCTGTTCGTCTCCACCGGGTTCCTGCTGGTGGTCACCGTGGCGCTGTTCTGCGGCGACACCGTGGCCAGCGAGGCGGGCTGGTCGTCGCTGCGGTACCTGCTGGCCGCGCCCGTGCCCAGGGCCAGGCTGCTGCGCCAGAAGCTGGCCGTCGCGCTCGGCTACGCCACGGCCGCCGTCCTGGCGCTGCCGCTGATGGCGCTGCTGGCCGGGACGCTGGTGTTCGGGTGGTCCGACATCACGCTGCCCACCGGCGGCACCTACCCGGCCGAGAGCGCCTTCGGGCGGATGGCGATCATCGTCGGCTACTCCCTCGTCTCCCAGCTGGTGGTGGCGGCGCTGGCGTTCCTGCTGTCGGTCGTGACCGACTCGCCGCTGGGCGCGGTCGGCGGCGCCGTCGGGCTGGTGATCATCAGCAACATCCTGGACGCGGTGACCGCGCTGGGCGACTGGCGGGACCTGCTGCCCACCCGCTTCACCTACGCCTGGCTGGACGCCCTCCAGCCGGACATCTCCTGGAACGGCATGATCCAGGGCGCGTCGCTGTCCGTCACCTACGCGGTGGTGCTCTTCGCGCTGGCCTTCCGGCACTTCCGCGGCAAGGACGTCACCTCCTGAGCCCGCCCGTCCCCGGGGTCCGAGGGCGCTCCGGGGACGCTATGGATTTGGAACGTTTTTTCCTGCCTGGCCTGGGTATCCCCTCAGGAAGCCCGGGAGGGTCATCGCCGATCCCCCATACCGGCCACTGAGCCCCGAAAGCGTGTCGTTTCCCAAGTCGATGCGACCTGACCCCGAGACACCATACGATCGCTCCGAGTGATACCCACACCGGAAAATCGGATGAACAACAACCCGACGTCGCATAAGCTCACCAAAACCTGGCGGTTCTTCCGCCTCAGGTGAAAAACCCGGGCGGTTCGACGCCGCCGCGAGAGGGGAGATGGTCGAAATGGCACAGCAGCAGATCGTCAAGCTTCCAAGAGTCCCGCGCAAGCCCCAGTCGCTGGACCTCCGCACCCCGTCAGGCCGGATCCTCCCCTACTGACCGGGCGCCTCTCCGAGAGCCCGCTACGCCAGCTTCGCCCCGCACCAAGGGCAGAAGGCGATCGGAACCGCCGACCTGCCCCCGTCATGGACGATCAGCCCCCAGACCCCGAACTCCGCCGAGTGGACCACCAGACGATCCGGACACCGGTACGGATCGTCATGCCGAGAGCAGCGCTTCTCCAACTGAGCCCGCATGCCCTCGCAACAGATCCGCATCCCCCGACCCTACTTCGCCTCCTCCGGGCCCTCCAGCCCGCCCTTTCCCGTCCGGACGGCCCTCGGCCGCGGACGAGCCCGGCCGGTCGCGCCTCCCCGCCATGACCGGTCGGCCCTCCCGCCCGAGCGCTCCTCGCCGCGGGCCCCTTCGCCGTTCCATCCCGCCTCCTCCCCGTAGCCGTCCGGGTCTTCAGGCGGAGGCCTCCCGCCGTTCACCTGCCGGTTTCGTCGCGATGCGAGGGTCATCGCGGGTTTTTGGAACGAAACAGGAGAAACGATGCGTCGACGCATGCGTTGGACGGCGGGGCTGGCCGCAGGCGCGGTCGTGTTCGCGGGAATGGCCGGCCCGACCCCGGCGGGGGCCAAGGACAAGGCGGACAAAGCCCGCCTCTTCGAGCGGGTCGCGACGTACCCCGTCCACCAGAACGGCGGAGGCGCCGAGGAGACCGTCGCCGAGATCAGCGCGGTCGGCGAGGACGGACGGACGCTGATCTACACCGACGCGCCCGGCGGGAAGGTCGGGTTCCTGGACATCCGCGACCCGAGCAGGCCCAAGAGCCTCGGAACACTGAGCTTCGGGGGACACGAGCCGACGTCCGTGGCCGTCGTCGGGCAGTACGCGCTCGTCGTCATCAACACCAGCGCGAGCTACACCGAGACCTCCGGACGGGTCGAGGTCATCCGGATCAAGGACCGCAGGACCGTGCGGAGCATCGAGCTCGGCGGGCAGCCGGATTCGATCGCGGTGTCGGGGAAGTACGCGGCGATCGCCATCGAGAACGAGCGGGACGAGGACCTCACCCCGCAGGGCGGCGACGAGGGGGACCTGCCGCAGGCCCCCGCCGGCTTCCTGCAGATCCTCGACGTGGAGAAGTCCGACCCCGCCCGGTGGAAGCTGAAGAAGGTCCCCTTCACGCAGGCCGACGGGAGCGCGCTGCCCTCGTTCGTCAAGGCCGGGCTCGACACCCCGCAGGATCCCGAGCCCGAGTACGTGACGATCAACGGCAGGGGCAAGGTCGCCGTCACGCTCCAGGAGAACAACGGCATCGCCGTCGTCGACCTGGCGAGCGGGCGCGTCGAGCGGGTCTTCTCCGCCGGAGACGTCACCGTCACGGGGATCGACACCGAGGAGGACGACTCGATCTCGCTGACCGGCTCCATCGTGGACGTCCCCCGGGAGCCCGACGCGATCGCCTGGATCGACGACCACCACCTGGCCACCGCCAACGAAGGCGACTGGAAGGGCGGCAGCCGCGGCTGGACCGTGTTCGACGACCGCGGAAACATCGTCTGGGACGCGGGCAACACCTTCGAGTACCTGGCGGTCGAGCACGGCCACCACAATGAAGACCGCGCTGGCAACAAGGGCTCCGAGCCCGAAGGCATCGCCGTCGCCACCTACAAGGGCCGCCGCCTGGCTTTTGTTGGTTCCGAACGGTCGAACTTCGTCGCCGTCTACGACGTGAGCAAGCCGTCCAAGCCGAGTTTCGTGCAGTTCCTGCCCACCAACGCCGGGCCCGAGGGCCTGCTGGCGGTGCCGTCCCGGAACCTGTTCATCGTCTCCAGCGAGACCGACGACGCCTCCGTCGGCCTGCGGGCGGGCGTCCAGCTCTTCCGCCTGGACAAGACCAAGGCCCCGGCCGCCGTGCCCGGCCTGGTCTCAGCCTCCGAGAACGGCAAGCCGATCGGCTGGGGCGCCCTGTCGGGCCTGTCCTCCGTCCCCGGCAGCCGCGACGGCCTGTACGCCGTGTGGGACTCGGCCTACAAGCCCACCAGGATCTTCACCATCGACACCGGCGGGAAGCCCGCGAAGATCACCCGGGCGCTGACCGTCACCAAGGGCGGGGCCCCGGCGTCCTACGACGCCGAAGGCATCGCGGCCCGCGAGGAGGGTGGCTTCTGGCTGGCCTCCGAAGGCGCCAAGGGCCCGGGCAACCTGCTCGTCCGCCTCGACGCGTCCGGCGCCGTCCAGCAGGAGGTCCCGCTCCCCGCGGACATCGCCTCCCGGATGGGCGGCCAGGGCCTGGAGGGCGTCGCCACCGTCGGCACCGGAACCGGCGAACAGGTCTGGGTGGCCCTCCAGCGCCCGCTGACCGGCGACCCCGCCGACACCGTCCGCCTCGGCCGCTACGACGTCGCGAGCGGCGCATGGGCCTGGTTCGGCTACCCGGTCGAGCCCTCGGCGTCCACCGCGAACTGGAACGGCCTGTCCGAGCTGACCAGCGTCGGCGGCCGCCTCCTGGTCGTCGAGCGCGACAAGGCCTCCGGCACCGCGGCCGCCCACAAGAAGGTCTACTCGGTGGCCCTGCCCTCGGGCGCCCCCGAAGGCCTGCCCGTCCTGGCCAAGACCCTGGAGCGCGACCTCCTCCCCGACCTGAAGGGCTTCGGCGGCTGGGTCCAGGAGAAGGTCGAGGGCCTGGGCGTCACCGGCGGCGGCCGCGTCTGGATCGTCACCGACAACGACGCCGTCGACGACGCCACCGGCGAGACGGTCTTCTACTCCCCCGGCACGGTGAAGTCCGCGTTCAGGCGCTGATCTCTCGTCCTCGGTCCCCTCCCGGTCCCCGGGCGGGGACCTTCGTCTTCTCCGGCGGGCCGCGAGGGCCACTGTTCCGTGGGCTTCGGCGACGAAAAGAGCATGATCACCATACGATCGAAGGGTTCCCCTTCCCTTCACCGAATGGAGTGCCGTGCCTGAGCTCGAATGGGGGCGTGCCGTCGGAGCCGCCGTCGTCATGGTGATCATGCTGGGGGTGGGACTGGGCCTCCGGCTGGTGCTGCGCCGGCTGATCCAGCGGGCCGAGGGCAACCACTGGGTCTGGGACGACCTGTTCCTCCGGCTGCTGTACGACCTGGCCGTCGTCCTGTCCGTGACCGGCGGCGCCTGGATCGGGGTCCTGGTCCTGAAGTTCCAGCCGAGCGTGCGGACGGTGATCGGGCAGGTCATCGTCGCACTGGTGATCTTCGCGGTGTCGCTGGCCGCCGCCCGCCTGGCGGGCGGGATCGTCGGCTCGATCGCGATGGCCCGCTCGGGGATCTCCCAGTCGGTCACGATCTTCGCCAACATCACCCGCACCGTCGTGCTCGTGGTCGGCACACTGGTGCTGCTGCAGAGCCTGGGCGTGTCGATCACCCCGCTGCTGACCGCGCTGGGCGTCGGCGGCCTGGCCGTGGCCCTCGCCTTGCAGGACACCCTGGCCAACCTCTTCGCCGGCGTGCACATCCTGGCGTCCAAGACGGTCGTGCCCGGAGACTTCGTCCGGCTCAGCACCGGCCAGGAAGGCCACGTCGTCGATATCAACTGGCGCAAGACCACTATCCGCACCATGTCCGACAACCTGGTGATCGTTCCGAACGCCAAGTTCGCCGACGCGATCCTCACCAACTACCACCAGCCCGAACAGGACATGGGCCTGCTCCTCCAGGCCAAGGTCGGCTACGACAGCGACCTCGAACACGTCGAGAAGGTCGTCATCGAGGTCGGCAAGGAGGTGATGGCCGAGGTCGAGGGCGGCGTCCCCGACTACGACCCCCTGGTCCGCTTCCACACTTTCGGCGAGTCCAGCATCGACTTCACCGTCATCCTCCGCACCCGCGACTTCACCGACCAGTTCGTCGTCAAGCACGAGTTCGTCAAACGCCTGCACACCCGGTTCCGCGCCGAGGGCATCGGCATCCCCCTCCCCACCCGCCAGCTCATCTTCTCCGACGCGCCCACCCTCATCCCGGGCCCCCGCTGACCCGTCACCCCGGCGGGAGCGGCGCCTCGCGGCTCCCGCCTCGATTTTCAGCCTCCGCCTCCACGCATTCGCCCTTCCTGCCAGCATGAATATCCATTTCGATATTGATTTATCTTCTATATCGATATTGGACATGATCTCCCGGGTTCTGGTCTGCTCTCCTCCTGAAGATCGCGAGCAAGGAGATCCGGATGCAGAGACCCACCCCCCGAACACGGCTGCGCGCGACGCTGGGCGCGGCCGTCCTGACCGCCTCCGCCCTGTTCGGCGGAGCCGCCTGCGGCGCCGCGAGCACCCCCACGGCGAGCACCCCCACCGTCCACGGCGCGGGGCCCCGGGCCGTCGTCCAGAGCGGCCTGGTCGTACGGGACGACCTCCAGAAGGCGTTCCGCGAAGCGGGCGTGCGCGGGACGTTCGCGCTCCTCGACGTGAGGCGGGGGCGGACGACCGTCGTCGACCGGCGGCGGGCGGAGCAGAGGCTGATCCCGGCCTCCACGTTCAAGATCCCGCACAGCCTGATCGCGCTGGAGACCCGGGTCATCGAGGACGAGCACGAGGTGATCCCCTACGGCGGGCAGCCGCAGCCCTTCCCCCAGTGGGAGCAGGACATGGACCTGCGCGACGCGGTCCAGGCGTCCAACGTGCCGGTGTTCCAGACGCTCGCCCGCCGGATCGGCGTCGAGCGGGAACGGCGGTGGGTGAACCGGCTGCACTACGGCGACCGCCAGGTCGGCACCGTCGTGGACCGCTTCTGGCTCGACGGCCCGCTGGAGATCTCCGCGGTCGAGCAGACCCGCTTCCTGTCCCGGCTGGCCCGCCGGGAACTGCCCTTCGCCGAGCGCCACCAGCTGACGGTGCGCGACATCCTGAAGACCGAGGAGAAGGACGGCTACGCGCTGTTCGCCAAGACCGGCTGGGGCATGTCCACCGAGCCCGGCATCGGCTGGTGGGTGGGCTGGGTCGAACGCGGCGACGACCTCTACGCCTTCGCGCTCAACATCGACATCGTCACCGACGCGGACACCGCCAAGCGCGTCCCCCTCACCCGGGACCTGCTGCAGACCCTCGGCGTGCTCCCGCGGGCCTGACGGGCCGAGCGGCACCACGATCACATGAAACCCTCCGATGTCATGACTTCATCGCGCACGGGACCCCGTCCCCCCGGCCGCCCGCAGGCCGGGGGGACGGCCGCGCCCCGGAGCCGGCGGACGGTCTCCGACCGCCGCGTGGTCGCGATCGTCGTGGGGATCCAGCTGGCCATCTCGCTCGGCTACTTCGCGGTGATGGCGCATGTGGTCGCGCACCTGCGCCACGACCTCGGCATGCTCGCCGGCACCATCACGGTGGTGCTCGCCGTGCGCGTCGCCGTCCAGAACATGCTGTTCCTGCCGGCCGGCGCGCTCACCGACGTGATCGGCCCGGCGCGTACGGGAGCGCTGGCCTGCGCCCTGCGGGCGGCGGCCTTCGCGCTGCTGGGAGCCGCGAACGGAGCCGGCGGGCTGCTCCTCTCGGTCGTGGTGATGGCCGTCGGCGGAGCGCTGTTCCACCCCGCCGCCCAGTCCGTGCTGGCGGGAGTGACGCCGGAGCACCGCTCCCGCGGCTTCTCCGCCTACGTGATCGCCGGTCAACTGGCCGCCGTGGCCGGGCCTCCCCTCGGCCTGGTCCTGCTGACCGGCGGTTTCGGGCTGCTGTCGGCGGTGACGACGGGAGCGTGGGTGGTCGGCGCCCTGCTGTTCACACTCCTGCGCCGCGAACCCGGCGCCCTCCGCGAGGACTCCCCCCGGCCGGGCCCGCGAGGACTCACCGAAGGCGTGTCGGCGGTGCTCCGGGACCGGAGCTTCCTGCGTTTCGCCCTGACCGCGGCCCCCAGCACCCTGCTCACCACCCAGGTCACGACCGTGCTCCCCCTCAAGGAGACCGACCCCGGCACCACGACCCTGTTCTTCTGCGTGGTGGCGATCGTCGCGGCCGCGATCCAACCGTGGTGCGGCGGCCGAGGCGAGAGCCCCCGGCTGCTCAGAAGCGGCCTGCTCTCCGCAGGCGCGGGCTACCTGCTGCTGCTCGCGTCCCCTTCCGGCCACCACGCCTCGATCGCCGTCCTGACGGCGGCCGCCGTCATGCACGGACTGGCCACCGGCCTGACCCAGTCGGCCCTGTTCCAGGCCGTCACCCGCTGCGCCCCGCCCCGGCGCTTCGGCGTGTACACCGGCCTGCTCAGCTTCCTCTCCGGAGCCGTCTCCCTGGCAGGAGGATTCACCGTCGGCCCGCTCCTCGACGCCGGAACCCCCGGCTCGGCGACCGCGATGACCGGCCTGGCCCTCCTCGCCACGATCTCCGCGGCCGTCCTGCGGCTCCCCCGCCCCCCGGCGGAGACGCAGCGGTCCGGCAGGACCGCCCGGCCCTTACTCGCACGGGTTCTCGTACGATGAGGGGGTGCACGGCCTCCCCCGCTCCGTGTGGAACGAGCCCCGGCCCCCCGGCGCTCCTCCGCGGGTATGGCGGGACTGGGCGCTCGTGGGCGTGCTCGTGCCGCTCACGGTGCTCGAAGGGGTGCTGCGTCCGGACCTTCCCTGGCGGCTCCTCTCGGTGGCCCTCACCCTCGGGCTGATCCCCACGCTGCTGTGGCGCCGCACCAGGCCGCTGCCGATGGTCGCGATCGTCTTCTCCTGCACGGGCCTGGTCGCGCTGTTCACGGGCGGCGAGTCCGCGGAGACGAACACGATGGCGTTCCTGCTGATCGTGATGTACTCGCTGTTCCGGTGGGGATCCGGACGCGAGGCCGTGATCGGGCTGGCGATCATGCTCGTCGGGGTCTCCGTTCCGATCGCCTCCGGCCGCCTTCCCCTCCCCGACGCGATCGGCGCGTTCGCCGTCATGTTCTCGGCCCTCGCCCTGGGTGTCGCGTTCCGCTACCGGGCCGGGACGAGGGCGCGTGAACTCGACCGGGTGAAGCTGCTCGAACGCGAACAACTGGCCCGCGACCTGCACGACACCGTCGCGCACCACGTCTCGGCGATGGCGATCCGGGCCCAGGCGGGCCTGGCCGTCGCGGCGACACGGCCGGAAGCCGCGGCCGAAGCCCTCCGGGTGATCGAGGCCGAAGCGGGACGCGCCCTCACCGAGATGAACGCCATGGTCCGCGTGCTCCGCCGGGACCGGCCCGCGGAGCTGGCACCCGGCCGCCGCCTCATCGACCTCCGGGAGCTCGCCGGACGGCCCCGCGTCGGCCTGGCCGTCGACGTGGAGCTCTCCGGAGACCTCGACGGGATCCCCCCGTCGGTCGAAGCCGCGGTCTACCGCATCGCTCAGGAGTCGGTCACCAACGCCCGGCGGCACGCGCGCCACGCCACCCGCGTCGAGGTCCGCGTCTCCGCCGACGACGCGTCGGTCCGCCTGCGGGTGAGCGACGACGGCGACGCCGCTCCCCTGCGCCTGGCGGCGTCACCCGGATACGGGCTCATCGGCATGATCGAACGCGCCCACCTGCTCGGCGGCACCTGCACCGCCGGGCCCGGTCCCGAACGCGGCTGGGCCGTGACCGCCGTCCTGCCCCTGAAGAGGTCCACGAAATGAGCATTCGGGTACTCGTCGCCGACGACCAGGAGATCGTCCGCACCGGCCTCTCCATGATCCTCGACGTCCAGCCCGGCATCGAGGTGATCGGCCAGGCCTCCGACGGGCGGAGGGCCGTCGAACTCGCCTGGCGACTGCGCCCCGACGTCTGCCTGTTCGACATCCGCATGCCCGGCATGGACGGCATCGAAGCCACCCGCGTCCTCGCCGGACCGGACGTCGACGACCCCCTCGCCGTCGTCGTCATCACCACCTTCGACCTCGACGAGTACGTCTACGCCGCGCTCAGAGCCGGAGCGCGGGGCTTCCTCCTCAAGAACGCGGGCGCCGACCTGCTCTCCCAGGCCGTCCACGCCGCCGCCGAGGGCGACGCGCTCATAGCCCCGAGCGTCACCGCGCGGCTGCTCGACGCCTTCGCCCACGCCGGCCCCGCCTCACCCGCGGCGGACCCCGTCGAGGCGCTCACCTACCGGGAGGAGCAGATCCTGGCGACCGTGGCACGCGGCCGGACCAACGGCGAGATCGCCGAAGAGCTCCACATCTCCCTGAGCACCGTCAAGACCCACATCGCCAGCCTGATGGCCAAGCTCGGCGCCCGCAACCGCGTCGAGATCGCCATCTGGGCCCACGAGACCGGCCGCGTCAGGAACCGGCCCGGATGATCCGTTCCGCCACCACGAGGTTGATCACCCAGCCGGCGCCCATGAGCAGCCCCCGAGGGAACTCGCCGGGATCGCCGAAGAGCAGCGTCCACGGCAGATGGGTCAGCACCTGCGTGCCCGCGCCCAATCCGATCGCGTAACCGCGGATCATCCAGGCACGGTGCCGGACGACGTCCCGCCGCCGGATCGCGGCGAACCCGAGGACGATGGAGACGGCCATGGCCACGCCGAACACGAGCCGGAAGCCGAGGACGAGCTCGCCGTCATGCTCGGGGAGGGTGAAGAACAGGGCCATCCACAACCCTGTGAGCGCTGCGACGAACCCGCTCGGGACCAGGAGCCGCCCGGCGGCCCGATGCCACCCCGGCCGTCGGCGGCGGAAACCCGGAGCGAATTGGAAAGCACCCAGAACGCTGTAGAGGCCGGCACCGAAGATGTGCAGCACCACGGGCAGAGGGGCGGCGAAGAACCGGGCGTTCTCCGGCGTGGTCTCCGCGCCGCCGGCCAGCTCGTTCAACCGGACCGCGCCGGCGAGCACGGGAATGGCGCTGAGCGCGAGCAGCGCGGCGGGCACCCGCCATCCCCCCTTCGTCTTCACGGGGGATTCGAGATCGTTCATGGCCCGATCGTGGAGGTCGAGGCGGCGGCCGGTCATCGGGAAAAAGGCCCGGCCGGAGTCGGAAGACCGGCCTCGGATCAGGCGTACTTTCGGCCGATGACCCCTCCGCGCCGGGTTCTTACCGTGGTCTTCCACGGCCCGAGACACGCTCGCCGCCGACCGGCCCATGAGGAAGTCATGAAAGCGTTCGTCCTGCGCTCGTACGGCTCACCCGACGTCCTGGAACTCAAGGAGATCGACAAGCCCGTCCCCTACGACGACGAGGTGCTCGTCCGGGTACGCGCCACCTCCGTCAACCCCTACGACTGGCACCTGATGCGCGGCGAGCCCCGCCTCGCCCGCCTGGTCGGAGGCATCGGCCTCCGCAGACCCAGACTCGGCGTCTTGGGAGCCGACATGGCCGGCCAGGTCGAGGCCGTCGGCAAGGACGTGACGGAGTTCCGCCCCGGCGACGAGGTGTACGCCGTCCTCGAACAAGGCGGTTTCGCCGAGTACGTGTGCGTCAAAGAGAGCGAGCTGGCCCCGAAACCGCAGAACCTGTCGTTCGAACAGGCCGCGGCCGTACCGATGGCGGCCAACACCGCCCTCCTGGGCCTCCGCGACCACGGCCGCGTCCAGCCGGGCCAGAAGGTCCTCGTCAACGGCGCATCAGGAGGCGTCGGCACCTTCGCCGTGCAACTCGCCCGCGCGTTCGGCGCGGAGGTCACCGCCGTCTGCAGCACCCGGAACCTGGACCTGGTCCGCTCCCTCGGCGCCCACGAGGCCATCGACTACACCAAGGAGGACTTCACCCGAAAAGGCCCGCGCTACGACCTCCTCCTCGGCATCGCGGGAAGCCGCTCCCCCCTCGCCTGCCGACGGGCCCTGACCCCCGAAGGCTCCTACGTCGTCATCGGCGGAACGGGCGGCCGCTGGCTGCAACCCATGGGCCACGTCTTCTCGTCCCTAGCCCTCTCCCCGTTCGTCCCCCAGCGGATCGCCCTGGTCGACGCCACCCGCTGCACGACGCCCAAGCAGAACCTGATGGCCCTGACCGAGCTCATCGAGAAGGACGAGGTCACCCCGGTCATCGACCGCACCTTCCCCTTCGAGGAGATCCCCGCGGCCGTCGCCTACCAGGAGCAGGGCCACGCCCCCGGAAAGGTCGTCATCACGCTCTGAACCGTATCCACCAACGGCCGCCACCGCTCCCGGCCCTCTTCACACCGCCGGACCTCGTCCGGCAGTCCCCATGTACGCGTCCAGTCGCGTCAGAGCCGCACGGCTCTCGGGCACGGCCTTGGTGCAGCGGAGTGCCCACACGGCCTTCTCGGCGGCCATCCCCCGTTGCACGTACAGCTCGGCGAGGTCCATGAGCCAGGGCGTGAGCGCCTCTTCGTCATCGACCATGAGGCCGCACCAGTGCATGGTCTGCTCGGCGATCCAGGCGGTGATGCGCCGCGTCCAGACCTCCTCGAAGTCCGTGGTGTCGATGCCCTGGCGGGCGCACTCGGCCTCGACATCGGCCATGCGCTCGGCGGTGACGTCCCGGGCGTAGGGCATGCGCTCGCGCAGAACGGCCCGGATCCCGGTCCACTCGGGGTACGCGTCGTCCTCACAACCCCAGACGACCGGCTCCTCCGGCGGCTCGGGCAAGGCGAGCACGGCCCGTGGCAGACATGCTTCGAGCACGTCCCGCGCGTAGGCCAGATTCTTCTCGCTCTCCTCCGTCCCCGACGGCCAGACGAAGCCTGAACCCCAGGAGAACGGGTAGACCCGGACCACGTCCGGCAGCAGCGGCGTTTCAGCCGAGATCATGTGACTCCCGGGCATCGCATCGCCCCCTTGGATCCTGCTCGCCGCCGCTTCTTCGCTCTCGCCACGGTCGAGCACGCTCCGGAGGGCAGCACGCCTACTCCGTTCCCGGTGCGCTGCGGAGGTCTCGCAGACGGCGTGCCAATTCGGGGATGTCGTCCATCTCTCCCTTCGCCAGGGAGATGATGATGCTCTCCGCCTCATCGACGTCCCGGTAGTCGAGGACCTCGCCGTTGTCTTCGAGGAAGGCCACGGCGGCGGCCCAGCACAGCCGCTTGTTGCCGTCCACCAGAGGGTGGCCCAGAACGACGCTGTGCATCAGCGCCGCGGCCTTCTCCCAAAGGTCCGGATAGGCGTCTCCGCCGAACACCGACGTCTGTGGTCGCAGCACCGCCGCGTGCAGGAGCCCGCCGTCTCGCAGTTCGACGACCGGGAGCAGGGCATCGGCCAGCGCGAGGACGTCCTCTATGGTGGGGAAGGAGGTCACGCGAGGCGATCCAGCAGTTCACGGTCGCGTTGCGCGACCTTCCTGCCGATCGCCGCATACCGGTCACGCCGTCGCCGAGTGATGTACTCCTCGATCGCCAGGACCATCGCGGAGTTGACGCTCTGCTCATCGCCTTGAGCGATCTGCTTGATCTGCTCGTAGATCTCGTCGGGCAGACGCAACCGGGTCTCAGCCATACCCGCACGGTACCACCGAGTGGTACCACCCCTTGGCCGGAAGATCAGCTCACTCCGCCGGAGCGACGCCGATCGGGCAGGAGACGCCGGTGCCGCCGATGCCGCAGTAGCCGTTGGGGTTCTTGGCGTCCGAGAGGTACTGCTGGTGGTAGTCCTCGGCGAAGAAGAAGTCGGTGGCGGGGGTGATCTCGGTGGTGATCTCGCCGTGGCCGGCTTCGGTGAGGACCTTCTGGTAGGCGGCGCGGGAGGACTCGGCGGCGGAGAGCTGGGCTTCGCCACGGGTGTAGATGGCGGAGCGGTACTGGGTGCCCACGTCGTTGCCCTGGCGCATGCCCTGGGTGGGGTCGTGGGACTCCCAGAAGACCTTCAGGAGGGCCTCGTAGGAGATGCGGGAGGGGTCGTAGACGACGCGGACGGCCTCGGCGTGGCCGGTGCGGCCCGCGCAGACCTCTTCGTAGGTGGGGTTGGGGGTGTAGCCGCCCTCGTAGCCGGCCGCGGTCGACAGGACGCCCTCCAGCTGCCAGAACTTTCGTTCGGCGCCCCAGAAGCAGCCGAGCGCGAACTCGGCGATCTCGGCTCCGTCGGGGTAGGGCGGGGCCAGCGGGCCCGACAGAACGGCGTGACGGGGGGCGACGGGCATCGGCTTGTCCCTACCGGGGAGCGCGTCCTCCGGGGTGACCATCTCAGTCTTCGCGAATCCGAACACGTTGTCAGACTAACCCGTCCGGGACGCGGCGCTCCCCTTCCGGGGGCGCCATGCCGGACAGTAGAGGGTGACATGAGCGACTCTGGTATCGGTCATTACAGATTGATAGCCTGCGCCTTATGGAAGCAAAAAAGGGGTTGGTGTACGGCTTCGCGGCTTATGCCATCTGGGGCCTGTTTCCCCTGTACTTCCCGCTCCTCAAGCCGGCCGGGGCGGACGAGGTCCTGGCCCACCGCGTCATCTGGACCCTGGTGAGCATGGGACTGCTGCTGGCCGTCACCCGCGGCTGGAGCTGGATCCGCCGCATGACCCGCCGCCAGTGGCTGCTCCTGACCGTCGCCGCGACAGTGATCGCGGTCAACTGGGGCACCTACATCGTCGCGGTCAACTCCGGCCACACCATCGAGGCCTCCCTCGGCTACTTCATCAACCCCCTGATCACCGTCCTGATCGGCGTCGTGCTGCTGCGGGAGCGGCTGCGGCCCTGGCAGTGGGGCGCCCTGGCCGTCGGCGCCGCCGCGGTGGTGGTGCTGACCGTCGACTACGGCAGGCCCCCGTGGATCGCGCTGGTCCTGGCCCTGACGTTCGGCACCTACGGGCTGATGAAGAAGAGCGCCGCGATGCCCTCCGCCGAGAGCCTGGCGGTCGAGGGCGCCGTCCTGGCCCTGCCCGCGCTGGGGCTGATGATCTGGATCCAGACGCAGGACACCGCCGCCTTCGGGCACGCCGGCACCGGGAACGTCCTGCTGATCCTCAGCCTCGGCGTCGTCACCGCCGTCCCGCTGATGCTCTTCAACGCCTCCGCCCAGCGCCTGCCGCTCACCAGCCTGGGACTCCTGCAGTACGTCGCCCCGGTACTGCAGTTCCTGGTGGGACTCCTGATACAGCATGAGGCGATGCCGACCAGCCGCTGGATGGGTTTCACCCTTGTTTGGGTGGCGTTGTCAGTACTCACCTGGGACGCTCTACGTACGGCGCGTAGAGTTCGCACCGAAGAACCGGTCACTGTGGCCGCTTGAGGCACTTGCACCGGTCAGTTCTCTTCGGCAGGCTTACTGCACGAACCACCCCGACTGTCCGGAGTTCCACCCAGGTGAACAAGGTACTCGCGAGCTTGGTGTCCGGCACCGCGCTCACCGCCGCGCTCGTCGCGCTCCAGCCTCCGGCCCCCGCGGAGGCCAAGGGGATCAGCCTCACGGGCTCCCCTTCGCGTCTCACGCTGAAAATCAACAAGGTGTACCAGTCGCGGCCGCTGTGGTGCGCGCCCACCGGCGCCTCGGTCTCCCTGGCGAAGCTGGGCATCAAGGTGGGGCAGAAGACCCTCGCCAAGAAGATGAAGACCAGGTCCCCTTACGGCACCTACGACTACGACGCCGTCCGGGTCCTGAACTCCTACGCGGCCAAGAAGGGCTACCGCTTCTCCCTCGTCTACGACGTGAACAAGCCCGGCAGGCTCGCCAAGCGCGTCGTCCACGACGTCGGGGTGCTGCGCAAGGCCGTGCCGCTGCAGGTCTACATGAAGCGCCTGCCCTGGTACAAGGGTCTGATCGACGGCAACCCCGGGCACCTGATCGTCGCCTACGGCTACGACAAGAAGGCCAAGACCGTCACCGTCTGGGACCCGTACAACTACTACTTCAACGGCGGCACGCACGTCATCCCGCTGAAGAAGCTCGCCAAGGCCACGCAGTCGACGGACGGCGCCGCCGGCATGTTCTACCTCACCAAGAACTGAGCGCGGGGGGCCGCGGCCCCAGGAGTGGCCTCAGCCCGTCCGGGACACCACGTAGTCGCACAGGCTCGCCAGCGCGTCCCGCGCGGGCACGTCCGGCAGCGTGAGCAGTTCGGCCCGCGCGTCCTCGGCCCACCGCCGGGTGTCGGCCTTGGCCCGCGCCATCGCCGGGTGCGCCCGCAGCAGGGCCAGCGCCTCGGCGTGGTCGCCGTCGTCGGGGATCGGTCCGGACAGCAGTTCCCGCAGCCGCGCGTCGGCCGGGTCGTCGCCCGCCAGGACGTGCAGCATCGGCAGCGTCCGGATGCCCTCGCGCAGGTCGGTGCCGGGAGTCTTGCCCGACTGGTCGGACTCGGACGCCACGTCCAGGATGTCGTCGGAGAGCTGGAAGGCGACGCCGATCTTCTCGCAGGCCGAGGTCAGCGTGTCCACGACCGAGGACGGGGCCCCGGCCATCATCGCCCCGAACTGGCCGGAGGTCGCGATCAGCGAGGCGGTCTTGTCCGCGACCACCTGCAGGTAGTGCTTGAGCGGGTCGCCGTCGCCGGGGACGCCCACGGTCTCCTGGATCTGGCCCCGCACCAGCCGGGCGAACGTCCGGGCCTGGATCCGCACCGCGTCGGTGCCGAGGTCGGCCAGGAGGTCGGAGGCCCTGGCGAACAGGTAGTCGCCCGTGAGGATCGCCACGGTGTTGGTCCACCGCGAGTTGGCGGACGCCTGGCCCCGCCGCAGCGGGGCCTCGTCCATCACGTCGTCGTGGTAGAGCGTCGCCAGATGGGTCAGCTCCACCACGACGGCGGACGGGATGACTCCGGATGCTGACGGGTCGCCGAACTGCGCGGCCAGCAGCACCAGCATGGGCCGGAACCGCTTGCCGCCGGCCGTCACCAGATGCTGGGACGCCTCGGTGAGCAGCGACTCCTCGCTGTCGACCGTCTCCAGCAGCAGGGACTCGACTTCCACGAGCCCCTGCTGCATCCGCGCGGCGAGCGCGTCGTCCACTCGCAGACCGAACGGCACGGCAGCACCCACAGGAGTAGACCCTTCTAACGTACGAAAAGCTGACCGGCGGCCTGACCAGCCAGATCCAGCAGCGGCTGCGGCAACACGCCGAGTACCACAGTAGCCGCAAGCCCCAGGGCCACGGCCGCCGCGGTGGCAGGTGCCACCACGACGGACGGTCCTTCGGGCTCGGGGTCGCTGAAGAACATGAGCACGATCACCCGTACGTAGAAGAAGGCGGCGACGGCCGAACTGAGCACGCCGACCACCACCAGGGGCGCGGCCCCGCCCTCGACGGCCGCCCGGAACACCGCGAACTTCCCGGTGAACCCGCTGGTCAGCGGGATGCCGGCGAACGCCAGCAGGAAGAACGCGAAGATCCCCGCGACCGCCGGGGAGCGCTTGCCCAGCCCGGCCCAGCGGGACAGGTGCCCCGCCTCGCCGCTGGAGTCGCGCACCATCGTGACGACGGCGAAGGCCCCGATGGTGGTCGCGCCGTAGGCGGCCAGGTAGAACAGCACCGACGAGAGGCCGTTCTCCGAGGTCGCGATCACGCCCGTGAGCAGGAAGCCCGCGTGCGCGATGGACGAGTAGGCCAGCAGCCGCTTGATGTCCGTCTGGGTGATCGCGACGACCGCGCCGACGACCATCGTGATGATGGCCACAGCCCACATCATCGGCCGCCAGTCCCAGCGCATGTTCTCCAGTGCGACGTAGAACACGCGCAGCAGCGCGCCGACGGCCGCGACCAGGGTCCCGGACGCCATGAGCGCGGTGACCGGGGTCGGCGCGCCCTGGTAGACGTCGGGCTTCCAGGAGTGGAACGGCACCGCGCCCAGCTTGAACAGCAGGCCGACCGCCAGCAGCGCCACGCCCGCGTACAGGAGCACGTCGGTGGCCTCCTGCGGCTGGACCCTGCCCGCGACCTCGGCCGGGACGATGGTCTGCCCCGTCTGGACGACCTGGGCGATGTCCCCGAGCGTCATGCTGCCCGAGTAGCCGTACAGCAGCGCGATGCCGAACAGGAAGAACGCCGAGGAGAACGAGCCGAGCAGGAAGTACTTGACCGCCGCCTCCTGCGAGAGGAGGCGACGGCGGCGCGCGAGCCCGCACAGCAGGTACAGCGGCAGGGACATGACCTCCAGCGCCACGAACATCGTGAGCAGGTCGTTGGAGGCCGGGAACATCAGCATGCCGCCGATGGCGAACATCGAGAGCGGGTAGATCTCGGTGTGCATGGCCCCGCCCGCCGAGGCCCTGGCCTCGGCGTCGGTGCCGGGCAGCGCCGCGGCCTGCGCCGCGAACGTGTCCTGGCTGCGGTCGGCGATGAGCAGCATGCTGAGCATCGCCAGCACCAGGATCGTGCCCTGGATGAAGAGGGTCGGCCCGTCGATGCCGAGCGCCCCTTCGGCCGCCACCTGGTGCGGGTCGCCGTTGACCGCCAGGATGACGGTCCACACGAACGCCCCGCCGAGGCCGGCGAAGGCCAGCGGCACCTGGACCTTCGGCCGCCATTCCCGGCCGAAGACCGCCTCGACCAGGACGCCGAGCACCGCCGTCCCGAGGACGATCAGCAGCGGGGCGACGAGGCCGTATTCGATGTGCGGTGCGGGGATGTCCCCCGCGGCGAGAACTGAACCGGTCACGGCTTCACTCCCGTGTTAGTAGGAGCCTCTGCGACGGTGGGCTCCGGGTCGGTCTTCTCCACGACCGTCAGAGTGCGCTCCACGGAGGGGTTGATCACCTTGAGGATCGGCTGCGGGAAGAAGCCGAGCGCCACGATGATCGCCAGAATCGGCCCGATCGCGGCGAGCTCGCGCTTGCCCAGATCGGGGAAGCTGACCAGGGACGGACCGCCGGCGACCCGCTGGTAGACCCACAGGATGTAGATCGCGGCCAGCACGATGCCGGAGGTCGCGACGATCGCGGCCACCTTGTACTGCGAGAACGTCCCGACCAGCACCAGGAACTCCGAGACGAACGACGACAGCCCCGGCAGCGCCAGCCCGGACAGGCCCGCCACCAGGAACGTCCCCGCCAGCAGCGGCGCGACCTTCTGGACTCCGCCGTAGGCGTCGATCCGGGCCGAGCCTCCCCGGGAGATCAGGAATCCGACGGCCAGGAACAGCGCGCCCGTGGAGAACCCGTGGTTGACCATGTAGAGCATGGCGCCGGACTGGGCGGCCGTCGTCATCGCGAAGATGCCCAGCACGATGAACCCGAAGTGGCTGACCGAGGTGTAGGCGACGAGCCGCTTGAGGTCGACCTGGCCGATGGCCAGGACCGCGCCGTAGACGATGCTGATCACCGCGAGGGTGATGACCACCGGCGTGGCCCACTTGGAGGCTCCGGGGAACAGCTCCAGGCAGAACCGGATCATGCCGTAGGTGCCGATCTTGTCGAGCACGCCGACGATCAGCACCAGCGCGCCCGCCGGGGCCTGCCCGGCGGTGTCCGGCAGCCAGGTGTGCACCGGCACCATCGGCGCCTTGATCGCGAACGCGATGAAGAAGCCGAGGAAGAGCCACTTGGCGGTGGTCGGGTGGATGTCCAGCCCGGTCAGTTCGGTCAGCAGGAACGAGTTCTTGCCGGCGACCACGTACAGGCCGATGACGGCGGCCAGCATGAGCAGCCCGCCGAACAGCGAGTACAGCAGGAACTTGACCGCCGCGTACGAGCGCTGCGGCCCGCCGTACCGGCCGATGAGGAAGTAGGCCGGGATGAGGATGGCCTCGAAGAAGACGTAGAAGAGGAAGACGTCGGTCGCCGCGAAGACGCCGATCATCATCGCCTCCATGAGGAGGATCAGCGCGAAGTACGTCTTCACCGAACGCTCGGGGACGTCGTCGGTGGACGCCCCTCCGTACCGGTCGGCCGACGTCCAGCTGGCCAGCATGACCACCGGGACGAGCAGGACCGACAGCAGGACGAGCGTCAGCGAGACGCCGTCGAGTCCGAGCGCCCAGTGCACGCCGAACGACTCGATCCACCAGTACGTCTCATTGAACTGGAAGCGTTCGGTGGACGCGGTGTCGTACCCGAAGGCCACCACGATCGCGTACACCGCGACGGCCACCGAGACGACCAGCGCGACCAGCTTGGCCAGATCGTCCTTCCCCCTGGGGAGCAGGCCGACGGCCAGCGCCCCCAGGGCCGGAAGGGCGATGAGTGCGGTCAACATCAGAGCCTCACCACCAGCAGAGCGGCGACGAGGAGGCCCGCGCCGAGGAACATGGACAGGGCGTAGGACCGGACGTAGCCGGTCTGCAGCCTTCGGACCCGGCCGGACGTGCCGCCGATGAGCGCGGCGAGGCCGTTGACGACCCCGTCCACGCCCCGGTTGTCGAAGAACACCGCGAGCCGGGTCAGCCACTGGCCGGGCCGCATGAGCAGCGACTCGTTCAGGGCGTCCCCGTACAGGTCCTTGCGGGCGAAGGTGGTGAGCGCGGAGCCCTGGGGCGCCGTCTCGGGCACCGGCCTGGCTCCGTACTTCACCCAGGCGATGATCACGCCGATGACCACCAGCACCAGGGTGATGACCCCGTTGAGGGTGAACAGGTGGTGCTCGGCGTGCGGGGTGCGGGTGACCGGCTCCAGGAACGACCCGAACCGGTCGCCCAGCATCAGGAACGCGCCCATGCCGGCCGAGCCGATCCCCAGGATGACCAGCGGGACGGTCATCACGGCGGGCGACTCGTGCGGGTGCACGTCGGGGTCCCAGCGCTTCTGCCCGAAGAAGGTCATGAACATCAGCCGCGACATGTAGAACGCGGTGACGGCGGCGCCGACGATCGCGCACACGCCCAGGACCGCGTTCTGGTCCCAGGCGGCCTCGATGATGCCCTCCTTGGTGAAGAAGCCGGCGAAGGGCGGCACTCCGATGATCGCGAGGTAGCCGATGAAGAACGTCCCGAAGGTGATCGGCAGCACCTTGCGGAGCGCGCCGTACCTGCGCATGTTCACGTCGTCTTCCATCGCGTGCATGACCGAGCCCGCGCCGAGGAACATCCCGGCCTTGAAGAAGCCGTGGGTGATGAGGTGGCCGATGGCCACGACGTAGCCGACGGGGCCGAGGCCCGCGGCCAGCACCATGTAGCCGATCTGCGACATGGTCGAGCCGGCCAGGGCCTTCTTGATGTCGTCCTTGGCGCAACCGATGATCGCACCGGCGAGCAGCGTGGCCGCTCCGACGATGGTGACCACCAGCTGGGCGCTCGGGGACGCCTCGAAGATCGCGCCGGAGCGGACGATCAGGTAGACGCCCGCGGTGACCATGGTGGCGGCGTGGATGAGCGCCGACACGGGGGTCGGGCCCTCCATGGCGTCCAGGAGCCAGGACTGCAGCGGCAGCTGGGCGGACTTGCCGCAGGCGCCCAGCAGCAGGAGCAGGCCGAGCGCGGTCATGACGCCCTCGGACACCGCCGGGTTCTCCACGAGGCCGAAGACCTGCGTGTAGGAGACGGTGCCGAAGGTCGCGAACATGAGCATCATCGCGATCGCCAGGCCCAGGTCACCGACCCGGTTGACGACGAACGCCTTCTTGGCCGCGACGGCCGCGGTGGGCTTGTGCTGCCAGAACCCGATGAGCAGGTACGAGGCGAGGCCCACGCCCTCCCAGCCGACGAACAGGCCGAGGTAGTTGTCGGCCAGCACCAGCAGGAGCATGGCCGCGACGAACAGGTTCAGGTAGGCGAAGAACCTGCGCCGGTTCTTGTCCTCGGCCATGTAGCCGATCGAGTACACGTGGATCAGCGTGCCGACGAACGTGATGAGCAGCACGAAGCTGATGGACAGCTGGTCCAGCAGCAGGCCCATGTCGACGTCGACCGAGCCGGTCTGGATGAACTGGTAGAGGTGCACGCTCCTGGCGCGCTCCTCGCCCGGGTAGCCGAGCATCTGCCAGAACATGAGGAAGCCGAGGACGAACGCGCCCCCCGACAGGATGGTGGCCAGGTAGTGGCCCCATCTGTCGGTGGCGCGTCCGCCCAGCAGCAGGATCGCCGACCCCGCGAGGGGCAGCGCGATCAGCAGCCAGGCGAGCGACTGGAGCCCGGTGGCGGCGGTCAGATGTGTTTCCACGTCCCCAAGCCCCTCAGTACTTCAGCAGGCTCGCGTCGTCGACCGACGAGGACCTGCGGGAACGGAAGATGGTCATGATGATCGCGAGACCCACCACGACCTCGGCTGCGGCGACGACCATCACGAAGAACGCGATGACCTGGCCGTCCAGGTTGCCGTGCATCTTGGAGAAGCTCACGAAGGCGAGGTTCGTGGCGTTGAGCATGAGCTCGACGCACATGAACACCACGATGGCGTTGCGGCGGATCAGGACGCCCACTCCGCCGATGCCGAACAGCAGCGCGGAGAGAACGAGATAGTGGCTCACTTCTGAACCTCCTGTGCTGCCTCGACGTCCTGTACTGCCTCGACATCGGCCTCCGCGGCCTCGAGCTCGGTCGCGCCCTCCAGGTCGACGTGCCGGTCGGCGGCGTCGCCGCGGGCGGTGAGGACCGGGTTGAGGGAGAGCTCGGCGACCGAGCCGTCCGGCAGCAGCGCGGGCATGTCGACCGCGTTGTGCCGGGCGTAGGTGCCCGAGCTCGGCAGGTTGCCCGGGTGCGCCCCGGACTTGAACCGCTGCACGGACAGCTCGCGCTGGGTCGCCTTGGGCGACGTGCGCTCCTTGTGCGCCAGCACCATCGCGCCGAGCGCCGCGGTGATCAGCAGGGCGCTGGTCACCTCGAAGGCGAACACGTACTTGTTGAAGATCAGCCGGGCGAGGCCCATGACGTTGCCCTCGGCGTTGGCCGCGGCCAGTCCGGCGTCGTCGGAGAACACCGCGCCGCCGATGCCGAAGACCATCAACCCGGCGAAGCCCAGGCCCGCGACCGCCGCCCAGATCCGCTGGCCGGAGAGGGTCTCCACCAGCGAGTCCACGGTGGCGACGCCGACCAGCATCAGCACGAACAGGAAGAGCATCAGCACCGCGCCGGTGTAGACGATCACCTGGACGAACGCCAGGAACGGCGCCTCCTGGACCGCGTAGAGCGCGGCCAGGCTGAGCATGACGACCGCCAGCAGCAGGGCCGAGTACACGGCCTTGCGCTGGAAGATCATGCCGAGGGCGGCGGCCACCGAGACCACCGCCAGGATCCAGAACGCCACCATCAGAACTCACCGTCCTTGGCTCCGAGGCCGAGGCGGTAGTAGTCCTCTTCGGTCTCGCCGAGCCGCATCTCGTGCGGCGGCTGCTCCATGCCCTCGCGCAGCGGGGCGAGCAGCATCTCCTTGGTGTAGATCAGCGACTCGCGGCTGTCGTCGGCCAACTCGTACTCGTTGGTCATGGTCAGCGCCCGGGTCGGGCACGCCTCGATGCACAGCCCGCACAGGATGCAGCGCAGGTAGTTGATCTGGTAGATCCGGCCGTACCGCTCACCAGGGGAGAAGCGCTCGTCCTCGGTGTTGTCGCCCGCCTCGACGTAGATCGCGTCGGCGGGGCAGGCCCAGGCGCACAGCTCGCAGCCGATGCACTTCTCCAGCCCGTCCGGCCAGCGGTTGAGCTGGTGGCGGCCGTGGAACCTGGGCGCGGTGGGCTTCTTCACCTCGGGGTACTGGACCGTCTCCACCTTGGTGAACAGCTGGTGGAACGAGACTCCGAAGCCCTTGACCGGGTTCAGGAAGTCAGTGAACCCCACTTCCGACCTCCTTCTGCGGGTCCGCCCCGTGGTAGTGCGGGGCGTCCATCGGCGGGACCGGGAAGCCGCCCGCGAACGGGTCCTTCCGCTCGGCCTTGGCGGCCTGGTCCAGTTCGGGGACAAGCTTCTTGTCCTTGCGGACCATGTCGAAGGCGACCGAGGCGCCCAGGGCCAGCGCCACCACGACCGCGGCGACGACGACGAGGGTGCCGGTGCCGTAGCCCTCCCGGGTGAGCGCCCGCATGGTGGCGACCAGCAGGATCCAGCCGAGGGAGAACGGGATCAGCACCTTCCAGCCCAGCTTCATCAGCTGGTCGTAGCGGACCCGGGGAAGGGAGCCGCGCAGCCAGATGAAGAAGAAGATGAAGGCCCAGATCTTGATCATGAACCACAGGACCGGCCACCAGCCCTCGTTGGCGCCGGCCCACACGGTGGAGATCGGCGCCGGGGCCCGCCAGCCGCCCAGGAACAGGGTGGTGGCCAGGGCCGAGAGGGTGGCGAGGTTGATGTACTCGGCGAGGAAGAACATCGCGAACTTCAGCGACGAGTACTCGGTGTGGAAGCCCGCGACCAGTTCGCCCTCGCCCTCGGGGAGGTCGAACGGGATGCGGTTCGACTCGCCCATCATCGTGATCACGTACACGATGAAGGAGGGCAGCAGCGCCACCGCGAACCAGCGGTCGGCCTGCGCCGCGACGATGCCGGACGTGGAGAGCGTCCCGGAGAAGAGGAACACCGCCACGAACGACAGGCCCATCGCGATCTCGTAGGAGATCACCTGGGCGCTGGAGCGCAGCCCGCCCAGCAGCGCGTAGGGCGACATGGACGACCAGCCGGCCAGCACGATGCCGTAGACGCCGATGGAGGCCATCGCCAGCACCAGCAGGACGGCCACCGGGAGGTCGGTGCCCTGCAGCGGCGTGTGGTGGCCGAAGACCGAGACGGTCGGCCCGAACGGGATGATCGCGAACGAGATGAACGCCGGGACCGCGGCGACGACCGGAGCCGTCCAGAAGATGATCTTGTCGACGCCCGCGGGGACGATGTCCTCCTTCAGGGCCAGCTTCACACCGTCCGCCAGGCCCTGCAGCAGGCCGAACGGCCCGGTGCGGTTGGGGCCGACGCGCAGCTGCATCCGGCCGATGATGCGGCGCTCCACCCACATCGACATCAGCACGGTCAGGACCAGGAAGACGAAGATGACCAGCACCTTGCCGAGCATCAGCCACCACGGGTCCTGGCCGAATGCGGGGAGCGACGGATCGGAACCCATCAGCCCACACCTCCGATCTTCACGATGCTGCCGGCCGTGGCACCGAGCTCGCGCAGCAGGTTCCTGCCGGACGAGTTGCCCGGCAGCCAGATGACGCCTTCGGGCAGGTCCTCGATCCGCAGCGGGACCGTGATCGCCCCCTCGTCGGTGGAGATCGTGACCAGTCCGTTCAGCCCGTTCTCCGCCGCGGTCTTGGCCGACACCAGCGCGACCGAGGGACGGGCCGTCCCCTTGAGGTGCGGCTCGCCGTCCTGCAGGGTCCCGTCATCGAGCAGCAGCCGCCAGGTGGCCAGCACCGCCTCGCCCGAAGCCGGGGTGAAGGTGAAGTCGGCCAGCGTGCCCGGCGCGTCGGGGCGCTCGCCCCGGTGGGCGCCGAGCTCGGCGAGCTCCCTGCGGGCGGCCGCCGGGTCGGGCAGGCCCAGGTGCACGTCCAGCTCGTCGGCGAGCGCGCCCAGCACCCTCAGGTCGGACATGGCGCCGGGCTGCTTCAGCGCCGCCTCGAACGGGCGGCCCCGGCCCTCCCAGTTCACGAACGTCCCGGACTTCTCCTGGACGGCCGCGACCGGCAGCACCACGTCGGCGCGGTCGGTGACCGCGCTGACCCGCTGCTCCAGGCTGACGATGAAGCCGGTCTTCTCCAGCGCCGTCAGCGCGAACCTCGGGTGCTCCAGGTCGTAGGGGTCGACCCCGCCGACGAGCAGTGCCTCGATCTCGCCGGACGCGGCGGCGGCCAGGATGTGCGCGCCGTCGCGCCCGGGCTCGTCCGGCAGGGTGGCGACGCCCCAGACCCGCGCGACCTCGACGCGGGCCGCGGCGTTGCCGACCGGGCGGCCGATCGGCAGCAGGCCGGGCAGCGCGCCGGCCTCCAGCGCCCCGCGCTCGCCGGCGCGGCGCGGCACCCAGCCCAGCCGGGCCCCGGTGTTCTGGGCCAGCCGCACCGCGGCGCTCAGCGCCCCGGTGGTCTGGGCGAGCCGCTCGCCGATCAGGATGATCGACCCTTCGGCCGCCAGGACCTCGGCGGCCTCTCCGGAGATGCTCAGCGCCTCCGGCTCGCCACCGGGACCGGCCTGGATCAGCCTGCCGTTCAGCTTGCGCAGCCCGCCCGTGGCGAACGGGGCGATGGACAGGACCTTCAGGCCCTTCTTGCGCACCGCCTTGCGCAGCCGCAGGAAGACGATCGGCGACTCCTCCTCGGGCTCCAGGCCCGCGAGCAGGACGGCCGGAGCGTTCTCCAGGTCCTGGTAGGAGATCTCGATGCCGTGCCCGGCGACTCCGTAGGCCAGGAACTCGGCCTCCTCGGCGCTGTGCGGACGGGCCCTGAAGTCGATGTCGTTGGTGCCCAGGGCGACGCGGGCGAACTTGGAGTACGCGTAGGCGTCCTCCAGGGTCAGCCGCCCGCCGGTCAGGACACCGGTCTTCTTCCCGGCCAGGCCCGCCGCGGCGACGGCGAGCGCCTCAGGCCACGAGGCGGGCTCCAGCACGCCCTCGGCGTTGCGGATCAGCGGGTGGCGCAGCCGGTCCGGCTCGGTGGCGTAGGTGAAGGCCCAGCGGCCCTTGTCGCAGTTCCACTCCTCGTTGACCTGCGGGTCGTCGCCGGCCAGGCGCCGGGTGACCTTGCCGCGCCGGTGGTCGGTGCGCTGGGCGCAGCCGGACGCGCAGTGCTCGCACACCGACGGCGTCGACACCAGGTCGAACGGGCGGGCCCGGAACCGGTAGGCGGCGCCGGTGAGCGCGCCGACCGGGCAGATCTGCACGGTGTTGCCGGAGAAGTAGGACGAGAACGGCTTGCCGTCCGCGACGCCCACCTGTTCCTTGGCCCCGCGCTCGAACAGGTCGATGAACGGGTCGCCCGCGATCTGCTCGGAGAAGCGGGTGCACCGGGCGCACTGGACGCAGCGCTCCCGGTCCAGCAGCACCTGCGACGACAACGGCAGCGGCTTGGGGAACGTGCGCTTGCGCTCGACGAACCTGCTCTCACCGCGCCCGTTGGACATCGCCTGGTTCTGCAGGGGGCACTCGCCGCCCTTGTCGCAGACCGGGCAGTCCAGCGGGTGGTTGATGAGCAGGAACTCCATCACGCCCTTCTGCGCCTTGTCGGCGACGGGGGACGTGAGCTGGGTGTTGATGACCATGCCGGGCGCGACCGGGATGGTGCAGGACGCCTGCGGCTTGGGGAAGCCCCGGCCGTTGCCGGCGTCGGGGATGTCCACCAGGCACTGGCGGCACGCGCCGACCGGGTCGAGCAGCGGGTGGTCGCAGAACCGCGGGATCTGGACGCCGATCAGCTCGGCGGCCCGGATGACCAGCGTGCCCTTGGGGACGCTGACCTCGAAGCCGTCGATGGTGACGGTGACCAGGTCCTCCTGCGGGACGACGCCCGTTTCAGAGGTGGCAGTCATTTATGCCCCCCACTTCGTGGACTTGGCGTGGTCGAAGGGGCACCCGCCGTGGGAGAAGTGCTCCAGGTACTCCTCGCGGAAGTACTTGATCGAGGAGTGGATGGGGCTGGTCGCGCCGTCGCCGAGGGCGCAGAACGACCGGCCGAGGATGTTGTCCGCGATGTCGTTGAGGGTCGACAGGTCCTCTTCCGAGCCCTGTCCGGCCTCCAGGCGCTTGAGCATCTGCTTCAGCCAGTAGGTCCCCTCGCGGCACGGCGTGC
The DNA here is from genome assembly GCF_039533685.1 of Actinocorallia aurantiaca. Lineage (NCBI taxonomy): Bacteria > Bacillati > Actinomycetota > Actinomycetes > Streptosporangiales > Thermomonosporaceae > Actinocorallia > Actinocorallia aurantiaca. The sequence goes on along the minus strand of NZ_BAAATZ010000003.1, from coordinate 276,856 downwards.
ACTTGCCGCAGGACTCGTGCGCGTAGAACTCCGTCCAGCGCAGCACGGCCCGCAGCACGCAGGTCGTCTCGTCGAAGATCTGCAGCGCCCGGGTGCCCAGCATCGATCCGGCCGCGCCGACGGACTCGAAGTCCAGCGGGACGTCGAGGTGCTCGGCGGTGAAGATCGGCGTGGAGGAGCCTCCGGGCGTCCAGAACTTCAGCTCGTGGCCCTCCCGGACGCCGCCCGCCATCTCCAGCAGCTCGCGCAGCGTGATGCCCAGCGGGGCCTCGTACTGGCCGGGCCGGGTGACGTGCCCGGACAGGGAGAAGATGCCGAAGCCCTTGGACTTCTCGGTGCCCATCGAGGCGAACCAGTCGGCGCCGCGGTCCACGATGGCGGGAACCGAGGCGATCGACTCGACGTTGTTCACCACGGTGGGCCCGCCGTAGAGGCCCGCGACGGCGGGGAAGGGAGGCTTCAGCCGGGGCTGGCCCCGGAACCCCTCGAGAGAGTCCAGAAGCGCGGTCTCCTCGCCGCAGATGTAGGCGCCGGCCCCGGCGTGCACCACGAGGTCCAGGTCGAACCCGGATCCGAGGATGTCCTTGCCGAGGTAGCCGGCGTCGTAGGCCTCCTGCACCGCCTGCCGGAGCCTGCGGATGACGTGGAGGACCTCGCCGCGCACATAGATGAACGCCTGGTGCGCGCCGATCGCGTACGAGCTGATGATGACGCCTTCGACCAGCACGTGCGGGTCGGCCATCATCAACGGGATGTCCTTGCAGGTTCCCGGCTCGGACTCGTCGGCGTTGACCACCAGGTAGGTGGGCTTGCCCGTGCCCTGGGCGAGGAAGCCCCACTTCATTCCGGTGGGGAATCCCGCGCCGCCGCGGCCGCGCAGACCGGAGTCCTTGACCGCGTCGATGATCGCGGAGGGCTCCATGCCCAGCGCCTTGCGCAGCGGCTGATAGCCGCCGTTGCGCTCGTACGCCGTGCGCGTGAACGAGTCCGCCTGGTCCCAGTTCTTGGTCAGGACGGGAGCGAGCGTGGTCATGGTGCTTCCCACCCCTTCTCCTTGGCCAGCTCCACGCCGACCACGGACTCGGGACCGGCCTGGACGCCCTCGTGGGCGCGGCCGTCGTTGAACCCGGCCAGGACCCGGGAGGCCTCCTTGAACGAGCAGATGCCGTTCGCGCCGCGGGTGGGCGGCACCGGCCGTCCGGCCCGCAGGTCGTCGACGAGCGCCTTGGCGCTCTCGGGCGTCTGGTTGTCGTAGAACTCCCAGTTCACCATCATGACCGGCGCGTAGTCGCAGGCCGCGTTGCACTCCAGGCGCTCCAGCGAGATCTTGCCGTCCTCGGTGGCCTGGTCGTGCCCGACGCCGACGTGCTCGCTCAGCGACTCCCAGATCTCGTCGCCGCCGAGCACCGCGCACAGCGTGTTGATGCACACGCCCACGTGGTACTCGCCCATCGGCGCCCGCTTGTACTGGGTGTAGAACGTCGCGACGCCGACGACCTGTGCCTGGCTGATGCCCAGGGCGTCGGCGCAGAACTCCACGCCCTGCTGGGTGATGTGCCCGTCCTGCGACTGCACGAGGTGCAGCAGCGGCAGCAGCGCGCTGCGCGTCTGCGGATAACGGGCGATGATGTCCTTCGCGTCCTGTTCCAGACGCTGTCTGGTCTCCACGTCGTACGGGGAGCCCTCGGGGAAGTGACTCAACGGTCAACGCCTCCCATCACGGGATCGATGGACGCGACCGCGGCGATGACGTCGGCGATGAAGGAGCCTTCGCACATCGCGGCCGTGGCCTGCAGGTTGGTGAACGACGGGTCGCGGAAGTGGACCCGGTAGGGCCGGGTGCCGCCGTCGGAGACGACGTGCGCGCCCAGTTCCCCGCGCGGCGACTCGACCGCCGCGTAGGCCTGGCCGGCCGGGACCCGGAAGCCCTCGGTCACCAGCTTGAAGTGGTGGATCAGGGCTTCCATGGACTCGCCCATGATGTGCCCGATGTGGGCCGGGGAGTTGCCCATGCCGTCGGTGCCGATCGCGAGCTGGGCGGGCCAGCCGATCTTCTTGTCCTCGATCATCACCGGCCCGTCCTTGGCCGAGCCCTTGGTGAGCCGCTCGACGCACTGCTCGACGATCTTCAGCGACTCCTCCATCTCGGCGATCCGGACGAGGTAGCGCCCGTACACGTCGCAGGTGTCCTGCGTGTGCACCTTGAAGTCGTAGGTCTCGTAACCGCAGTACGGCTGGGACTTGCGCAGGTCCCACGGCAGGCCGGTGGCGCGCAGCACCGGGCCGGTGACGCCCAGGGCCATGCAGCCGGTCAGGTCCAGGTACGCGATGTCCTTGGTCCGGGCCAGATAGATCGGGTTGGCGTCCAGCAGCTTGCGCATCTGCTTGAAGCGCTCCGGCATGCGGTTGAGGTAGTCGCGCAGCTTGGAGATGGTGCCGGGCCCGAGGTCCTGGGCCACGCCGCCGGGGCGGACGTAGGCCATGTTCATGCGCAGCCCGGTGATCTCCTCGAACAGGTCGAGGGTGTACTCGCGCTCGATGAACCCGTTGAGCATGACCGTGGTCGCGCCGAGCTCCAGGCCGAACGTGCCGATCGCCACCAGGTGGGAGGAGATCCGGTTGAGCTCCATCATGAGCACCCGGATGACGTTCGCCCGCTCGGGGATGCGGTCGGTGATCCCCAGCAGCTTCTCGATGCCCAGGCAGTAGGCGGTCTCGTTGAAGATCGGAGCCAGGTAGTCCATCCGGGTGCAGAACGTGGTGCCCTGCGTCCAGGTCCGGAACTCCATGTTCTTCTCGATGCCGGTGTGCAGGTAGCCGATGCCGACCTGCACCTTCTCCACCGTCTCGCCGTCGAGCGTCAGGATCAGCCGCAGCACGCCGTGGGTGGACGGGTGCTGCGGGCCCATGTTGACCACGAGCCGCTCTTCGGTGTCGCCGTCCTTCGAGCCTTCGACGACCTCGTCCCAGTCGGCGCCGGCCAGGTTGTACACCTTGCCTTCGGTCGACCCGTCGTCGGTCGCCCCGGCCTTGTAGGCGTCATAGGTGGTGGTCATGAGTACGACCTCCGCTCGTCCGGCGGCGGGATCTCCGCGCCGCGGTACTCGACGGGGATGCCGCCGAGGGGATAGTCCTTGCGCTGGGGGTGGCCCACCCAGTCGTCCGGCATCTCGATCCGGGTCAGCGCGGGGTGGCCGTCGAAGATGATCCCGAAGAAGTCCCAGGTCTCCCGTTCGTGCCAGTCGGCCGTGGGGTACACCGGAGTCAGGGAGTCGACGTGGGGGTCCGCGTCCGGCACCCCGACCTCCAGCCGGATCCGCCGGTTGTGGGTGATCGAGAGCAGGTGGTAGACGGCGTGCAGCTCGCTGCCGGTCTCCTGCGGGTAGTGCACGCCCGACACGCCCGACAGCAGCTCGAAGCGCAGTGTGGGCTCGTCGCGCAGCGCCCTGGCGAGTTCGAGCAGCCGTTCGCGCCGCACGTGGAGGGTCATCTCCCCGCGGTGGACCACCACGCGCTCGATCGCGTCGGAGAAACCGGACCGCTCCAGCTCGTCCGCCACGTCGTCGAAGTACTCGCCGTAGGGGCGCGGCGTGGACTCCCTCGCGGGCTGCGGCACGACCAGCCTGCCGTACCCGGAGGTGTCGCCGGTCGTGTTCGCCCCGAACATCCCCTGGCGCTTGACGATGTCGCTCATGGCCGCGCTCCCGACTGGCCCAGCAGCGGCAGCTGCCGGAGCTTGGCCCTCTCCAGTTCCTGGACCTGCTTCTCGCGCTGCGCGCCCAGCTTGGTGTTCTGGATCTTGTCGTGCAGCTTGAGGATCGCGTCCAGCAGCATCTCGGGCCTCGGAGGGCATCCGGGCAGGTAGATGTCCACTGGTACTATGTGGTCCACCCCCTGCACGATCGCGTAGTTGTTGAACATGCCTCCGGAAGACGCGCAGACGCCCATCGCGATCACCCACTTGGGCTCCGACATCTGGTCATAGACCTGACGCAGAACCGGTGCCATCTTCTGGCTGACCCGTCCCGCGACGATCATCAGGTCCGCCTGTCTGGGCGAACCGGAGGCGCGTTCCATGCCCCACCGGGAGAAGTCGTGCCGCGGGTCTCCCGCGGACATCATCTCGATGGCGCAACAGGCGAGCCCGAAGGTCGCCGGCCAGACGGAGCTCTTGCGTGCCCAGCCGGCCACCTGCTCGACCGTGGTGAGCAGGAACCCGCTGGGAAGTTTCTCTTCCAGACCCATGTGATCAGTCCCACTCCAAGCCGCCGCGCCGCCAGACGTAGGCGTACGCGACGAGGACGGTGACGATGAACAGCACCATCTCGATGAGACCGAAGATCCCCAGCCCGTCGAAGGCGACGGCCCAGGGGTACAAGAAGATGATCTCGATGTCGAAGACGATGAAGAGCATCGCCGTGAGGTAGTACTTCACGGGGAAGCGCCCGCCGCCGACCGGCTGCGGGGTCGGTTCGATCCCGCACTCGTAGGCTTCGAGCTTCGCCCTGTTCCAGCGTTTCGGCCCGGTGAAGGCCGCCATGATCACCGAGCCGATGGCGAAGGCCGCCGCCAGCGCGCCGAGCACGATGATCGGGTAGTAGAGGTCCACGGGTTTACACACCCCCCTCATAGCCAGTGATCTGTCTCACGCGTGTGAGCTGCATCATCCTAGTGAGAACGCGCATTGGTCCGTACCGGTGGGTTCAGTTGTAGTCATAGGTCAGGCATCCGGGGCAATCCGGGTCATCGCGTTGATGATCCGGTCCATCGCGTCCCCGCCGCGCGGGTCGGTCAGGTTGGCCAGCAGCTTCAGCGTGAAGCGCATCAGCGTCGGGTGCGGCAGCCCGTGCCGGGTGGCGAACTTCATCACCCGCGGATCGCCGATCGCCTTCACGAAAATTCGCCCGATCGTGAAGTAGCCCCCGTGCTCCTCCTTGAGGATCCGGGGGTACTCGTACAGCGCCCGTTCCCGCTGGGCGGCGGTCGGCCTGGCCAGCGCCTGCACGATGATGTCGGCGGCCAGGTGGCCCGACTCCATCGCGTAGTCGATGCCCTCGCCGTTGAACGGGTTGACCATTCCCCCGGCGTCGCCCACCAGGAGCAGGCCCCGGGAGTAGTGCGGCTGCCGGTTGAAGCCCATCGGCAGGGCCGCGCCGCGGATCGGCCCCGTCGCGTGCTGCTCGTCGAACTGCCACTCCTTGGGCATTCCGGCGGTCCAGCGGCGGAGCATCTCGCGGTAGTCGGTGTTCTGGAAGGACTTGGACGTGTTCAGCAGCCCGAGCCCGACGTTCGAGGTGCCGTTGCCGCAGCCGAACACCCAGCCGTAGCCGGGCAGGAGCTTCTCCCCGTCCCACAGCTCCAGCCAGGACTCGAGGTAGTCGTCCTCGTGGCGCGGCGTCTCGTAGTAGCACCGGACGGCGACGCCCATCGGCCGGTCCTCGCGCTTGCGGATGCCCATCGCCAGTGCCAGCCGGGCGGAGTTGCCGTCGGCGGCCACGACGAGCGGCGCGTGGAACTCCCGGCCGTCCTTGGTGCGCACCCCGGTCACCCGGTCGGTGCGCTCGTCGATGATCGGCTCGGTGACCGTGGTGCCCTGCATCAGGACGGCGCCGGCCCTCACCGCGTGCTCGGCCAGCAGCTGGTCCAGGTCCATGCGCGGGCGGACGAGGCCGAAGTCGGGGAAGGTGGCGAGCTCGGGCCAGGGGAGCTCCAGCCGCACCCCCCCGCCGTAGATGCGCAGGCCCTTGTTGCGGATCCAGCCGGGGGCGTTGATGTCCACGCCCATCGCGATGAGCTGCCGCACGGCCCGGGGGGTGAGGCCGTCCCCGCAGATCTTGTCGCGGGGGAAGGTCGCCTTCTCCAGGAGAAGGACCCTCATGCCCGCCTGCGCCAGGTAGTAGGCCGTGGTCGAGCCGGCCGGGCCGGCCCCCACGACGATCACGTCGGCGGCTTCGGGGGAATGCTCGCTCAACTTCCAACCCTTTTCGCTACGCTGCGGCAAGTGCGTTTGTGAACTACTTCACAAGCACCCTTCGTTGCGAGGCTACACCCGTTGCGCAAGGGATGGACGGACGAGGTTGCTACTCTTCGGTAATTGAAGCGTCCCTGACTTCACCAGGTGAAACGCCCGGCCTTTCGGGACCTCCGCTCACCGGGCGGATTCCCGCCCGGGCCTCAGGCCGGCGCCTCGGACCGGCGCCTCAGGCCGACGCGTCCTTCGGCTTGCGGGCGCGGTGGATGGCGGCGACCCCGAAGGTCAGGTCGCGCCACTGGACGCCCTCCCAGCCGGCCTCCCCGACCATCGCCGCCAGCGCGGGCTGGTCCGGCCAGCGCAGCGTGGACTCGGCCAGGTAGTTGTAGGAATCGGGGTTGGAACTCGCCTTCGCCAGCAGCGGCAGCCCCACCTTCAGATGGAACCCGTGCCCCAGCGAGAGCAGCTTGTTCGTCGGGTGGCTGACCTCGCAGATCACCAGACGGCCGCCCGGACGGGTCACCCGCAGCATCTCCCGCAGCGCGGCGTCCACGTCCGCGACGTTCCGCAGCCCGAAGGAGATGGTGACGGCGTCGAAAGAGGCGTCCTTGAAGGGGAGGCGGAGCGCGTCGCCCGCGACGAAAATCACACCGCGCCGGCCCTCCTGGCGACGGGTGCCGACCTGGAGCATGCCGAGGGAGAAGTCGCACGCGACGCAGTCGGCGCCGCCTTCGGCGATGGCCGCGGTGGACGTGCCGGTGCCCGCCGCCAGGTCCAGCACCCGCTCCCCGGAACGCGCGTCGATCGCCCTGGCCACGGCCTTGCGCCAGGCGCGGTCCCGGCCGCCCGTCATGAGGGTGTTGAGGAGGTCGTAACGCTCGGCCGTGTGGTCGAACATCGCGGCGACGTCGGAGGGCTTCTTGTCCAGATCAGCGCGGGTCATGGGAGCAGCCTAATCGGCCAGGGGCTTGTCCTCCGAGGTGCCCTCTGACTGGCGCCCCATCTTGGACGTGAGCGTGACGGAGACCTTGTCGCGCTGCCTGGACAGCACGACGTAGCTCACGATTCCGGAGATCAGGAAGGCCACGGCGAGGTTGAGCAGCCCCCTCATTCCGAGGAGGTAGAGGATCGCGGCCGTGGCCGCGACCAGCAGGAGCCTCGCGAGGCTGTAGACGATGACTGAACGCATGGTCCCTCGAGGTTATCCGCAGGTCAGCCGAGCTTCAGTCCAGGGTGCCCTCAAGGTAGATCCCGAGCCGGGCCGGCCGGGTTCAGGAGGGGGAGAAGAACAGGTCGGGATCCACGTTCCCGCCGGACAGGACCGCGACCGCGTCGCCCGGGGGCAGCTCCTCGCGGTGGAAGAGGAACGCGGCCGCCGCGACGGCGCCCGCGGGCTCGGCGACCAGGCGGGTCCTGACGGCCAGCAGCCGCATCGTCTCGCGGATCTCCTCCTCGGTCACCGTAACGATGTCGTCCACGTACTCGGCGATGTGCTGGAAGGGGATGTTCCCGACCCGGTCGACCCGCAGCGCGTCCGCCACCGTCCGCCGGGTGTCCTTGACGTCCCAGGCCACCGGGCGGCCCAGCAGGAAGGAGTCGCGCGCGTCCGCGGCCAGGGCCGGCTCGACCCCGACCACCCTGGTGCCGCGTCCCAGGCTCTTGACCGCGACGGCCGTACCGGCCAGCAGCCCTCCCCCGCCCACGGGCACGAGGACCACCCCGGCCTCCGGCGCGTCGGTCATGATCTCCAGCCCGACGGTGCCCTGGCCCGCGATCACCCTCCGGTCGTCGAAGGGCGCGATGAGGTCGTAGCCGTGCGCCCGGGCCAGCCGCTCGGCCGTCTCCGTCCTGGCCTCCATCGTCGGGTCCACCAGCACCACCTCGGCGCCGAGCCGGACGCACTCCCGGACCTTGACGTCCGGCGCGTCGTGCGGGATCACCAGCACCGCCCGGACGCCCAGCTCCCTGGCCGCGTAGGCGACCGCCTGGGCGTGGTTGCCGCTGGAGTGCGCGACGACCCCCGAAGGGCGCGCTCCCCCGAGGACGTCCGAGGTCATCGCCGCGTAGGCGCCCCGGATCTTGAACGCGCCGATCGGCTGCAGCGACTCGGGCTTTATCCACAGGGGCTCACCCGGATAACGGATGAGCGGAGTGCGCACCGCCACCCCGAGCAGCCGGCGGGCCGCTGCTTCGATCTCCGCCAATGTGACCAGATCGGACATGCCCGGGAGCCTATCCGTAAGAACGGTCCCCACAGGGGAGGCGGCACCGGCCGAAACCCTCATCTGCCGACGTATTCCATGGTCAAGCCTGGTGTCAATGGGCTCGCCGGGACTCCTGTGAGGCATGTCATGGTTACTTTTCGAGATAACCCCTGCTCATGGCGTCACTCAAAGTTATGTTTTACGAAAACAAGGCATGAATCGGTCTCGACCCGGCACACTTGGAATCTATCCACCCGCGACCAGAGCGGGACAAAAGGGGAGAGAATCCGTGGAAAGCACTAGTGAGCGTCTGTTGACCCCTGGTGAGGTCGCCGCCCTATTCCGGGTAGACCCGAAGACGGTCACCCGCTGGGCCGCCGCCGGCCGGATCAGCAGCATCCGCACTCCGGGGGGCCACCGACGGTTCCGCGAGTCCGAGGTGCACGCGCTGCTGCGCGGAGACGAACCGCTGGCGGAAGTCCGCTAGTCGGCCACCGGCCCCGGCGGGGTTCCGGGACCGGTGGTCCCCCCGGGCAGGCCCTCCTCGGCCGCCCCCTCCTCGGGCAGAGTGGACTTCCACTCCTCGAACTGCAGTCGCAGGGCCTCGTCGTCGCGCCGCCACCTGCCGCGCGCCTCGGCCAACTCCTCCTCGGTGCGGGCCTGCTCCGCGAGCCTCTCGTAATCCGGATCGTCCGGGCCGATCTCCACGTAAGCCTGCACGATCCCGTCCGCCTCGGTGAGCTCGCCGTGCGGCACGAGCAGCCTCCCATTGGCGAGTCTGATCACGTACATCCTCGTACCCCTCAGATTCCGTACCTGCGGTTGAAGAAGAGCATCACGTCGAGCGCCAGGCGGATGTTCCCGCCCAGCATGTCGACGAGGGCGGGACGCTGGTGCGAGGCGATGGCCGCGAACGCGTCGGCGAAGAACTCGCGCCGTCCGAGCTGTCCCCGCTGCCGGTGGAAGTCGCTCTGCAGGAACGGCGCGCAGTCGGCGTAGAGCCGCTGGAACCCGTGGGTGTCGGAGATCCAACCGCCCTCGGGATCGTCCACGTCGTCCAGGGCGTGGCCGATCTCGTGCATCATCACGTCCGGCGTGGGCGAGGGGCGGTCCCCCACCACGACCTTGCGGTTGCCGTAGGCGCCCGCGCAGATGTCCCATGTCGCCCGTCCCGAGGGCAGTCTCCTGCCCTTGAGATGGCCCATGTCGTCCAGTTCGGGCACTCCGCCGGGACCGACGTAGATGCCCTCGAGTCCCTCGGCCAGCTTCAGCTTGAGCCTCTCAGGGAGCATGGCGAGGCTCTCCACGGCGCGGACGACCTCGGGAGAGGGTGTCCCGTCGGCGAGATCCCACTGGCGGTGAAGGATGCCCTCCAGCGGACCGCAGTGCAGCCTGCCGTCCCCTCCCCAGGGATGGTCCGGAGCGTGCGGAGGCACCCGGGCCGCAGCCTCGGGTGCCTCTTCCAGCTCGAAGGCGCCGTAGTCGATCTTCCCCGCGGCGCGGAACCTCCCGCCCTGGTCCCTGGGCTGGGACTCCCTGGGCCTGGTCTCGGTGAGGGAGGCCCGCGCGGAACCGTCCGCGGTCTTACGGTGTCGACCCCAGCGCATGGCCCTCTCCCGCTTGAATGGACGCTTCCGTCCATTCAAGCGTGAAAGAGCACAAGATCACATTAAACGTCGGCGTAGGAGTGCAGTCCTTCGAGGAAGATGTTCACCCCGACCAGGTTGAACAGCAGCGCCGCGTAGGCGACGACGGAGACGACGGCGGCCTTGCGCCCCTTCCAGCCCGCGGTCGCCCGCGCGTGCAGGTAGCCGGCGTAGATGGCGAAGACGATGAAGGACCAGGTCTCCTTGGGGTCCCAGCCCCAGTAGCGGCCCCAGGCCTCGTCCGCCCAGATCGCGCCCGCGATGATGGCGAACGTCCAGACCGGGAAGACGAACATGGTCGCCTTGTAGGAGAGCCCGTCGAGGACCTCGGCCTTGGGCAGCCGGTCGAGGAGGCCCGTCCCGCCCTTCTCCTCGTGCCGGGCGGCGGCCAGGTACAGCAGCGCGGCCACGAAGCCGACGGTGAACCCGCCGGAGGCGACGATCGCGGCGCCGACGTGGATGGCGATCCAGTAGGACTTCAGCGCCGGGACCAGCTCGCCGGGCGCCTGGTAGAGCCAGATGGTCGCCGCGCCCATCCCCAGCACCGCCGCGAGCATGACGAACGTGCCGAGGAAGCGCGCCTTGCTGCGGACCAGCAGCACCAGGTACGCGGTCACCGCGGCCAGGCAGATCGCCACCACGAACTCGTACATGTTGCCCCACGGCCAGCGGGACACCGACAGGCCGCGGGCGACCACTCCGCCGGCGTGCAGCAGCCAGCCGAACACCGTGACGAGGACGGCGAACCTGCCCCAGTCGCGGCGCGGCGCGGCCTCGTCCACGACGGCGGCGGCGCCGTCGGCGTGCTCCACAGGAGCACCGGCTCCGGCCAGCTCCTTGGCGCGCGCCTTCACAGGGCGGGGGGAGAAGGCCAGATCCGCCGCGTAGCCGAGCATCGCGACCACGTACAGCAGGACCGCGCCGAGCAGCATGTTGTTGCTCAGGTCGGCGAGTTCGGTGTCGACCACCGTGTCACTCCTTGATCTTTCCGGCCGGCACCGGCTCGGGTTCCTCAGGGCGCAGATCGCGCAGCAGGTCGTCGAACTCCCCAGTGGGGGTCCCCAGGGTGAGGCCGCCGACCTCGACCACCGTACGCCCGTCCTCCCCGGCGCTCGCACGGACCCACACCCTGCGGCGCCGGGTCATCAGCGAGACGACCAGTCCGGCGATCGCCAGCGTGGCCGAGACCAGGGCGGGGACGCGGCCGGGGTCGTAGTTGACGGTCAGGGAGACGTACTCCTTGTACCCGGTGAAGGCGATCTCGCCCGCCCCGTCGGGGAGCTTCAGCGTCTCGCCGACGGCCATCGCCTTCCGCTCGGTCTTCAGCATCTCCAGCTTCTCGGCGTCCAGCTTGTAGACCGACTGGGGGACGCCGGAGTCCATGCCGAGGTCGCCCTTGAACGCGCCGATCACCGCGGCCATCGGGTTCAGCGCCCCGGGGAAGGAGGAGACGACCGACCGGCCGTCGTGCGAGGGCGCGGCCGTCGGCCAGAACATCATCTGGAAGCCCAGCTGCGGTTCGGCGTCGGGGGCCTTGAGGACGCCCTCCGAGGCCAGCGTCGCGGAGTCCATCGGCAGGAACTGGACCGCGTCGTCGAAGACCACGTTCCCCTTGCTGTCGGTGACCTTGAAGGTCGGGGCGTAGCCGTGGCCCAGCAGGTAGATCTTGGCCCCGGACACCTCCAGCGGGTGGTTCACCCTGACCGTCTCGGAGCGCTCGGCGGAGCCCGGCTCCTCGCGGTAGGTCATCCGCGCCGTGAACTCCCTGGCCTGCCCGGTCTGCGCGCCCGAGGAGACGAAGGTCGCCTCGAAGTCCTCCAGCGTCACCTGGAACGGGGCCAGGTCCTCGGGGTCGACCATGTGGCCGGGGTTGTACTCGGCGTAGTAGGACACCGAGTTGGAGAAGCCGTTGCCCTCGGTCAGCAGCAGGTTGCCCCGGTAGCCGAACATCGCGCCGAGGCCCACGGAGAAGATCAGGGCCAGCAGCGCCACGTGGAAGACCAGGTTCCCCGCCTCGTGCAGGTAGCCCTTCTCCGCGGAGACCGAGCCGCCGTCCGAGGCCAGGCGGAAACGACGCCCGCGCAGCTTCTCGCGGGCCTGCTCCAGCACCCGCTCCGGCGTCTCGGCGGAGGAGAACTCCGCGTGCTGCGGCAGCCTGGTGAAGCGCTTCGGCGCGGCCGGGGGGCGGGAGCGCAGGTTCTGCAGGAGCTGCCAGGAGCGCGGCAGGACGCAGCCGGCCAGCGAGACGAACAGCAGCAGGTAGATCGCCGCGAACCACGGCGCCGCGAACACGTCGAACAGCGACAGCCTGTCCAGCCACGGCGCGAGCTTCTCGTGCTCCTCGAAGTACTGGGCGACCCTCTCCGGCGACTGCCCGCGCTGAGGGAAGATCGAACCCGGTACCGAGGCCAGCGCCACCAGGAACAGCAGGATCAGCGCCGTCCGCATGGACGTGAGCTGCCTCCAGCCCCAGCGCAGCCACCCTGTCGGACTCATCTAGATCACCGTCCCGAAGCCGCCGATCCAGACCCGCAGCTCATTGTTCAATTCGGTCCACAGCCCGGTGACCAGCAGCACTCCGATCAGAACGAGCATTCCGCCGCCCAGCCTCATCACCAGCCGGTAGTGGCGTTTCACCCACCCGAAGACGGTGAGCGCCCTGCGGTAGGCCAGCGCGGTCAGCAGGAACGGCAGTCCCAGGCCCACGCAGTAGAAGAAGGAGAGAACGCCGCCGCGCAGCGGGGTCGCCTCGGTCATCGCCAGTGCCTGGATGGCGCTGAGCGTCGGGCCGATGCAGGGCGTCCAGCCCAGCCCGAACAGCAGCCCCAGCAGCGGCGCGCCCACCACGCCCGGACTGGGCAGGCGAGAGGATTTGAAGGTGCGCTGGAGGTCGGTGAACAGGCCCATGAACAGCAGGCCCATGAGGATCGTGATGACGCCCAGGACCCTGGTGAGCACCTCCTCGTAGGAGGAGAGCCAGTGGCCCAGGCCGCCGAACACGAACCCGTAGGCCATGAACACCACGGTGAAGCCCAGGACGAAGAGCGCGACGCCCGCGACGAGCCTGCCCTTGCGCTGCTCGGCGAGGTCCTCTCCGGTCATGCCCGTCACGTACGACAGGTAGCCGGGGACCAGCGGCAGGACGCAGGGGCTGAGAAAGGAGACCATGCCGGCCAGGAGCGCGAGCGGCAGGGCCATCACCAGCGCACCGCTGGTGATGGTCTCCTCGATGCCCGCCGCGACGGTCATCTCTCCGCGACGATCTTCGCCAGCGCCGGGTCGAGCCGGGACTTGCTGACGCTGCCGGGGAACTGCACCGCGACCCGGCCCTCGCGGTCCAGGATCAGGGTGGTCGGCAGCGCGCTCGGGTTCACCGACGAGAAGGCGTGGGTGATCTCGCCCTTGGGGTCGAAGAGGCTCGGGTAGGTGCTGCCGTACTTGCGCATGAACGCCTTGGCGCCGTCCCGGGTGTCCTGAACGTCGACGCCGAGGAACTCCACGTCCGCGTCCTTGTTCTCCTTGTAGGTCGCCTCCAGCGCGGGCGCCTCGGCCCGGCAGGGGCCGCACCAGGAGGCCCAGAAGTTCACGACGACGACCTTGCCCTCGTACGAGGCGAGGTCGATCCGCCCGCCGTCCACGGTCTCTCCTCCGACCTCGGAGGGGGACCTGCGGTCGTCCACCGGGATCGGCTCACCCGGCTTGGCCGCCGCGCCGCCTCCGGCGCAGCCTGCGGCCGACGTCAGAGCGACGGCCGCAAGGAGGGCGGGCACGACGGCACGGCGGATCATCAGCGGTACTCCTCATGCACTACAAGCTGTAGTACGCGACTGTACCCGGAGCTCAGGCGCCCGGGATGCTGGGGTGCCTGACCAGGTGGGCGGCGGGTTCGGCGTACTCGACCCCGGCGAGGACCTCGCCCTCGAAGATGAGGCTGGTGACGCTGGCCAGCCCGCACTGGCGGCGGCGCGGGTCGTGCCACAGCCGGACGCCCTCGGCGAGCCGGCGCGCGGTGTAGATCGGCAGCTGGTGGCTGACGCACACCGCCTCGCGGCCGCGGGCCGCGTCCCTCGCCTCCTGGCTGAAGGACCACATGCGGTCGGCGACCTCCTGGAAGGGCTCCCCCCAGGACGGCTTGAACGGGTTGGCGAACCGGCGCCAGACCCGGGGATCGGCCAGCCTCCCCATCCGGAAGACCTCGCCCTCGAACTTGTTGTCGGCCTCGATCAGCCGCATGTCCACCACGGGGGTCAGCCCCGTCGCGGCGGCCAGCGGGGCGATGGTCTCCTGGGCCCGGTCCAGGGGGGAGGTGTAGAGCACGGCGATGTCCCGGCCGGCGAACCATCCGGCGGCGGCCTTGGCCATCATGTGCCCGTCTTCGCTGAGGTGGAAGTCCGGGAGGCGGCCGTAGAGCACGCCCCTCGGGTTGTGGACCTCACCGTGGCGCAGAAGATGAACGATCGTGGTCTCAGTCATGGCGGGATCAGATTACCTTCACGTCCGGGGCATTCCCGTCTTGGTCGCCGCGGCCCTCGCGGCGTGCGGCAGGGCCTCGGCGATCCGCTCCAGCGCGGCGTCGTCGTGGGCCGCGCTGAGGAACCAGACCTCGTAGGAGGAGGGCGGCAGGTAGACGCCCCGGGCGAGCGCCTCGTGGAAGAAGGCGGCGTAGGCCGCCGAGTCCTGCCCCTGCGCCTGGGTGAAGTCCATCACCCGCTCGGCGGTGAAGAACACCGAGAAGAGGTTGCCCGCGGTCTGCAGCCGGTGCGGGACGCCCTCCTTCGTCAGCGCGTCGGTCACCCACTGCCCCACCAGGGACGCGGCGCGGTCGACCCGCTCGTAGACCTCGGGGGTGCAGTTGCGCAGCGTGGCCAGGCCGGCCGCGGTGGCCAGCGGGTTCCCCGACAGGGTGCCCGCCTGGTAGACCGGCCCGGCCGGGGCCAGGTGGTCCATGATCTCGGCGCGGCCGCCGAACGCGGCGGCGGGGAGGCCGCCGCCCATCACCTTGCCGTAGGTGAACAGGTCGGCCTCGACGCCCTCGCGGCCGAACCAGCCCGAGCGGGTCACCCGGAAGCCGGTGAGCACCTCGTCGATGATCAGCAGCGCGCCCGCCTTGTCGCACAGGCGGCGCAGCAGCTGGTTGAACCCGTCGATCGGCGGCACCACGCCCATGTTGGACGGGCACGCCTCGGTTATCACGCAGGCGATCTCGCCGCCGTACTCGGTGAACGCCTCCTCGAGGGCGACGGCGTCGTTGTAGGGCAGCACGATCGTGTCGGCCGTGGTGGCGCCGGTGACGCCCGGGGTGTCGGGCAGCCCGAGCGTGACGACTCCCGAGCCCGCCGCGGCCAGCAGCGAGTCGACGTGGCCGTGGTAGCAGCCCGCGAACTTGACGATCTTGGAGCGCCCGGTGAAGCCGCGGGCCAGCCGGATCGCCGACATGGTCGCCTCGGTGCCGGAGTTGACCAGGCGGACCTTCTGCACCGGGGTCCGCTCCACGATCTCCTCGGCCAGTTCCACCTCGCCCTGGGTGGGGGCGCCGTAGGACGTCCCGCGCGCCGCCGCCGCCTGGACCGCCCCGACCACCTCCGGGTGCGCGTGGCCCAGGATCATCGGGCCCCAGGAGCAGATCAGGTCGACGTAGGTGTTGCCGTCCGCGTCGGTCAGGTACGGGCCCTGCGCCGAGGCCATGAACCTGGGCGTTCCGCCCACCGCGCGGAAGGCCCGCACCGGGGAGTTCACCCCTCCGGGCACCACTTCCCGCGCCCGGTCGAACAGCTGCTGAGATCGCTCGGTGGAAGTCACCCGACCAGTCTGCCATCGTGGCGGGACCGCCCTCGTCCGGGTCCCACCATGATCACGTTGGGTGCCCGGAGGCCAGCGGGCGGCTACCGTCCGGACGCGTCCTTGTGCCGGACCTGACACAATCGGGTAACTCCCTTGACCATGGGCGGCGATCGCCGGTATCCACCCATGAAGGCGACTTAAATGCGGGTGTGGCAGGGAAGGGCTGAAGTGACGGAAGGCTGGACGGTACCGGGGTTCACTCTCGTAAGAGAGCTGGGTGCCGATGCCTCCGGGCGGCAGGTGCTCGCGACGGACGAGATGACCAAGACCCAGGTCACCATCCGCTACCTGTCCCCCGCGCTGATCAGGGACGAAGAGTTCGGCCTGCGGATGGGCCGGCTGTCCCAGCTGGAGGACGACAACCTCGTCCAGGTCTACGAGCTGGTGGACGGGGGGTCCGGCGCCGCCGTCGTCTCGGAGTACTTCGAGGGCGTGCCCCTGCGCAGGCTGCTCACCGACCCGCTGGACCCCGAGTCCGCGGTGGTGGTGCTGAGCGACATCCTGCTCGGCCTGGCCGCCGCGCACGCCAAGGGGATCACCCACGGCGACTGCTCTCCGGACAAGGTGCTCATCGCCCCCGACGGGCGGGCCAAGCTGTCGGACCTGGGCATCGGGGTGCCGCACGGCAAGGGCGCGCCCTCGGGCGACCCGGTCTACCAGGCGCCCGAGCGCTGGCAGGGCGCCCCGCAGAGCCCGCAGACCGACATCTACGCCGCCACCGGCGTGTTCGTGGAGTGCCTGACCGGCCGGCGGCTGTTCCCCGCCACCTCGATCGGCGCGCTGAACCGGGCGCACAGCAACGCCGCGATCCCCGTCATCGACGTGCCCGGGCCGCTGCGCTCCCTGGTGCTGCACGGCCTGGCCAAGGAGGCCGACAAGCGGCCCGCCTCGGCCGTGGAGTTCCTCACCGAGCTGGACGAGGCGGTCAGCCCCGTCTTCGGCGCCGACTGGGAGAAGCGCGGCCGCGCCCGGGTGCGGGAGCTGGCCCAGCGGGCCGCCACCGCGCCCGCCCCCCAGCCCCTGAACAAGGCCGAGGCCCGGACCTCGNNNCGCCGCCCCGCCGGACCTGAGCCGCGACCGGCGCCCCCTGCTCTTCGCCGGCGCCGGGATCGCCGCCGTGGTCCTGGTCGGCGGCGTCGCCTACGGGCTCAGCGGCTCCGGCGAGGACCCCGCCGCCGGTCCCACCCTCTCCCCCTCCCACCTGGCGGGGCCCGCGACGTCCGCACCGCCCGCCGACGGGACCACCACCCCGGCCACCCCCGCGCTCCAGGAGATCGACGGCTCGGAGCTGGCCGAGCGGATCTCCGACGCCACCGCGGACAAGGGCTCCTTCACGCTGTCCTTCCGCCGGACGGCGGGCAAGGAGGTCACCAGCGTCAGCGGCGGCTCCAAGGAGGGCTCCTACAAGGTCTCGGTGTCCGGCCCCAAGATGGAGAAGCGGCAGGTGGTCGTCGTCGGCGGCGACGGCTACCTGCAGCAGGGCGCCGCCTGGGCGAAGCTGCCGCTGGGCGGCAAGGCCAAGGGCTACGGGGTCCTGGTCGAGCAGGCCCGCTGGGGCACCTCCGTGGAGGAGCTGAGCGCCCTGCTGGAGGACGCCCAGACCGTCACCCGCAACGGCAACCGCTGGGTCGGCGCCGTGCCGCAGGCGTCCGGGCTGGACGCCGTCGCGCCCGGCTACCGCAAGGCCAAGGTCTCCTTCGAGCTCCAGGTGGGCTCCAACTGGCTGCCCAAGCAGGTCAAGCTGACCATCACCGCCGCGGGCAAGCCCAAGGTCGTCACCACCACGGCCTTCTCCAAGTGGGGCGGCAAGATCACCATCAAGGCCCCCGCGAAGCGCTGAGGGCCCGCACGGGCCCGTGGACACGGCGAGCCCTCCTTCCCTGAGGGGAAGGAGGGCTCGATGCCTTCCGAGGGGCCGCAGCGGCCCTGAGAGCCTCAGTCGACGAGGAACTCCAGCACGCGCAGCGGGTCGGGCAGCCCGGAGCCGTCCGGAGGCCTGACCCAGGAGACCGCGCGTCCGAACGGCAGGACGGACGGGGGCGCGACCACGTAGCTGTCCCGGCAGTGCCAGCGCATGCCCGGGGTGTCGGCGAGGGTCTCGGGCGAGCAGTCCAGATGGCAGGACCACCACTCGGCCTCGTCCTCGGGGGCGCCCCTGGTGGCGACGAAGAACAGGTAGCGCTCGCCGCCGACGGCCGCGACGGGCCCGGCCTCGGCCCCTGCGGCGGCCATCGCGGAGAGGGCGGCCAGACCCGTCTCGGCGGGGACGTCGAACACGTCGAAGACCCGGCCGGTGGGCAGGATCACGTTGGCGTCGGGGGTGCGCTCCCACCAGCGGTCGAGCGTCTCCCGGTCGGTGGTGGCCTGGCGCGCCCAGCCCGTCGAGACCGGGTGCGCGCCCGGGTCGGGGCAGCCGATCCGGTCGCAGGAGCAGGCCCGGTCGCCGGCGGCGGGCGCGGACGCCCCCGTCACGGTGGCCCAGCCCCTCGCCGCGTATTCCCGGGCCGCCTCGACCAGCCGTTCCCCGGCCGCGGCCCGCTGCTCCCTGGCCCGCTGCTCCTTGGCCTGCTGGTTCTTAGCGCGAGTACTGCGGGTGACCGCCAACATCTATCGCCCCCCGAGGAGAAACCGCCTTTCCCCAGATCATGGCGAAAGGCGAGGGAAACCTGCGCACCGACCCCTGGATACGGTCCCAAATGACTATACGCAGGCCGCCCCGGCCGCCGTTCGGCCGGGGTTCACAGCGGTTCCACCGCCATATGAATGCGGAAGAGGAGCTCACGCGCCTCAGGAGCCGCTCACAGGCTCCGGGCGACCTCGGTGGCCCAGTAGGTCAGGACGAGGTCCGCGCCCGCCCTCTTGATGGAGACCAGCGACTCGTGGATCGCCCGTTCCCGGTCGATCCAGCCCCGGGCGGCGGCGGCCTCGATCATCGCGTACTCGCCGCTCACCTGGTAGGCGGCGACCGGGACGTCCACGAGGTCCTTCACCTGGCGGAGGACGTCGAGGTAGGCGCCGGCGGGCTTGACCATGACGAGGTCGGCGCCCTCCTCCAGGTCCAGGCGGACCTCGCGCAGCGACTCCCGGGCATTGGCCGGGTCCTGCTGGTAGGCGGCGCGGTCGCCGAACTGCGGGGCGCACTCGGCGGCGTCGCGGAACGGGCCGTAGAAGGCGGAGGCGTACTTCGCCGAGTAGGCCATGATCGGGACGTCCTGGTGCCCGGCCCCGTCCAGCGCGGCGCGGATCGCCCGCACCTGGCCGTCCATCATGCCGCTGGGCGCCACCACCTGGGAGCCCGCCTCGGCCTGTGCCACCGCGATCGAGGCGTACCGCTCCAGCGTCGGGTCGTTGTCGACCTCGCCGGACGGCGTGAGCAGACCGCAGTGGCCGTGCGAGGTGTACTCGTCCAGGCACAGGTCCGTCATCAGGACGATCGCGTCGCCCAGGTCGGACGACAGGTCGCGCAGCGCCCGCTGCATGATCCCGTTCGGGTCGTCGGCCGCCGAGCCCCGCTCGTCCTTCTCCGCGGGGATGCCGAACAGCACCAGCCCGCCGACCCCCGCCTCGGCGGCCTCGTGGGCCGCCTTGCGCAGGCTGTCGAGGGTGTGCTGGTACACGCCCGGCATCGAGGAGACCTCGGCCGGGGTGTCGATGCCCTCTTTGACGAACATGGGCAGGACCAGCTCGGCCGGGTTCAGCCGGGTCTCGGCCACCAGCCGGCGCAGCGCGGCCGACCGGCGCAACCTGCGCGGACGCTCGATCATCATGTGAACCTCTTCTTCCGGGCCCCCCGCCGCATCTGACTGGGCTTGCGCAGCGACTCGCCCGCCTCGATCTGGGCGGCTCTCCGCTTTGCACCGTACTCCGCCAAGGCGACCGCCAAGTCCGTGATGGAAGGCTTCTCGGCCATCACGTCGACGCGCAGGCCGTACTCCTCGGCGGTCTTGGCGGTCTGCGGCCCGATGACCGCGATGACCGTCACATTGTGCGGCTTGCCGGCGATGCCGATGAGGTTCTTGACCGTGGAGGAGCTGGTGAACAGCACCGCGTCGAACCCGCCGCCCTTGATCGCCTCGCGGATCGGCTGCGGGGGCGGGGCCGCCCGGACCGTCCGGTAGGCGGTGACGTCGTCGCACTCCCAGCCCAGCTCGGTCAGGCCCGAGATCAGCCGGTCGGTGGCGATGTCGGCGCGCGGCAGCAGCACCCGGTTGATCGGGTCCAGGTCCTCGTCGTAGGGCGGCCAGATCTCCACCAGGCCCTCGCCCGACTGGTTGACCGGCGGCATGAGGTCGGGCTGCACCCCGAACTCCACCAGCGAGGCCGCCGTCTGGTCGCCCACCGCGGCGACCTTCAGACCGGCGAAGGCGCGGGCGTCCAGGCCGTACTCGGCGAACTTCTCCCGCACCGCCTTCACCGCGTTGACCGAGGTGAAGACCACCCACTCGTAGCGTCCGGTCACCAGGCCCTTGATGGCCCGGTCCATCTGCTGCGGGGTGCGCGGCGGCTCCACCGAGATGGTGGGGACCTCCTCGGGCACCGCGCCGTAGGAGCGCAGCTGCTCCGACAGGTCGGCGGCCTGCTCCTTGGTGCGCGGCACCAGGACCCGCCAGCCGAACAGCGCCTTGGTCTCGAACCAGGACAGCTTCTTCCGCCAGTTCACCACGTCGCCGACCACGATCAGCGCCGGGGATTCCATGCCCTTGGTCTCGGCGTACAGCCGGTTGAGGGTGGTCACCACCGTCTCCTGCTCGGTGGTGCTGCCCAGGCTGGTGCAGGCGGCCGGGGTGGAGTCCTTGCGGCCCGCCGAGATCAGCCGCTTGGCGACCTCGCTGACATGGCCCTCGGCGCCCAGGATGACCAGGGTCGCGTCGCCTCCCGCGACGGACTCCCACTCCACGCCGCCGTCGGACACGTCGATCACCCGCACCTCGCGGGTCCGCTCGTCCCGCAGCGGGAACCCGGCGAACTGCGGGACCGCCGTCACCGCCGACACCCCCGGGACGACCTCGAAGGGGATCTTCTCGTCGGCGCACGCGGCGGCCTCCCGGGCCGCCTTGCCGCCCAGCCCGGAGTCCCCGGAGACCAGTCGGACCACCTCTCCGTCGCGGGCGGCCGCCAGCACCAGCTTGACCGCGTCGCGCTCGTCCGCGTCGACGATCTCGGCTTCGGGAGCGCAGTGCCTGAGCACTTCCGCAGGGCAGCTCGAACGGTTCACCACGACCGTGTCCGCGCGGCCCAGCGCCTCGGCTCCACGCAGTGTCAGCAGGCCGGGGTCACCCGGTCCGAGTCCTACGAAAGTGACGGTCATGGTGCCTCCATCAGCTTGTCGGCCCCCTGGTCGAAGAGCTGGGCCGCGAGCTCCCTGCCCAGCTCCACGGCCCGTTCGGGGTGGCCGCTAGCGGAGAGCCTGATCTGGCTCGCGCCGTCCAGGGAGACGACCGCGGCGGTCAGGCTCAGTACTTCGTTCTCCACCCGTGCGAACGCGCCCACCGGAGCGGAACAGCCCGCCTCGAGCACCGCGAGGACGGTGCGCTCGGCGGTGACGGCCGCCCGGGTGTCCGGGTCGTCCAGCACGCGGAGGAGTTCGATCAATTCGGCGTCGCCGGTGCGGCACTCGACCGCGAGCGCGCCCTGCCCGGGGGCGGGCAGCATCAGCTCGGGCTCGAAGAGCTCGCCGACCTGCCCGGTGCGGCCGATCCTGGTCAGGCCGGCGTTGGCCAGCACCACCGCGTCCAGTTCGCCGTCGGTGACCTTGGCCAGCCGGGTGTCGGCGTTGCCGCGGATCGGGACCACCTCGAGGTCCGGGCGCAGCGCCCGGAGCTGGGCGACCCTGCGCGGCGAGCCGGTGCCGACCTTCGCGCCGACAGGCAGGTCCGCCAGCCGGCAGGGGCCGCACAGCGCGTCCCTGTGGTCGTGGCGCGGCGGCAGCGCGACCAGCTCGATGCCCTCGGCGGGCGAGGTCGGCAGGTCCTTCAGCGAGTGCACGGCGAAGTCCACCGTGCCGGCGAGGATCTCCTCGCGCAGCCGGTTGACGAACACGCCGGTGCCGCCGATCTGGGCGAGCAGCGCCTTGTTGACGTCGCCCTCGGTGGTGATCCCGACCAGCTCCACGGCGCGTCCCGTGGCCTCGGTCAGCGCGTCGGCGACCATTCCCGACTGGGTCATCGCCAGCAGGCTCTTGCGGGTGCCCAGCTTCAGAGTGCTCACGCCTTGCTCCGTTCCTGCCGCTCCGGCCCCTTGGGTGCGGGCAGGTCGGCGCGGGTCACGGCCTGCGGGGCCGAGGGGTCGAGGTCGAAGAGTTCGCGCAACGCGTCGGCGTAGGAGTCGCCGCCGGGAGAGGAGGCCAGCTCCTTGACCCGGACGGTCGGGGCGTGCAGCAGCTTGTCGGCCACCCGCCGGACGGTCATCGCGAGCTCGTGTTCGGTCTTGGGGTCGAGGCCGGGGAGCTTCGCGCGCAGCCGCGCCAGTTCCAGCTCCACCACCTCGGCGGCCCGGGTGCGCAGCGCGACCACGGTCGGCGCCACGGCGGCGGCGCGGGCGGCGGACAGGAAGGCCGCCACCTCGTCCGCGACGATCTGCCGGACCGCCTCCACCGCCTCGGGGCCGATGGCCCGCGCGGACTCCTCCGCGGTGCGCAGGTCCTCCAGGCCGGCCAGGCCGGTGCCCTCGACGGCGCGGACCTCCGGGTCGACGTCGTGCGGCAGGGCGAGGTCGAGGATGAAGCGGCGTCCGGGGACGAGCTGCTCCCGGCTGATCATCAGCCCGGCGCCGGTGCAGGAGACGATCAGGTCGGCGGAGTTCAGTTCCCCGTCGAGGTCCTCCAGCCGCAGCGCGCGGGCCGGGACGCCGGTGGTCCGCGCCGAGTCGGCCAGCCGCTCGGCCTTGGCGTAGGTGCGGTTGGCGACCACGATCTCGGCGACGCCCGCCCGGGCCAGCGTGGCCACGGCCAGGCCGCTCATCGCGCCCGCGCCGATCACCAGGGCCCCGCACCGGGACAGGTCCCCCAGGTGGTTCTCGGCGACCTGGAGCCCGACGCTGACCAGCGACGCCCCCGCCTGGTCGATGCCGGTGTCGGAGTGCGCCCGCTTGCCGACCCGCAGCGCCCGCTGGACGACCTCGTGCAGGGTGCGCCCGATGGTGCCCTCGGTCTGCGCCAGCCGGAAGGCGGCGCGGATCTGGCCGAGGATCTGGCCCTCGCCGACGACCATCGACTCCAGCCCGCAGGCGACCGTGAAGGCGTGCTGGACCGCCCTGTCCTCGTAGTGCACGTACAGGTGCCGGGACAGTTCCTCGAGAGGCACGCCGGAGTGCCGCGCGAGCGACTCGGAGATCAGCTGGACGCCGCCGTGGAACTTGTCCACCGAGGCGTACACCTCGACCCTGTTGCAGGTCGAGACGATCATCACCTCGCTGACCGCCTCGTGCACCTCGTGCAGCAGCTTGACCAGGTCGTCACCCGTGATCGACGTCCGCTCCAGCAGTGTGACGGGGGCTGACCTGTGGCTCAGACCGACGACTAGCAGGCTCATGGATGTACCTCGATGTACTCCTCATGGGGTCCGCCGGCCTTACGCTGCTCGTGGAACGCGAGGATCTGCAGTTCTATCGACAGGTCGACCTTGCGGACGTCGACGCCCTCGGGGACGCTGAGGACGACGGGGGCGAAATTGAGCACGCTGGTGACCCCGGCGGCGACCACGCGGTCGCACACCGGCTGAGCCGCCGCCGCGGGCGTGGCGATGACGGCTATGGACACACCCTGGTCCTTGATGATGGTCTCCAGCTTGTCTGTGTGCTCCACGGTGAGTCCGGCGATGCGCTCGCCGACGATGGAGGCGTCGGCGTCGAGCAGCCCGGCCACCCGGAAGCCCCGGGACGCGAACCCCCCATAACCTGCGAGGGCGCGGCCAAGGTTACCCACCCCGATGATGGCCACCACCCAGTCCTGGGTGAGACCGAGTTCACGTGAGATCTGGTACACGAGGTACTCAACCTCGTACCCGACCCCGCGTGTGCCATACGAGCCGAGGTGGGACAGGTCTTTACGCAGCTTGGCGGAGTTCACCCCGGCCGCCGCCGCCAGCTCCTCCGAGGAGACCGTCTCGACGCCCCGCTCCTTCAGGCCCTGAAGGGCCCGCAGGTAGACGGGAAGCCGCGCCACCGTGGCTTCCGGGATCCCCTTGGAGGAGTCCTTGAAGGCCTTCGCGTTCGTCTGCCGGGGGTTCATCGCGGGTGGCGTGGCCTCTCTGCACTGCCTCCCCCGGAGGGGAGGCGCGTTTCCTTCAGGTTAACCCCATTGTGAACGAACGCACAAAGTCGCCGAATCGCGTTCTAGGAAATTCTCCCCGTTGACAGGCGCGGTCTTCGTGTCGATGTGACAAAAGAGACACACTCTCTCTTCTCCCGACACATGATCACCTGTCGGCCAGCGCCCGGCGCAGCCGCCGCTCGTCCACTCGCCAGAAGTCGATCTGCTTCCCGTCGACCAGGGTCACCGGGATGTGGTCGTGGTACTCGCGCAGCAGTTCCTCGTCCCGGGTGATGTCCTTCTCCTCCCAGGGCTCGCCGGTGTCCGCCGCGACCCGCTCGACGACCGCGCGGGCGTCGTCGCACAGGTGGCAGCCGGGACGGGACAGCAGCGTGATCATCGCAGCACCGGGAGGCTTCCGCCGGTCAGCTTCAGGTCGATCACGTTCGTGGCCAGCACGTGGGTGCGGCTCTCGGCCTGGAACCGGTGCACGTAAGGCTGGGACTGGTGCTCCTCGAACGCCTCGCGGTCGCGGAAGAGCTGGTAGGAGATGCGCTGGGTCGGCGCGCCCTCCACCTCGTGGCAGGTGAAGATCAGGATCCCCGGCTCGGCCTGGACCGCCTGGCCGATGAGCTGGTTGACCTGCCGGTCGAAGGGCTGCTCCCGGCCGTCCAGCAGGGTGTAGACCACCATCTGGCCGTAGGGGCCCATGATCCGGGACGGCTGCGGCGGCGGAGGGGGCGGGGCGAACCAGTCGTCGCCGACCACCGGGCCGGTCGAGTGGAGCGTCGGCGCGCCGTGCTGCGGCATGGCGGGCTGGGGCACCGCGGGCTGCGGCGGCAGCGGCGGCTGGGGGGGCAGCGGCCGGGAGCCGGTGTGCCGCGGCGGCTGAGGCGGCTCGGGCCGCATCATGCCGTGGGTGTCGGGACGGGCGCGGTGGGAACGCGGCGGCTCGTACGCCATCTCGTCCTCAGCCTCCTTCTCCTCGAGGTCTCGGCGTTCTCTACGGGATTCACGGCGGTCCCCGGACCTGCGGTCCCCGGCCTCCTCGTCGTCGTCCGCGTCCTCCGTGACGGTGGTGCGGTAGGCGGCGAACCAGACGAGGCCCGCGGCCGAGGCCAGGCCGACGATCTTCAGCAGGCCGGGCAGGTACCCGACCGCCACCAGGTTGACCAGGCCCGCGCCCACCGCGACGGCGGACGGGACCATCAGGTCGTAGGCCTCCTTGTCCCGCTTCTGCGAGCGGACCACGGTGGTCACCGCGGCGGCGGCCAGCGCGACGATCACCAGCACCACCGCACCGGTCAGCAGCCAGCCGGGGAGCAGCCCGTAGACGTCGCCGGGATCGGGCACCGAATCGCCCAGCACTCCGCTCTTGAGCGGGTCGAAGACGAGGATGACCACCGCGACCAGCGAGTAGGAGACCGCGATCAGCCGGGCGGCGAAACGGGCCTGCAGCGGCTTGACGCACAACTCGATCGCGCCGACCGCGATGCAGACCGGAGCCAGCAGGGCCCCGGTGACCGCCATGGTCCGGAAGGTGAACCCGCCGAAGCCGGCGAAGCATCCGATCGCGATGGCGACCAGGGCGAGCCCCTCCAGACCGGTGGCCCCTGCCCAGGCCCACAGGTGGATCCGCTTCTCCTTCAGGGCGCTCTGAACCAGCGACCCGGCGCCCACGAGGGCTGCCAGGGTCGCCGCCAGAGCCAGTATTCCTTCGACCATCGCGCCCCCATGGTGCCCGATGAATCAAGCTGAGGCGTACCGGGAGGCCAACTTCTCACCGTATTTCCATCTGAGAAGGCGTTGCCGGGCCTACTCGGCGGTACCTAGGGTGAGGATGGGGAGGCGGGCCGCAACCGAGATCATTGTGTCGGCCCGAAGGGTCGGGTAGATCTGTACTCAGGGGAAACAGGCTCGCCGGTAGCGGTTCCGGGGCCCAGCGAAGAAAAGACGTGAGCATGCGGCACTTCTGGCAACGGCAGGCGACGGATCCGGTGAGCGCGGGCAAGGTGGCCGCCGAGGCGGCGGAGATGGTGACGTGGCCCGTGCCCGACCCCACGGGCGCCGCGTTCTTCGACGTCGACAACACGATGATCCGCGGCGCGTCGATCTACCACTTCGCGCGGGGGCTGGCCAAGCGCAAGCTGTTCACCACCCGCGACCTCGCGATGTTCGCCTGGGGCCAGGCCGCCTTCCGGCTGCGCGGCTCCGAGAACGCCGACCACATCGGCAGCGCCAAGGAGACCGCCCTGTCCTTCGTCGCGGGCATGGCGGTGGACGACCTCGTCCACCTCTGCGAGGAGATCTACGACGACGTCATGGCCGACCGGATCTGGCAGGGCACCCGCACCCTGGCCCTGGCGCACCTGGACGCCGGTCAGCAGGTCTGGCTGGTCACCGCGACCCCCGTCGAGATCGCCAAGGTCATCGCCAACCGGCTGGGCCTCACCGGCGCGCTGGGCACCGTCGCCGAGACCGTCGACGGGCACTACACCGGCCGGCTCGTCGGCAGCCTGCTGCACGGGCCCGCCAAGGCCGAGGCGGTCCGCGCGCTCGCCCTCAAGGAGGGGCTGGAGCTGGCCAACTGCTCGGCCTACAGCGACTCCCACAACGACCTGCCGATGCTCACCGCCGTCGGCTACCCGCACGCGGTCAACCCCGACGGCGAGCTGCGCGAGCGCGCCAGGGTCGGCGAATGGCCCGTCCACGACTTCCGCACCGGGCGCAAGGTCACGCTGATCGCGCTGCCCGCGGCGGCCGGCGCGGGCGCCCTGGCCGGCGGCGTGGCCGCCGGCATGGCGCTGCGCCGCCACTACCGCGGGACCGCCTGAGGCGGAGCCGGACGCGCCGGAGGCCCCGGCTCAGAGAAAGGCCGGGCCCCGGCGCAGTAGCAGGTCGTAGAGCTGGTGCTGGATCGTCTCGCGGATCTGGTCCGTGAGGTCGAATACCACCATCGGGTCGTCGGCCTGCTCGGCCTCGTAGTCCTCCAGCGGGATCGGCTCGCCGAACCGGACCATCCACTTGGACGGCAGCGGGACCAGCCCCAGCGGGCCCAGCAGCGGCCAGGTCGGGGTGATCGGGAAGTACGGCAGGCCCAGCAGCCGGGCCAGCGGCCGCAGGTCGGCGACCTTGGGGTAGGTCTCCTCTGCGCCCACCACCGAACAGGGGATGATCGGCACCCCGGCGCGCAGCGCGGTCGCGACGAAACCGCCCCGGCCGAACCGCTGCAGCCGGTAGCGCTCGGAGTAGGGCTTGCCCACTCCCTTGAAGCCCTCGGGGAAGACCCCGACCAGCTCGCCCTGGCCCAGCAGCCTCTCGGCGTCCTGGGGGCAGGCGAGGGTGTGCCCGGACTTGCGGGCCAGATGGGCCAGGAAGGGCACCTGGTAGACCAGGTCGGCGCCCAGCAGGCGCAGGTTCCGGTCGACAGTGTCGTGCAGGCCGACCTGGAGCATGACGGCGTCCAGCGGGATGGTCCCCGAATGGTTGGCGACCAGCAGCGCGCCGCCGTGCTCGGGGATGTTCTCCAGGCCGTGCAGCTCCACCCGGAACCAGTGCTCGTACAGCAGCCGCGCCAGCGGCAGCAGCACCGAGCTGTTGAGGTCGGGGTCGAACCCGAACTCGTCGACCTCGTACTCGCCGGCGATCCGCCGCCGCAGGAAGGCCAGGCCCGAGGCCGCGGCCTTCTCCAGCGGGTGCCGCTCCGGCTCGGGAGGCCGGTTGACGTTCAGGGGGATGACCTGCGCGAGGGCGGGCCCCGGGGGGCCGTCCTCGCCGTACGCGTTCATCATCTGACACCGCCCCCTCGTCCCGGCGCCCCGGGAAGGGAGCCGGTCACCAGATCGAACAGCCCCAACGGGAGGGAGTTGCTCATCCCGTGGGCCTGCAGGAACTCGTTGAAAGCCGCCTCCGACCCGTACTTCGGCCGCCAGGAGAGCTCCTCGACCAGCCGCGTGGTGTCGACGACCCGCCCGTAGGTGAGCCAGCGCCTCAGCTCGTCGGAGAAACCGGGCAGCCCGCCCGTCCGCTTGCCGGTGTCGCCGACCAGCCCGAACGCGGGCCCGGGCAGCGGCAGCTGCTGCCGCCCCGCCCTGCGCAGGCACTGGGAGAGCAGCAGCACGCCGTCGCCGGCCACGTTGAAGACGCCGGGATGGTCCTCCACCGTCATCCGGCGCAGCACCTCGACGCCGTCGTCCTCGTGCAGGAACTGCAGCCGCGGGTCGAAACCCAGCACCGTCGGCACCACCGGCATCCGGAGGTACCTGGTGAGCGGGGAGTCGACGCCCGCGCCGAGGAAGTTGGCGAACCGCAGGACCGAGACCGTCAGGTCCGACCTGCGGCGCTGCAGACCTCGGACGTAGCCCTCGACCTCGAGGGCGTCCTTGGCGTAGCCCGAGGAGGGAGGCACGGCCGCGTGCGAGTCCTCGGTGAAGACCGCGGGGTCTTTCGGCGAGGAGCCGTAGACCGCCGCGGAGGAGCGCACGACCAGCTTGCGCGTGTAAGGAGACCGCTGGCAGGCGCCGAGCAGCTGCATCGTCCCGATGACGTTGATCTCCTTCGTCGCGGACCGCTGTCCGGACGGGGAGGTCACCAGGTTCAGATGCACGACCGTGTCGACCCGGGCGGAGGAGATCACCTTGGCGATGCTCGGAGTCCGGATGTCCACCCGGACGAATTCCGTGCGGCCGAGCGGCCCGGCCGGCGGGACGGTGTCCACGCCGATGACCCGCTCGATGCCCGGATCGGCCTGCAGCGTGTTGGCGACCCGAGCGCCGAGGAACCGTGACACACCTGTGACCAGTACGACACGGGCCGAGCCCGACACACGTGGGGAACCGCCCCCGGCGGAGCCCTCCGGGCACTCTCCGTGCTCCGGGGACTCCCGGGGGTCGTCAGGGTCTGAGGCACGCATGGAGGCCACTCTGCGGCCCACCCCTTACGGCTGGTCGAGCGGCGTGTTCACTTCTTGTTACGACGCTGAACGCGGGTCTTCTTCAGCAGCTTGCGGTGCTTCTTCTTCGCCATCCGCTTACGACGCTTCTTGATAACGGAGCCCACGAAACCTCACTCATACGATCCCCGGCCATCGCCGAGATGACCGTCATGGGGCGTGCAGGAAAACGGGCTACAACGCAGCCCAACGGCTTACATTACCGCTGCTCGCAGGTAGAGGAGAACCGGCGGCCTCTCGGCCGCCGGTGTCGTGCGTCCGCTCCGTGTCCGGACAGGCTTCGACGACCCGTCGCTAACCGGCCTCGATGTAGGCCTCACGCAGGTAGTCATGGACAGCTTGTTCCGGTACCCGGAAGGAGCGCCCGACCCTGATGGCCGGAAGTTCCCCCGAGTGAACGAGTCGGTAGACGGTCATCTTGGACACCCTCATCACCGATGCCACTTCAGCGACGGTCAGGAACCTCACCTCGCTGAGAGGCCGCTCGCCTGAAGCCATGGGCCGTCCTTTTCCACACGTGCCGCGCCACCTGCCCTTTGGGTGACTCCGATCACGCACGTGTAACTTCATCCAGCGTAAATCGTGCATCCCAAGTCGCAAGAGGGTTCTTCACGCCAACAGGCCCGCGTGGCCCAGGAGATAGGTCGTCATCGGGGTGTAGTGGGCGGGGAGCACGTTGTCGTCCAGCGGCACACAGACCTCGATTTTCCCTACGACATGCCCGGCGAACAGGGCGGGATCGTTGCAGTCGGCGAATCCCACCGTCGAAACGCCCGCCTCGCCCGCCGCTCCGGCCCACCCGTGGTCGGCGATGACCAGGTCCGGCCAATACCGGGATTCGTCTGCGAGGTTTGCCAGCATGCGTTCCATGGGAGCGGCGTGGTGCGTGTGGTGGAAGGAGCCTCCGAACTCCAGCGCGGCGATGCCGTCGGTGTAGCGGATGGTGCGCTGCTCGGGCCCGTCCCAGGGCTCGTCCGACAGGTAGGTCCAGCCCTCGGCGGGCGTCAGGATCTCGCAGCCGGCCTCGCGCAGCACCCGGGCGATCGGCCTGTACACCGGGTGCATCAGCGCCCCCGGGTGGCCGGTGGCGAGCATGACGGTCTGCCGCCCCCTCGCCGCCGCTCCGATGCGCTCTCCCATGGCCTCGAGCGCGTCCAGGGTGCGGTCGGGGTCGATGGTGTCCTCGCCGAAGAGGTGCCCGGGGTCGGGGCTGGTCCCGGCGAGGCGGGCCATCACCTCGATGGTCCGCTCGTACGTCCACTCGCCCAGGTCGAGCCCGAACTGGTAGTACGGCTCCCCCGCCGCCATCCTGCGGAAGTTGCGCAGGTTGTTGTGCCTGGGCGTCGCCACGTCACCCGCGATGAAGGTGCGCAGCAGGTGGTCGCGCAGCTCTAGTCGGGAAGGAGGCCGTGTTCCGGGAACACCGCCCGGCGCGTCGCCAGAATCGCCTGATCGATCGGATTGGCCGGGTCGTAGCCCTCGCCCCACGTCTGCACCTCCACCTGGAAACCATCGGTCATCACCTTGGGGGCGATCTCGCCCGTCCGGAGCAGGGCGAACTCCCGCCAGTCCTCGGGGCAGGCGGTCCGCGGGTCGACCGGGTTCCCGCTCGCCTCCGCCAGCAGGTGGGTCCACGCCCTCGGCACCACCTGCACCAGCTCGTAGCCGCCGCCTCCGGTGAGCACCCACTTGCCTCCGGCCGTCTCGTGGGCGAGCGCGTGCAGCCGCTGGTAGATCGTCCGCTGCCCGTCCACGGTGAGGGACAGGTGCGCGAGCGGGTCCGCCTGGTGGGTGTCGCAGCCCTGCTGGGTGACCAGGATCTGCGGCTGGAAGGCGCGCAGCAGCGGCGGCACCACGGCGTCGAACGCGCGCAGCCAGGCCCTGTCGCCGGTGCCCGGAGGCAGCGCCACGTTGACGGCGGTGCCGTCCGCTCCGGTCTCCTGGGGGAAGCCCGTGCCCGGGAAGAGGGTGCGGGGCGACTCGTGCAGGCTGATCGTCATGACCCGGGGATCTTCGTAGAACGCCTTCTGGACGCCGTCGCCGTGGTGGACGTCCACGTCCACGTACGCCACCCGCTGCGCGCCGTGCTCCAGCAGCCAGGCGATGGCGACGGAGACGTCGTTGTAGATGCAGAATCCGGCGGCGGCGTCCGGCATCGCGTGGTGCAGCCCCCCGGAGACGTTGGCGGCGTGCTCCGTCTCGCCCGTCCAGACCGCCTTGGCCGCTCCGACGCTCGCGCCGACGATCAGGGAGGCCGCCTCGTGCATTCCCTCGAACAGCGGGTTGTCGGTGGTCCCGAGGCCGAAGACGTAGTGGGGCTTCAGTTCCCGGCCGGCCCTCTTGACCGCCTCGATGTACTCCCGGCCGTGCACCAGCGAGAGCAGCCCGTCGCCCGCGGACTCGAAACCGCGCAGCTCGGCGTTGGCGAACACTCCGAGCCGACGGCTGAGGTCCATGGTCAACTCGACGCGGACGGGGTTCAGGGGGTGGGTGGACCCGAAGTCGTAGGCGAGAAGTTTCTCGTCCCAGAAGACCTGCAGCGCTCCAGCCATACGTCCGCTCTCCCGCCCGTGCCGATCCCAGCCCTGGGGATCAAAGGTAGCGCGTTACGCAGAGTTACATAGAGCGTACCAAAGTTACCCTTTTGTGAAGTGAAACACTGAGTCAAAATGGGTATGCCGTTAACAAAGCAGAAACAGTGATCGACATCACTGACCGACCCACGAAGGGGGTGGCCATGCTCGAGGACGAGGTCACATCGGCTCTCCCGGGGATGACGCCCCGGGTACCGCGTCCGACCCCGGTCCTGGAACGCGACCCGAGCGTCCAGAGCCGGATCATGGGCGGTGCCCTGAGATTCACGCTGCGCCCGCTGATGCACCGCATTCCCGGCCGCCCCCTGCCGATCCGCGCCGCGCGCGC
Organism: Actinocorallia aurantiaca; assembly: GCF_039533685.1. NCBI lineage: Bacteria > Bacillati > Actinomycetota > Actinomycetes > Streptosporangiales > Thermomonosporaceae > Actinocorallia > Actinocorallia aurantiaca. The sequence goes on along the minus strand of NZ_BAAATZ010000003.1, from coordinate 245,073 downwards.
CGCCATCGACCGGGCCGCCGCCCTGCTCCCGACCGACCGCCGGGTGCGGGTCGAGCGCGTCCGCGACCCGCAGCTGCGCAGCGGGCTCGTGGTCAAGGCCGAATGGGTCATCCCCGACGGCGACCACGCCGACGACGCCGCGGTCCTGTACCTGCACGGCGGCGGCTACGTCGTCTGCTCCCCGCAGACCCACCGCAGCCTCACCACCAGGATCGCGGTGGACAACGCGATGCCCGTCCTCGTCCCGCACTACCGGCTGGCGCCCGAACACCCCTTCCCCGCCGCGCTCGAGGACGCCCTGGAGTCCTACCGCTGGCTGCTGGCCCGGGGCTTCACCCGGATCGTGCTGGCCGGCGACTCCGCCGGCGGCCACCTGGCCGCCAGCCTGGCCGCCGAGATCAGCAGGCACGAGCTGCCCTCCCCGGTCGGCATGGTGCTCTACTCCCCCTGGGTCGACCTGTCGTGCGAGCTCTCCCTCGCCGAGGACGCCCTGGTCCGCGACCCCTACATCAGCCCGCGCAGTGCCCTGCGCGTCGCCCGCCTGGTGACCGGCCAGAAAATGGACCCCCGGCTGGCGCTGCTGTCCCTGGAGTGGTCCGAGCTGCCTCCGGTGCTGATCCAGCTCGGCGGCGCCGAGGTGCTGCGCCCCGAGGGCGAGGCCTTCGCCGAGCTCCTGATGGCCGCGGGCGCCCCCGTGGAGCTGCAGGTCTGGCCCGGCCAGATGCACGTCTTCCAGCTCCTCAACAAGCTGCTCCCGGACGCCGACGAGGCCATGCGCGAGACCTCGGCGTTCATCAGGGCGGTGGTCGGCGACCGGCAGCAGCCCACCAACCTCACCGTCGTCGCGTAGCGACGAGTGGGCCGCCTCAGTCGGATCTGAGGGCGACCACCGGGTCGAGCCTGCCCGCGCGGCTGGCCGGCACCACGCCGAAGAAGACGCCGACCGCGGCCGAGACGGTGAACGCCATCACCGGGGACCACCAGGCGATGACCGCCGGCACGGGCGAGAGCGCCGCGATGGCAAGCGCGGTCCCGACGCCGAGCAGGATGCCCAGCACCCCGCCGGTGGAGGTGAGGAGCACCGCCTCCACCAGGAACTGGGCCAGGACGTCGCGGCGGCGCGCGCCGAGCGCCTTGCGCAGGCCGATCTCCCGGGTCCGCTCCCGCACGCTGACCAGCATGATGTTGGAGACCCCGACGCCGCCGACCAGCAGCGAGATGGCGGCGATCGCGGCCAGCAGCCCGGTGAGCGCTCCCAGCACCGTCCCGATGGTCCCCAGCAGCTGGGTCTGGGTGACGGCCGAGTACCGCTCGCCCTGGTGCCGGGATTCCAGCGTCTCCACCAGCCTGCCCTGCAGCGGTTCGACGGCTTCGGCGTCCGCGGCGCGCACCGCCATGTAGTCGACGCGGGTGACGCCCAGCATGCGCTGCGCCGTCGTCAGCGGGATCTGCACCTCGTTGTCGCGGGACTGGCCGAAGGTCTGGCCGACCTCCGCGAAGACCCCGACGACCCGGAACCTGCCTCCGCCGATCGTCACCTGCCTGCCGAGCGGGTCCACCTCGCCGAACAGCCTCTCGGCCGCCTGGGAGCCGAGGACGACGACCCTGCGCCGGGTCTCCACGTCGATCTCCGACAGGTGGCGGCCCTTGGCCAGCGTCCGGACGTAGACGTTCGCGACGTTCTCGTCCGCGCCCAGCAGCGAGGCGAACACCTCGGAGGCGCCGGCCCGCACCACCTCGCTGGAGCTGAGCCCGGCCGTCACCGCGTCCTCGCCCGCGACGCGGCGCAGCGCCTCGACGTCCTCCAGGTCGAGTCTGCTGACGGTGGGGCCGCCGGAGTCGAGGCCGAACTCGCCGGGCACCACGAAGATGATGTTGGAGCCGAGCCCCTCGATCTCCCCCTCGACCATGTCCCGCGCGCCGCCGCCGATCGCCACCAGCACCACGACCGCCCACACGCCGATGATGACGCCGAGCATGGTGAGCAGGCTCCGCATCCGGTTGACGCGCAGCGCCTCGAACGCCACCCGGAACAGTTCGGACGTCCTCATGCGGCGGTGTCCCGTTCGACCAGCCCGTCCCGGATGTGGATCTGGCGGCGGGCCCGCACGGCGACGTCCGGCTCGTGCGTCACCAGGATGACCGCCACGCCCTGCTCGGTGTTGAGCCGCTCCAGCAGGGCCATCACCTCCTCACCGGTCCTGGTGTCGAGGTTGCCGGTCGGCTCGTCGGCCAGCACCAGCTGCGGCTCGCCGACCAGGGCGCGGGCGATGGCCACCCGCTGCTGCTCGCCGCCGGACATCTGGTTGGGCCGGTGGTCGAGCCGGTGCCCCAGCCCGACCTTCTCCAGCGCGGCGACCGCGCGTTCGCGTCTCTCCGGCCGCGGCACGCCCCGGTACATCAGCGGCATCCCGACGTTGTCGACGGCCGTCGTGCGGGCCAGCAGGTGGAAGGACTGGAAGACGAAGCCGATGTGCTCGTTGCGCAGTTCGGCGAGTTCGGAGTCGTCGAGCGCCGCGACGTCGCGGCCGCCGACCCGCAGCACTCCCGAGCTGGGCCGGTCCAGCGCGCCGAGGAGGTGCATGAGCGTGGACTTGCCCGAGCCTGACGGGCCGAGGATCGCCGCGTACTCGCCCTGCCCGATGGTCAGGGTGACGCCTTTGAGCGCCTCCACCCGCACGCCCTCCATCTCGTAGACGCGGGTGACGTCCACGGCTTCCAACGCCGGGACGCTCACCCGAGCTCCTGCCCCTGGCGCACCGAGTCCGCCGAGCCCACGACGATCCGGTCGCCGTCCTTCAACCCGGTCAGCACCTCGACGGACGCGTCGCCCTCCGCGCCGAGCGTGACGGTCCGCCGGACGGCCTCGCCGTTCTCGACGACCCACACGGTGCTGTCCCGGCCGCTGCTGACGACGGCGCTGGTCGGCACGACCAGCGCGTTCTCGACCTCCCGCACCTTCAACCGGACGATCGCGCTCATCCCCGGCTTGGGTTCGGGTGCCTTCGAACCGTCCGGCAGGGTGCCGTCCTCCAGTGTGAGCTGCACCTTGTAGGTGACGCCGCCGCCGGAGTTCTCCGAGGGGGTGACGCCGACGCTGTAGACCTTCGCGCCGTAGGAGGCCTCGGGCAGCGCGTCGAAGTCGGCGTCCGCCTCTCCGTCGCGCTTGACCCGGAGGATGTCCGACTCGTCGATGTCGGCGGTCAGGCGCAGCTCGGACACGTCGGTGATGGTCACGACCGCCGCGCCGGAGGAGACCGGAACACCGACCGCGATGGACGAGGGGTCACTGGACGCGCCGGGCAGGCTCAGCCCGCCGGTCAGCCCGGCCAGGGACGAGGGCATCAGGCCGGAGAGCGCCGACGACGAGCCGTTGCCCCCGGCCGGGCCGCCGAGACCGACCACGCCGGAGAACGGCGCCCTCAGCACCAGCCCGTCCACCGTGCGTTCGGCGGCCTTCACCGCGGCCCGGGTCTGCACCCTGCCGGAGGCGCCCAGGGACGACAGCGCCGAGGTGATGCTGCCCAGCCCCGTGTTCAGCCGGGTGACGGCGAGCTGGGCCGCGCCCGCGGCGGTGGCGTAGTCGCCCTCGGCCTTGGCGATCTCGGCGAGCGCCTTGGCCCGGTCCTTCGGGTCGCGGATCTTCCTGGCGGCCTCGCGGGCCTTCTTGAAGCCGCGCCGGGCGATGCGGTCGGACTGGGCGCGGAACGAGCCGAGGCTCAGGCCCGAAGGCATCGAGGCGCCGCGCGCCGCCTGCCGGTCTGCCTCCCTGGCCTGGTCGAGCTGCTCCTCTGCCGTCGGGGAGTCGATCCGGGCGAGCACCTGCCCCTTGCGCACCCGGTCTCCGTCCCTGACCGGGAGCCGGGTGATCGTGCCGTCGGCGGGGCTGCGCAGGGTCACGTCCGCCCTGGCCGTCAGGGTGGCGGGCGCCTCCACGACCTCGGCGACCGAGCCGCGGGAGACGGTGCCGAGCCTGGGCCGGTCCTCCTCGCCGCCGCCGGAGCAGCCGGACAGGAGCACGGCGGTGAGGGCCAGGGAGAGGACAGGGGGAAGGAACCGTAGCGATGCCACACCGGCATGCTATTTCTCCATAAACCCCAGAAACAGAGTCCTGGCGCAGAAGTAAGCGGAGCCTCAGCCGCCCGCGAGCTCCCTGCCCCGGTCGCGGGCCGCCTCGATCGCCTCCAGGACGGCGGCGCGGACCCCGTGCTTCTCCAGCTCGCGGATGGCCGAGATGGTCGTCCCGCCCGGCGACGTCACCGCCTCGCGCAGCAGCACCGGGTGCTCGCCGGAGTCGCGCAGCATCACCGCCGCGCCGACCGCCGACTGGATCACCAGCTCCAGGGCCGCGGCGCGCGGCATGCCCAGCAGGATGCCCGCGTCGACCATGGCCTCGACCAGGTAGTAGAAGTAGGCCGGGCCCGAGCCCGACAGCGCGGTCGCGGCGTCCTGCAGCGACTCCGGCAGCCGGGTCACCTTCCCGACGGGCCGCAGCAGCTCCTCGGCGAGCGCCAGGTGCTCCTCGCCGGCGTGCTCGCCCGCGGAGATGACGCTCATCGCCTCGTCCACCAGCACCGGGGTGTTCGACATGACCCGGACGACCGGGACGTCGGCCGACAGCCGCTCGGAGATGAAGGAGGTGGTGATGCCCGCCGCCATCGACACGACCAGGGTCCCCGGCGACACGTGCGGCCCGATCTCGGCCAGCAGCGTCCCCATGTCCTGCGGCTTCACCGCCAGCACCAGCACCGAGGCCTTGGCGGCGGCCTCGGTGTTGGCCACCGACTCCACGCCGTAGCGCTCGCGCAGCGCGGCGGCCCGCTCCTCGCGTCGGGCCGTCACCAGCAGCTCCGAGGGGCGGCGGCCGGCCCGCAGGACGCCCGCCAGCAGCGCCTCGCCCATCTTGCCGGTACCGAGAATCGCGATCATCACACACCTGACCTGGTAGTTAGGACGACTCGCAAGCCTAATGGCCCCCCGGAACCGCTATGAGCGGGTGAGGAGCGCGCGCAGGAAGAAGGCCAGGTTCGCCGGGCGTTCGGCCAGGCGCCGCACCAGGTAGCCGTACCACTCCGAGCCGTAGGGAACGTAGACCCGCACCCGCGCGCCCGTCTCCGCCAGCCGCAGCTGCTCGTCCGGGCGGATGCCGTAGAGCATCTGGTACTCGAAGGAGCCGGAGTCCCTGCCGCGGATGAGCCGCAGCGCGTCGGCGATCTCGATCAGCCGGGGGTCGTGGGTGGCGACCATCGGATAGCCGGGCCCGGCCATCAGCGTCCGCAGGCATCGGACATAGGACTTGTCGACCTCGGACCTCCTGGTGAAGGCCACCTCCGGAGGCGGGTCGTAGGCGCCCTTGCACAGCCGGACCCGCGAACCCTCGTACGCCAGCCCGGCGCAGTACTCCTCGGCGCGGCGCAGCTGGGCCTGGACCACCGCGCCGACCCACGGGTACTCCCCGCGCAGCGCGTCCAGGACGCGCAGCGTGGAGCCGACGGTCGTGTGGTCCTCCATGTCCAGGGTGACCGTGGTGCCCGCCCGAGCGGCCGCCGCGCAGACCCGGCGGGCGTTCGCCAGCGCCAGGTCCTCGTCCAGCGCCTGGCCGAGCGCGGTGAGCTTGACCGAGACCTCGGTGTCACCGGGCAGCTCCGGCAGCAGCTTCTCGTACGCCCGTACCGTCGCCTCGGCCCCGGCCCGGTCCCGGACGTCCTCGCCCAGCCGGTCCAGGCTGACCAGCAGCCCGTCGGACAGCAGCCGCGACGCGGCCTCCAGCGCCCGCTCGGAGTCGTCCCCCGCGACGAACCGCCGCACCACCCGGCGGGTCACGGGAGCGGTCACGACGGCCGTGCGCAGGGCCGGGCTGCGCGAGGCCGCCAGCAGGGTTCGGCGGAGCATCTCCTCACCCTAACTCCGGAAGCCCTCTCAGGGCGTCCGGCGGGGCAGCGTCACCGCGCCGACCAGCAGGGAGAGCAGAGTCGCGACCGTGATGACGGCGATGTCCGCGACGAAACCCGCGCCGAGCTCCGACGAGACGGTCAGATCGCTCATGGCGTCCACCGCGTACGACAGGGGCATCACGTCCGACAGCGCGGACAGCACCGGCTGCATGGAGTCGCGGGGCGCGAACAGGCCGCACAGCATCGCCTGCGGCAGGACGAACGCCGGCATGAGCTGGACCGCCTGGAACTCCGTCCGGGCGAACGCGCTGGCGAACAGGCCGAGCGCCACCCCCAGCAGCGCGTCCAGCAGCGCGATCAGCACCAGCGCCCACAGCGGCCCGGTGACGGTCAGCCCCAGGAACAGCAGCGACACCCCCATGATCACCGCGACCTGGGCCGACGCGACCACCGAGAACGCCAGGGCGTAGCCGATCAGGAGGTCGAGCTTGCCCAGCGGGGTCGTCATCAGCCGCTCCAGGGTGCCCCCGGTGCGCTCGCGCAGGGTGGCCACGCTGGTCACCACGAACATGAACGTGAACGGGAAGATGCACAGCAGCATCGGCCCGATCCGGTCGAAGGTCCGCTGGTCGTCGAAGACATACCGCAGCAGCACCATCATCAGCGCGGGGACGGCGACGAGCAGCGCCAGCGTCCGGTGGTCGTGCCTGAGCTGGTCGAGGATCCGGCGGGCCGTCGCCAGGGTCACCTTGGGGTTCACACCGTCTCCCGTTCGGTGATGAGGCGCAGGAACGCCTCCTCCAGGTTGTCCGTCCCGGTCTGCGCGCTCAGCTCCTCGGGGGTCTCGTCGGCCAGGATCCGCCCGTCGCGCATGAGGATCAGTCGCTGGCAGCGGGCCGCCTCGTCCATCACATGGCTGGAGACGATCATCGTCGTCCCCTCCTCGGCCAGCCGGTGGAACAGCGTCCACAGCTCCTGCCGCAGCACCGGGTCGAGGCCGACCGTCGGCTCGTCCAGGACGACCAGTTCGGGCGCGCCGAGCAGCGCCACGGCCAGGTTCGCCCGGCCCAGCTGCCCTCCCGACAGGTCTCCGGCGAGCTGGTCCGCCTGGGGGGCCAGGCCGACCTGCTCGATCACCCGGTCCGCGTCCGCCTTCGGCGCGCCGATCACCCTGCCGAAGTACCGCAGGTTCTCCCGCACCGTCAGGTCCAGGTAGACCGCCGGGCTCTGGGTGGCGTACCCGACCCGGCTGCGCACCTCCTTGGCGCCCGCCGGGCGGCCCAGGACCTCGACCGTCCCGCTCTCGACGACCTGCACCCCGACGATCGCCCGCATGAGCGTCGTCTTCCCGCAGCCGCTGGGCCCCAGCAGCCCGACGACGCGCCCCCGGGGCACCTCGAAGGTCAGCCCGTGCAGCACTTCGTGTCCGCCTCTTCGTACCTTCAGGTCCGCGACCCGGACGGCATAATTCACCATATGGTGAATTTAAGGCGGCACCGGAGGGCCGTCAAGGATTCGGAACGGGACAAAGACCTGTCTCCGTGGCCAGGCGACTGCGGAGAGCGAGAATCCCTCAGCCCAGATAACGCTGGAAAGTCGGCGCGAGCAGCTCCACCAGCTCCTCCTCCGTCGCCCGGACCACCGGCTCGACCTCCAGCACGAAACGCATCATCACCATGCCGAGCATCTGGGCGGCGGCCATCGCGACCCGCTCCGGCGGGACCCCCAGCCGCTCCACGACCGGATCCAGCAGCGCGGCGGTCATGAACTCCCTGAGCATCGCCGCGCCCTGCTCGCCGGCCGTGACGGAACGGAGGATGGCCAGCACCCTGGACCGCATCTCCGCGTCCTCCCACAGACCCAGGATCGTCCGGACCACCCGCTCGCCGATCTCCTCGCGCGGCCCCTCGAGGAGTTGCGGCACCAGCCGCGCCGGATCGACCGGGAACTCCATCGCCTCGACGAAGAGGGCCTCCTTGCCGGCGAAGAAGTGGTGGACCATCGCCGGATCCACCCCCGCCGTACGGGCGACCGCCCGCAGCGAGGTGCCGTCGAAGCCCCTCTCCGCGAACAGCTCGCGGGCCGCCTCCAGGATCAGCGGCCTGGTGCCGGCCGATCCCCGGCGGCGCCCCGGCCTGGCGCCCTTCTCCGGCCCGGCGTCCTTACGCGCGGACACGGTCAGCTGGTGCGCTGCCGCGAGACCTCGCCGGAGGCCGAGACCTCCCAGGTGTCGCTGGCCGCCAGGTGCAGCCGGGCGAAGGCCAGGGCCTCGGCGAGGTCCTCGATGCGCTCGGCCCGCGAGGTGGCCTTGCGGGTGTTGACCTCCAGCACGACATGGCCCTGGAATCCCTGCAGCGCCAGCCGCTCCAGGATCTCCCCGCACGGCTGGGAGCCGCGGCCCGGCACCAGGTGCTCGTCCTTGTTGGGGATGCCGACGCCGTCCGCCAGGTGCAGGTGCCGCAGCCGCTCGCCGTAGCGGTCGGCCATCGCCAGCGCGTCGCTGCCGGAGACCGCGGTGTGCGAGGTGTCCAGCGTCAGGTGGGGGTAGTCGTAGCCCGTCGGGTCCCAGTGCGGGGAGTACATGCCGAGCTCGGTGCCGCGCGCCTTGGCGGGGAACATGTTCTCCACCGCGAAGATGACGTCGGTCTCCTCCTGCATGCGCGCCAGGCCCGTCTCGAAGTCCCGGGCGTAGTCGCGCTGCCAGCGGAACGGCGGGTGCACCACCACGACCTCGGCGCCCAGCCGCTCGGCGATCTCCTTGGAGCGCATCAGCTTGCCCCACGGATCGCGGCCCCAGACCATCTGGGTGAAGATCAGGCAGGGCGCGTGGATCGACTTGATCGGCATCTGGTGGTACTCCGACAGCCGGCGCAGGACGTTGAGGTCCTGGGAGGCGGCGTCCAGGGTGACCATCACCTCCACCCCGTCGTAACCCAGCCAGGACGCCATCTCGAAGGCGCTCGGCACCTTCTCGGGATACACCGAGGCCGTGGACAGCGTGATCGGGGCGTCGGGCACCCTGATCGACTTGGCTACGTCGTTGCGGGACAAGGCTCCTCGCTCTCTCGCCGTTCTGTCGAAAGCCTATGCGTTCCGAGCCGTGACGGGACCTGTACCCGACGGGAATCAGGGACGAACCATCAGCACCGTTGGCTAACCTCGGTCCGTGGTAGAGATCGCCCCCGGTGCCGTCCCCAGTCCCAACATCTGGAACACCCCCCAGGTCTACGAGTTGGAGAACAAGGCCGTCGACCCCGACGGGGTGCTGGCCGGGGCGATGCGGGAACTGCGCCCCTGGGACGGCGCCACCGTCCTGGACGTCGGCTGCGGCACCGGCTTCCATCTGCCCTTCTTCGCCGCGTCCGCCGCCCGGGTGATCGGGGTGGAACCCCACTCCGGGCTGGCCGCCGCGGCCCGCCGCCGGGTGGCCGGACTTGATCATGTGACGGTGCGCGCCTCCGCCGCGCAGGCCCTGCCGCTACCCGACTCCAGTGTCGACGTCGTGCACGCCCGCTGGGCCTATTTCTTCGGACCGGGCTGCGAGCCCGGCCTGCGCGAGATCGCCAGGGTGATCCGGCGCGGCGGCACGGCCTTCATCATCGACAACGACGCGACGCGCTCCACCTTCGGCCGCTGGTTCCGGACCTGGCTGCCCGCCTACGACCCGGAGGGCGTGGAGCGCTTCTGGGCCCGCCAGGGCTTCTCCCGCCGTCCGCTGACCATTCGCTGGGCCTTCGCCGACCGTTCCGAGCTGGAGGCGGTGCTGAACATCGAGTTCCCCGCCGAACTGGCCGCCCGCTTCCTGGCCGAGGTCCCGGGGACCGAAGTGGACTACGCCGTCAATCTGTGGCATCGGTCCTACTGACCCCGACGGGACTTCCACAGCTAGACAGTCTGTATAACAATGCCGGGAAACAGGAGGTCTTTTATGAGTCGTCGTCATGTGATGCTGGCGGCCGCCCTCGGACTGGGCGCCGCGGGAGCCGCCGGCGGAGTGGCCCTGCAGCGGCACGCCGTCCGCCGTCTCCAGCTGCGCCCCGACCCGCACGCGGGTGAGGGCTTCGGCACGCTGCGCGGCACCCCCGTGTCGGTCCTCGCCGACGACGGCACCCGCCTGCACGCCGAGATCGACAACGACGACCGCGACGACCTCGCCATCGTCTTCTGCCACGGCTGGACCCTCACCGGGGACTCCTGGCACTTCCAGCGCAAGGCCCTGCGCGGCCTGGGCCGGCTCGTCTTCTGGGACCACCGCGGCCACGGCCGGTCCGGCACCGCCGACGACCGCACCGCCTACACCGTCGACCAGCTCGCCCACGACCTGCGCGCCGTCATCGAGCAGACCGTCCCGCCGCAGACGCCGGTCATCCTCGTCGGCCACTCCATGGGCGGCATCACGATCATGAAGTTCGCCGACGAGCACCCCGAGCTCATCGGCTCCAAGGTCAAGGCGGCCGGGCTGGTGTGCACCTCCTCCGGCGGCCTGGACGAGGTCACCCTCGGGCTGCCCGCCGGGCTCGCCCGGATCAACCGGCTGCTGCTGCCGCGCGGCATCAGGGCCGCGGGCCTGGGCTCCGGCGTGCTGGAGCGCGTCCGCCACCTGGGCCGCGACGCCGCCATGCTGGTGGAGGACCTGATCGCCTTCGGCCCCGACGCCAGCCCCTCCGCGGTGCGCTTCAGCGAGGACATGATGGCCCAGACCAGGATGGAGGCCCTCACCGGCTTCATCCTGTCGATGATCGGCACGCCGGAGCTCAGCCCCTGCGCCACCCTGCAGAAGGCCGAGACCCTCATCATCGCGGCCGAGAACGACGCGCTCACCCCGGTCGAGCACAGCCTCACCATCGCCACCAAGTGCCCCGAGGCCCGGCTGGAGGTCGTCTCCACCGCCGGCCACATGGCGATGATGGAAAGGCCCTCGCTGGTCAGCGACCACCTGGGCGACCTGATCGAACGCACCCGCAAGACCCTGTGATCCCGCGCGGGCGGGGGAACGCCTCCCGCCCGCGGGCACTCCCGGCCCGCCACTGCCGGAACCGAACGTCCGGCCGGGGCGCCTCATGCCCGCGGGCACTCCCGCGAGGCGGTTCGGAGCCTCGCCCGGAGGCCGTCGACGGGCTTCTCAAGAGCACGCGCGGCGGCCGTCACCGGCCGCTCGCGACGCGTCCCGTCAGACGTAGCGCTCCAGGATGCTGGACTCCGCCAGCCGGGACAGGCCCTCGCGCACCGAGCGGGCGCGCGCCTCGCCGACCCCGTCGACGGCCTGGAGGTCGTCGATCGTCGCGGCGAGCAGCTTCTGCAGGCCGCCGAAGTGCTCCACCAGCCGCTCCACCACGAGATTGGGCAGGCGCGGAACCTTGGCCAGCAGCCGGTAGCCCTTGGGGCTCACCGGCAGGTCCAGCGAGTCCGCGCCGCTGAAGTCCATGGTGCGGGCGACGTCGCCCAGCTCCAGCAGGTCGTTGGTGGTCAGCTCGTCCAGCGCGGCCAGGACGTCCTCGACCGGGCGCTCGCTGGGCCGGTAGTCCCGGACGATCAGCTCGCGCTCCTCCTCCACGCCGGAGACCAGCTCCTCCAGCTGCAGGGAGAGCAGCCGCCCGTCGGTGCCCAGCTCCACCACGTAGCCGTCGATCTCGTCGGCGATCCGGCGCACCATCTCCAGCCGCTGGACGACCGCGGTGACGTCGCGCACGGTGACCAGGTCCTCGATCTCCAGCGCCGACAGCGTGCCGGAGACCTCGTCGAGCCGCAGCTTGTAGCGCTCCAGCGTGGCCAGCGCCTGGTTGGCCTTGGACAGGATGGCCGCCGAGTCCTCCAGGACGTAGCGCCCGTCCAGGTACAGGGCGATGATCCGCATGGACTGGCTCACCGAGATCACCGGGTAACCGGTCTGCTTGGCCACCCGCTCCGCCGTGCGGTGCCGGGTGCCGGACTCCTCGGTCTCGATGGTCGGATCGGGCACGAGGTGCACCGCGGCCCGCACGATGCGCGTGCAGGAGGAGTCCAGCACGATCGCGCCGTCCATCTTGGCGAGCTCGCGCAGGCGTGTGGCGGAGAACTCGACGTCCAGGGCGAACCCCCCGGAGCACACCTCTTCCACGGTCTTGTCGTAGCCCAGGACGATCAGGCCGCCGGTGTGACCGCGCAGGATGCGCTCCAGGCCGTCACGAAGAGACGTCCCCGGAGCCACCGCCGCCAAAGTGGCGCGGCGCCTCTCGTCGACGATTTTTTCTTGTGCTGGCACTTGACCCCCGCAGGTCGCCGGTCGTCAACGAGGCGCGCCCTCGATCTTCCACCGGAAGAACACTTCCGAAAGACGCCCCCCGAAGGAGAATTCGGAGCGGACAGCTTATCGAGGCCGCTTCCCTCCCTGGTGTGACGCCTGATCCGGCCTATCGGTTCCCTTCTTTTTCCGCGCGGAAGGCCGGACCCTCCCTTCGGAAGGTCAGAAGCCGCCCCCGACTCCATACCCCGGAACCGTCCGGGGTCCACCCGGCCCCGCCCGGAATCGACTTTCCCTCAGGTCACACTCCCCTGCCTCCCGCCGGAACACCGCCCGGAGACGCCCACGGCGGCGGCCGGCACCTCCCTTCGGCCTCGGCGGCCTCCGGTGAGACGAGGAGGGCTCGCGTGCCCGTCGCGGTCACCGGCCTCTGCATCGCGGGCGCTTCAGGGGGCGGTGAAGGCCACCCGGGTGGCCTCCGCCAGATGATCCACTTCGATGACCTTCATGCCCTCGAACTCCACGGCGCCCAGTTGCCGCAGCGGCGAGCCCTTGCCCAGCTCCAGCGCCCCCCGGGGCACGAGCGCGCTGCGGAACCCCAGCCGCGCCGCCTCGCTCAGCCGGCGCTGGGCGCCGGGCACCGGCCGCACCTCCCCGGCGAGGCCGACCTCGCCGATCGCGATCAGCGTGGGCGACAGGGGCTGCTCGGTGTCCGAACCGGCGACGGCCAGCGCCACCGCGAGGTCCACCGAGGTCTCGGTCAGCCGCACCCCGCCCACGGTCGAGACGTAGATGTCCTTCTCGTGCATCTTCATCCGGGCGCGCTGCTGCAGCACGGCCAGCACCATCGCCACCCGGCTGGACTCCAGGCCCGAGGTGACCCGTCGGGGCGAGGGCAGGAAGCTCGGCCCCACCAGCGCCTGCACCTCGGCGACCAGCGGGCGCCTGCCCTCCAGGGTGACCGTGACGCAGGTGCCCGGCACCGGCTCCTCCCGGCGGGTGAGGAACAGCCCGCTGGGGTCGGCCAGGCCGACGATGCCGACCTCCGACAGGTCGAAGCAGCCCAGTTCGTCCGTCGGGCCGTACCGGTTCTTCACCGCGCGGATCATCCGCAGCCTGCTGTGCCTGTCGCCCTCGAAGTACAGGACCACGTCGACCAGGTGCTCCAGGAGACGCGGGCCCGCGATCGCGCCCTCCTTGGTCACGTGGCCCACCAGGACCACCGTGATGCCGCGCTCCTTGGCGACCCCGATGAGGTTGGCGGTGACCTCCCTGATCTGGGTGACCCCGCCCGGCGCCCCGTCGGCGTCCGCCGAGCCGATCGTCTGGATCGAGTCGACGATCAGCAGCCGGGGCTCCACCGTCTCGACGTGGCCCAGCAGCGCGCCCAGGTCCGTCTCGGCGGCGAGGTAGAGCTGCGCGGCGATCGCGCCGACCCGGTCGGCCCGCAGCCTGACCTGCTCGGCCGACTCCTCCCCCGTGACGTACAGCACGTTGCCCTGGTCGGCGGCGAGCGCCGCCACCTCCAGCAGCAACGTGGACTTGCCGATGCCGGGCTCGCCCGCCATCAGCACCACCGCACCGGGCACCAGCCCCCCGCCGAGCACCCGGTCGAGCTCGTCCATCCCCGTCGGCCGGCTCTGCGACGAGCGCACGTCCACCTCGCCGATCGGCCGGGCGGGCGAGCTCACCGGGCCCGCGCTGACCACCCGCGGCGGCGTCGCCGCGCCCGCCTCGGCGACGGTGCCCCAGGCCTGGCACTCACCGCACCGCCCCACCCACTTGGCGGTCTGCCAGCCACACTCACCGCACCTGTAGGCGGGTTTCACTGCTTTGGCCATGTCCAGACCCTAGGCCTCCGCACCGACAAAAGCGCTCCCGCCTCAGCACTCGGAGCCGCGCCCGCCCTCCTCCGGAGCGCACCGCCTCAGCACTCGGCCCTGCGCCCGCCCTCCTCCAGGGCACACCCCTCAGCGCTCGGAGCCGCCTCCGCCCTCCTCCGGAGCACACCCCTCAGCGCTCGGAGCCGCGCCCGCCCTCCTCCAGGGCACACCCCTCAGCGCTCGGAGCCGCGCCCGCCCTCCTCCAGGGCACACCCCTCAGCGCTCGGAGCCGCGCCCGCCCTCCTCCAGGCCACGCCCCTCAGCGCTCGGAGCCGCCTCCGCCCTCCTCCGGAGCACACCCCTCAGCGCTCGGAGCCGCGCCCGCCCTCCTCCAGGGCACACCCCTCAGCGCTCGGAGCCGCGTCCGCCCTCCTTCAGCACGAACACGCTCCGCTCGGTCTTCACGCCGCCGCCCTGGGCCTGGACGGCGTAGGTGCCGGGCAGGGCCTTGGCCCTGGGCTCGCGGCAGCCCTTGCCGCTCCTGCGCCGGTCCCAGAGGAGCGTCGTGGCGTAGGGCACGCCCCGGCGCAGCATCTGGATGGACGACCCTTCGGTGGAGTCGCAGTGCGCCGAGGACCAGATCTTGTCCGAGCCCGACTTGATCTGAGCGACGAGCCTCCGGGCGCCCACGTCGAAGGTGCAGTCCAGGTCGCCGGTGTTCACGACGGTCAGCCGGAAGGACGGCTGGGTCCCCGGCGCGAACTCCCTGACGTCGGGGGTGAGCGTGGCCACCACGTCGCGCGCCGCGCAGGCGTCCCCGCGCCTGCGCGGCGCGGCGACGGTCGCGGTCTGGGTCACCGTCACCATGACCGTCGGGATCGCCTGGGAGGCTCCCGCGCTCGCGGAGACGGTCGGGGACGGGCTCGCCGCGGGCTTCTTCTTCGCCACGGCCTCCTTCTCGCTTCCGCCGTCGCCCGAACAGCTCCAGGCCAGCGCGCCGACGACCAGGACGACCGCGCCGAGCGCGATCACCCTGCGGCGCCAGTAGGCCTCCTGGTACTCCTCGTCATCCTCGTCATCCTGACTTACCGTGGCCGAGTCCATGCGGACAGTATGCGATTATGATCTCCGGGTTCCCCGAGCGACACGCTCAAGCCCTAAGCTGGCGCCGATGTCCACCGAGATGCCCACCGAGCCCGTTCTCCAGTGGTACGCGGAGAACGCCCGTGATCTTCCGTGGCGGGAGCCGGCCGCCACCCCCTGGTCGATCCTGGTGAGCGAGCTGATGCTCCAGCAGACCCCGGTCGTCCGCGTCCTGCCCGTATGGCGCGAGTGGATGGACCGCTGGCCCACCCCCGCGGCGCTGGCCGCCGAACCGTCCGGCGAGGCCGTGCGCGCCTGGGGACGGCTGGGATACCCGCGCCGCGCCCTGCGCCTGCACGCCTGCGCCGTGGCGATCACCGAACTGCACGGCGGCGAGGTCCCCGACGACCACGCCGTCCTGCTCTCCCTGCCAGGGGTCGGCGCCTACACCGCCGCGGCCGTCGCCAGCTTCGCCTTCGGGCAGCGCCACGCCGTCCTCGACACCAACGTCCGCCGCGTCCTGGCCCGGCTGAAGAGCGGCGTGGAGCACCCTCCGCAGACCCAGACCCGGGCCGAGGTGAAGCTGGCCGAGTCCCTGCTCCCCGAGGAGCCCGCCACCGCCGCCCTCTGGGCCGTGGCCGTCATGGAACTCGGCGCCCTGGTCTGCACCGCCCGCTCACCGCGCTGCGCCGACTGCCCCGTCCTGGAGCGGTGCGCCTGGTACCTGAACGGAAAGCCCCCCTACGACGGCCCGCCCCGCCGCGGGCAGACCTACGCGGGCACCGACCGCCAGTGCCGCGGCCGCCTCCTGGCCGTCCTGCGCCAGGCTCCCGGCCCCGTGGAGAAACCCGCGCTCGACGTCGTCTGGTCGGACTCCGTCCAGCGTGAGCGCGCCCTGGACGGCCTCGTCGCCGACGGCCTCGTCGATCCCCTGGACGACGGCCGCTACGCCCTTCCCAGCTGAGACCGCAGGACGCGGCGGCCCCTCCCGCGCCGGAGGGGCCGCCGGGCCCGGATCAGAGCCGGTACCGCAGCACCTGGCCCTTGTGCGGCTTGCCGCCGCCCTCAGGGCCGGGCACGCCGGCGTTGCTGATGTAGACGTGGCGGCCGTCCCCGCCCATCGCCAGGCCCGTGGGGCCCACCAGCCCCTTGGAGAGCAGCACGGTCTTCCTCCCGCCCTTGGAGAGGCGGATCAGGGCGCCCCGGGTGTTCCCCGACAGCAGCCCCTTCTGGCTGATCTGCAGGACGAGCAGGTTCCCCTTCCGGTCGAAGGCGAGGTCGATGACGTTGGTGAAGCCGGTGGCGACGACCCGCTTCTTCCCGGACGCGGTGATCCGCCAGATCCGCGCGGAACCCTTCTCGAAGGGGAATCCGGTCAGCTCCCCCACGTAGTAGGCGCCGTCGGGGCCCTTCACGACCGACGTCGGCACCGATTCGGCCGGGACCTCGCCCTTCGCGCAGTCGCCGGGCGGCGGAGCCTGGTCGGCGGGGAAGCCCGCGGGCAGTTTCGCGCACTGAGACGGCAGCAGCGCGAGCAGCCGCACCCTGCCCTTCTTGGAGACGTGCAGCACGTCGTTGGCGCCGCCGTCGGCGACGACCATGCTCCCGTCCTTGTTGATCACGAAGGACTGGGGGTTGCTGTTCAGCCCGTCCATCGCGGGCGGGGTCCCGTCCGGGTTGTTCCTCGCCTCGTAGGCGGCGAGGTCGGCCACCACCTTGCGACCGGGCAGCGCCACGATCGTGCTGAGCCTCCTGGCCCCGGGCCCGAACTTCTTGAGCTCGGACCGCGCCATCCCGCCGAGCAGCAGCCTCAGCCGCCCCTTGGCGTCGAACGCCAGATCCTGGGCGCCCGACGTCGAGGAGTTCCGCAGGCCCAGCGAGGGCAGGCCCTTGTGGATCCGCTTCTTGCTCCCGTTCTTGATCGCGGTGATCGCGCCGGTGCTCCCCAGGCACGTCCTGGCGTCGCCCGTCCCGACGCAGCGGGACCCCGCGTTCCCGGACTCGGCCACGTAGACCGTCCCGTCCCTTCCCACGGCCAGTCCCCGCGGGTTGTCCAGCCCCTTGGCCACCACCTTCAGCCTCGGCGCCGCCTCCGCCGGCGCGGGCGCCAGCCCGAACGCCAGCGCCCCGGTGGCCAGTGCCACCACTGCCTTACGCATGTGCTCTCCTCATCCCGGTGTTCCGGTCGCCCGGATCGCCCCCCGACCAAGCCGAGACTGGCAGTCCCGGCGTCCCGCGGGCATGGGCTGGATGTCCCGGAACATCCGTGGCCTGCCGGGACGGCCTCCGGGACTCGCACATGAAGAAGGCCCGCACTCACCAGGAGTGCGGGCCTTTCAACGGGTCTGAAGGGACCTGATCAGTCCTTCTTCAGGTTCAGCGGGGAGGCACCCTCGATCTCGGCGACGTCCGGGACCGAAGACGGCTTCGGCATGCCCTTGAAGGTGAACTTGGCGGTCTCGCCCTCACCCTCGACGTCGACCACGACGATCTGGCCGGACTTGAGCTCGCCGTACAGGATCTTCTCGGACAGCGCGTCCTCGATCTCCCGCTGGATGGTCCGGCGCAGGGGCCGGGCGCCGAGCACGGGGTCGTAGCCCCGCACGGCCAGCAGGTCCTTGGCGGGCTGCTTGAGCTCGATGCCCATGTCGCGGTCGCGCAGCCGCTCGTCCAGCCGGGCGATCATCAGGTCGACGATCTGGATGATCTCCTTCGGGGTGAGCTGGTGGAAGACCACGATGTCGTCGACGCGGTTGAGGAACTCCGGCCGGAAGTGCTGCTTGAGCTCCTCGCCGACCTTGGCCTTCATCCGCTCGTAGTCGCCCTTGGCGTCGTCCGCGCGGCCGAAGCCGATGGACAGGCCCTTGGAGATGTCCCGGGTGCCGAGGTTGGTCGTCATGATGATGACGGTGTTCTTGAAGTCCACGACCCGGCCCTGGGCGTCGGTCAGGCGACCGTCCTCCAGGATCTGCAGCAGCGAGTTGAAGATGTCCGGGTGGGCCTTCTCGATCTCGTCGAACAGCACGACCGAGAACGGCTTGCGGCGGACCTTCTCGGTCAGCTGGCCGCCCTCCTCGTACCCGACGTAGCCGGGAGGCGAGCCGAACAGCCGCGAGACGGTGTGCTTCTCCATGAACTCGGACATGTCGAGGGCGATCAGCGCGTCCTCGTCGCCGAACAGGAACTCCGCCAGGGTCTTGGACAGCTCGGTCTTACCGACACCGGACGGACCGGCGAAGATGAACGAGCCACCGGGGCGCTTGGGGTCCTTCAGACCGGCCCGGGTGCGGCGGACCGACTGGGAGAGCGCCTTGATGGCGTCCTCCTGGCCGATGACCCGCCGGTGCAGCTCGTCCTCCATGCGCAGGAGCCGGGTGGACTCCTCCTCGGTGAGCTTGAAGACCGGGATGCCGGTGGCCGTGGCCAGGACCTCGGCGATCAGCTCCTCGGTGACCTCGGCGACGACGTCCATGTCGCCGGCCTTCCACTCCTTCTCCCGCTGGGACTTGGCGGCCAGGAGCTGCTTCTCCTTGTCGCGCAGCGCGGCGGCCTTCTCGAAGTCCTGCGCGTCGATCGCGCTCTCCTTCTCGCGGCGCACGTCGGCGATCTTCTCGTCGTACTCGCGCAGGTCCGGCGGCGCGGTCATCCGGCGGATGCGCATCCTGGAGCCCGCCTCGTCGATGAGGTCGATCGCCTTGTCCGGCAGGAACCGGTCGCTGATGTAGCGGTCGGCCAGCTGGGCGGCCGCCACCAGCGCGCCGTCGGTGATCGAGACCCGGTGGTGGGCCTCGTACCGGTCGCGCAGGCCCTTGAGGATCTCGATGGTGTGCGGCAGGGACGGCTCGGCGACCTGGATGGGCTGGAAGCGGCGCTCCAGGGCCGCGTCCTTCTCCAGGTGCTTGCGGTACTCGTCCAGGGTGGTGGCGCCGATGGTCTGCAGCTCGCCGCGGGCCAGCATCGGCTTGAGGATGCTGGCGGCGTCGATCGCGCCCTCGGCGGCGCCCGCGCCCACCAGGGTGTGCAGCTCGTCGATGAACAGGATGATGTCGCCGCGGGTGCGGATCTCCTTGAGCACCTTCTTCAGGCGCTCCTCGAAGTCACCGCGGTAGCGGGATCCGGCGACCAGCGCGCCGAGGTCCAGCGTGTAGAGCTGCTTGTCCTTGAGCGTCTCGGGCACCTCGCCCTTGACGATCTTCTGGGCCAGGCCCTCGACCACGGCGGTCTTGCCGACGCCGGGCTCGCCCACCAGCACCGGGTTGTTCTTGGTGCGGCGGGACAGCACCTGCATGACCCGCTCGATCTCCTTGTCGCGCCCGATCACCGGGTCCAGCTTGCCCTCGCGGGCGGCCTGGGTCAGGTTGCGGCCGAACTGGTCGAGCACGAGCGATGTGGAGGGAGCGGACTCCGACGCCGCGCCGGACGCGGCCGGCTCCTTGCCCTGGTAGCCGTGGAGCAGCTGGATCACCTGCTGGCGGACCCGGTTGAGGTCCGCTCCCAGCTTCACCAGCACCTGCGCCGCGACGCCCTCGCCCTCGCGGATCAGCCCGAGCAGGATGTGCTCGGTGCCGATGTAGTTGTGGCCCAGCTGCAGCGCCTCGCGCAGTGACAGCTCGAGCACCTTCTTGGCGCGCGGGGTGAAGGGGATGTGCCCCGACGGCGCCTGCTGACCCTGGCCGATGATCTCCTCGACCTGCTGGCGCACCGCTTCGAGACTGATCCCCAGGCTCTCAAGGGCCTTTGCGGCGACACCCTCACCCTCGTGGATCAACCCCAGGAGGATGTGCTCGGTGCCGATGTAGTTGTGGTTGAGCATCCTGGCTTCTTCCTGAGCCAGGACGACCACCCGCCGCGCACGGTCGGTGAACCTTTCGAACATCTCGTCGCTCCCTCACACCGCCCCGCAGGAGGCCATCAGGTGAAGACCTTCCCAGAGCCGAGGCTGTTCATCCTCATCCAACTACCGGTTCGCCATGCGATGTTCCCGATACGCCACAGGCGAACGAACGTCTACGACTCCGGAACCGCCATTAACCCCTGCTACCCGGTCAGACGCTCGGAATCCCAACATGGCCGCATTTTTCTATACGCCACAAGCGAACGGCCCGCCTCCGGATCAAGAGGCGGGCCGTCGCGTGATCGCGACCGCTCTAGTGGGCGGCGTCGTACTGCTCGACGACCGAGGCGGGAATGCGTCCGCGCTCATTCACCTTGATGCCCTGGCCCTTGGCCCAGGCGCGGATGTCCGCGCTGCGCTCGCGGTTGGAGGCGCCTCGCTTGGCACCGGCCGTCCGGCCGCGCTTGGCCGAACCGGCCCGGCGCGAGTGCTCGATGAAGGGCGTCAGAGAATCACGCAGCTTCTTCGCGTTCGTAGAGCTGAGGTCGATCTCATAGGCCACACCATCGAACGAGAACGACACGGTCTCGTCCGCCGCGCCGCCGTCGAGATCGTCGACCAGACGAACAATAGTTTCGCGTGCCATGGGGCTGGCCTTTCCGCATGTGTTCAGTGCCGGGCCGTCCCCGGCGAACTTGTTCAGCGCCGGGCCGTCCCCGGCAAACTCCATTCGGTTCCTAAACATATACCCGCCGTCAGCACTTGACAATTCAGAGCGCTGGGAAGATTTCTCCGGTTCTACCGCGACCGTGCAACACGGCCGCGTAACACACGGTAATCGACTCCTACGGGCCAATCTCAGCCGAGTTTCATAGAGTACCGGCCGCCCCGAAGACGATCTTCATAGGTCCGGAATCCACGTTCATACCCCGGATAACCCAACAGCAGTGTCACCTCGGGACGCATCCCCCATAAAGAGGAGATAAGTTGAGAATTGCGTGATCTTGGACTCTACGGACACTCTGCCCGCTCTCCCGCTCAACTCTATCCGCGTGCCGAAGGCCCTCCGGAAGAAGATCCCGAAGGGCCCCGAGTCAAAGCACCTGTGATGAAGCTCTCGCTATGGGTTCCACTCCGCGTGGTCGTCCACCACCACGGTTCCCGCGTAACGGTCATGGATCGCCTGGAAGAGCGGACGGTCCCAGATCGACCACAGGTAGGCCATGAGCACCCCGGCCGCCGCGACGAACATGAAGAAGAGAAAGAAGGACCAGACCTTCACGCCCAAGAGCAAGAACAGGAAAATACCCAGCATGTAACCGAGATTGTTGATGGCCGCACGCCATACCGCCGTCATCAGGGGCAGCTGGTCCCCCGCGGGATCCGCCAGCACGACCCGCAGGCCGATCTGGCGCTTGCCGAGCGTCCGGCCCCAGAAGGCGAGCTGTACGGCCTCGTAGAGGAACGGCAGCAGCGCCACCACGACGAATGTCGTCCACAGGACCGGAGTCGACCAGGCGCCGTCCTCCTCCTTGTTCACGCCGATGGAGGCGAGAACGATGGGGAAGACCAGCGCGAAGCCGGCGACCCACACCAGGCCGGCGTCGATGAGCCGGGCCAGTGCGCGTTGCTTGAATGCCGCCAGCGGAAGGTTCTCGGCCGGGTGCGGACCGGAGGGCACGGGCGGTTGATAAGTCTGCCGGGGCGCTTCCTCTCGTTCGGGATATGAAGAGTTCGGTGGTCCATATCCCGAGTGCCCGTCATATCCCGGACTGGGCGGACCATACCCGGGCTGTTGCGGGGGGCGAGGAGCCCCGTAAGGACCTTGCGCGGGCGGGGGCGGGCCATATCCGCCACCGGAACGCGGGCCGTACGGGTTGGGGGGTTCGGTCATGATGTCGTCATTCCTCCAAGCGGAGCAGCATCCGCGTGTTTCCCAGCGTGTTCGGCTTCACCCGATCCAGGTCGAGGAACTCCGCGACCCCGTCGTCATAGGACCGCAGAAGCTCTTCATAGACAGCATGCGACACCGGAGTGCCCTGGATCTCTCGGAAACCGTGACGCGCGAAGAACTCCACCTCGAAGGTAAGGCAAAAAACTCGCCGGACACCCAGTTCTCGCGCAGTGGACAGAAGTCGGCCGACGATCTGGTGGCCGATCCCCATGCCCCGGCATTCCGGATCGATTGCGACGGTGCGAACCTCGGCGAGGTCCTCCCAGATCACATGGAGGGCACCGCATCCGATGATCCCTCCCAGTTGCGGGGCATCGGCGACCCAGAACTCCTGGACGTCCTCGTAGAGGTTCACCGTGCTCTTCTCGAGAAGACGCCGTCCGGGGCCGCCGTACGTGTCGACGAGACGCCGGATGTCACGGACATCGGGCGTGCGCGCCCGCCGGATCGTCAACTCCATAGAGCCTTGAGACTAGTGGCAACGGGCGACTTCACGGACCCGGAACGACCTGCGAAATCAGTCGCCGTGGTTGGCACGGACGGCAGACTTCGTTAGTCTCCTCCGCTGAGTGTCGACAGCAGTTCGCATCTGCTGTACCCGCCGCATCCCGACCGCTCCGCGCGAAGGGAGCCGGGGACCAGCGCAGGACCCCGGGTGCAACCGCGAAGGCGCGGAGGGGCTGCTCCGGCCCCCACCCGAAAGCTGACCCGGTAGGCGGCCGAGGAGAGGAAAACCGTGAAGCTCGCCCACCACCGTCTGCTCGCCCTGATCTGCGGTGTCACCGCCGTCGCCGTGTCCGTCCCGGGCATCGCGCACGCCGAACCCGACCCGATGAAGCGGATCGAGTCCGTTCACGAGGAACTGGAAAAGGTCAGCGAGCAGATCAACGGACTCAAGGTCAAGCTGAAGCAGGCCGAACGCGCGGCCAAGGTCGCCTCGGACAACGCCTCGCGCCAGCAGAAGGCTCTGGACGCCATAGCGCAGGAGGTGAGCGGGCTGGCCGCCAACAGCTACATGAGGGGCGGCACCGACCAGGCGCTCATCCTCGCCACCTCCGACGACCCCCAGGAGTTCCTGGACCAGAGCTCGACGCTCACCTACTTCGCCTCCCAGAGCGGCACCAAGGTGACGGAGCTGCTTTCGGCGATGCAGGCGGCGCAGCGCGCGAAGAAGGCGGCCGACGACCGGGCGGGACAGGTCCGCAAGCTCAACAACCAGCTGACCGACCGGCAGAAGAAGCTCAAGGACGACTACACCCAGATCCGCGACAAAATCGTCCGCAAGGATCCCAAGAAGATCGTCGACATCCCGCCGGTGCCGGGGGCGGGCAAGGCCGCCGAAGCGCTGCGGCTGGCGCTCTCCCAGCTCGGCAAGCCCTACGTCTGGGGCGCGGACGGGCCTAACAGCTACGACTGCTCCGGGCTCACCATGTGGGCCTACGCGCAGGTCGGCATCAACCTGCCGCACTACACCGGAAGCCAGTGGAACGCCGGCGCCCACGTCGGCCGGGACGAACTGCAGCCGGGCGACCTCGTCTTCTTCTACAGCGACCTGCACCACGTCGGCCTCTACATCGGCGACGGACAGATGGTGCACGCCCCCCAGACGGGCGACGTCGTGAAAATCGCGCCGATCGGCGGGAGGCCCTTCGCGGGCGGCGTACGCGTCGCCTGAGGGCGCTCCGGAACGGGACACGGGAGAACGGAAACGCCGTCACGGGAACCCGGAGGTTCCTGTGACGGCGGCGTTCGCCGGGCTTCACCGGGGTCTCCGGCTCACCCGCTCCGCGGTCGTCGCTAGATGAGTTGCCGGCGAGCCGCCCACACGACGGCCTCGATGGGGGTGTTGACGTCGAGACGGTCGCAGATGGCCCGAAGCCGGCGACGCAGGGTGCGCGCGCTGAGTTCGAGCTTCCGGGCCGCCACGTCGGCGGTCACGCCGCTGGCGATCTGAGCCAGCAACTTCAGTTCATCCTCGCTCAGCCGGGGTTCGTCGAAGGCCCGGCGCGCGAGTGTGCCCTGATCCACTCCATTCCTCCCTCGTCGCTGATGCTGACCGCGGGGGTGCAGCTCGTCGCTGCTTCGGGCGATGGGTCCAGTACTACTGATCGTCGGTGGCCGGACTCGGCCGATGCGTCGTTCGGATGCCATTCGCGGGGAACGCTGAGTAACGTCGGCTCGAGAGAAGGGTCATCGGTTGCAGCCTTCCCCTCTCCGGTCCGTGAATCGTTTCAAGCTCCCTACGATCCGGAACGCTAGGCGGCCGGATCCGGACCGTCAAGCTCCCGGAGAGCGCGAAAAGTGACCCCTGAATCACGTCCCGTGCCGTCGCCGAGGCGCGTCGACCCACGAAAAGCCGTTAACCTGCGACAACCCATCCCGACTCGGGGGGAGTGGACTGATGCGAGCAAGTATTCGTGAGGTTGCGCGTCGCGCGGGAGTTTCAGTTGGGACCGTTTCGAATGTCCTAAACCGGCCAGACGTCGTGGCCGAAGCCACCCGGGTCCGCGTCCTCACCGCCATCGAGGAACTCGGTTTCGTCCGCAACGAAGCGGCGCGGACCCTGCGCAAGGGCTCGGGGCGAACACTCGGAGTGATCGTCGAGGACATCTCCAACCCCTACTTCACCGACCTCGCACGGGGGGTCGAGGACGCCTCGAACGCCGGCGGCTACGACCTCATCTGGTGCACCAGCGACGGCAGCCCGGAGAAGGAGCGGCGACGGCTGGACTTCCTGGAGCAGCAGGGCGTCTCCGGCGTCGTCATCACCCCCGTCGCGCTGGACCGCGACCGCATCGCCCGGCTGCGCGCCCGGGACGTCCGGATGGCGCTGGTCGACCGGCGCATGCCGGGAACGGGCGCGTGCTCGGTGAACGTCGACCACGTCCAGGGCGGCAGGCTCGCGATGCGCCACCTCATCGAGCTGGGCCGGCACGACGTGGCGTTCGTCACCGCCGAACCGGAGTCCCCTCCCGTCCGGCAGCGGCGCGGCGGCGCGCTGCGCGCGCTGACCCGGGCGGGCTACGCGCCGGAGCAGGTGCTCACCATCGCCGAGGAGGAGCTCACCGCGGAGGCGGGGCAGCACGCGGCGCGGAGGCTCCTGGAGTTTGGAACGCTCCCCACCGGCATCTTCTGCGCCAACGACCTGCTGGCCATCGGGCTCATCAACGAACTCACCCGCAACGGGGTGAAGGTCCCCCAGGACGTCGCGGTCGTCGGATACGACGACATCGCCCCCGCGGCCACCTGCGTCGTCCCTCTCACGACCGTGTGCCAGCCCCGGCACGAACTGGGCGTCACCGCGACGGAGCTCCTGCTGGCGGGCATCGACAACCAGCAGGTCACGCTGACGCCGGAACTCGTCGTCCGCGAGTCCGCCTGCTGAGGCACGCGGTCGGCACCATGTACCGGCCGCGTGCCCGCGGCGTTCTCAGGAACCCGGCTTGACCAGCGGGAAGAGGATGGTCTCGCGGATGTTCTTGCCGGTGAAGGCCATGATCATCCGGTCGATCCCCGCACCCATGCCGCCGGTCGGCGGCATCGCGTACTCCAGCGCGCGCAGGAAGTCCTCGTCCAGCTGCATCGCCTCCGGGTCCCCCCCGGCGGCCAGCAGCGACTGCTCGGTGAGCCTGCGGCGCTGCTCGATCGGGTCGACCAGCTCCGAGTAGGCGGTGCCCAGCTCGGTGCCGAAGCCGATGAGGTCCCACTTCTCGGTCAGCAGCGGCTCGTCGCGGTGCTGGCGGGTCAGCGGGGAGGTCTCCAGCGGGTAGTCCATGACGAACGTCGGCTGCCTCAGGGTGTGCTCGACGAGCTCCTCGAAGAGCTCCTGCACCAGCTTGCCCTGCCCCCACTTGGGGTCCCAGTGCACCTCGCGGGCGTCGGCGAGCTTGCGCACGGCCTCGATCGGGGTGTGCGGGGTCAGCTCCTCGCCCAGCGCCTCGGAGACCGAGCCGTACAGCGTGATCCGCGGCCACACCGGCAGGCTCAGGTCGTACTCCCGGCCGTCGTGCACGACCACCGAGTGTCCCAGCGCGGCGACCACGGCCTTCTGGTACATGCGCTGGGTGAGGTCGGCCATGTCGTTGTAGTCGAGGTAGGTGCCGTACGCCTCGAGCATCGTGAACTCGGGGTTGTGCGTCGAGTCCGCGCCCTCGTTGCGGAAGTTGCGGTTGATCTCGAAGACCTTCTCGATCCCGCCGACCACCAGCCGCTTGAGGTAGAGCTCGATCGCGATGCGGAGGTAGAGCTCCATGTCGTAGGCGTTGATGTGGGTCTTGAACGGCCGGGCCGTCGCGCCGCCGTGGATCGGCTGCAGCATCGGCGTCTCGACCTCGAGGTAACCCTCCTCGTGCCAGAAGTCGCGGACCGCGCGCACGGTGTCGCTGCGCAGCCGCGCCATCCTCCGGGCCTCGTCGTTGACGATGAGGTCGACGTAGCGGTACCGCACCCGGGCCTCGGGGTCGGTGAGCCCGGCGTGCTTCTCCGGCAGCGGGCGCAGGCACTTGGAGGTCAGCGTCCAGGAGTCCGCCATGATCGACAGCTCGCCGCGCCGGGAGGAGATGACCTCGCCCTCGACGCCGACGTGGTCGCCGAGGTCGATGTCGTGCTTCCAGGCGGCCAGCGCCTCCTCGCCCACCCCGGCCAGGGAGACCATGACCTGGATCTCGGCGGTGCCGTCCTTGAGGGTGGCGAAGCAGAGCTTGCCGCCGACGCGCGAGAGCATGACCCGCCCGGCGATCGCGACCTTCTCCCCCGTCTCCGTCCCGGGTTCGAGGTCGGGGTGTTTCCCGCGGACCTCGGCGATGGTGTGGGTCCGCGGGAAGTTCACCGGGTAGGGCTCGACACCGCTCTCCCGGAGCCGCGCCACCTTGTCCAGGCGGACACGCATCTGCTCCGGGGCGTCCTCGTAGGTCTGCTCGCTCACGCCGTCAAGGCTATCCACCCCGGAAAACCGGCGCGAACGCCGTCCTCAGGATCCGCCCACGTTGCGCTCGTAGATCAGCCTCAGGCCGTGCAGGGTGAGCCACGGCTCGAAGGTGTCGATGCTGCGCGCCTCCTCCAGCACCAGGGGTGCCAGGCCGCCGGTGGCGATGACCTTCACCTCGTCGGGATTGTCCGACAGTTCCTCGGCCATCCGGTCCACCAGGCCGTCGACCTGACCGGCGAAGCCGAAGATGATGCCGGACTGCAGGGCCTCGACGGTGTTCTTGGCGATGACGTGCCGGGGCCGCACCAGCTCGATCCGGTGCAGCTGGGCGCCGCGCTTGGACAGCGCGTCGATGGACAGCTCGATGCCGGGGGCGATGGCCCCGCCCACGTACTCGCTCTTGGCGGAGATGCAGTCGAACGTCGTGGCGGTGCCGAAGTCCACCACGATCGCCGGGCCGCCGAAGAGGTGGATGGCGGCCAGCGAGTTCACGATCCGGTCGGCCCCGACCTCCTTGGGGTTGTCCATGCGCACCGGCACCCCGGTCTTCACTCCGGGCTCCACGATGACCGCGGGGACGTCGCCGTAGTAGCGGCGGCACATCTCCCGCATCTCGTGCAGGACCGAAGGCACCGTGGAGCACAGGGAGATGCCGCTGATGTCGGTCTCCACCAGCAGCGGGCTCTGGTTCACCAGCCCCTGCAGGACGACGGCGATCTCGTCCGCGGTCCGCCGCGGATCGGTGTTGATCCGCCAGTGCTCGATGACCTCCTCGCCCTCGAAGAGGCCGAGGACGGTATGGGTGTTGCCGACGTCGATCGTGAGAAGCATCAGGTCCCCGCTGCGGTACGGAAGTCAAGGCCGATGTCGAGGGCCGTCGCGGAATGCGTGAGGCCGCCCACCGCAAGGTAGTCCACCCCCGTGGCGGCGGCATCTCGGGCCCTGTCCAAGCTCAGGCCTCCCGATGCTTCCAGCTTGGCGCGGCCGGCGGTGAGCCGGACGGCCTCGGCCATCATCATGTCCGACATATTGTCCAGCAGAATGTCGGTGGCTCCGGCCGTCAATGCCTCTTCGAGCTGCTCCAGGGTGTCCACCTCGACCTGGATGTGCAACTCGGGATAACGCGCGCGGATGGCCTCGTACGCGGCCGTGACCCCTCCCGCCGCGGCGACGTGGTTGTCCTTGACGAGCGCGGCGTCCTCGAGGGACATGCGGTGGTTCACGCCTCCGCCGCAGCGGACCGCCCACTTCTGGAGCCCGCGCAGGCCCGGCAGCGTCTTGCGGCTGTCGCGCACCCGGGCGCCCGTCCCCTCGATCGCCTCGACCCACCGTGCCGTCTGGGAGGCGATACCCGACAGGTGCGTCATGAAGTTGAGGGCGACGCGCTCGGCGCGCAGGAGCTGGACCGTCGGGGCCGTGACGGTCAGCAGCACGTCGCCCTTCCCGATGCGGTCGCCGTCCCGGACACGCCGCTCCAGCCGGGCCTCTCCGCCCATCAGGACGTCGAAGACGACCTCGGCGACCAGCAGCCCGGCCGCGACGCCCTCGGCGCGGGCCGCGAAGTCGGCCGTGGAGACCTGCTCGGGATCGAAGATGGGCTCGCTGGTGACGTCGGTCTCGCCGTCCTCCGCCAGTGCCGCCTTGACCAGGCTCTCCACCGCCAGCGGGTCGAGCCCCTGGTCCTGTAGCCGCTGTGCCAGCTCGGGCGTCATGGTTTCCTCACTCACTCACTTGCTCGCGGCCCGGCCCGTCGGCCGTGCTCGCCAGGGGGATGGGCGTGCCTGATCCTGCCGGTCAGACGACGGCGCCCGAAGCGGAACGCGCCTGGGCGGCGGTGGTCCGTCGGGGCCGCTCGGAGGCCTCGGATCCGGGCGCTTCGGACGCGAGGGTTTCGGGGGCGGGCCTCTCGAGGGCGAAGGCCAGCCGGAACGTCCCGGCCTCCAGCCGCCCGCTCAGCCGCCCGAGCCAGCGGACGTCGTCGCGGTCGGGGAAGTCGTCGCGCCAGTGGCTGCCCCTGGTCTCCTCACGGCGTTCGGCCGCCGCGACGACGGCCGTGGCCACGGTGTGGAGGTTGGTGGCCTCCCACGCCTCCACGCACGGGTCATCACAGACGCGCCCGCCCAGCTCCTCCAGGAGGCGGCGGGCCTCGGCCAGCCCCTCCGCCGAACGCAGGACCCCGCAGTGGGTGCTCATGACCCGCTGGATCTCACCGCGGACGGACGGGTCGAGCAAGCCCTTCCTCCGCGGCCGTGCCGGAGCCCCGTCGCCGTCGGCGAGCGGTTCCCGCTCCTCCGCGAGGGCCTCACCGATGCGCTCGGCGAAGACGAGGCCCTCCAGGAGCGAGTTGGAAGCGAGCCTGTTCGCGCCGTGGACACCGGTGCAGGCCGTCTCCCCGCAGGCGTACAGGCCGGGGATGGACGTGCGCCCGTACCCGTCGGTGCGAACGCCTCCGCTGGCGTAGTGGGCGGCCGGGACGACGGGGATCGGCCGCGTCACCGGGTCGATTCCGTGCTCCCGGCAGCTGGCCAGGATGGTGGGGAAGCGCGTCTCCCAGAACCGGGCGCCCAGGTGGCGGCCGTCGAGCAGCATGTGCGGCTCGCCCGTCTCGCGCATGCGGTTCATGATCCCCTTGGCGACCACGTCGCGCGGCGCGAGCTCGGCCAGCTCGTGCCTCCCGACCATGAACCGTTCGCCCGAGGCGTCGACGAGGTGAGCACCCTCGCCCCTGACCGCCTCGGAGATCAGCGGCTGCTGGCCCGTGGCCCCCGGGCCAAGCCACATCACCGTCGGGTGGAACTGCACGAACTCCAGGTCGGCCACCTCGGCTCCGGCGCGCAGCGCCAGCGCCACGCCGTCGCCGGTGGAGACCACCGGGTTGGTGGTGGCGGAGAAGACCTGCCCGAGCCCGCCGGTGGCCAGTACGACGGAACGGGCCCGCACCGCGCCCACCCCGTCCCGCTGCCCCTCGCCCATGACGTGCAGGGTGACCCCGGCGACGCGGCCGCCCTCCATGACCAGGTCGAGCACCAGGGCGTGCTCGATGACCTCCACGCCCTCGGTCTGCTTGAGCGCGGCCAGCAGCGCCCGGCTGATCTCGGCGCCGGTGGCGTCTCCCCCGGCGTGGGCGATGCGCCGCCGGTGGTGGCCGCCCTCGCGGGTGAGCGAGACCGTGCCGTCGGCGGCGAGGTCGAAGTGCGCGCCCGTCTCGATGAGCCTGCGCACCGCGTCGGGCCCCTCGGTGACGAGGGCGCGGACGGCCTCGGCGTCGCACAGGCCCGCACCGGCGGTGAGGGTGTCGGCCAGGTGCTCCTCCGGGCTGTCCTCCGGGGCGAGCGCGGCGGCGATGCCGCCCTGCGCCCACCGGGTGGACCCGGCGTCCAGGAGCGCCTTGGTGACCAGCAGCACCCGTCCGTGCCGCGCCGCGCGCATCGCCGCCACCAGGCCCGCGATGCCGGAACCGATCACCACCGCGTCGGTGCGCGCGGTCCAGCCGGGTGTGCCGGCGGCCAGCTCGTCGATCATGACGCCCTCCTCCGGGGGGTTTTCGTCAGTATGACACTAATCCGGGAAGGGCTATTCCCCCGGGGTCAGTGGACGAGGTCCGGACGGCGGGTGTCGGTGCCCGGGACGGGCTCGGCCGGGTCGTCGCCCAGCAGGACGATCCTGTTGTCCGCGTCGACGTGCACCACCGACGGGCGGAAGGAGCGCGCGTCGGCGTCGGACATCGCGGCGTAGCTGATGAGGATGACCAGGTCGCCCGGGTGCACCAGGTGGGCGGCCGCGCCGTTGATCCCGATCACCCCGGTGCCGCGCGGCCCCTCGATGACGTAGGTCTCCAGCCGGGCCCCGTTGGTGATGTCGACGATGTGGACCTGCTCGCCGGGCAGCAGGTCGGCGGCCTCCATCAGGTCCGCGTCGACGGTGACCGAACCGACGTAGTGCAGGTCCGCCTGGGTGACGGTGGCCCGGTGGATCTTGGACTTGAACATGGTCCGGAACATCAGAACTCCAGGGGGAGGTTGTCGATCAGACGGGTGGCGCCGACGCGTGCCGCGACGGCCAGGACCGCCGGGCCGCGGTGGCCGGGCTCGACGGGGTCGAAGGTCGCCGGGTCGGCGAGGACGAGGTAGTCCGGCAGCAGGGGGGGCTCCGCCGTCGCCGCCTCCTCCAGGACGGGGCGTGCCGCCGCGAGGACCGCCTCCGCCCCGCCCGGCACGGCGTCGCGCCCCGCGAACAGGGCCCGGGAGAGCGCGAGGGCCGTGCTCCTCTCCTCGCCCGAGAGGAACCTGTTGCGGCTGGAGAGCGCCAGGCCGTCCGGCTCCCGGACGGTCGGCACCGCGACGACCTCGACGCCGAGGTTGAGGTCCTCGACGAGCCGGCGGATCACCGCGAGCTGCTGGGCGTCCTTCTGGCCGAAGAACGCCTTGTCCGGACGGACCATCCCGAAGAGCTTGGCCACCACCGTGGCCATCCCGTCGAAGTGCCCCGGCCGGGCCTCCCCTTCCACGATGCGTCCCATCCGGCCGGTGCTGACGGAGACCTCCAGCGGCCGGGGGTAGACGTCCGAGACGGACGGCGCGAACACGATCGCCACCCCCTCCGCGTCGCAGATCGCCGCGTCGGCCTCCAGCGTCCGGGGGTAGCGTTCGAGGTCCGCCTGCTCGCCGAACTGCAGGGGGTTGACGAAGACGCTGACCACCACGTGGTCGGCGTCCTTGCCCGCCCACCTGATCAGCTCCCGGTGCCCGTCGTGCAGCGCCCCCATCGTGGGGACGAACGCGACGGTGCCCGGCAGCCGCCCGCGGGCGCGCGCCAGGTCGGCGAGAGAATGAACGATCATCGAGGTCCTTCCTGAATCAGGGATCACCGGTGCGCCGGGACTCGGGCCGCCCGGTTCACGGGGAGTCGGCCAGCACGCCCAGCAGCCGTTCGGCGGCCTCCGGCTTGAGCAGCCCGGAGTCCAGCGCCAGGTCGGCGGTGCGCCGGGCCAGCGCCAGGTAGCCCGGCACCGCGTCCGGTTCGACCGCCTTCAGCGCGGCCAGATGGTCCGAGACGGTGCCCGCGTCGCCCCGAGCCACCGGCCCGGTCAACCCCTGGCCGCCCAGGCGCAGCGCGTTGTCCAGGGCCGCGCCCAGCAGCGGGCCGAGCATCCGGCCGGGCTCGGCGACCCCGGCGGCGCTCAGCAGGCCGCAGGACTCCACGACCAGGGTGACCAGGTGGTTGGCGCCCAGCGCCAGCGCGGCGTGGTACGTCGTGCGGTGCTCCTCCTCGATCCAGACGGGCTCGGCGCCCATCTCCACCACGAGGGCCTCGGCCACCGGGCGCAGCGGCCCGGGCGCGGTCACCCCGAAGGAGATGCCGCTGAGCCGCTCCAGGTCGCCCGTGCGGCCGGTGAAGGTCATCACCGGGTGCAGAGCGAGCGGCAGCCCGCCCTCCCGGGCGAGCGGGGCCAGGACGGCGGTGCCGTGGCGCCCGCTGGCGTGGGCGAAGAGCTTGCCCTGGACTCCGACCCCCGCGGCGACCATGCCCTCGGCGAGTTCGGCGAGGGCGTCGTCGGGGACGGTCAGCAGGACGAGGTCGGCGGCGGCCACGACCTCCTGGGGAGCCAGGAAGGGCACGCCGGGCAGCAGTTCCTCCGCCCGGAGGCGTGAGGAGACGGCGGACGCCGCGACGACGCGGTGACCGGCGCGCGCGAGGGCGGCGGCCAGCACGGCGCCGACCCGGCCCGCGCCGACGACGCCGACCTTCAGCCGGCCCGGCCGCTGGGTAGGCAGATCCATGAACGTTCCAGTCCTCGAAAGGGGTACCGGACGGTGCGAGCCAAGGGTACCCAAGTCGCGGAGCGGCTCATCTGACGCCTCCCCTGACTC
This sequence comes from Actinocorallia aurantiaca, assembly GCF_039533685.1. Classification (NCBI taxonomy): domain Bacteria; kingdom Bacillati; phylum Actinomycetota; class Actinomycetes; order Streptosporangiales; family Thermomonosporaceae; genus Actinocorallia; species Actinocorallia aurantiaca. The sequence continues at coordinate 212,468 of NZ_BAAATZ010000003.1, read as the reverse complement.
AGGGTCACCACATGGTCACCCCGACGGTCATTACCCCTCGAGGGTGTCACGGGACAAGGTGGTGCTCCTCGCAATCCACAGGGGGGAGGCGCCCAAGGCGGAACTTCATCCAGCGACTCCAGGGGTCCCGAAGACCGCCGTCCCGCCGCCTTCCGGGGGGACGGCGGCACCCTGCGTCCGGTGGCGCTCCAGGCTCACCGGGCCCTTGGCCTGCATCAGCCAGCCGAACCCGCCCAGCCCGTCCGGATCGGTGAGTTCGGCGGCCTCCCCGGCCCGCGAGAGCTCGGCGAGATAGGCGCGCGGGTCACTGAACGCCAGTTCCCTGTCCGGCCGCCGTCCGCTGATCCCCAGGGCGTGCAGGGCCTCCCGCTGGGTGATGAGAACGGTCTCCAGGCCGGGCACCGCGCAGGCGTCCAGCGCGACGTGCGCGGTGACGTCACAGGACCCGTCGGGGACGGGCCAGACCGCCATGCCGTGGCGGTACCCGGCGAGAGTGGGCCGCCGGGTCTCCACGTCGTGGGAGTAGTCGACGGCGACGGCGACCCCCGCCTCCAGCCGCCCGACGAGCCGGGCCCAGGCCTCGTCCCGGCTCCTGCCGACCTCCGCCCGGCCTCCGCGCTCCGGCCACCAGCGGGCCAGCCACGCCAGGTCCGCCTCCGCGGGCTCGGGTCCCGGCCGCTCGTTTCCTTCGGCGTCCACCAGCATCAGGCGGGGACCCTCGGGGGTGTACTCCACGATGTCCAGCGGCACGTTGTCGAGCCACTCGTTGGCGACGACGAGCCCGACGATCCCCTCCGGCGGCTCGGTGGCCCAGACGACGCCCTCCGGACCCGTCCTGGGCTCGAACTCGACGGCCACCGGGCGCAGCCGCCGCGCCACGTCCGGGGGGACCGCCTCCCGGATTCCGGCGAGCAGCGAGCCCGAGCCCGCGCCCATGTCCACCACGTCGAGCCGGCCGGGCCTGCCGAGCTGGACGTCGACGTCCTCCAGCAGGCGGGCCAGGGCGCGGGCGAACAGCGGCGAGGCGTGCACCGAGGTCCGGAAGTGCGCCTCGGGACGTTCCCGCCGGTAGAACCCTTCGGGTCCGTACAGGGCCCGCTCCATCGCCGCATGCCAGGTGATCACCCCACCAGGGTCGCACGCACCGGCGGCCGGGCGGAGCCGATGCTCTCTAAACCCCCATAAGAGGACAGGCTCAGCCTCCAAGGTAATCAAATGGTCATGCTTGGTCATGACTAAGGCAACCTTTCGCCACCCGGGTTCGCACTACCCGCGAGTAGCTGAATAACTACTCTCCGTACGGCCGGGGTTGCTGCGCAGGTATTCCCGGCGTCGTCAAAGTCCAGGGAGGATCCCCTAAATGACGCTCAAGAAGTTCGCTGCCGCCGGTGCGCTCGCCCTCGGTGTCATGGCCGTCGCCGGCCCCGCTCTCGCCCACCCGAAGCCGCACCCGCACGGTCCGTTCTTCGGCGGCCCCGACGTCATCAGCCCCACCAGCGTGGACGGCAACGGCATTCTGAACAACGCCATCTCGCTGAACATCTGCGGCACCAACCTGGTGCCGATCGAGCTGATCCCCGTGCTCAGCCCGACCACCGCGATCTGCGAGGACAGCCAGAACGAGGACGTCATCAAGGTCGAGGACTGACCAGTCCCACAGCCTGCCAGGCCGGAGCCCCCTCGGGGGGCTCCGGCCTTCCCTTTTATGCGCTGCAATCCAACGAGACCGCAGCGACACTCCCCTTACCGGCATGCCCGGACAAAGTAACTACCTAGAGTCATCAATGAGTCACCCGATCGCACAAGTAGAGTAACTCTCCGTCACCAGGGGTCGCTCTACTCGCGAGTAGCTGAGTAACTACTCTACGTATGGCCGGGGTTGCTGCGCAGGTGCTCCGGCGTTGTCAACGTACAGGGAGGATCCCCTAAATGACGCTCAAGAAGTTCGCTGCCGCCGGTGCGCTCGCCCTCGGTGTCATGGCCGCCGCCGGCCCGGCTCTCGCCGGCGAACACCCACGCGGCCCGCACTTCGGCGGTCCGCACTTCGGTGGCCCCGATGTCATCAGCCCGACCAGTGTCGACGGCAACGGCATCGCCAACAACCTGCTCTCGCTGAACATCTGCGGCACCAACGTGATCCCGATCGAGATCATCCCGGTACTCAGCCCGACCACGGCGGTCTGCAAGGACAGCCAGAACGAAGACGTCATCGAAATCGACGACTGACCTCGTCCCGAGTTCGTCCGGCCGGGGCCCTTCAGGGGGCTCCGGCCTTCCCCCACATGCACGAGCGATCGGCTCGACTGGCATAACCCCAGGTCTCCCACCACAAGCAGACAAGTCGACTACTTAAAGTCATGGAACGGTCACGCTTGGATAGAGGTCGGGTAACTCTCTGTCACTAGGGGTCGCACTACCCGTGAGTAGCTGAATAACTACTCTACGTATGGCCGGGGTTGCTGCGCAGGTACCCCGGCATCGTCAAACGTACAGGGAGGATCCCCTAATGACGCTCAAGAACTTCGCCGCGGCCGGTGCGCTCGCTCTGTCCGCGGTCGGCGTTTTCGGCGCCGCCGCCAACGCCAACCCGCACCCGCACTTCGGTGGGCCGGACGTCATCAGCCCCACCAGTGTCGACGGCAACGGCATCCTGAACAACCTGCTCTCGCTGAACATCTGCGGCACCAACGTGATCCCGATCGAGCTCATCCCGGTCGTGAGCCCGACCACCGCGTCCTGCGAGGACAGCCAGAACGATGACGTCATCGAGGTGGAGCGGAACAAGTTCCACCACTGATCCTCAAAGCGGTTCCAGCCGGGGTCCCCATCGGGGGCCCCGGCCCTTTTTGTCCCCGCTAGCCCGCCCAGCGCTCCAGCGAACCGGACCTGGCCCTGGCCGGCCTGGCACGCGACACCGTCTCGTCCACCAGGTCCCGGGCCCGCGCCACGTCCCAGTCCACCGCCGCCACCTGGACCGGCCCCGGCGGAACGTCCACCTGGACGGTGCCCAGACCCAGCAGCCGCTGGACCGGCGAGGAGGTCAGCCGGACGGACTGGGCCCGGGCGAAGTCCACCACGTCCCACGTCCGGCAGAATCTGCCCCTCCGGGACAGGAAGGCCTCGCGGGTGATGCCCGCCGCGTCCCGCGCCCTCCACCGCGACTTCGCGGGCGTCAACGCGACGCCCTCCAGCGAGACCCCCGGGAACACCTCGGAGACCAGCGCGAAGGCGGCCTCCCTCGGACCCACCGGCAGCAGCGTCGAGGACAGGGCCTGCCGCTCCCCTCCGTAACCGGCGACGGTCATGTCCACCCGGGCCCAGCCGAAGTACCGCCACATCCACGGCTCCACCACCCGGAGCGCCTGGATCCGGCCCGGCGGCACCGTCTGCAGCCGGCTCTCCAGCAGCCCGAAGCGCAGCCGGATGCCGTCCGGCGAGATCGACGAACGGAACCGGGCGTACATCACCAGCGGCGCGATCACCTCGCGGCACAGGCCCAGCATGATCGGGATGGCCACGCCCAGCACCGCCAGCTCCTTGACGACGATCCCGAAGACGACCAGCGCGACGAACAGCGCGAACGACAGCAGCACCGGGATCCGCAGCACCAGCGAGGTGAACAGCGCCCCGAACCCCACCCGGCAGAACGGCCGCTCCGGCGCCTCCGGAGTGTGGCCGGGCAGCCCCGCCGCCAGCGCCACCAGTTCGGCCCGCAACGCCTGCGCCCGCCGTCCGCCCAGATACCGCAGCGTGATCTCCGCCGAACTGCCCCCGGCGAGTTCCAGCCTCACCTCCGCCAACCCGAGCAGCCGGCCCAGCAGCGGGCTCGACACGTCGACGCCCTGCATCCGCGACAGCGGGATGCGCCTGATCCGGCTGCGCACCGCCCCGGTGTCGACCACCAGGTCGTCGCCGTCGATCCAGAACCGCACCGACCACCACGCCCACACGCCCACCAGGCCCGCCACCAGCGCCACCGGAAGGGTGACCAGCAGAAAGAGCAGGACCCGGGCGGGCTGCAGCGTGAACCAGTCGTCTCCGGAGGTGTCCAGCAGCAGCCACATCCCGATCAGGACGAAGTAGACGACCACGATGTTCAGCGAACGCAGCGGCGCGGTGGCCCAGTGCAGGCGGTGCACCTCCACCGTCGGCCGGGGCGGCGGCGCCGGGCGGTAGGGCCGCGGCGGATACGGGTAGGGGTTCACAGGCCCGCCCCCTCGTCGCCCCGGGCCGCCAGCCGGTCCCGCAGCTGGTCCGCGACCGCGACGGGCAGTCCCGGAATCGAGGCGTCCGTCGTCGCCGCCGCGGTGTGCAGCCGTACCGTCGCCAGCCCGAACGCCTGCTCCAGCGGACCCGACGTCACGTCCACGAACTGCATGCGGGCGTAGGGGACGATGACGATCCTGCGCTGGAAGACCCCCGAGGTGATGACGAGGTCGTCGCCGCGTTCCAGGAAACCCCAGGCCTGGTAGGCCTGCTCGGCCACCAGCCAGGCCAGGACGAAGGCCAGGACCGTCGCCACGCCCCAGATGAGCGCGCCGGGCGTTCCGCCCGTCCTGGCCACGACGAACGCGCCGAGCGGGCCCGCGAGCAGCGCGACGGCCGTCGCGACCGTTCGGCGGTGCCATTTGTAGCGGGCGGACACCCGCCACCACCGGGCGCCCTCGGGCGGCGCGAACGCCTCCTCCCGGGTGCGCTGGCGGTAGGGCTGCGGAGGCAGGATCTGCGGCTGCTCGTTCATCGCGTCCCAGTCAACAGGAAACACCCTCTTTTTGGCATCAAAGCCACCAGCACCACCCGTACCGGAGAGGAGGGCGACGCGAATGCGTGCCCGCCAGAGGAGTCTGCGACCATGTCGATTATGGAGACGCGCACTGTCGGCATCGGCGCGGGGGCCAGGGAGCTCGCGACCGAGGACATGGTCCTCAACATCGGACCGCAACATCCCTCCACCCACGGGGTCCTTCGGCTGCGCCTCACCCTCGACGGTGAGCTCATCGACTCGGCCGAACCGATCATCGGGTACATGCACCGGGGCGCCGAGAAGCTCTTCGAGGTGCGCGACCTGCGGCAGATCGTGGTGCTGGCCAACCGGCACGACTGGCTGTCGGCGTTCGCCAACGAGCTGGGCGTGGTGCTGGCCGCCGAACGCGTGCTCGGCATGGAGGTGCCGGTGCGCGCCGTCTGGGCGCGCACCCTGCTCGCCGAGCTCAACCGGGTGCTGAACCATCTCATGTTCCTGGGGTCCTACCCGCTGGAGATCGGCGCGATCACCCCGATGTTCTACGCCTTCCGTGAACGCGAGGAGCTGCAGCGGGTGCTGGAGGAGGTCTCCGGCGGCCGCATGCACTACATGTTCAACCGGGTCGGCGGGCTCAAGGAGGACCTGCCGTTCGGCTGGCTGGAGCGCACCCGGCGGGCCGTCGCCCTCGTCCGCTCCCGGATGCCCGACATCTCCGACCTGATCCTGGGGAACGAGATCTTCCGGGCCCGCACCCGCGGCGTGGGCGTCCTCACCCGCGAGCAGATCCTGCAGTACGGGGTGAGCGGCCCCATCGCCCGCGCCTCCGGGGTCGACTTCGACCTGCGCCGCGACGAGCCCTACCTGGCCTACGGCGAACTCGACGTCCCCGTCGTCACCCGATCCGAGGGCGACTGCCTGGCCCGCTTCGAGTGCCTCCACGACCAGGCGCTCGTCTCCCTCGACCTCGCCGACGCCTGCCTGGACCGGCTCGCCGACCTCCCGCCCGGCCCCATCAACCAGCGCCTCCCCAAGATCCTCAAGATCCCGGTGGGCCACACCTACGCCTGGACCGAGAACCCCCTCGGCCTCAACGGCTACTACCTCGTCTCCCGCGGCGAGAAGACCCCCTGGCGCCTCAAGCTCCGCAGCGCCAGCTACAACAACGTCCAGGTCCTGCCCGAAATGCTGAAGGGCCAACTCGTCGCCGACATGGTCGCCATCCTCGGCTCCATGTTCTTCGTCGTCGGCGACATCGATAAATAGGCCCGTTCCATGACGGTCGCGCTCCGCGCGGCCGAGCGTCGCGACGTCGTCGGCGCACTCGACGGGGGCCGGCCACACCGGCGAACCGCAGGACGGCCCTGGTCGAGGGATCCCTCGACCAGGGCCGTCCTGGTGCCGTGCCCAGGGTCAGCGGCGGTCGTTCCGTTCGGCTTCGGGGTCCTTGGGGACCCGGCAGCAGTACTCCAGGAAGAGGGCCGCGCCGGTGAGGGCCAGGGCCGAGACCGTGGTGGCGACGCTGACGATGAAGTCGTGGCGGGGGGTGGGGAGGTCGATGTCGGGCAGGACGTGCAGGACGAAACCGAGGAAGACACCGGTGAGCGCGGCGGCGGCGTGGGCGCTGGCCTTGCCGAGCGCGGCCATGTTCGCGACACTCAACGGGTCGACGGGTCGGGCCTCCTCCGCGGCGGCCTTGTGGTGGATCTTGTTGCGGAGGTGCACGCCGGCGACGATCTCGCCGAGCGCCAGCAGCAGCAGCGTCGGCACCGCCGTCCACGGCAGCGGCGGCAGCTGCGAGTACAGGCCTTCGAGCAACGCCCACACCGCCAGCGCCGCCACGAGGACCAGCGCCAGCAGGACCGCCGGCCGGGACGCCCTCACGCCGGCCGCTGAAGGTTCAGGTCGTCACGCCGGACGACCTCCTGGCCCCCAGCCGCGGCGGCCAGCTCGGCGACCGGGCCGTGTCCCGGAAGCACCGCCTCCGGGTCGATCTCGGCCCACGGCACCAGCACGAACGCGCGTTCGTGCGCGCGGGGGTGCGGCAACGTCAACCGGGGATCGTCCGAGACGATCTCCCCGAACTGCACGATGTCGATGTCGAGGGTGCGCGGACCCCAGCGGACGATCCTCTCCCGCCGCATCGACTCCTCGATCGAGAGGCTGCGCTCCAGCAGCGTCTCGGGCGTCAACAGGGTCTCCGCGACGACCACGACGTTGAGGAAGTCGTCCTGCTCGACCCCGCCCCAGGGCGCGGTCTCGTACACCGGGGAGAGCTCCACCAGCGTGAGGCCGGGAGCGTCGAACAGCGCGTCGAGCCCCTCCTGCAGGTTCTCCACCCGGTCTCCGAGGTTGCTGCCGAGCGAGAGCACCACCCGGTGTCCGATCAGCATGTGCCCCCCGGTGGGGGTCCGGTCCGTCATACGCGGCTCCTGGTGATCGTGACGGCGACGTCGGTGAACGGGTGCGGAATGGGGGCGGCCGGCTTGTGCACCGTCACCTCGGTGCTCAGCACCCGGGGATCGGCCAGGCACACCTCGGCCAGCCGCTCGGCGAGCGTCTCGATCAGATCGACGGGTTCGCCGGTCACCACCTCGACCAGCCGGTCCGCCAGCTCCCCGTAGTGCACGGTCAGCGCGACGTCGTCCTTCTCCGCGGCGGGCCGCAGATCGAGCCCCAGCGCGACGTCGACCACGAACTCCTGGCCGAGTTCGCGCTCGGCCGGCAGCACGCCGTGGAATCCCCGGGCACGCAGCCCGCGCAGCTCAATCCGATCCGTCATCCCGCATCCCGTCCAGCACCGGGGAACCGTGGTGGACCCACAGTCGCCACTGACCTTCATCACGTACGAACACCTTCGTCGTGACCACGCTTCCCCCTGCGAGGAAACCCTCCTCGTCCTTGTCCGCCGTGAGGATGTTCTCCTCGCAGGTGAGGATCGCGTAGTCGCCCCTGACCTCGGTGTGCACCCCGGTGAGCACGAACTGGATGTAGGCGGTGTTCGCCATGATCAGAGCCCAGGAGCGCAGCACCTCGCCGCGACCGCGCAGCAGCGCCCAGCCCGGGTGGACGCATGTCACGCCCTCGGCGTAGTCACCGTCGGCCCAGACCTCGTGCATGAGGTCCAGGTCACCCGTCTCGAAGGCGGTGTAGAACCTGGCATTCGCGGCCTCTACCGCTGCGGCGTCATCCACGCGCCGAGCCTACGGCCGCAGCCACCCGTACCGCGTCCGCGTTGGGGCGAACGTTGTGGACCCGTACGCACCAGGCGCCCGCCGCGGCGGCCAGCGTGGTGACCGCCAGGGTCGCGTCGTCGCACTCCGCGAACGGGCGCGGAGTGCCGTCCGGGTCGGCCAGCAGCCGTCCGAGGAAGCGTTTGCGCGAGGCGCCCACCAGGATCGGGAACTCCTCGCTCAGCTCGCCGAGGTCGGCCAGCAGCTTCCAGTTGTGCTCCGCCTGCTTGGCGAAACCCAGTCCCGGATCGAGCACGATCATCGACGGGTCGACGCCCTGCGCGACCACCGCCTCGACCCGGAGGAGCAGCTCCTCCCGGACCTCGGCGACCACGTCCCGGTAGACGGCCCGGTTCTGCATGTCGTGGCTGTGCCCGCGCCAGTGCATCACCACGTACGGCACCCGCGCCCGCGCCACCACCTGCGGCATGTCCGGATCGGCCAGCCCGCCGCTGACGTCGTTGACCAGCAGCGCCCCCGCGGCCACCGCGGCCTCGGCCACCTCGGCCCGCATCGTGTCGACGCTGACCGGCACCCCCTCGCGGGTCAGCGCCTCGATCACCGGGACGACCCGCCTGAGCTCCTCCGACAGCGACACCCGCTGGGCCCCGGGCCGGGTCGACTCGCCCCCCACGTCGATCAGGTCGGCCCCGTCCCGCACCAGCTCCAGCCCGTGCTTGACGGCCCGCTCCTGATCAAACCACTCCCCGCCGTCACTGAAGGAGTCCGGCGTGATGTTCACCACGCCCATGACCAGGCACCGCTCATGGTCAGGCAGCCCGGAAACACTCATGTGCCCAGCCTAAGCCCTCCCCCCGCCCCTTCCCGAGTCCTCCCGACCCCTCACCGCGCCTCCGGATGCCGCAGACACGGCGAAGAGATGTTCACCCCGATCCGCGGACTCCCCGGAACCGAGGTGATCCCCTGCAGGACCGCGCCGTAGCCCTCCTGCGGCGCCGCGATCCGCAGCACCGCCTGACTCGTCGGACTTCCCGCGCCGAACTCGACCGTCCGCCACCCGATCCCTTCCAGGACCGCCTTCAGCCTGGTCAGCGCCTCGCCGATCACTTCTTCGTCGGGTACCTCGATGTAGGTGATGATCCCCTCTGAGTAGGGGCTGTACCCCACCCACCAGGTATCAAGATCGACGTTGCGACCCGGCACCTGCTTCGCGTTGTACTCGTTCCCACAGGGGCTCGGAGAGACATTGGGATTTTCGAAGCCTCTGCCCACTGCCAGACCATCGACAATTTCTTTTCCATACTGGCTTATCGTGGCGACCACGCCTCTCGGATGCGCGACCGGAAAGTCATCTTCCACCATCAGTCCCCCCAATCCGGTACGGGAACACCCAGAGAAAAGCACCACGGACCCAAGCAGCAAAGCCAATCGTGCCATCTTCAACCGAGATGCCGACCTACTCCTCAAGATCAATCAGCCTTCAGAACCGGATCGTCCGTGGGAACAAAATTATCGTAGGTACGGGTCATGACTTTGACCTGGTTGTCCAAGCTCTTACTTCCTTCATTCCAGTAGTCGCTATGCCCTTGGGTATCGGTTTCGAGGACCTGTCCGCCGAACAGCGGGTCCGATGGCACCAGCGGCACGATGTTGGGCACAACCCCCCACCGCTTCTCCGGGTCCGGTCGTCCGTGCCCGATACGGCCGGCGTTGGGCACCGGGTCCCCTTCTGCCGCCTGCACCCAGACGTGCTCTGCTCCGATGCCGAGTTCTCCTGCTTTTCCAACATGCATTCCCGGGCTCCCCGCGACGACGATGTCGTCCACAGCGAGATCCCCTTGCCTGGCAGCCTCTCCCACGACAACCGAACCGTAGCTATGTCCAATTATCGTCAGATGTTTTTCCAACTCTTTCTGGCCAACACGGACACCATTGACGAATTTCTTCAACTTAGGCGCCCCTGCATCTGCGTACAGATTCCTCGGGGCGTCTGCGACGATTCCGTCAGGCGCGTCATATCCGAGCCACATGACCGTGGAGACCTCATTTTTCAGAGCATATTTCTGGCTCTGCTTCCACAAGCTCATGACCCTGTCGACATCACCTTCGATGTTGTCGAGCTGGGCCGTGGTGCCGGGGACGTAGATCCCGGTGTGGCGGGAGGTGTCGGGGTCGCCGATGGCGATGATGACGCGGCCGTCGGGGCCCTTGGTGGGGTCGGTGACGAAGCGGGGCATGGAGGCGGCGAAGGGGACCTCCTTGTCGTGCCGGTCCCAGGGGCCGGCGAGGGTGGAGGACAGGCCGAGGAGGTAGGCCTTCTGGCCGGTGTCCCGCTCCACGGAGGCGAGTTTGTCCGCCAGCCGTCCGAGCCGTCCCAGGTCGCGGATCTCGAAGGGCGTCAGCGTCCCGGGGCGCCGCTCCCGCAGCTCGCCGAGGCGGAGTTCGAGGCTGAACCGGTTGGCCTTGTCCCGCGCGACGGCCGGGACCCCGTCCGCCCATCCGATCAGTGCCGGGAAGGCCCGCAGGTAGAGGCGCCGCTGTTCCCGGGTGAGGTGTTCCCACCAGGCGCGCACGTCGGACGCCTCGCCCCGCGGCATGTCCGCCGGATCCACACCGGCCTCGATGAGCCGCGCGTACAGCCGTCGGTCGGCGGCCTTCACCGCCCGCATCATCGTGAGCGAGACGACCATCCACGCCACGCGCTCGATCCCGGCGCCCTCGCGTGCGAGGAGTTCGCGCCGGCGCCTGAGGTCCGGGATCTCCCCCAGCAGGTCCGTGCCGAGCGCTTCGACCCGGTTCCCCGGCCCGCCTCCGGCGCCGATCCCGACCAGGAGACCCCACAGTTCCCGCCCGGCCTCCTGCCAGGTCCGGGCCATCCGCCCCAGCTCGATCATCAGGTCGCTCAGCCCGTCGGGGCTTCCTTCCCCGACTCCGGGTTCTCCCGCGGGCGGGCGCCCCAGCCCCGGGAAGGCGAAGGGCGCCACCCGTACGGGCGGGAACGTGGCCCTGCCCACCGTCTCGACCCGACCCGAGGCGTCCTCGAAGGCGCGTCCCACTTCGAGATGCCTTCCCGCCACCCGGTGGAACAGGGCCACCGAGGCGGGTCCCACCAGCACCCCGGCCTCCAGCAGCCGCTGGACCCTCGTCCCCGCTCGCCGGGCCGTCTCGGCCAGTTCCCCGACCCGGTTCCCCGCCCACCGCACCTGTTCAGGCGTCACCACACCGCTCCCCCGACGGCACCCGGACACCTTTCGTGACACAGCGTGCCGAAGCAATTGTGGGCAGTGACGAGGCTCTCCGCCACCTCTTACGCCCCGTGCCGCTTTATCCACAACAACTGGTGAAGTCGCTGCGCGAGGAGGCGGGGCGACCTACCGTGACAGGTGAAGCACGTTCCCCCACTGAGAGGACGACCCATGGGTGCGGATCGCAGAGGCGGCAACATCGCCCAGATGGAAGAACTCGCCCGCCTGTTCTCCCGGCACTCCAAGAACCTCGACGCCCTGATCAAGGACCTCAACGGCCGCACCGTCGGCTCCGCCGAGATCTGGTGGGGCCCCGGAGCCGACCGCTTCCGCGCCGCCTGGGCCGAGGCCAAGTCCGCCTTCGACAAGATGGCCGTCGCCCTCGAAGAGGGCTCCGCCGACGTCCGCCGCTCCCAGCAGAACATCGAGTCCGCCACCCGCTGACCCCCGCCCCGGCGGGCCCGACGGGTCCGCCCCACCGTCCCGCCGGGGCCGAAGGCCGCTCAGCGATGCCCGGAAAGACGAAGACCGCCCCGGATGTACCGGGACGGTCCGTCGGTCGGGTGAGCGGAGGGCTCGGAATCAGTGGCGGCCGAGGATGAGGCTCATGGCCTCGCTGCGGGTCTCGGCGTGAGTGCGGAAGTCGCCTCGGACTGCGGAGGTGACGGTCTTGGCCCCGGGCTTGCGGACGCCGCGCATGGTCATGCAGAGGTGTTCGGCCTCGATGACGACGATGACGCCGCGGGGCTTGAGGGATTCCATCAGGGCGTCGGCGACCTGGCTGGTCAGCCGCTCCTGGACCTGGGGGCGGCGGGAGTAGACGTCGACGAGGCGGGCGAGCTTCGACAGGCCGGTGATCTGGCCGTTGTCGCCGGGGGTGTAGCCGACGTGCGCGACCCCGTGGAAGGGCACCAGGTGGTGCTCGCAGGTCGAGTACAGCTCGATGTCCCTGACCAGGACCATCTCGTCGTGGTCGGCCTCGAAGACCGTGGTCAGGACGTCCTCGGGACCCATCGCGAGGCCCGCGAACTGCTCCGCGTAGGCGCGGGCGACGCGGGACGGCGTGTCCCGGAGCCCGTCACGGTCGGGATCCTCACCGATGGCGTACAGGATCTCCCGTACGGCCTTCTCGATCCGTCCGTGATCGAACTCCGGGGCAGCACTCATAACGGACACTCTACGCGGATCCGCTAGTTGTCCGATTCGCCGGTAGGCAGTTCCACCGCCGTGGCATCCGCGGGAGCGGTCAGCGACAGTTCCTTGGGCGTCATGACCGGAGGCCGGTCGGACGGAAGGCGCTTGCCGTAACCGGTGTAGGACTTCTGGTGCGGGCGCTTGCGGATCGGAGCGAAGATCTGCAGGACCTGGTCCTTGCTCAGCGTCTCCTTCTCCATCAGCTCCAGCACCAGGTGGTCCAGCACGTCCCGGTACTCGGTGAGGATCTCCCAGGCGACGTCGTGGGAGCTCTCGATCAGGCGGCGCACCTCGTCGTCGATCGCCGAGGCGATGTCCTCGGAGTAGTCCCGCTCGTGCCCCATGTCGCGGCCGAGGAAGACCTCGCCCTGGCCGCCGCCGAACTTGCGGGCGCCGAGCCGTTCGCTCATGCCGTACTCGGTGACCATGTTGCGGGCGATCGCCGTGGCCTTCTCGATGTCGTTGGAGGCGCCCGTGGTGGGCTCGTGGAACACGAGCTCCTCCGCCGTCCGGCCGCCGAGCAGCATGGCGAGCTGGTCGTTCATCTCCGAACGGGTGGTGAGGAACTTGTCCTCCATCGGCAGGGTCATCGTGTAACCGAGGGCCCGGCCGCGCGGCAGGATCGTCACCTTGTGCACCGGGTCCGCGTTCGGCAGCGCGTGCGCCACCAGGGCGTGGCCGCCCTCGTGGTAGGCGATGATCTTCTTCTCCGCGTCCGACATGACCCGGGTCTTGCGCTCCGGGCCGGCCATCACGCGGTCGATGGACTCCTCGAGGGTCTCCATGTCGATCAGCTTGCGATCGAACCGGGCGGTCAGCAGCGCCGCCTCGTTGATGACGTTCGCGAGGTCCGCGCCGGTGAACCCGGGGGTGCGGCGCGCGATGATGTCGAGGTCGACGTCGGGCGCGAACGGCTTGCCCTTGCCGTGGACGCGCAGGATCCCCTTGCGGCCCTCGAGGTCGGGACGGTCCACGGTCACCTGGCGGTCGAACCGGCCGGGACGCAGCAGCGCCGGGTCCAGGATGTCGGGCCGGTTGGTGGCGGCGATGAGGATGACGCCGGCCTTGGCGTCGAAGCCGTCCATCTCGACCAGCAGCTGGTTGAGGGTCTGCTCGCGCTCGTCGTGGCCGCCACCCAGGCCGGCGCCGCGGTGGCGGCCGACCGCGTCGATCTCGTCGATGAAGATGATCGACGGGGCGTTCGCCTTGGCCTGCTCGAACAGGTCGCGGACCCGGGAGGCGCCCACGCCGACGAACATCTCGACGAAGTCGGAGCCGGAGATCGAGTAGAACGGCACCCCGGCCTCGCCCGCGACGGCCCGCGCCAGCAGCGTCTTACCGGTGCCGGGAGGGCCGAAGAGCAGCACGCCCTTGGGGATCTTGGCGCCGATGGCCTGGAACTTGGCGGGGTTCTGCAGGAAGTCGCGGATCTCCTTGAGCTCCTCGATCGCCTCCTCGGCGCCCGCGACGTCGGAGAAGGTGGTCTTCGGGGTGTCCTTGGTGATGAGCTTGGCCTTGGACTTGCCGAAGTTCATCACCCGAGAGCCGCCGCCCTGCATCTGGTTCATGATGAACAGGAAGATCAGGATGATGATGATCATCGGCAGGAGGCTGAACATCAGGCTCAGGAAGACGCTCTGCTTGGGAACGTCGACCTTGTAGGACTGGGTCTTACCGGCCTGGATCTGCTGCTGCAACTGCTCCTGCAGCTTGATCCCCTGGCCGCCGACCCAGCTCGCCTGCTGGTGCTTGCCGTCCTGGGTGGTGATCTGGATGACCTGGTCCTTGTCGACGATCTTCGCCGACTTCACCTGGCCGTTCTGAATGGCGGAGACCACTGTGGAGGTGTCGACCTTCTCGTACGTCTGGCCGGGGTTGACACCCCACATGACGAGGGCGACCAGGACACCGAAGAGGAGGACCCACAGCAGTGGTCCGCGGAAGTAGCGCTTCACGTCCATATGTGCGGCGCCCCCGGACGGGGCCCGTCCCTCCTGACCAACGTCTGCGGAAAGCTAACTACTGAAGGTACACCGGACGAAGCGAAGCATGCAGCCAGCGATCTCCCCAGCGTCTTACCAACGAACGGCTGGCCCGGGTTGTTCCCCGAGTTCAGTTGCTGTACACGTGCGGGGCAAGCGTCCCGACAAAGGGGAGATTGCGGTACTTCTCTGAATAATCCAGCCCATAACCCACGACGAACTCGTTCGGGATGTCGAAGCCGATGTACTTCACATCGATCTCGGTCTTGACCGCCTCCGGCTTGCGCATGATCGCGCAGACCTCGAGGCTGGCCGGCTGCCGCGTGCGGAGGTTGTCGATCAGCCACGAGAGCGTGAGGCCGGAGTCGACGATGTCCTCGACGATGAGCACGTGCCTGCCCGAGATGTCGGCGTCGAGGTCCTTGAGGATGCGGACCACGCCCGAGGACTTGGTACCCGAGCCGTAGGACGACACCGCCATGAAGTCGAGCGAGACATGGCTCTGCAGCGCCCTGGACAGGTCGGCCATCACCATGACCGCGCCCTTGAGAACGGCGACCAGCAGCAGGTCCTTGTTCGCGTAGTCGGTGTCGATCTGACCCGCCAGCTCCCGGATCTTCGCCTGGAGCTCCTCCTCCGTGATCAGTACCTTGGCCAGGTCGTTGCCCAGGTCCTTCTCGTCCACCCCTACGCCCTTCGTCGTTCATTCCCCCGGCCCTGCCACTCCGGCGGGTCCGAAATGCAGCTTGCCATACCGCCGGATCGCCCTGACGCGCCCGGGCAGGTCGACACCGCGCTGCCCGTGCCAGTCCGTGACCAGCCTGTCCACGGCCGCCACATGCACCGCCGCGAGCGTCCCCGCCGGGCTTCCGGCCGCCACGGCGGCCCGTCGCAGCACTCGAGAACGCACGGCCTGGGGCAGTTCCTCCAACACCCGCACGTCCAGCGAGTGTTCCAAATCACTCGCTTTCTCCAGTGCCCGGACCGCCCATCCGTCAAGTGCGTCGGCGTCCTCCCGCAGCTGTGAGGCCGTCCGGGCCAGCGCCTCGGCTACGCCCGGGCCCAGCTCTCTCTCCAGCAGGGGCAGCACCGTCCGCCGGACGCGCACCCGCGCGTAAGCCGGGTCCTCGTTGTGCGGGTCGTCCCAGGGGGCGAGTCCCATCGCCAGGCATGCCCGCCGCACCTCGGCTCGGGTGAGCCCCAGGAAGGGCCTGCGGTAGCGCTCTCCGGACCGCGCCATTCCCGCCAGCGACCGCGCCCCGGAACCGCGCGCGAGTCTCAGCAGGACCGTCTCGGCCTGATCGTCGAGGGTGTGTCCCACCAGCACCACCCGGGCCCCGAGCCGCTCCGCCGCCTCGTTCAGGGCCGCGTAGCGCGCTTCACGCGCGGCGGCCTCAGGTCCTCCATGCCGCCCCACCGATACCGCGACGGACTCCACCGGATCGAGCCCGAGGCCCCGCAGCAGCCCGGCGACCTCCTCGGCCCGTTCCGCGGACCCCCGCTGAAGACCGTGGTCGACCGTGACTCCCCCCGCGCGCAGTCCCGTCCGGGCGGCCACGAAGGACAGCGCTCCCGCCAGGGCGAGCGAATCGGCTCCCCCGCTGCACGCCACGAGTACCAGCGCGCCCGGCGCCAGGTCGGCCAGCGACGCCCGTACCGCCGAACGCGCGCCGGCGACAGCAGGATCCGGCCCCAACCCCAGCCTCCGTCCTCCCGGCGGACGCGCCGCCGAACCGGTCAGGCCTTCAGGGTGTCACGAACGCGCGCCGGACGGTCCGCGGCTCATGACTCGGTGCCGTTGGGCTTCTCCAGGGACAGCACCTCGCCGTTCAGCGAGGGAAGGCCCACCCGCCTGATCCACAGGGACGGGTCGCTGATCTCGGCCATCGTCGGCAGCGTCTCGGGCGACGTCCACACCCTGTTGAAGCCGGCCATGCCGATCTCGGTGTGCACCCTGCGGACGAAACGCGAGCCCTCGGCGTACTGCTTCATCTTCAGGTCGATGCCGAGCAGGCGCCGCATCGTCTTGTCCACCTTGGACCCGCCGCCGCGCCGCGAGCTGAACTTGGCGCGGATCTGCGCGACGGACGGCACGACCTCGGGGCCGACCGCGTCCATGACGAAGTCGCCGTGGCCCTCCACCAGGGTCATCACCGCGGTGAGCCGGTTCAGGATCTCGCGCTGCGCGGGCGTCTGGATCGCGTCGATCAGGCTGGACTCGCCGCCTCGCACGGCGTCGGCCACCGCCTCGGCGGCGTCCTTGATCCGGTCGAACAGCTCGGTCGGGCTGATGTCGGAGGCGAGCAGGAACTGTGTCATCTGCTCCTGGACGTAGGCCCTCAGCCAGGGGACGGCGGTGAACTGGGCGCGGTGCGTCTCCTCGTGCAGGCACACCCACAGCCGGAAGTCCCTCTGGTCCACGGAGAGCTCCTGCTCGACGTGGACGATGTTGGGCGCGACCAGCGTCAGCCGTCCCGTGGGAGCGTCGCCGGACGGGTCCGGCGGCAGGAACAGCTCGTACTGGCCCAGCACGCGGCTGGCCATGTACGCGAGGATCGCCCCCATCTGCATGCCCGTGACGCGGGGCCCGACGATGTCGGCCGCGATCCCCACAGGGCCCGTCGGCACCGTACGACGCTGTGAGAGCTGGTCGACGAGCGGCTCCAGCACCACCCGGAAGCCCTCGACGTTCGCCTTGATCCAGCCCGGACGGTCCACCACGGTGGCCGGCTGCGTGGAAGGCGGCACGTCCATGCGGGTGAACTCCCGCACGTGCCCCTCCGCCATGGCCGACAGCTCTCGGAGTTCCATCACGACGGCCCGTGCCTCATGCGGGGAGACCTGCGGGCCGGGACGTACCAGGCGGGCACCGGTCTGAACCGCGGTACCCCAGTCGATCATGCCGCTCACGCCTGCTCCCCTCACCGCGACTCCGGATCCCGGACGGGCCTGACTCGCGTCATCACCTCGGCGTAGGGACTAACGCCTCACTGCCTTGAGGCGTTCCCCGAAACCCCTCTGCCAACCTGGACGGCCAGCCCCAAATGGACATATCCCCCACCTCATCGGGGCTGCGGAGGACCGCTTCCGCGACGGTCCGTTCAGCAGTCGCAGGTGGCGACCGCGGTGGCGAGCCTGTCGAGAACGGCGCGGGCCGCTCCCAGGTCCTCCACCCCGTTCGCCATGAAGGCGAAGGTGAGCAGACGCCCGTTCTTGTGCATGATGACGCCCGCCAGCGTCGCGACGTGGTTGAGGGTGCCCGTCTTCGCACGGACGACTCCGGCACCGGGCGTGCCGAGGAAACGGGCCGCGAGGGTGCCGCTGAAACCGGCCACGGGCATGCCGGTGATGACGGTGCGCAGCTCCGCCCGATCGCCCAGGGCGTTCATGGAGATCATCTTGGCGAGCCCGAGCGGGGTGATGCGGTTGAGAGGCGACAGGCCGCTGCCGTCCCGCGTGTCGACGCCCTGGGCGACCCCCAGCGACTGCAGGACTCCCCGCACCGCCTGCGCGGCCCCGTCGAAGCTGGCGGGCAGCCCCTTCTTCAGGGCCACCTGCCGGGCCAGGGCCTCGGAGACGTCGTTGTCGCTGCAGTCCATGAGGTGCTCGACCAGCGCGGAGACCGGCGGCGACTGGACGTCCGCGACCTTCTGACCGCCCTCCCCGGAGCCGGGACGGCCGACCGCGGCCTTCACGCCGTAGCGCTTCAGCCACTGGACGAACACCTGCGTGGCGTGCTTCGGCCCGTCCTCGACGGGCGCGAGAGTGCCCTCGCACGGGTTGGGGGCCACCCTGCCGTTGTCGACCATCAGTGCCGAGACCGGGGCGACGCTCCCCTCGGTGAAGTAGGTCGGCTTCCAGCCCGGACCCAGCGACGAGCCGGAGTAGAGGGACGCGTCGTAGTCGACGGTGATCCGGGTCGTCCCGTTCGCCTTGAGCGCCTCGGCCGTCTCGCGGGCCAGGTCCGCGACGGAGGCGGGCTCGGGGTAGCTCTTCGGATCGTCCTGGGACGACAGCGTCGGGTCGCCCCCGCCGACCAGCACCAGCCGTCCGTCCTTGGAGACCACCCGGGTGGTCATCCGCGCCGACGGGTCGAGCGCGGCGAGCACCGCCGTCGAAGTAACGATCTTGGTGGTCGAGGCGGGCACCGCCGCCTGGCCGGACCTGGCGTCGAACAGGCTCTGCCGGGTCGCGCCGTCCAGCACCACCCCGATGATCCGGCCGTCCGGATCGAGTTTCGCGAGTTTCGCGGCCAGCTGTGCTCCGGAGACCCGCGTATCGGCGATACCCTGCGTGGTCTTGTCGGGAACTACGATCTCCCTGTGGGCCACCGAGGCCGGCCGAGGAGAGAGCTCCCGCTCGGGTGTGATTTTCACCACACCAGCGCCCGCACCCACGGTGAAGACTTGGAGCAGGAAGAGAGTGACCACGGCCACAGGCCTGTCGACGGCCGCCACGTCATGCCCCTTCCCCGTCCAGAACTATCACTGGAGTGCGACATCCTTGTATACACACAACACCCCATGAGCCACGCATCAAACGCGGCAGCTTCGGAAACTGGTAAGCGGAGGACACAGTGGAATTCGACGTGACTATCGAGATCCCCAAGGGATCTCGTAACAAGTACGAAGTGGACCACGAGACGGGCCGTATCCGTCTCGATCGTCTGCTGTTCACCTCCACCCAGTACCCCACCGACTACGGTTTCGTGGAGAACACCCTCGGCGAGGACGGCGACCCGCTGGACGCCCTGGTCCTGCTGCAGGAGCCGACCTTCCCCGGCTGCCTCATCCTGTGCCGCACGGTCGGCATGTTCCGGATGACCGACGAGGCGGGCGGCGACGACAAGCTGCTGTGCGTGCCGGCCACCGACCCGCGCTTCGAGCACGTGCGGGACATCCACCACGTGGCCGAGTTCGACCGGCTGGAGATCCAGCACTTCTTCGAGGTCTACAAGGACCTCGAGCCCGGGAAGTCCGTCGAGGGCGCCAACTGGGTGGGCCGTGTCGAGGCCGAGGAGGAGATCCTCCGCTCCCGCAAGCGCCTCCAGGACCAGGGCGGTCACTGAGCCGGACCGGAGCTCCGCTAGGCGGGCCGGACCGCTCCGATGAGGCCCTTGCGCCAAATGGAGGAGATCCGGACCCGCGCCCCGGTGTAAGGCGCCTCCACCATCCGGCCGCGGCCAATGAAGATCCCGACATGATGGATCGTGTCGGGATCTTTAATGTTCCTGGCGAAGAAGACCAGGTCGCCCGGGCTGGCCATGCTGATCGGGATGCGCGGTCCGGAGTTCCACTGCAGACCGGTGTAGTGGCCGAGCTTCACTCCGGCCTGCCCCCAGGCGTAGAGGGCGAGACCCGAGCAGTCGAAACCGCGCGTCCTCGCGCCTCGGCCGATGCCGTAACTGGGGCCCGAGGCGTTGCCGCCGCCCCAGGAGTAGGGCGTGCCGATCCACTTGAGGGCGGACTGGACGACCAGCCTGCCGCGGGCCGCGCCTCGCGCGAACCGGCGGTTCTTGCCCTTCGCCTTGCTGACGACCGCGCGGGCGGACCCCGCGTCCCGAGCACTCGCACGCCTGTCCGCCAGAAAGACGACGTCGTTCTCCGCGAGCAGGCGCTTCCTCAGCGTGCGGAGCCGGGTGACCGCGGACTCCTGCTCCTCGTACGCCGCGTCGGCCTTCGTCTTGGCCTTCCGGGCGGCGGCGAACTCCTCCTTCTGACGCTCGTACGTCCGGCGTGCCTCCGCGCGGAGTGAGAGAGCCTTCGTGTGCGCCGTCCTCAGCTCCTCGAAGCGCGTGGCCCGATTCCGGGAGACGCCCGTCACCCGGGTGTTCGCGGTCTCGGACCGGGTGTCCTCCGCGCCTTCCGTCCCGTCCTTCTCAGCCTCGGCCGTCTCGGTCTTCTCGGACTCCTCGGCAACGTCCGAGGCCTCCGCCTTCGCGTCCTCCGCGGTCTTCATCGCGTCCGCGAAGTACGTGGCGTACTTCTTGTAGTCGGGGTACTCGGCGGCCTGGGAGGCCCCGCCTTCCGCGGAGTCCTCCCGCTTACTGTGCTCGCCGTCATCGGTCTCCGACTCCGCGGCCTGCACTTCATCACTCTGCGTGTCCTCGGCGTGTATGTTCTCCGGCTGCGGGCCGCCATCCTGTACGTTCTGCCGTACGGACTCCGCTCGCGAGGGCTCCACGCCGCGGGAGGGCTCCGCCCGCGCGGCCTCGTCCCGGACGTTCTCGTACTTCGCGGCGGCCGTCCGCGCCTGCTGCCGGGCCTCCACGAACGCCTTGCGCGTCCGTTTCAGCGCCGCTGCCTCTTCGGCGTATCGTTTCTGCGCCTGCTCGGCGCGTTCCCCGAGCTCCGCCAACTCGGCCTTCGCCCGTTTGAGCCGGCTCGTGACCTGTTCCGTTCGCTGCCCTTTCTCACGGACGGTATGTCTGCTCTCGGCCAGATCCTTGGTGCTGGAAGGCTCCGGCGGAGCGGCCAGCACGGGCGTCCCCACCGCGACGAGGGCTCCGGTCATGAGTACCACCAGGCTCCGGGTTGGCTGGGTCACGCTTTCCTCCTCCTGCCCGACATACCGACATGCCGAACATTTCAGGGTGATCACTGTACGTAATCAATCGCTCACCGAGAGGGTGTCTACCCGGAGACCAGCCGCGCTCACACCATTCAGGCGATCATGTTTCTGCTTGGTGGAACGTTTCTCAATACCCTCCTGAAAAACCCGGCGGAGACGGGCATATCGCAGGGACGTCGAGGAAATCCAGCGGCGGTGAACTCGGTGTTCCTGGTCGCGACGAAAAGCCGGTAACCCTGCAATTCGGGATCGGTAAAACAGTTCATCACTCGCACTCTTAGCGAGGCGGGTGGATGTGCGTAAGGCGACAATCCCAGAACCTTCGCCGGAGAAAACGTCCTTGACGGTGCATAGCTCTCGCAGAGCGCGCACTCACCGGCATGGGCCAGAAGCCTCGCCCTGACGCTGGGGTCGAGCTCCCCGGCCACCCGCTCGGCGAGGACGTCGCCGCGTCCGCGGCAGCCGTGCGGACCCAGCCGCGCCAGGATCTCCACGGTCAGGGCGAGCGCGAGGTCCTCCTCCGCGTTCTGGAGCAGCGTCTTGGCGCCCCTTCTGGAGAGCCCGAGGACGGAGGCCAGGCCCGGAAGGGACAGCTGGTGGCGCAACCGCAGCTCCAGTGCCTCGTGGGCCCGCCGGGACAGGGATCTCAGGGCCCGCCAGGCGATCATCCGCCGGTCGACGTCGTCCTGATCGTGCCGGGCGACCGCCAGATCGGGGCCGCCGTCCGTGAGCCCGGCGCGGTGCGAGCACTCGACCCCGGCTATCGCGTACAGCCAGGGCAGGACGTCCGCGGGATCGCGCAACCGCCCGATCTGGGCTTCCGCGACGATGAGCGTGTCGCGCAAGGCCGCCTGGGCGGCGTCCTGATGGAGCAGATGAAACCAGCAATACGCATAAAGCCTGGCGGCATAAGCGTCATAAACGGCGGCAGGCGCGCCCGGGTCCCGGGAACGCAGCGCCTCCACGAGCAGAACGTCTTCCATGAGCGAGGAACCTAGGGCTTTTCACTTCCGCCCTCCAGCGCCCCTTCGCCTTTGGTCTGACCCCTCTTCCCATAAGAATTCCCACTTCATCGGAGGAAAGAGACGTTCTGCCGCCACGGCGATCGTCGCCACCTGGGCGGTGGTGAAAATGACCGGATGCGACTTGATGAATCCTGGAATCATCCGACCTCGGAGGAAAGTGACGTCACCGTATTCGAAACCCTCTGAAGCCACCCGTCCCGACTGGACGGCGATGACCGGGACGACGTCCATCTCGCTGTCCAGCTCCTCCGAAAGGAACTCCGCGACGAGTTCCGCGGCCAGTGCCACCGTGGCCGTCTCCAGACCGGACGCGGGCTGCTCCCCCACCCACAGCTGCTCTTCGTCCGTCCAGACGCGTGCGCCGCGGCGCACGCTCCGGGTGACGACGGCGTAGACACCGGTCAGGCCGATGACCAGGTGGTCGAGATTGGTCGTCGGAAGCTGCGGGACCTCGCGGTCGTGCAGAACGCTGTAACCGCCTCCCAGGCGTCCCAGGTCGCGTCCGGTACGCCGCTCGGCACGGGCGCCGCGCCGCCAGTTGGTCTCCACTCCCGGCGCGAAGTAGCCGGACAGGTAGTGCGCGGCGGTCAGGACTCCCCCCACCGCCATGCCGAGACGCCAGTCGAGCAGGCCCGCGACCACCATTCCGCCGGCCGTTCCGAGCGCCGCCGAGACGGCGAGTCTTTCGGCCCGGAACGAGAGCCGCCGGTACCGGGCCCAGGCGGACGCCCCCGCCATACCCGCCTCGCTCCGCCGCACCGGCCTCACCCCCGCGCCCAGCGTGCTGCGCCCGGGCGTCGCATTCAAGGACTTCCGCCCGCCCCGCAGGTGTCGCAGAGGGCGAACCGCCCTCAATCCGATAGATCCGGCGCCGGTTGACACTGTAATGATGACAGTGTCACTATTGCAGCATGGACACCTGGACGATCTCCGAACTGGCCTCACGGGCGGCCGCCGCGCTGGCCGACCTCGAGGTGAACGGACGCGTCCAGGACGTCCCGAACGAACGCCTCATCCGCTGGTACACCACTCTCGGACTGCTCGACCCCCCTCTCCGCCGGGGACGCACGGCCCGTTACACCGCCCGCCACCTCCTCCAGCTGGTGGCGGTCAAGCGCCGCCAGGCCTCCGGCCGTTCCCTCGCCGAAATCCAGGCCGAACTCACCGGCGCCCCCGTCGAAGCCCTCCTCTCCGTCACCGGCCCCCTCCCCGGCGCCGACCGCCTCGCCCCGCCGCCCTCCGCGCCCCCGCGCCGCTTCTGGGCGGCGCCCTCCCCCGCGCTCGGATCGTCCGCCACGCCCTCCGCCGTCGGATCGCATGCCGACGCGGGCGAGGACGTCGGGCCGGTGGACGTGCGCTGGGCATCGGGTGAGGGAAGCGGGAGGGCCGAGACGGCTCCCGCGCGAAGCGACGGCGGGACGGGCCCCGCCGGGAGCACGGCGCTGCAGGGGATCCGGCTCGGACCGGGTGTGACGCTGCTGCTGGAGACCTCGGCGCTGAGCGCGGAGGACGTCGCCGCCCTCCGCTCGGCCGCCGCGCCGCTCCTGGACGAACTCATCGAACGAGAACTGCTGGCGAGGGCGTCCACGAGAGGGGAGGGCGAACCCCACCACCTGTAGCACGGCCTTCGGCGGTGAGGAGCGTCACCGCCGGGACACCCGCCGCGTCC
>NZ_BAAATZ010000003.1:186398-188821 GCF_039533685.1 Actinocorallia aurantiaca | reverse complement strand
TCGCCAGGGAGGCCCCCGTGAACGTACAGATTATGCCGATGGATTCGCCCCCGCCCCCGGTCCCCGAAGCGGGATTCGGCGCCCTGTCCACCGCCGAGGGCAACCTTCCGCTCGACACCGTCGACGTCCATGCCGCGATCACGGGCCTGGCCGCCCGCGTCGAGGTGACCCAGGGCTTCCGCAACCCGTTCCAGACCCCGCTGGAAGCCACCTACGTCTTCCCCCTGCCCGACCGCGCCGCCGTCACCGCCCTGCGCATGGAGGCCGACGGCAGGGTCGTCGACGCGGAACTGAAGGAGCGGGCCGCGGCCCGCGAGGAGTACGACCAGGCCATCGCCTCCGGCCGCCGCGCCGCGATCGCCGAAGAGGACCGCCCCGACGTCTTCACCATGCGGGTCGGCAACATCCTCCCCGGGGAACGCGTGACGGTAAGGCTCACCCTGAACCAGCCCCTCCCCTACGAGGACGGCGCCGCCACCTTCCGCTTCCCCCTCGTGGTCGCCCCCCGCTACATCCCCGGCGCCCCGCTGGGCGGGCCGCCCGCGGGAACCGGTGTCCACCCCGACACCGAAGCCGTCCCCGACGCCTCCCGCGTCACCCCGCCCGTCCTGCTCCCCGGCTTCCCCGACCCGGTGGCCCTGAGCATCACCGCCGACCTCGACCCCGCCGGGCTCCTTCTGGGCCCCGTCGCCTCCAGCCTCCACACCCTCACCGGCGAAGGCGGCACCCTGCGTCTCGTCCCCGGCGAACGCCTGGACCGCGACTTCATCCTCCGCCTCCCCTATGCCCCGCCCCCCTCCTCACCGCTGGAAACGGGCCTGGTCGAATCGCTGGTCCTCGTTCCGGACTCCGCGGAGGAGGCCGGCGGCGAGGGCACGTTCACGCTGACGCTGGTCCCGGGGGAGGCCGGGCCCGCCCGGCCCAAGGACGTCGTGCTGGTCATCGACAGGTCCGGGAGCATGGAGGGCTGGAAGATGGTCGCCGCCCGCCGCGCCGCGGCCCGGATCATCGACAGCCTCCGGGCCCACGACAGGTTCACCGTGCTCTCCTTCGACCACGTGGTCGACCAGCCCGCAGGCCTGCCCCCGGGGCTCGCGGAGGCCGGTGACCGCAACAGGTTCCGCGCCGTCGAGCACCTGGCGGCCCTGAGCGCCCGAGGCGGCACCGAAATGCTGGCCCCGCTCACCCGGGCCGTCGCCCTGCTCGACGCCCCCGACCGCGACAGGGTCCTGGTGCTCGTCACCGACGGCCAGGTCGGCAACGAGGACCAGATCCTCGCCGCCCTGCCCCCCGCCGCCCTGAACGGCATCCGCGTCCACACGGTGGGCATCGACCAGGCCGTCAACGCGGGCTTCCTCGGCAGGCTCTCCGCCTACGGCCAGGGCCGCTGCGAACTGGTCGAGTCCGAGGACCGCCTCGACACCGCGATGGAGCACATCCACCACCGCATCGCCGCCCCCGCCCTCACCCGGGTGACCCTCCACCCCTCCCCCGGCCTGACCCTCCTCCCCGACACCCTCACCCCCGCCCGCCCGCCGTCCGTCTTCCCCGGCGTCCCCCTGGTCGTCTCCGGCCGCTACCGCGGTCACGGCCCCCTCACCGTCACCGCCGACACGTCCGCCTCCGGAGACCCCGCCGGTGCGACGGCCGAATGGCGCCGGACGCTGACCCCGTACGTCACCGGCAATCTCGCCGCCACCGCCATCTGGGCTCGCGCGCATCTGCGCGACCTGGAGGACGCCTACGCCGTCCGGCCGTCCGACGAGCTGGAGCAGCGGCTGGTCACCACCTCGCTGAAGCACGGGGTGCTGTGCCGCTTCACCGCCTTCGTCGCGGTGGACTCGCGCATCGTCACCTCCGGGGGCACCCCGCACCAGGTGACCCAGCCGGTCGAGCTCCCCCGCGGCTGGCAGCCCGAAAGCGCCTCCGCCGCGCTCCCCGTCTCAGCCCCGATGATGGCGGCCCCCGCGCCTCCGGCCGGATCCCCCCGGCCGGCGAGTCCTCGCCGAGCGGCCCCCGCCAGGGCGTCCCGGTCCCGGCTCGGTGGCGCCATGCCCGCCCCCGCCGGCCCGGCCCCCGGCACGTTCGGTGGAGCCCCCGCCCCCGGTGGTCCTCCGTTCTCCGGCACCTCCTACACCCCCATCAGTGGCGGACCGCTCCCCCCGTCCCCCGCCCCCGATGCCGATCCGCTCCTGGAGCTGGAGATGTCCCGGCTGGGCGAACTCACCGACGCCCCCTCGGAGGAACGTCTCCGGCACCTGTCCGACCTCATCACCCGCCTGGAGTCCCTCTCAATCCCCACGCTGTCCTCTCTCCTGGAGGAGCTGAAGTCCTCCCCCGACCCCCTCGTCCTCTGGCCCCGCCTCATCGAGGCCCTGACCACCCTCACCCGCCCCCGCAAACGCCCCTTCTGGAAACGCTGA
>NZ_BAAATZ010000003.1:132642-186374 GCF_039533685.1 Actinocorallia aurantiaca | reverse complement strand
AGTCGCTCGGTGCCCTCCCCAGCGCCCCCTTCACTCGATCGACCACTGCTCTCCTCGGTGCCTCCGCCCGGGGACGTGTCGGGTGGTGACGAGCATCGGAGCCGTGAGTGTCGAGCTGACGGTCCGGCCGGGTCGGGTCGCTATCGGGCGAGCGGGGCGGGCAGGGAACTCGACGGCACTCGCGCTTCGGCGCTACCTGGCATCAGCGAATAGAACGAGCCGGTACCTAGATTGCATTCCTAACTAGCTAGCTCTAGCATCTAGCTAGCACCGCATCTAGGAGGTTCCTGATGACGCTCGCCCTCTCCCTCGCACTCGTCGCCTACCTGCTCCTGGCCAGCCCTGTGCTCGGCAAGCGCGCCTACGATCGGCTGGCCGCCGCCCGTGCTGCCGATCCGGGTGTCTACCGCCGCATGTTCGGGCTCTGGTGCGCGGAGTTGTGGCTGCTCGCCGCCACAGCCCTGGTGATCGTCGTCTTGTCTTCGGACCTCGGCCCGGCGGACCTCGGCCTGACGCTCACCGAGCCTCTCGGGGACACGCTCGGCACCGTCTCCGGATTCCTCATCGTCGGCGCGGTCTCGACCTACATCCTCCCCAGGTTCATGAAGGGCCGCCCGGTGCCCGGCCAGGGCAACGTCGTGCACCTGATGCCGCACACCAGGACCGAGCACTGGTATGCCGCAGGCCTGTCGGTGACCGCGGGCATCACCGAGGAGATCGTCTACCGGGGCCTGCTCATCGCGGTCGGGATGAGCGTCTTCGGGCTCGACCAGAAGACTGCGGCCGCCGCCGCGCTCGCAGTGTTCGCGATCGGCCACCTCTACCAGGGCTGGCACGGCATGGTCATGGTGACGCTCGCCGGCCTCGGCCTGACCCTGCTCTACCTGCGCACCGGCAGCCTCCTCCTGCCCATCCTTTTGCACATCCTGATCGACCTGCGCGGCCTGGTGCTCCTGGCACCCAAGCCGAAGCCGCAGCCGCAGCCGCAGCCGGTCGGCCTCGCCGCCTAGAGAGGATCCCCGACGTGATCAGCGACCGCCGGTCCAGTTGGCTCAAAGGAGTACTCGACCTGTTGGTTCTCGCCACCCTGACCGACGGCGAGAACTACGGCTACGAGATCGCCAAGAACCTCTCCGAGGCGGGCCTCGGAGAGATCAAGGGCGGCACCCTCTACCCGGTGCTGAACCGGCTCGAAGAAGCCGGCCTCGTCTCCGCCGAGTTCCGGGCCGCGGAGCGCGGCCCGGGCCGCAGGTACTACCAGCTCACTCCGCTCGGAGAACAGACACTGAACGAACAGGGCGGCCTCTGGCTGAGCTTCGACGAATCCGTCCGAGCCGTCCTGGCGAAGGGGCACCGATGAGCACCTACTTCGATGAGCTCACCGCCCGCCTGAACGCGGCCGGCATGCCGGACGACCGGGTGAAGGCCACGGTCGAAGAGCTCACCTCCTACCTCGCCGACAGCGGCGGCGACCCCGTGGACGAGTTCGGCCCGGCGGCCGACCTGGCCCGCGACCTGGCCGGCTCGGCGTCCGCCTCGGGCGAGCCCGCCGGGGACGCCCGCACCTGGCGCTGGACCGCCGACCTGTTCCACGACGTGAGAATGCTCAACGAGTACGGCGCCCAGGGCTGGGAGGTCCAGAAGGTCGACCGCAGCGGCCTGTTCAACTCGACCCGCGACCCGGACCGCCCTCAGCAATGGGAGTACCGGCGCGAGCCCCGCGGGCACAGGGCCCGGCTGGCCCCCGAAGGGTGGGAGCCGTGTGGCGGCTGGGTCGTATGGGAGTACTTCAAACGGCCCAAGGCCACGACGCTCGGTCCCGCTGCCGAGTTGACCGCCACTCCGCCGCAGCCCGAGCGCGGAGTCTTCCTCAGCCCGCGCTTCTTCGCCTTCGTCGCCGCCATGGTGGCGATCATGGTGGCGATCGCGGCGACCGTCGTTCTCCTCATCGGGTCACTCGACATCTCCGGCCACGGCCTGTCGACGGTGCTCGGACTCGTGACCGGGGCGGCAGCGGGCGCGGCCATTTCGGTGGCCGTCCTCTGGCTGCTCCGCCGACGCCGTTGACTCCTACGCGCAAGGACCCACGGCCACCCGCACATTCTCCAGACCACTCATATCGAGCCGCGTGGAAAAAGTCGCGCCTCGGCGGGCCGGATCTGCGATGTACCCGGCTGAGAGCCGCCACTTCTGCCGCGCGCCCGCGGCGTGAAGCTCGGTCGGCCTCCGGCGACGGCCCTGAGACGCGTCGACCCCCTGTCCTTGGGGAGTCGTTGGTGGTTCGGCGGCCGGTTCTGTCAGCGACCGGGAGTAGTTTCACCGGGGTGACGACGAGCGAGAGCGACCCGGTGCGCATCGACACCTCAGAGGGCGGAGTCCTCATCAGCTGGGGAGAGCCGGGATCCACCACAGCGGGTATGGCCGAGATGCTGTCCACGGCCTTGACGGTGTCCCTGCGGTCCGGTGTGCCCGCTTATCCCCTGATCGAAGAGTTGATGAATCTCCGATTCGTTCCCGACGGGCCGACAGGTGACCCTCTGGTTCCCTCCGCCGTCTCCGTCGCCGACCACGTGGCCCGGCGTCTGGCCTTCGACCGCCTCAGCTCCGAAGAGCTCAGGAAGCTCGGGCTGTCCGGCTCCGGTTCGGCCTGGGCCGACGCCTACACCTCCGGTGCGGGAACCTGATACCGCGACGACACGTCGGAGATCGTTCACGAGGCCGCCGGTCGCATGGCCGGCTCTGCTCCGGCTGCGCGGCCGGCGCCCGCATCACCGCTGGACGGCGGCTCGCAGCCGGTGATCTGTCGTCGCGGTGCCAGGCCCTCCGCGCACGGCGGACCACCGGCTGGACCGAGGTGCTTTCAGGCCCTCACCGGTAAGCCGTGTCTTTGCCCTGCCTACACGATTCATCCGGTTCCCGGACGGATCGGCTGGGCAGCCGTGGATCAGAGAGCGGACTGGAGGAAGGTCCAGGCGTCGTCGATGATCTCGGGGAGCGGTCGGTGGGCCTTCCAGCCCAGGTCGGCGGTGATGCGGGCGGAGGATGCGACGAGGACCGGGGGGTCGCCCGCTCGGCGGGGCAGGGTCGTGACGGGGATGGAATGACCGGTGACCTGGCGGGCGGTGGTGATGACCTCGTTGACGGAGTAGCCGGTGCCGCTGCCGAGGTTGTAGATCCGGTGGGTGCCGGGGGCCGCGGCGGCCAGGGCCAGGAGGTGTGCTTCGGCCAGGTCCGCCACGTGGAGGTAGTCGCGGATGGCGGTGCCGTCGGGTGTGGGGTAGTCGGTGCCGTAGAGGGTCACCGAGGGGGCCAGGCCCGCCGCCACGCGGAGGACGTTGGGGATCAGGTGGGTCTCGGGGTCGTGGCGTTCGCCGAAACCGGCGTAGGAGCCGCCCACGTTGAAGTAGCGGAGGCTGATGGCGGCCAGGCCGTGGGCGGCCGCTTCGCCCTGGAGGGCGTAGTCGACGGCGACCTTGGACTGCCCGTAAGGGTTGATGGGGACGGTCGGCGTGTCCTCGGTGATGGGTTCGTCGCCCGTCACTCCGTACGTGGCGGCCGTGGAGGAGAAGACGATGCGGCGTACTTCCGCCGCGCGCATCGCTTCGAGCAGGGCGAGCGTCCCCGCGACGTTGTTGTCCCAGTACAGCTCGGGTCTGGTCATCGATTCCCCGACCTGGGATTTGGCCGCGAAGTGCATGACGGCGTCGTAGCCGCCCTCACCGAGGACCCCTCCGGCCTGCTTGATGTCCGCTTGGACGAAGCGTGCGCCTTCCGGGACCGCCGCGGCCACGCCGGTCGTCAGGTTGTCCAGCACCGTCACCGTGTGGCCGGCTTCGAGAAGCTGCGTGGTGACGACCGATCCGATGTAGCCGGCGCCGCCCGTGACGAGAACCTTCAAACCATCCTCCAACCTGCCCGATCGAGTGTTCAAGGGATTCCCAAGTAGTTCACAACCGGCTGAGAGCAGGATCAGCGAGGCGAACGAACACGGGAGGAAACGATGAAGGGTTCGCGCCTGATGGCGCTCCTGCTCGCGATGGCCGTCCTGGGCACCGGCTGCCAGTCGCGGGGCTACGCGATGCCGGTGGAGACGTCGCAGAGCATCCCCCGCTGAAGCAGGTCCGGGCGTGCCCGGGCCTTCCTTTCGCGTTCCAGCACCCGAGGCGGCAAGAATCTCGACGACTCATGGTGTTGTCAAGGCCGCCGTGCGCGGTGGTCGCGGCGTGGCCGCCAGAGGCCATGGCCTGGTCATCCGTCTTCCGGAGTGCCGGTGGCGCCCATCCTGGCGGGGCCCGAAGGCCCCGCCGGACGGACGTCACCGGATGCCGGGCTGGTTCACCGGCTTCGGAGCGGACCTCAGATCTGCTTCTCGTACCCTGCGAGCCGGACGCAGGTGGCGAGGCCTTCGATGGCCACATCGAGCTCGGCCGGGACCGGGAAGGTCGGCGCGATCCGGATCGTCCGGTCGGCCGGGTCCTCTCCGTAGGGGTGGGTGGCGCCGGCCGGGGTCAGCGCGACGCCCGCCTCCTTGGCCAGCTGGACGACGCGCTTGGCGCAGCCCTCGGGCACGTCCAGGGAGATGAAGTAGCCGCCTTCGGGCTTGGTCCACTCGGCCAGGCCGGTCCCGGCGAGCTGCGCGGTGAGGATGCGGTCGACGGCGTCGAACTTGGGCCGGACGATCTCGGCGTGCTTGCGCATGTGCGCGGCGAGCCCCTCGGCGTCCTTGAGGAACTGCACGTGCCGCAGCTGGTTGATCTTGTCGGGCCCGATGGTGCTCTTGCCCAGGAAGCCCGTCATCCACTTGACGTTGGCCTCGGACGAGCCGAAGAACGCCACGCCGGCGCCGGCGAACGTCACCTTCGAGGTGGAGCCGTAGACGAACACCCGGTCGGGGTTCCCGGCGGCTTCGGCCTCGGCGAGGACGTCGAGGATCTCGGCCGGCTTGTCGGTGAGGTGGTGGACGGCGTAGGCGTTGTCCCAGAAGATCCGGAAGTCGGGGGCGGCCGTCCGCATGCGGGCCAGCCGGCGCACGACCTCGTCGCTGTAGGAGACGCCGGTGGGGTTGCTGTACTTGGGCACGCACCAGATGCCCTTGATCGTCGCGTCGTCGGCGACGAGCCGCTCGACGACGTCCATGTCCGGGCCTTCGCCCGTCATGGGCACCTGGATCATCTCGATGCCGAAGCGCTCGCAGATCGCGAAGTGCCGGTCGTAGCCGGGCGACGGGCAGAGGAAGGCGACGCGCTCACCGTCCGTCCAGCGGCCGGTGCCGCCCGGGACGCCGCTGAGCAGCGCGTGGACGATCGTGTCGTGCATGAGGGTGAGGCTGGCGTTGCCGAGGGCCAGCAGCCGCTCGGCGGGGACCTGGAGCCCCTCGGAGAAGATCTCGGCGAGCTCGCGGAGGCCGGTGAGGCCGCCGTAGTTACGCAGGTCCGTGCCGTCCGCGGACTTGTACAGGCCTTCCCCGGGCAGCGTCAGCAGCTCGTTGGAGAGGTCGAGCTGCGCGGGTGCGGGCTTCCCTCGGGTGAGGTCCAGCTTCAGCCCGCGGGCCTTGAAGGCCTCATAGTCCTGGCGAGCCTGTTCATGGAGTTCGGCCACTGTCTGAGAAGTCACTACGCGTCCCTCTGGAGATGCCGGTCCGGGCTTACGCAGGATATCCAAACGACGCAGGTGATCAGCGGGGCAAGGCATCCTTGATGCCATGACGTACCGCGTGACCTTTGTGTGTACAGGGAACATCTGCCGTTCGCCGATGGCCGAGCACGTCTTCCGGCGGCATGTCGAGGACGAGGGCCTGGACGTCGAGGTGGACAGCTCCGGGACGGAAGGCTGGCACAGGGGAGATCCCGCCGACCACCGGACGGTGCGGATGCTGGAGCGCAACGGCTACACCAGCGCGCACGCGGCGAAGCAGTTCCGGAACGCCTGGTTCGATCATTACGACCTGATCATCGCCCTCGACGAGGGGCACTACCGCGACCTGCGGGCGCTCGCCCTGAAGGAGGAGCACCGGGACAAGGTCAGGCTGCTCCGCTCCTACGATCCACAGGCTGTGGATCCGAACGTCCCCGACCCGTATTACGGTGACGAGACCGGCTTCCAGGAGTGCCTGGACCTGATCGAGGCCGCCATGCCCGGCCTGCTGGACGAGGTGCGCAAGGAGTCCCCGTGAGGCTCCTCGGCCTCCGCGCCGTCCGTTCGCGGGATCTCGGACGCAGCCATTCGTGGACGCTGCACCGCGTGACGCTGGAGGACGGACGCGAGGTCTTCGTCAAGAAGGGCGGCGACTTCGCGGCCGAGGCGAAGGGGTTGCGCTGGCTGGGCGACCCGGCCGTGGAGGTCCTCCAGGTGGGCGAGGGCATGCTCGTCCTTCCGTGGCTGCCGCCAGAGTCGGCCACCGTACCGATGGCCGAGGAGACGGGGCGGGCCTTGGCCGGCGTGCACCGCCGCGGCGCGCCCCGGTTCGGGGCCGACTGGACCGGGGACATCGCCGGCCTGCCGCTGGACAACTCTCCCGCGGACGACCCTGCGGGCGGCTGGCGGGAGTGGTACGCCGAACGCCGGGTGCTGCCGTACGCACGGACGGCCCGGGATCGGGGCGTCCTCGGCACCTCGGACATCCGGGAGGTCGAGGCCGCGCTGAACCGCGCCGAGCAGCCCGAGGAGCCGCCTTCCCGCATCCACGGAGATCTGTGGGGCGGCAACGTCCTGTACTCCGGGGGCAGGGGCCGGCTGATCGACCCCGCCGCGCACGGCGGCCACCGCGAGACGGACCTCGCGATGCTGGCTCTCTTCGGCGCCCCGCACCTGGCCGCGCTCCTGAGGGCTTACGACGAGGTCGCTCCGCTGGCCGAAGGCTGGCGCGACCGCGTCCCCCTGCACCAACTCCATCCGTTGCTCGTCCACTGCGTCCTGTACGGACGCTCGTACCGGGATGGCGTACTGGCCGCCGCCAGGTCCGTTTAACGGCCAAGTAATGTGATGTTCATGGGCATGGTGATGGCTGTCAGCTTCACCCGTTATGGACGGCTTTACTACCTGGATCCGGGGCCGCACAGCCCCCGCGTGGGAGACCGGGTACTGGTGCCCACCGACTACGGCCCGGAGGTCGCCGAGTGCGTCTGGGCGCCGCAGTACGTCACGGACGACCTCGAAGGCCTGCCGGTCTGCGAAGGACCGGCGACGGAAGAGCACCTGGCCCGGGACGAGGCCAACCGGATCCGCCGTGCCGAGGGCAAGGCGACCGCCAAGAAGCTCATCCGCCGGCACGGCCTGCCGATGAAGGTGATCGGCATCGACTACCTGGCCGAGGCCAACACCTACCGGTTGTACTTCTCCGCGCCCGGACGGGTGGACTTCCGCGCGCTGGTGAGGGACCTGGCGCGCGGGATGCAGGCGCGCGTCGAACTCCGCCAGATCGGGCCGCGCGACGAGGCCCGGCTGCAGGGCGGCATCGGCCCCTGCGGACGCGAACTGTGCTGCGCCACGTTCCTGAAGGACTTCGAGCCCGTGACCGTCCGGATGGCCAAGGAGCAGGACCTCCCGGTCAATCCGCTGCGGATCTCGGGGGCCTGCGGACGGCTGATGTGCTGCCTGAAGTACGAGCACCCGCTCTACCAGGAGGCCCGGCAGCGCATGCCCGACCCCGGCACCGAGGTCAGCACGCCGGAGGGCACGGGACGGGTCGTCGGGATCAACGTGCCGTCCGACCAGGTGACCGTCCGGCTGGACTCGGGACGGCGCTGCGCCTGCCCGTCCGCGTCGGTGTGCTCGCCCCGGCAGCAGCACGACGAGCGCTACCCCGGTTGATTTCGGCCCGGCTGACTTTACTTCGGCCGACTTTTCCGACATCACGGATGGTAATCACTTCGGGACTCGCCGTTTGTCCGTGTGGTGATGTAACCATGGAGGGACTACATCGACGAACAGGGGCGCAGGCGTGAGAGTACGGGGAGCGACCGCGGGGCTGGTGGCCCTGGCATTGGTGACGTCCTGCACCGGGACGAACGACCCGGAACCCGGCACGGCCCCGCAGAGCGGCTCCATCGCCGAGGCTCCCGCCCAGGCCGCGGCCCTCGCCTGGAAGGACTGCGGCGGCGGCTTCCAGTGCGCCAAGCTCAATGTCCCCCTCGACTACGCCGACCCCGGCGGCGAGAAGCTCACCCTCTCCCTGATCAGGCAGCCCGCCAAGGGCAAGAAGATCGGCTCCCTGCTCACCAACCCCGGCGGCCCCGGCGGTTCGGGCGTCCAGTTCATCCGCACCAGCGCGAGCTCCTTCGGCAAGCAGCTCCAGCAGCGCTTCGACCTTGTCGGCTTCGACCCGCGCGGCGTCGGCGAGAGCAACCCCGTGGAGTGCCTGTCCGACGGCGAACTCGACAGATTCCTGGCCACAGACGTCTCTCCCGACGACGCCGGTGAGATCGACAAGCTGGCCGAGGCGAGCCGGAACTTCGCCGAGAGCTGCCAGAGCGAGTCCGCCAAGATCCTTCCCTACGTCGGCACCCGGAACGCCGCCCGCGACATGGACCGGATCCGCGCCGCCCTGGGCGAGAAGAAGCTCACCTACTACGGCGCGTCCTACGGCACCTACCTGGGCGCCTGGTACGCCGAACTGTTCCCGCAGAACGTCCGCGCTCTCGTCCTGGACGGCGCCGTCGACCCGAAGGCCTCCTCCGCCGAGATCAACCTCCAGCAGGCCAAGGGCTTCGAGACGGCCCTGCGCGCCTTCACCTCCGACTGCGTCAAGCGGGACGACTGCCCCCTGGGCACCGATGTGGACGCCGGGCTGAAGAAGGTCAAGGACCTGCTGGACACCGCCGACCGCCAGCCCCTGAAGAGCACCTCCGACACCCGCCCGGTGACCGAGTCCCTCGCCACCCTCGGCCTGGCCACCCCTCTCTACCAGAAGGACGCCTGGCCGCTCCTGCGCACCGCCCTCACCCAGGCCATGAAGGGCGACGGCAGCATCCTGCTCCGCTTCGCCGACCTCCTGGTCGAACGCGAGGAGAACGGCAAGTACTCCAGCCAGACCGAGAGCAACATGGCCGTCAACTGCGTGGACAAGCCCACCACCGACCTGGCCGACATCAAGAAGCAGGCCGCCGCGGCCGCCAAGGCCGCCCCCCGCTTCGGCGAGTTCATCGTCTGGGGCGCCCTCCCCTGCACCTACTGGCCGACCAAGCCCGCAGAGCCCACCCGCGCCCTCACCGCCAAGGGATCCGCCCCCATCCTGGTCGTCGGCACCACCCGCGACCCGGCCACTCCCTACCAGTGGTCCAAGAACCTGGCCTCCCAGCTCGACAAGGGCGTCCTGCTCACCTACGACGGCGACGGCCACACCGCCTACCTGACCGGCTCCCGCTGCGTCACCTCCGCCGTCGACACCTACCTGGTCAAGGGCACCCCGCCCAAGGCCGGCACCACCTGCAAGCCCTGACCCGCCCATACACCCGCCGGACCCTGTAGACTGCTTCCCGCACCGGCTAACTCCGGGGCTGCCGCCTTAGCTCAGTCGGCTAGAGCGACGCACTCGTAATGCGTAGGTCAAGGGTTCGACTCCCTTAGGCGGCTCCAGCTCAGAAGGCCCCTCCCGATCCGGGAGGGGCCTTCTTGCTGTGGGGCGCCTAGTGGGGGCGGGGAGCGGTCACTGCGCGGGCTTCGACTGGTAGACGCGGACCCAGTCGACCAGCATGTCGGCGGGGAACTTGGTCGCCTTGGTCGGGGGGCCCTGCCAGTCGCCGCCCACCTGGAGGCTGAGGATGAAGTTCATCGGCTGGTCGAACGACCAGTCCTTGTAGCGCTTGAGCGTGCCGTACGGCTCGCCGTCGACCCACCAGCGGACGTACTCGGGGGTCCAGTCGACGCCGACCACGTGGTAGCGGGTGTCGAGCGACTGCTTGAACTCGGCCTTGGTGTCGATGACCTTCTCGGTCTGGTGCGCCGCGCCGAGGATGACGTCGGGCCAGGCGCCGACGACCTCCGTGATGTCGATCTCGGCGTACTTCTTCGAACCGTACTTCTGGTTCTTCGACTGGAGCCAGACGGCAGGGAAGATTCCCTGGCCGAGGGGGAACCTGACGCGGGCGGCGAAACGGCCGTAGGTCAGGTCGAAGCGGCCCGCTGTCTGGATCCTGCTCGACCGGTACTTGCAGCGCCCGTACCAGCACTTCTGCTCGTCCTTGTTCTCCGTGGCCGAGATGACGAGTGTCCCCTTGCCGTCCAGCCGCGCATTCGCCGGGTCGAAATAGGCCAGGCCGCCCACGCCCCAACCCTTGCGATCACCGGTCGCCAGGCTCCACTTGGTCTGGTCGAGGGGTGCCCCCGCCTCCCCGCCGTCGAACTCGTCGGACCAGACGAGGTCCAAGCCGCCCTTGCTGGTCAACTGATCGGACGCGGGGTCGATCGCCGGGGCGAGTGCGGGCTCCGCCCGAGGGCCGGCGCTCACCCGCTCGTTCCCGGTGGTCAGATGGACGAAAGAGCCGAAGGCCAGGACGCCGCCCGCGATCGACGCGACGACGATCTGCATGCGCGCGCCCCACGACTGCCTCGGCGAGTTAACGCCGCTCACCGTGACCTCCGTAACCTCCGAGAGGGTCTTCTTCGAACCACTGGCGCTGGGGCGACGGACCCCACACCCCATGCGGTCGGCGTTCCGGGTCGGCGAGAGTCGCCGAGGCGGACTGGCCGAGAAGGTCGAGCCGTTCGGCGTGCTGCCACAGGCCCCGGGTGGGCATCCCCTGGGCGGGTCGCGGCGGCCCGCCCTGAGGGAATGCCGGAGCCGGCCCGTTGCGGGGCGGGGCCTGGGGCGAGGGGGCGCCGGGGTGACCCGGTCGCTGCGATGCCGGAGCAGGGGAACGGCCGATGCGGACCGTGCCCTGCGGCGGCGCCATCGGTCCCGTACCGTACGGCGGCGGCGTCATCGGACCCGTGCCGTGAGGTGGAGGCACCATCGGACCCGTGCCGTACGGCGGCGGCGTCATCGGGCCGGTGCCGTGCGGCGGTGGGAAACCGGGCGTCGGACGTCCGGGCATCCCGTGAACAGGTTGGGGGTGAGGCGCCGTCGACGGGCCTCTCCGCTGCGGCAGAGGCGGGTGCGCCGGTGGTGCGCCGGCCATGTGGCCCGCGACGGGAACGGGCCGCATGGGGCCGGACGGCTGCTGCCGCCGCACCGTCCCGACGGGGACCGGCTGCGAGATCGTGGTGGAGAAGACCGAGGCCACGGGGCGCCGCTGGGCCTCCAGGTAGGTGCTCCGGTCGAACTGGGGGACCAGCGGTTCCTGCCGGACCGGGGGCGCGGCGGGCGCGGCGGCGGGTTCCGCGGCGACCTCCACCTGCTTGCGGGTGCCCCAGGAAGAGGTCTGCAGCGTCATCAGGGACCAGACCCGGATCGGGAGGAGCAGCAGGATGTGCATCAGCCCGTACAGCGGGGCCAGCAGGAAGATGCCCACCTTCTGGAAGAGGTTGAGTCCCGGCCTGGGAAGGTCCAGGTAGCGGACGGAGCGCAGGTAGCCGAAGCAGACGACCATGATGGCGTACTGCGCCAGCAGCAGCCGCCCGTGCAGGATCGGGAAGATCACCAGCGAGTAGAGCAGGGTGCAGGTGAAGACGAGCCAGGTGGCGATCTCGATGAACGACAGGAGGAACGCCATCGGCCGCTTGAAGGGGAAGGTCTTCAGGCACCAGAGGGTCTCGCGGAAGAACGAGCGGTTCCACCGGGCCTGCTGGCGCAGGTAGTGGTTCATCCGCTCGGGGACGGCCGTCTCGGCGATCGCGCTCGTCTGGATGAGGACCTGCCCCTCCATGAGGCAGTAGTTCGTCAGGCGGCGGTCGTCGCCGACGACCGCGGGCTGGCCGAGGAACATCTGGGTGCGGAAGTCGTCGAGGTACTTGTGGACGACCCAGCCTCGGTAGGCGGCCAGCGAACCGCAGCAGCACAGGACGCTCTTCAGCATCGAGTAGGCCGCCCGCTCGTACAGGAAGGCGTTGGCGTAACGCAGCTCGATCAGCCGGGTGAGGACGTTGACCTTGTAGTTGTAGGCGAGGACCATGCCGGTCGCGCCGGTCACCTTCTCGTCCGCGTACATCGGCGCGAGCAGTTCCTCGAAGGCGTACTCGTCCAGCACGGTGTCGCTGTCGACGCCGATGTAGACGTCGGCGTGCGGCGCGGTGAGGAAGCCGCGGGCGAGGGCCTCGCGCTTGCCCATGTTCTTGGGCTGGCGCAGGACGAGCAGCCTGACGCCGTACTCCACGAACGTTCCGATCAGCGATTCGGCGATGCGCGCGGCGTCGTCCGACGCGCTTCCGTCGTCGACGACCATCACGGTGCGCGGCGGCTCGGTCTGCTCCGCGATCGTCATGAGGCAGCGCCGGAGGATCTCGGGGTCCTCGTTGTAGATGGGCACGATGACCGCCGCGTCCAGCAGGTCCTCGCGGCGCACCCGCGGTCTGCGCTTCGGCGAGTACGCCAGGGCCAGGAGCAGTTTGACCGTCAGCAGGCCGAGGAGGATGTATCCGAGGGGGCCGAGGTCCGAAGGGGTGGCGTAGCGATAGGCGACGTATCCGAAGAACGCGAACGCGACGGCACTGCCCCACCGGGAGGCTTTCTTCCTCAAAGTAAACCCTCCGGCGCGACCTACATCAAACGATTTTGCTTACCGGGCGGTTAGGTTACCTGCCAAAACGTCCAAAACGCGAAATTTAATCAAAAAACCTCGTCGCCGAGTGCAACCTTCCAGAGCTCTCCGAAATCAGCCGGGTCCAGGGGCTCCCGGAGCCCGGCGTCCGGCCCCTACTTCTTCCGGTGGACCCGCACCCAGTCGACCGCCATGGTGGCGGGGAACCTGGTCGCGGCGTTCGGAGGCCCCTGCCAGTCGCCTCCGATCTGGAGGTTGAGGATGATCTGCAGCGGCTGGTCGAACGACCACCCCTTGTAGCGCTTGAGCGTCCCGTAAACCTTGCCGTCGACCTGCCAGCGGATGTGCTTGGGCGTCCACTCGATGCCGTACACGTGGTAGCCGGCGCTCACCGGCTTGTTCAGGGCCTTCCAGAAGCTCACCACCTGCTTGGTCTGGTGCGCGGCCCCGTAGACGTTGCGCGGCCGGGCGCCGACGACCTCGGCGATGTCGATCTCGGCGTACTTCTTCGTCCCGTACTTCGCGTTCCGCGTCTGCAGCCAGAACGCCGGGAACACGCCCTGCCCGACCGGGAACTTGATGCGCGCGGAGAACCGCCCGTACTTCTGCATGAAGCGCTCCGCCGTCTGGAGCCGCGCGGACC
Source organism: Actinocorallia aurantiaca (assembly GCF_039533685.1). NCBI lineage: Bacteria > Bacillati > Actinomycetota > Actinomycetes > Streptosporangiales > Thermomonosporaceae > Actinocorallia > Actinocorallia aurantiaca. The sequence continues at coordinate 173,099 of NZ_BAAATZ010000003.1, read as the reverse complement.
GGTACGCGCACGGACCGTAGTAGCACTGCGTGCCGCTGCTGTCCTTGCGCGCGGTGATCAGCAGCCGGCCCGCCCCGTTCTGCTTCGCGTTCGCCGGGTCGTAGTAGGCCAGCCCCCCGACGCCCCAGCCGTTCCGGTCCCCTGTCTGGGCGTACCACTTCCGCGGGTTCGGCGGCGCGTTCTTCTTCCCGCGGAAGTCGTCGGACCAGACGAGTCTCCACTTCGGCGCGGCCTCGGCCGCCTCCGGGAACACGGGCAGCGTGCTCGAGACGAGCAGACCGCAGACCACGAGCGCGGTCACCGAACGGGACATCTGGATTTCTCCTTGCTTGTCACCTCTCGCACCTTTCGACCCGGTAGAGAATGCCACCGAGATCCGCGGGGCGTACAGGGTGCGGCCGGGGATATCGATGTGATCGCCGGATCCGGGGCGACGCCGCCCGGCCCCGTAGGCGACGACCACCATGGGTGATCACGCGGATGCAAATCGTCAGACCCGGGTGTCACAGTGGGCAGCACGGTGAACACGGGGAGGGCGATCATGGCGGCGCCGCTGCGCATGTTCGCCTTCGAGGTCTACGAGCGGCTCCGTACCCGTCTCGGTACGGAGCGGGTCGGTCAAGAGGAGAGGATCCAGTGGACGGCGGTCGCGTCGTCGCGGGTCTTGGGGCGGGGCCACCGGGTCCTGTCCGGGTCCGACGCCTCCGCCTCGCGGGTGCGGCGGATCAGGCCGGACGGCCCCTCTCCGTCGAGGATGTCCAGTGTTCCGGCCCAGCTCCGCAGCCCGAACAGGTCGACGAGGCGGCTGGCGCCGTCGGTCATCACCGACACCGAGCGCACCTCGTCCAGCGGAAGGGAACCCGTGAGGGCCTCCCGGGCGGCGGCCGGATCCGTGCAGGCCACCCAGAAGCCGTCCGGGTGGTTGCGGTAGGCCGCGATCTTCTCCGCTCTGGACAACCGGGAGAAGACTCGCGTGTCGCCCCGGAGCAAAGGCCCCTCCCCGAGGGACTCGATCCTGGCTCGCAGCGTCTCCACGCGGTCGTCGGTCACTGCCAGCGGTTCGCCGTCGGATCGGGCGAGGAGCACCGTCGAATCCGCCAGGACCAGGTATTCGAGCTCGTCGCCTCTCGCTCTGGCGACGGCCACCGTCGCCGAAGGCGAGTGCGGGTTGCCCACGTCGCACGTGTCGGCATGCGCCAGGACGACACGTTCGATGGCGGACTCGAGGGCTTCGGCCAGGGTCGACGAATGGTCGGTGACGGCCCCCGCCAGAAGTCCGCCGAGGGTGCGGGCGTACCAGGCGACCGAGTGGGTGCATCCCGGCTCCAGCCCCGGAGGCGCGCTGGCCCCGTCGATGACGACCACCGCTCCGGGCAGCACGGCCGCGAAGTCCTCGTTCTCCTTGCCGGGCCTCCCCGGCTCGGTACCGACCGTCACCCGCACGCCGACACTTTACAGAGCGGCGTGCGGGGTTCCGGTCCGCTGCCGTTCCCCAGCGAGCGGGTGACAGCCGACCCGTTCGCCGGGCCCGTGATGCAAAAGGGCGGACGGCGTCGATCGCGCTTCAACGCTGATCTGATCGACGTGTGAAGCTCACCCGTCCGGTGTTCGAGGTAGGGCTGAACGGCCTGCCGCGACGGTCGTGCCGTCGTCAGTTCCGGGAGGCGTTTCGTAGAGCCTCGTCGTCGACGATCTGATCGATGCCCGGAAGACCGCTGAGGGCCAGCCGAATCGTCGGTGTGCTTCCAGGCTCGGCCTCCACACGGAACGAGTCCGGAATGTCGCCTACCTTCTTCGTCGCGACGATGCCCGGCCTGTCCTGGAAGAGGATCCGGAACCGTTCAAATGCCTCTTGCTTCGACTCGTATGTCACCTTTCGGACCTCGGGCAGGGATTCCAGCTTGTCACTGATGGCCTGCCGCTGCCGGTCGGTGGATTCGCGGCCCTCGCATTTCGAGCTCGAGGATCTCTCAATGCAGAAGTAGACCGAGGTCTGGTAGGAATCGGCGGACGAAGCGAACGCCTCCCCGACGGACGGGACCGGGGACGGGTCTCCTGGGAAGAACATGACTCCTCCGACGACCGCGGCCACCGCGGCCGCCGCGGAGAGCGGGGGAATGAAGGAGAAGCGGCGAGTGGGGGCCGTGAAGGTCGGGAACGCGTCGACGGTCCGGGCGGCCGTGTGGAGCGCGTCGCGTAGGCGTTCTTCGGTGCTGTTCACTGGTGCTCCTCCAGGAGTCGGCCGAGGGCGGCTACGCCCCGGGAAGTGGTGGACTTGACGGTGCCCCTGCTGATCCGCATCGTGGCCGCGGCCTCCTCTTCGGACAGGTCGAGGAAGTAGCGCAGGATCAGGGCCTCTCGTTGCCTCGCCGGAAGCCGCTGGAGCGCGGCCAGGACCTGTCTGCGGTCCTCGCCGACCATCACCTCGGACTCCGCGGACCAGGCCGGCGGCAGGTCGTTCCCCGGAAACGGAAACCGCCTGCGGCGCAGGACCGACCGGGAGCCGTTGAGCACGGCGGACCGGGCGTAGACGAGGGCCTTTCCGGGGTCCCGCAGCGATCGCCAGCGTCGGTAGAGCCCCAGGAACGCCTCCTGGACGACGTCCTCCGCCGCCTGCCGGTCGCCGACCATGAGGAAGGCGAGCCTGGTCAGCCCGAGCGCGTGCTCTTTGTAGAGCTCGGAGAACGTGCTCTCGTCCGGAGGGCCCAGGAGCACCGTGTCGACATTCATGTCCCAGAGACGCCGCTACGGCTCTGAGGTTGCCTCAAAGGTGCGAGAAGTCCAATGAATCCGGAACGGCCGGCACCCGCCCGGCGTCCCGGTGCGGGAGGGACGCTGCTCACTGTGGACCGGGCCGGACGAAACGTCATGATCCTCCTGTATCAGGGACTTGGAGAAGAACATGCGTATCGCACATGCCGTCGCGGCCCTCGTGGGCGTCGGGGTCCTGAGCGCCTGCACGGTCACCACCGATTTCGACGCGACCGGGCCCAGCGGCAGGCCGTCGAGCCGGACGACGGTGAAGACCGACGTCGACGCGCCCCCTCAGCGGCAGGACCAGTCCCAGGGGACGCAGCCGCAGTCCCGCCGGGTGGCCTCGGCGTCGCAGGCGGGCGGGCTGGTCAAGCTCACCGGTCAGGGGGCCGTCAGCGACGTCGCGATCGACCCGGGCGAGATCCGCCCGAACATGACACTGGTCATGGACAACTACCAGTACCGGGGCCGGTCGGGAGATCCGGTGCTGCTCGTCGCGGTCGACAACGTTCCCGAGGACACCAACACGCGGCGCGAGCACCTGTGGCGCGGGATGCTGGAGTACATCGGCTGGACGTACGGGGGCGTCACCGCGGAGCCGTACGCGCCGGGGCCGTACGGCGGCTCCCTCGAGTGCTTCCTGGCCTCGCTCTCCGAGAGCGGCAACGTCATCTGCGGCTGGGCGGACGAGAACACCGCGGGCGTCGCGCTCTTCCCCGACAGCGACCTCTCGACGGCGCCGGCCACCTTCGCGGCGATGCGCGGCGACATCGAGCGGTGACCGTCCCGCGGGCGGCGGAACCCGCCGCCCGCGGGAACGGCTAGCGGACGGCTCGGGCGGCGTTGACGATGCCGACGCCGTAGAAGCCGTTGCGGGCCCGGGTTCCTTCGCACTTCTGGGTGGTGCTGCCGCGCGTGCCGGAGGCGCCGAACCATTCATAGGTGTGGTTCGCGGGAACGGGGCAGGCGTGGGGCACGGCTGAGGCGCGCAGCCGTGCCTCCACCTTCGCGGGGTCCATGGTCAGCCCGCCGCCGGGGGCCTTCCTGCCGAAGCGGCTGACGATGAGGGCCGCCACTCCGGCGACGTGCGGCGCGGCCATCGAGGTGCCCTGCAGGGACAGGTAGTAGCCGTCGCCCTGGCGGACGACGTACGAGACGGTCGGCTTGCCCTTCGCGTCGATCCGGCGGTTCTCCAGCGCCACGTTCTTGGGGTAGGCGGCCCAGATGCCGCCCTTGTCGTCGACCTTCTTGGCCTTGTTGTCCAGCTTGTCGCCGCCGGGCGCGGCGAGCGCCACGTAGCCGAGGCCGAAGCTGGAGAAGTAGGACTTGCGCTTGCTCGGCCCCGTGGACGAGACCGAGATGACGTGGTCGCCCTCGGACGGCTGGGAGACGCAGCTCGGCGAGATCTTCCGCGACCGCGGCTTCTGCCCCTGGGTGATGGCGAAGTTCGGGCTGGCCGCGTCGGTGATCTCCTTGCTGTAGTCGGCCTGCCCGTTGCCCGCGGCCGAGATCAGCGTGACGCCCTTGCGGTGGGCGTAGCGCAGCGCCCGGTTGGTCGCCTCGATCACTGTCTTCTGCTGGAGCCGCTCCTCGGCGCTGTCCGCCGGGTTGTCGAGGCAGTTCCACGCCCAGGGGTCGATGTAGTACGACATGTTGACGATGTCGATGCCGTGGTCTGCCGCGTACGTCAGGGCGTCCAGGGTCGGCTTGAGGAAGAAGTAGCCGGAGTCCTGCCCCGTGCGGAGGTTCACCAGCGTGACGTTGGGGGCCACGCCCTGCACGCCGATCCCGTTCCGCGGCGAGGCGATGGTGGACGCCACGTGGGTGCCGTGCTCGTTCTCGTCGACGTCCACCGGGTCCTTGCAGGACTTGTCCCGCTCCTCGGCGCACGGCCCGTCGAGCTTCGTCCCGTTGGCGTCCACGGGCTGGTCGACGGTGAAGTTGCGGCTCAGCTTCCGGTCGAAGTTCGGCGCGATGTCGGGGTGCCTGCCGTCGATGCCGGTGTCCATGACGCCGACGAGCACCCGCCTGTCCCCGCGTTCGAGGCGGTGCGTCCGGTCCGCGTCGATCTGCCGGAGGTTCCACTGCAGCGCGCCCAGCGGCTCGCCCTTCGCCCTGCGCCCGGGCCTGGGCGCGGCGCCCGTCCCGAAGAGCTTCTCGGGCGAGCGCGACAGCTTCTCGGCCGCCCCCGGCAGCGCCCCGACCACCCTGTTGGTGGTGGCGCCCTCCAGCGCGGACGCGGCGCCCACCCTCCGCAGGAAGGCCGCGTCGGCGGTGCGGACCGTCGCGACGCCCAGCACGGTGTTCTCCTCGACCACCCGCCCTCCGGCGGCCCGCACGGCCGCGCGGGCCGTCTCCGGGGCGGCGCCCTCCTCGTAGAGGACCACATACTCCTGCTCCTGCGCGCCCTGGGGCTCCGCCCGTACGGGCACCGTGACCAGGGCCCCCATGACGACTGCCGCCGCGGACGTGGTGGCGAGAACGTGCCGCATTCCAACTCCCCGAAACTGGATCGTCCTCCAGATACTACGGAGAGTGATGAATCGGTGACAGGGCTTCGGAGTAAGAAGTCCGTTCAGCCGGTACGAAGTTCCAGCATCATCGCCTCGACGGCCAGCAGCGGGTTGACGTTGGCGGCCAGCCGCCTCCGGCAGGCCATGATCGCGTCCAGCCTCCGGATCGCCGCCTCCGCCGAGAGCTTGCGGGCGTAGGTCTGGATCTCCGGCAGCCGGTCGGTGTTGACGACCGGCACGGAGGCCCCGAAACGCAGTGTCAGCACGTCCCTGTAGAACGACGCCAGGTCCAGCAGCGTCCGGTCGAGGGCGTCCCGCTTCAGGCGGGTCGCCCGGGACTTCTGGCGGTCCTCGAGCTCCTTCATCGCCCCCGCCGTGCCGCGCGGCATGCGTCCCTTGGCGGACTCGCCCAGCGCCTGGCGCATGGCCGCCGTCTCGGACTCGTTCAGCTCCTCGGTGAGGGCCTTGGCCTCGGCCTCGGCGCCCTTGACCAGCGCTTCGGCCGCCATGACGGCCGGTCCCACCGCCGTCAGCCGCGCCGGGACCGAGAGGACGTCCTGCCGCCGCTGCCTGGCGGAGGAGTCCCCGGCGAGCCGGCGGGCCCGTCCGATGTCCCCCTGCGCGGCCCTGGCCGCCACGGAGGCCAGGTCGTGCTCGATCCCGTCCCGCTGGACGAGGAGGTCTCTGACGGCGTCGGCGGACGGCGTCCGCAACGTCACCAGACGGCACCTGGAGCGGATCGTCATGACGAGGTCGTCCGGGGACGGCGCGCACAGGAGCCACACCGTCCTCGGAGGGGGTTCCTCGATCGCCTTCAGCAGCGCGTTGGCGGCGGCCTCGGTGGCCCTGTCCGCGTCCTCGAACAGCACGACCCGCCACCGTCCGCCGCTCGGGCTGGACGCCGCGCGCATGACGAGCGCGCGCGTCTCCTTCACGGAGTACGAGAGGCCCTGGGGGCGCACCACCTCCAGGTCCGCGTGCGTTCCCTGCAGCACCTGGTGGCAGTTCGCGCAGTACCCGCATCCCGCGGGCTCCTCCAGGCACTGCAGTGCCGCCGCGAAGGCCGTCGCGGCCGTCTGGAGGCCGGAGCCGGGCGGGCCGGTGAACAGCCACGCGTGCGTCATCCCGCCGGACCCCTGACGGGCCGCCGTCACCGCCGCCTGGAGCTGCGCGACGACCGGCCCCTGACCCACCAGGTCGTCGAACACCGTCATGCTGCCAGGCTAATCCCTCCGCCGCGAAGGCACGACGCCATCGGGCCGTCAGGCATCGGTGATCACCGGGAAGGTCGAGGTGATGTCCTCGGTCGAGGCCGGAACCGGGTCGGGAAGGACGCCGAGCACCTTCTCCTGGATCTGCCGGGTGATCTCGGACTGCGCCAGGGAGGCGTCCACGATCAGGTAGCGGTGCGGCTCTGCCTCCGCGAGGGCGCGGAAGCCCCGGCTCACCCGCTCGTGGAACGCCGTCGGCTCGGACTCGATGCGGTCGGCGGGAGTGGAGAACCTGTTCAGCCCCAGGGACGGCGGAACGTCCAGCAGGACCGTCAGATCCGGCTGGAGACCGGACACCGCCCACTCGTTGACGGCGCGGAGCTCCTCGACCGGGAGCTCACGTCCGAAGCCCTGGTAGGCCAGGGACGAGTCGATGTAGCGGTCGGTGATGACGATCGAGCCGCGGCCCAGCGCCGGCAGGACGACCGTGTCGACGTGCTGGGCCCTGTCCGCCGCGTACAGCAGGGACTCTGCGCGGAAGGAGAGCCCCGTGGTCTCGCGGTCGAGGAGGATCGCCCGGAGCCGCATCCCGACCTTGGTGGCGCCCGGCTCGCGGGTCGTCACGACGTCGAAGCCGTTGTCCCGCAGCCAGATGGCGAGCAGCCGCGCCTGGGTCGTCTTGCCCGCGCCCTCTCCGCCTTCGAAGGCGATGAACAGGCCGCGCTCCTTCTTCGGCACGGGCGGGACGTAGGGGACGCCCGTCAGCGCGCCGGAGAGGTCGCGGCGGAGCGGGATGCCGCGGCGGTCGTCCATCAGCCGGTAGGAGACCAGGCCGGTGATCAGGGTGAGGAGCGCCGCGACGAGCAGGACGCCGTTCACGCCGTCCGCCCGGTAGCCGAGATCCCCGACGCGCAGGGCGTGCTCGCCGATCGCCCCGGCGGCCAGCGGAGCCAGCCCCAGGACGGTGATCAGCGAGATCCGGGCCATCGCCTGCAGGTAGCCGGACGCGCGGTCCCGCAGCTCCTCGCGGAACTCCCCGTCCACCAGGGCGTGGCCGCCGCCGACCGCGGCCCCCGCGCCCAGGCCGAGCAGCGCCGACAGGAAGAACAGCGCCACCAGGTCGTGGACCAGCGCGACGGGCACGAGGACGAGCGAGGTCAGGATGAGGGTCAGGCCGAACAGCCTGCGCCTGCTGAAGCCCGGCAGCATGCGGGGGCCGAGGAACAGGCCGAGTCCCAGGCCGACGAAGACCGCGGCGAACACCATCCCGTATCCGGCGTCTCCGCCGTGCAGGGAGTCCGCATAGATCCGCGCGACGCCGAGCACGGACGCGCAGGCGATCGAGGCGCCGATGGTTCCGACGACGAGACCCCGTACGAGGGGCGTGCCTCCGACGTACTTCCAGCCGTCCAGGACCTGCCCCACGAGCGAGGGGACGGAGACGGGGTGCCGTACGCCCTTCAGCGAGAACACCGTCACGAGGCTCACCAGGAACACCGCCCCGGTGACGTACAAGGTGAGATCCGGCCCCGGAAGGACGGCTTTGGCGATCAGTGCGACCCCCGCGAACAGCAGCCCGGCCACCGGGGCCGAGCCGTACGCGGCCACGAGGGCCAGCCGCCGGGCGCCTTCCAGGTTCTTCTGGGGCACCGTTCCGCCGAGCACGGAATCGCCCGCCGCCCGCCAGAAGAGTGTGAGGAACTCCACCAGGAAAGCGGCGATGAACAACCATTCCAGCCGGTCCACGATCGGGACGGACACGATCAGTCCGGCCCGCAGCGCGTCCACGACGACCATCGTCCAGCGGCGGTCGAGCTGTTCGGCGATCGCCCCCGCCAGCGGGCCGAAGAGCACCACCGGCAGGAGCTTGGCGATCAGCACGGCGCCGACCGCGTACGCACCGGACGTGTAGCCGTCCGTCAAGGACCACGCGAAAGCGGTGAGCGCGAGCACGCTCAGCCAGTCCCCCAGGCCGGACAGCGACAGCGCGATCCACAGCCGGCGGAACGGCTTGATCCGGAAAACGCCTGGATTGTTCATGCCAGGCAGGGTATCGGCGAGAGTGTCCCTACGCCTTGGACTTGGCCGTCCTCTTACGCGCCGGTTTGGGACCCGCTGCCGCTACTTTCTCTCTACGTTCCTGGAGCAACTCCGCCGCCCTCTGGATCGTGATCGACTCGACCTCGTCGCCCTTGCGCAGAGACGCGTTCGTCTCCCCGTCCGTGACGTACGGCCCGAACCGGCCCTCCTTCACCGTGACCGGCTTGCCGGACGCCGGGTCGTTGCCCAGCTCCCGCAACGGAGGCGCGGCGGCCTTGCGGCCCCGCTGCTTGGGCTGCGCGTACAGCTCCTTCGCCTGCTCGATCGTGACCGTGAAGAGCTCCTCCTCCGAACCCAGGGAACGGCTGTCGGTGCCCTTCTTCAGATACGGGCCGAACCTGCCGTTCTGCGCCGTGACCTGCTCGCCGTCGAGATCACCCACCACCCGCGGCAGCGACAGCAGCCGCAGCGCCTGCTCCAGGGTGACGGTGTCCAGCGACATCGACTTGAACAACGAGCCCGTGCGCGGCTTGGGAGCCCCCGGCTTCTTGCGTCCGGAAGCGGTCGTGGTGACCTCCTCCGGGATGATCTCCGTGACGTACGGGCCGTAGCGGCCACTCTTGGCCACGACCTCGTAGCCCGTCTCCGGGTCCTTGCCCAGAACCCTGTCGCCGCTCGGCTGGGCGAACAGCTCGTCGGCCTTGGCCTTGTCCAGCTCGTCCGGGGCTAGCTCCTCGGGGATGTTGCAGCGCACGCCGTCCCGGTCCAGGTACGGCCCGTACCGGCCGACCCGGATCATCGTGCCGGGGTCGTCCTTCACCGGGAAGGACGAGATCTCCTTGGCGTCGATCTCCCCGAGGTCGCTGACCAGCTCCTTGAGGCCGTGATCGCCGTGGTAGAAGCGGCTCAGCCACGGCACCCGCTCGGTCTCGCCGCGGGCGATCGCGTCGAGCGACTCCTCCATCTGGGCGGTGAAGGCGTAGTCGACGAGGTTCCCGAAGTGCTTCTCGAGCAGCTGGGTCACCGCGAACGCCAGGAACGCCGGGACGAGCGCGGTGCCCTTCTTGAAGACGTAACCGCGGTCGAGGATCGTGCCGATGATCGAGGAGTAGGTGGACGGGCGGCCGATCTCCCGCTCCTCCAGCTCCTTGATCAGCGAGGCCTCGGTGTAGCGGGCCGGGGGCCGGGTGGAGTGGCCCTCCGCCAGCAGCCGCAGCGCCTCCAGCGCGTCGTTCTCGGCCAGGACCGGCAACCGCGACTCCTGGTCGTCGGTGTCCTTCTCCGGGTCGTCCGCGCCCTCCACGTAGGCCTTGAGGAAGCCGTGGAAGGTGATCGTCCGGCCGGACGCGCCGAACTCGGCCCGCTCCCCCGAGGTGGACTCCCCCAGGATCCGGACGGAGACCGACTGGCCCACCGCGTCCTTCATCTGCGAGGCGATCGTCCGCTTCCAGATGAGTTCGTACAGGCGGAACTGGTCGCCCGACAGGCCCGTCTCAGCCGGGGTCTGGAACCGCTCGCCGGACGGGCGGATCGCCTCGTGGGCCTCCTGCGCGTTCTTGACCTTGCTGGTGTAGACGCGCGGCTGATCCGGCACGTACTGCGCGCCGTACAGGGCCGTGGCCTGCGCGCGGGCCGCGGAGATCGCCGTCCCCGACAGCGTGATGCTGTCGGTACGCATGTAGGTGATGTGCCCGTTCTCGTAGAGCTTCTGCGCGATCTGCATCGCGTACTTCGGCGAGAAGCCCAGCTTGCGGCTGGCCTCCTGCTGCATCGTCGTGGTCCGGAACGGCGCGTACGGCTTGCGCGTGTACGGCTTCTGCTCGACGGACGTGACCTTGAACGGGCGGCCCTCCAGCCGGGATGCCAGGCCCCGTGCGGTCTCCTCGTCCAGCTTGCGGACGGCGCCCTTCAACTCGCCCCGGGAGGTGAAGTCCTTGCCCTGCGCGACGCGGGTGCCGTCGATCGCGACCAGCTTCGCGGTGAAGCGGTTCGGCTCCCGTGGCTCACCGGTGGCCAGATCGACGCTGACGTCCCAGTAGTGGGCCGGGACGAACGCGATGCGCTCACGCTCCCGCTCGACCACCAGACGGGTCGCCACGGACTGGACGCGGCCCGCCGACAGCTTCGGCATGACCTTCTTCCACAGGACCGGGCTGACCTCGTAGCCGTAGAGGCGGTCGAGGATCCGGCGGGTCTCCTGGGCGTCGACCAGCTGCAGGTTGAGCTCGCGGGTGTTGGCGGCGGCGGCGCGGATCGCCTCCGGAGTGATCTCGTGGAAGACCATCCGGTGCACCGGGACCTTGGGCTTGAGGACCTCGCGCAGATGCCAGGCGATCGCCTCGCCCTCGCGGTCCTCGTCCGTCGCCAGGTAGAGCTCGTCGGCCTCGCTGAGGAGCTTCTTCAGCTTGGTGACCTGCTGCCTCTTGTCGGCGTTGACGATGTAGACCGGCTCGAACTCGTGGTCCACGTTGACGCCGAGCCGTCCCCAGGGCTCCGCCTTGTACTTCGCGGGCACCTGCGCGGCGTCCGCCGGCAGGTCACGGATGTGACCGATGCTGGACTCGACGACATAGCCCTTGCCGAGGTATCCCGCGATCTTCTTCGCCTTCGCGGGCGACTCGACGATCACCAGGCGGGTACCTCCCGGCTTGCTGCCGTTACTGGCTGGCACAGCGCTCCGACCTATCCATATCGCTTCAAATCCGACACTTGATCGCCCGTGGGCTTCTTCAGTCGACGTTACCCGTGTTGTGACGGGTCCCCCGTCGTGCGGACTTCCCGCACATGACGCGACGATAAACCCTCGACAGGATGACACGCCCCCCGACCGGGCAGACTCGAGACCTTCCCAGAGGGTTCATCCCCCGGCTCCCATCTGTCATGATGCCCTTGATGGTGGAGTACACCTATCTCACTGTGAATCTGCCGGCCGGGACCACCCGGGAGGTCGCCCGGCAGATCATGACCGAGCGCGCCGAATACGGCGGCTGGGAGCTGCACACCGTTCGGGTCCACCGGGACGGACGGCGGCGGATCCAGCTCCGCAAGAAGATCATCCGACAGCGGAGCACGCTGCACAGTCACACGTAAAAAAGGCTTTGCCCGCCCCGGCCGCGCATCCGGAACGGGCAAAGCGATCTCGAGGTCAGCCGCCACGGGTCCACTGGGCCCGCCGCCCTCTCCACCGACCACTCCGGTCCCGCCCGTGCCGCCGGCCCGGCCTGTTCGACTCGCCGCGTCGGCCCCGCCGGCTCGGCCCGTCCTGCCGACTCGGCCCGTCCTGCTCGTCCGGTCCGCTCCGCCCGTTCGACCCACTCCGCTCGGCCCGTCGGCGGCCGTGCGGGCGGCAGTGCCGGCCTCGCCGCCTCCGGGCTCCGGACGGTCGGCCCCTGCCGGGGAGCAGGCCCGAGGACAGGGCGCCCACCGTCAGGAGGAGGGTCAGCGTCGCACCCGCCAGCAGGATCCGGACCTGCCCGTCTCCCGCGGACGGCTCGGCCGGGGCCGCCACCATGGCCACGGGCCGTTCGTCCGCCCGGGAGACGGGCAGGCCGTGCGGGCCCCGCTCCGGCGGCAGGCCGGGCAGGGACCCTCCGAGCACCGCCGGCACCTTCCGGGACCGTGCCGACGGCACCGTCGGAAGCTCGCCGGACGCCTGGAGCCGTTGAGAGGGAGGGGCGTCCGCGCACACCCCTCGCACAGCGCAGAAGGCGCAGGTGCCGGCGGCGAGGAGGACGACCGAGGCACCGTTCCTGACCCACATGCGCATACGACTCCTGTGGACACGGCATCCGCCGACCGGGCATCCACCCGGCGGAGGCAAAGCTTCCACCTACATGGAGTTACGTTACCACCACGCACAGTTCCCGAGTGGGCATGAGTTCAAAAGACTCATGCGTTGTCGAGGAAACGGTCGAGGACCCGGACGCCGAACCTCAACCCGTCCACCGGCACCCTCTCGTCCACGCCGTGGAACATCCCCGAGAAGTCGAGGTCGGCGGGGAGCTTGAGCGGGGCGAACCCGTAGCAGCGCATTCCCAGCGTCGCGAACGACTTGGCGTCCGTGCCCGCGCTCAGGCAGTACGGGACGGGGATCGCGCCCGGATCCGCCCAGATCAGGGCCTCCTCCATGGCGCCCACGAGATCGCCCTCGTAAGGCGTCTCCACCGCGATGTCGTAGTGCACGAACTCCCGCTGGACCTTCTCGCCCAGCAGCGCGTCGACGGTCTCGAAGAACTCCTTCTCGTAGCCCGGGAGGAACCGCCCGTCCACCTGGGCCTCCGCGTGCTGCGGAATCACGTTCGCCTTGTACCCCGCGTCCAGCCGCGTCGGGTTGAGGGTGCTGCGCAGCGTGGCGCCGATCATCCGCGCCAGCGTCCCCAGGTGGGGAAGGCACGCCTCGGGGTCCTTGGGGTCGAACTCGATGCCGTACGCCTCGCAGGCCTGCTCCAGGAAGCGCCGCACCGTGGGCGTCAGCCGGATCGGGAACCTGTGCTCGCCGATGCGCGCCACCGCCTTGGCGAGCTCCGTCACCGCGTTGTCGTCGTGAATCATCGACCCGTGACCGGCCGTGCCGACGGCCTTCAGCCGCATCCAGGCCAGGCCCTTCTCGGCCGTCTCGATCAGGTAGAGCCGCCTGTCACCGGGCACCGTGAGGCTGAACCCGCCGACCTCCCCCACGGCCTCCGTGCACCCCTCGAACAGCCCGGGGTGGTTGTCGACCAGCCAGTGCGCCCCGTAGGCGCCCCCCGCCTCCTCGTCGGCGAGGAAGGCCAGGACGACGTCGCGCTTGGGCTTGCGCCCCGTCCGCGCCCGGTCGAGAACGGACGCCAGGATCATCGCGTCCATGTCCTTCATGTCGACGGCCCCGCGCCCCCACACGCACCCGTCCGCGATCTCCCCGCCGAACGGGTCGTGCGTCCAGTCCGACGCCCGGGCCGGCACCACGTCCAGGTGCCCGTGCAGCAGCAGCGCGTCCCGGGAGGGCTCCTCCCCCTCGATCCGCGCGATCACGCTGGCCCGCTTGCTGTCGGACTCCAGGATCGTCGTCTTGATCCCCGCCCCTTCGAGCTTCTCGGCCACGTACTCCGCCGCCGCCCGCTCCCCGGGTCCCGCGTTGTCCCCCGCGTTGCTGGTGTCGATCCGGATCAGTTCCCGGCACAGCTCGACGACCTCGTCTTCCATCCCCATCCCAGGCCCTCCCCTTCTCGGTCCGCCCACCCCCTCATCCTCCCAGCCCCCCGCCCCGATCTCCCCCCGTTGATCGAATCGCCCTTCACCCTCAGCCTTTGGTACAGTTACGACGCCACCGCGCACCAGTGCGCGGCAGCAACCCACGTCCGGGTGGCGGAATAGGCAGACGCGCTAGCTTGAGGTGCTAGTGCCCTTTACGGGGCATGGGGGTTCAAGTCCCCCCTCGGACACCAAAGTTGTACATGTCCGGATATTTTCGGGCAGGATCGACCGTCACCCGAGGTCAGCTCCGGCTGAACTCGGGTGCTTTCGTTTCTGGGCGCTCCTCCTTTCAGCTGTTGTCTCGTGGTGGTCTAACCGGCCCGCCGATCGACTAGGACCCGCGCCGTTCCGGGGAGATCGGCCCGTAGGAAGCTTGTCCGCGGGTCGTAGACGAGCTCGATGCAGCGGGCGTGCAGCCACCCGATGACGTCCTCGGCACCAGGCACCTGTGTCTCCGGCAGGTCGGCCGGGTCTGTGGTCAGAAGCAGGTACAGGGTCGGCAGACGAGCCAGGAGATGGTCTTCCCGCACATAAAGGTTCTTCGGACACCGCAGATCCGGGCGTGAGACGCTGATGTGGCCGTGACGGCAGCGGTAGACGGTCCGACCGTTGGCCCAGCAGGACTCCAGCCTCCGCTCACACAGGCCGGCCAGCAGATACATCCGGCCGGAACGACCGCGGCGGGCACTGACGCCCTGGACGGCGGCGAAATCGGCTTCGCTCACCAGGGCCTCATGAGCGGGACGTTCAGAGATCGCCCAATCGTCGGGCAGGCCGCGGCGCTGCACCTGCCGTGCCCCAGACCCGTATTGCCCGGATCGATCAGGTCGTGGGCCGAGGGCTGGCGATTCCGCCCCTCGCGGCCGGTGTAGCGGGGATTGGCCAGGATCGAACGGACCGTGGTCAACGCCCACCCCTCACCAGAGCGGTGCGCGTTGCGCTGCGGGTCGGCCACCGACGGGCACGGGACCTGCATGTCGTTCAGCGCCAGGGTGATGCGGGCCGGGCTCCGCCCCGCCAGCCGCTGCGCGAACATCCACTGCACGATCGGCGCCGTCTGCGGGTCCGGCTCCAACCGATGAGCCCGACGTCCCCACGCCGCATGCGCCCGGTTCGGATGGGGCCCGGCATCTGCCAGGCGGTATCCGTACGGCGGACGACCACCCTGATACCGGCCCTGAGCCCGCGCTTGGGCGGCCATCGCGGTCATCACCCGCATCCGGGTCCGGGCGATCTCCCACGTCGAAGAACTTCACCGTGATCCGCCCGAACCCCAGCACCAGAGTCTCGGCCTGACCACGCTGCCGAGCCCGGGACGTCACCGGATCCTGGTAATCCTCCGTCGACACCCGCCCGTAGAACGCGAACCGCAACCCACCCCGCCCACGCAACGCCACCGGCCGGCTCTTCGAGCGTTCCACCCACGCCAGTAGCCCGCCACCTGCTTCCCTACCCATGTTCGGTAGCGCCACGGCCTCTTCCTCTCTCCAGAGCGGAAGCACCCACCTTCAAGATGACCGGAACAGGAGGAAACGATTCCGAAGAATCCAGAAGTTCTACCTATGTAGCCTCCCGGCAACCAGGAGAACCTCCCCGCCCCGAGGAGTACGCCCACCGTCGTTCTCTCCACTTGCAGCACCTGTACGATTCGTCGCCCATGCAGGAGTTTGCACCGCTAGACGATCTTTGTGGGACAGTGCCTGGCATGTTGCAAACCAGTGCCGGGCGCCTCTTGGCCGTGGTGTTCTCCTCGGCCGCCTTGACGGTTCCGGCCGGAGCCTCTACCGCCGCGGCAAGAGACCCGCTGGCCCCCGTCTGGGTCAGTCCTCTCAAGGGCGACAGCGACTTCAGCACCATCGTCGCCCCGGACGCGAAGAACGTCTGGGCGTTCGGCACCACCCGTTCAGCGGGCAAGGCGAGGCCTCTCGCCTACCGCAAGAGCGGCTCCATCTGGAAGAGGGCCCGGCTTCCAGACGGGTTGAACGGCGGGATACATGCGGCTGACGCCCCTTCGGCGAACAACATCTGGGCCGTGGGAGGCGGCTCGTTCGACCGCGGAGGCAGTGCCTACCTGCTGCACTGGAACGGCGAACGCTGGAAGCTCGTCCGGCGCTGGAAATCGGCCCTTCCTCTGACCATCGCCACCACCGGCAGGCGTGGAGTCTGGGTGTTCGACAGCCTGCAGTCCCGCGCCCTGCGCTTCGACGGCCGACGCTGGCACAACGTCAAGACTCCAGCCCTCGTCCTGAACGCCGCCGCCCGAGGGAAGACGATCTGGGCCTCAGGCCTCGGCAAGGGCAGCAAGGCCAAAGTCATGCGCTTCGACGGTCAACGCTGGAAGCTCTCGAACCCGGACGCCCTCCTGCCGAAGCACACCAAGGAATCCATGACCTTCTTCGGTGAACCGGCCTTCGCAGGCGAGAACGTCTGGATGATCGCCCACCGCTTCGCGAACCGCAACGACGGCAACCCGAAGATCGAATCCTTCCTCCTCCGCCACGGCAACGGCAGGTGGAGGAAGGAGAAGACCGGCCCCGCCTCCACGATCAGCCACGCCCCCGCCCCCGATGGCAGAGGAGGCCTCTGGCTCCTGGCCTCCAAGAACATGTCCTACCCGGACGGGAACCTGGAGTACGACCTGGTCCTCGCCCACCGCACCGCCACCGGACGCTGGAGCGAACGCCCCCTCGGCCACGTCGCCAACGAGACCACGGGCATCTCCGAGTTCGTCCGCATCCCCGGCACCCAGCGTCTCTTCGGCGTCGGCAGCGTCGAACCACCTGGAAGAGACGAGAACGCCGTGATCTTCGAACTCTCCTGAAACACGTCTCGGAGCGCTTCGACATGCACGGGCTCTCCACTCCACGATTGTTGCGGCTGCCGACCTCTCGTAAGCGCTGGTCATACCGGTGTCAGCGGCCTGGGCCTTCGCGTGACCGGCGACGTGTTCGCAACGGATCTGTGACGGGACACGCCGGGCAGCGTTTCACTGGGCCAGCCACTTCCACCTGGTCTTCGTCGGAACCGCGCCCACTTCACTCATAAAGCCACCCGTGCCGTCTTCCGGGTAGGGATTCATCAGCTTCGTCAATTCCGGAGCACAGACGTCCCAGGTCAGCTGACGGGTGGCGTACGGGGCAATGCCCGCGTCCTGGGTGAGCGTCTTGACCGGACCATCCTTGTCCTCGGGATATTCGCCCTCCTTGTGCTTGGGCGCGTAGCTCGTCTGGAAGGACTGAATGATCGAGACGACCGCCGTGTCGGACCGGTTCTCGTACACCGTGACGATTCTCGTGCACTCGTCGTCCGAGGCCGTTGTGCTCCGGTCCACCAAGACGACCGACCCTTGCGGGACGGGCCGCGGGCTGGGTTCGGGCGGCCGAGCACTGCGCGACGGAACCGGTGCCTCGACCGTCACCGTGACGGTCGGCTGCGGCGCGGGACTCGACGTCGGCGGAAGAGCGATCGGCGCGGAAGGCGAAGTCGACTCCGAGGTCAGGAGGAGAGCGGCGACCACGGCGGCGGCCGAGACAGGCAGGGAGAAGGAGACGCCGAAGACGGCGCCCCTCAGGAGATCACGCTGCATGGCAGGCTTTCCGAGCGCAGGGGCGGAGGCGGGAGACGCTACCGCTTCGTGATATCGAGTCGATGTCGTGCAGGACGATGTTGGGAACCGGTTGCGCTGCGAGTGGCCGACGCCTGTTCGCCCTCAGGAGCGAGCGTCAGGGGCGGCAGATGAAGCCGGTCTCCTCGGTGCCGCGCTTGGTGCCCATACCGACGGGCAGGCTCAGTCTGAACGAGACGGTCTCGCTGTCGCTGAGGAAAACGAGGAGATCTGGCTCGGCGCGGAGGTTCTTCAGCAGTTCGCAGGGGCCGGTCGTCCTGTCCTGTCTTCCCCGAACAGCGGGGGACGCCCTCACCTTGGAGAACTCGGCCTGCTCTTTCTTCCCGAAGCCGTTCATGTACATCTGTTACATTGGTGACATGAGCGAACCGGTGATCGAATCCATGGCGGAGGTGCGCAGTCACCTCGCCGACGTCATAGACCGTGCGCGCCGTGACGAGATCCCGACGATCATCACCCGCCGGGGCAAGCAGGAAGCCGTGGTGCTCGATATCGAGGAGTACCGGCGACTGCATCAGATCGCCGAAGAGGCCGAGGAGGCCTGGCTCAACCAGCTGGCCGACGAAGCCGAGGCCGAAGGCACGGAGGGGTCGGTCTCCCTCGAAGAGATGGCGGCCCTGATCCGCGACCACCACGGCTGACCCATGGGACGCACGACACGCTTCACCCCCCAAGCCCAGCGGGACATGCTCAAAATCCCGCGCCAGGACGCCATGCGGATCCTGCACCGTCTCACTGAACTTCAGAAGGCCATGGACGCGGGAGACACCTCGGCGTTCGACATCAAGGCCCTCCAGGGCCACAACGCTCGCTGGCGTCTCAGAGTCGGTGACCACCGCGTCGTGTACACCATCGAAGGCGGTCAGCTGACCGTATGGGTTCTGGCGGTCGGCAACCGCCGCGACGTCTACCGCCGCCTCCCATAGAAACCGCATTCACCCAGACGGCAGGTCGCAATGCGGTCATCACCGTGACCGTGTGGCCGATACCCAGCCTGACGACCGGGTGCCGGCCCAATGCGGATCAGGGCACGCGAATGCGGCAGATGTCGCCGATGGGTAGGTAGGGGCATGTGCAAATGGTTGTGATCTCCCCTCGGACACCACGGCAACATAGAGCGCCAGGTTCCTGACCTGGCGCTTTTGCCATTCCATGGCCATGGCGTTCATGTCGGTGAACCTGTCGCCCCAGATCAGACGCATGGGTGTTCGACTCCCCCTCCAAGCCGCACCATTAGTCCATGGGCCGCATCAAGGTGGCGTACACGCGGCCTTCGACGGGTCACGATCGGGAAGCGTTCCTGACCGCAAACCAGCTGGCCGGAGCCTTCGGGGCGTCTCACTCGGAGGTAGGTGCAGGAGGTCGTGAAGCCGTTATCGCGGGCCCGCGTCCATCGTTTTCCCATCGGGTTCCCACAGGGGGCCGCCAGGCTGGAGGCCGATGGAGAGGGAGTGATCGCGAATGAAGATCGAGGACATCGCGGAGCTGGGTCCCGAGCTGGACGAGAGCAGCCTGCGTTTCGTGGCCGGCGGCCGTCCGCCGGTGGACAAGTCCAGCTCGGTGTACGACGAGACGAACGGCTACTGCACCTGGGACGGGGACTTCTGTTAGGAGCCGCGATCCGGCGGGGGCACGGTGCCCCCGCCACCCGGATCAAGATCCCGTAAAACCGGGACACGGGACTCTCAAATCCGGGACAGCCTCCCGTTTAACGTGCCCCTGTCGGTTCTGTTCAGGGGGGACGATGAGTAGTCCGGGTCTGCGGGTGCTGGGGACCGTGGCCGCCACCGTTGACGGACGTCCCGTCCGGCTCGGTGGCCCGCGTCAGGTGGCGGTGCTCGGTGTGCTGCTCGTGGCGCACGGCCAGGTGGTCCCGGATGACGCCTTGATCGAGGCGGTCTGGGAGAGCACCGGACCACCGGCCTCGGCCACGGTGACGCTGCGCGGTTACGTGAAGAAACTGCGCAAGGTGCTGGAGCCGGGACGCCCGCCCCGCGAGCGGGGGCGCGTCCTGGTACGGGAAGGGTCCGGGTATGCGCTGCGCACCGGCCCCGGCGCTGTGGACAGCGACCGGTTCACCACGCTGTTGAACATCGCGGACCGGTACATGGCCGACGAGCGGCACCAGGCGGCCGTCACCGCCCTGGACGAGGCGCTGAGCCTGTGGAGCGGCCCCGCCTACGCGGGCTTCGACGGCGAACCGTGGGCGCTTCCGGAGGTGACGCGCCTGTCGCATCTGCGACGGGTCGCGCGGGAGCGTCGGCTTGCCGCGCGGCTGGCCCTGGGGGAGGACACGACTCTGATCGGCGACCTGGAGGTGCTGGTCGCCGAGGAGCCGATGGCAGAACGGGCCTGGGAGCTTCTGGTCCTGGCCTGGTACCGGTCCGGCCGGCAGGACGCGGCGCTGGCCGCGCTCCGCCGGGCGCGGGAACGACTCGCCGAGGAACTGGGCGTGGACCCCGGGCCGTCGCTGCGACGACTGGAGACGGCCGTACTGAACCAAGACCAGACGCTGATGGCCGGGAGGCGACGGTGAGCGGCACGATCCTGATCCTGAGCGTCGAGCATGACCCGCACGCACGGCACCTGGCGCCCATGCTGCGCGAACGCGGGCATGAGGTGATCGTCTTCGACCCGGCGCGGTACCCGGTGTCGGCCGGCCTCGACCTCGCCTACGACGGGCAGGGCTCCGTACGGCGCACGCTGCGGCTGCCGGAGGGGGATCTCGCCCTGGATGAACTGGCGTCGGTCTGGTTCCGGCGTCCCGGTAGCCCGGTCGCCCATCCGGAGATCACCGAACCGGGCGCGCGGGAGCACGTGGAACGGCAGAGCGAGGCGCTGGTCTCCGACGTGTGGGACGACCTGGACTGCCTCATGGTCCCGGCCTCCCGCACGGTGCTGCGCACGGCCCAGCGCAAGGCCGCGCAGCTGCGCCTGGCCGGGCGGCTCGGCTTCACGCTGCCGCCCACCCTGATCTCCACCGACCCCGAGGAGTTCCTGGACTTCTACCGCCGGCACGACGGCCGGGTGATCACCAAGCCGATCGAGCTGCCCTGGGCGCGGGGCGGCGGCGAGGGCGCGGTCTTCGTGCGGATGACCGAGCGGGTCTCGACCCGCGACGTCGGCTACGCGGACGCGCTGCGGTACGGCCCGATCATCGTCCAGGCGTACGTCCCCAAGCGGCTGGAGCTTCGGGTCACGGTGGTCGGCGACGCGGTCTTCGCCGCGGAGATCCACTCGCAGTCCACCAACCGCACCCGTGACGACTGGCGCCGCTACGACCTGGCGGCGACCCCGCACGCGGCGCACGACCTGCCCGGGGGGACGGCCGAACAGTGCAGGAGCCTGGTGCGGGCGCTCGGCCTGCGGTACGGCGCGATCGACCTGATCCTGACTCCGGAGGGCCGCTACGTGTTCCTGGAAATCAACCCGAACGGCCAGTACCTGTGGATCGAGCGGCTGACCGGACTGCCGATCAGCGCGGCACTGTGCGACCTGCTGGGTTCGGCCGGCACGACCGACCCGATCGGAGCCCGCTGATGTCCGCACTCTACGACGAGGCACTCGGCCTTCTGGTCGCGCTCGCGGCGGAGGAGGCCGAACCTCCGGCGGCCGAGGACCGCCTGGCCGGAATGCGCGCACGGTTTCCGGAGCTGCGGTTCCGGCTGGTGTGGCAGCGCGAGGAGTACGACCGGACGCACCACTACGACCTGCTCGTCAAGGGAGACCGGCCCGGCACCGTGTCCTTGTCCTACTGCCCGGACAAGGCCCTGCCCTGGCCGCTGCGCGGCACCCACCGTGCCGATGACCGCCTGCTGCTGCGGGTCAACGGCGTGGACATGGAACTGGATCAGGCGATCGGCTGCCTGGACGTCCTGTGGAACGAGACCAGGCTGGCCGACCGGCTCGTCACGGCCTGCCTGGTCCAGGAGGTCCTCGCCGAGGAGCCGGTCGAGTTCGGGCCCGGCGACCGGCAGCGGGCACTGGAGGCGTTCCGCCGGGCGCGCGGCCTGCTGACCGCCGAGGCGACCCGGGAGTGGATGCGGCGGCACGGGCTCGGCGAACGAGCGCTGGAGGACCTCGTCGCGCAGGAGGCCACGGTGGCCGCCGTCCGCGAACGGGTCACCGCCGGGCGGGTGGAGGCCTACTTCGTCGAGCACCGGCGTGGCCTGGACCTGGTCCGGACCGTCCGCGTCGCCTTCGCCGACCCCGGCGAGGCCAAGGCGGCGGCCGAGGAGCTCCGCGCGGGAGCGGACTTCTACGCGGTCGCCGAACGGGCGCGGACCGCGACGGCGACGATGACGACCGTGCGCCGGGACGAGCTTCCCGAGACGTTCGCGGAAGCCGGGCCCGGCCACACGGCCGAGGCGGGACCACATCTCATCCGGGTGGTGAGCGAGTGGGCGGCGGTGCTGGACGACGGCACCCGGCGGCTGATCGCCGAGCGGCTCTTCGACGCCTGGCTCGCCGACCGGCGCCGTGACGCCCGGGTGCAGTGGTTCTGGGGCGACGCGTCATGACGGGGATCTTCCGGGAGGAGGCTCTGCGACGGCTGCGCGACCCGGAGTCCGAGGACGACGCGCCGCCCGCGGATCCGGCCGGTGTGCACGCGGTCCTGTGGGCGTGCGTCGTGTTGCTTCTCTGTGCCGGCGCGGCGGCGGCGGCCTGGGTCAAGGTGCCGGTGTTCGAGCGGGTTCCCGGCGGCACCTCTGTCGTCGAGGTGGGGGAACAGTCGTTCGCGGAGCATGTCAGGTGAGGCGTGTGCCCCTCGTCCCGCAGGCCGGTGCCGCGGACTGCGCGGCCGCGTGCCTGTCCATGATCCTGCGCTTTCACGGCAGCCACGTGCCGGTGCGGCGGACCGCCGAGCGACTCGGCGTCGACAGGGACGGCGCCACCGCACTCGACCTGATCGAGGGGGCGCGCTCGTACGGGCTTTCGGCGAAGGCCTGCTCCCTCGACGTGACGGCGCTGCCCCGTGTCCCGGTCCCGGCGGTCCTGCATTGGGACTTCCACCATTTCGTCGTCCTCGAGCGGTGCACCGAGCGTGAGGTCCTGATCGTCGATCCGGCGGTCGGGCGGCGCAGGGTCTCGTGGGAGCAGGTGGGCCGGTCGTTCACCGGAGTCGTGCTGGCCTTCGAGCCGGGACCGGACTGGGCGGCGGTGGCGGTCCACCGCCGCCATGGCCGCGAACCGCGTCTGTGGCGGCTCCTCCGGAGCACGTTGTGGGCCCGGCGGCGGCTGCTCCTTCAGGTCCTGCTGGCGTCGGTGCTGCTGCAGCTGCTGGGTCTGACCCTGCCGGTCGTGGCGGGGCAGGTCATCGACGACGTGCTCCCGTTCGACAACCGCGGGCTTCTCCGGGCGCTCGGGGCCGGGCTGGCGCTGGCCGTGCTGATGCACCTGCTCACGGGCTATCTGCGAACGAGCCTGCTGGTCAGCGTGCGCGTGCACGCCGACGCCGAGCTGAGCGGCGGTGTGGTCCGGCATCTGCTCGCGCTGCCCTTCGTCTACTTCGGCCGACGCGGTGCGGCGGATCTGGTCAGCCGGGTCGGCGGTGTCGCGTTCGTGCGCGACACCATGACCGCGCAGGCGCTCGCGGCGCTGCTGGACGGCCCGCTGGCAGCCGGTTACCTGCTGATCGTCCTCGTCCACGACCCTGTCCTGGGCTCGGCTCTGCTCGTGCTCGCCGTGCTGCAGGTCCTGCTTCTCCTCGTCAGCAGGCGCCGGGTGACCGCGCTGGCCGAACGCGAATTCGCCGCGGTCGCGGCGGCCGAGCAGACCCTCATCGAGAGCATCACCCAGATCGAGACGGTCAAGGCCGCCGGAGCCGAGGCGCGCGTCCTGGACCGCTGGTCCGCGCGGTTCGCCGGGCAGCTGGGCGCGGCCGCCCGCAGCGGCCGCGCCCTGGGCCTGGTCGACGCGCACCTGGCCGCGCTGCGGGCGCTGGCCCCGGTGATGCTGCTGTGGATCGGCGCGTGGCGGGTCCTGGACGGTGCTCTCAGCCTGGGCACGATGCTGGCGCTCAATGCCCTCGCCACCGCCGTGCTCGCCCCGCTGGCCTCCCTGATCACCGGTCTCCAGCGCCTCCAGTCGGCCGCCGCGCACCTGGAGCGCATCACCGACATCATGGCGACCGACACCGAGCAGCCTTCCGGTCAGCGGTTCGCCGCGCCCGTCCTGCGGGGCGCGGTGGCCCTGCACCAGGTGGGGTTCCGATACGGCCCGCGCGCGCCATGGATCCTGCGGGACATCTCGCTGCGCATCCCGGCCGGGTCCAAGGTGGCCGTCGTCGGCGCATCCGGATCCGGCAAATCCACGCTTGCACGGCTGCTGTTGCGCCTGT
Organism: Actinocorallia aurantiaca; assembly: GCF_039533685.1. NCBI lineage: Bacteria > Bacillati > Actinomycetota > Actinomycetes > Streptosporangiales > Thermomonosporaceae > Actinocorallia > Actinocorallia aurantiaca. The sequence goes on along the minus strand of NZ_BAAATZ010000003.1, from coordinate 149,384 downwards.
ACGACCCCACCGAGGGAGAGCTCGCCTTCGACGGCCTGCCCGCCGCGGTCCTGGACCGACGCTCGCTCCGGCGACAGTTCGGCGTGGTCATCCAGTCACCGGCGTTGTTCACCGGTTCCATCCGCGACAACATCTGCTTGAACGACCCCGGGGCTCCTCTGGAGCGAGTGGTCGAGGCCGCTCGCCTGGCCTGCGTACACGAAGACATCGCCTGCCTGCCGATGTCGTACGAGACCATGCTGGTCGGCGGCGGCGGCCTGTCGGGCGGCCAGTCGCAGCGCCTGGCCCTGGCACGCGCGCTGCTCGGCCGTCCCCGCATCCTGGTTCTGGACGAGGCGACCAGCAACCTCGACACCGCCACCGAGGCCGCCGTCGAGGCCAACCTCACGGCATTGCGCCAGACCCGCATCGTGATCGCACATCGCCTCAGCACGATCCGGGACGCCTCGCTGATCGTCGTACTGGACAAGGGTCGCATCGTCGAGCAGGGCACCCACGGCGAGCTCCTGGCCCTGCGCGGCCACTACCACCGCCTCGTCGAGCGACAAGCCGAGGTCTGAGCCCCGGCCGCGAATGCTCCTGGCCACGTACACGGCATCGCGGCCGTCCGCTCGGGCACACGGCTACCGCCATGACCACGTGGACCTGCGTCGGGTGAAAAGGTGGTGGCCGACAGGGACCGGCCACCACCGGGCGCACCCGATCTGCGGCAGGTGCCTACAGCCGGCCGAAGACCTGGCCGGAGCGCTCGCCGAGGTTCTCGCCACCGGCGAAGAGGTCGCGGCAGGCCCGGAAGTACTCTTCGGGACTGATCCTCCCGTCTCTGTCGGTGTCGATGGCCTCGGCGCCGACGTGGGCGTCCTGGTCCTTCACGTTGAAGGCGCGCAGCAGTTCCGCGTACTCGTCACGGGAAAGGTAACCGTCGTCGTCGACGTCGGCCGCGGCGAATTCCGCGTCGGTGACCGGGCGGAGCGCCTTGTCGGCGTTCTTCCGGTCGGCCTTCTCGTCCATGTAGACGCGGAACTCCTCCTTGGAGATCGCCTCGTCCCGGTCCATGTCCATGGCACTCGCGATGTACTCCCAGGAGCGGTCGTACGCCTGGAGGAGCTTCCGGCCCTTGGCGGAGTCCACGTTGTGCCCGAAGTGGGTCAGGATCCGCTCGCCGAGAGCCCTCAGGTCACTGCGCTGGATCTGGCCGTCGCCGTTGATGTCCGTCGCCTCGAACCAGCGGTCGGCCTTCTTGGAAACAGTTGCGGAAACCATTTTTCCTCCGTTTTCTTGGTGATTTTCTCAATATTCGACTTACCCTCGATGAAGCGCCCAAAAATGGGAGAAGAGTCAAATATCTACTATTCACAAATCTGCGGGGAACAACCGTTCACCAGGCGACTGGCAGGGACCTGACGCCGTAGACGGCGGAATGTGTCTCGAAGACCACTTCCTCCGGATCTACGGCGAGGTGGAGGTCCGGGAACCGGCCGAAGAGGGCGGGGAGGCAGGCGCGCAGTTCTATGCGGGCGAGCGCCGCGCCCACGCAATGGTGTGCGCCGTAGCCGAACGCCAGGTGCGGCACGGGCCTCCGGGTGACGTCGAAGCGGTCGGGGTCCGGGACCAGCGCCTCGTCCCGGTTGGCCGAGGGCAGGGCGCACATCACGTAGTCGCCCGCGCGGATGCGGCACCCCTGGATCGTCACATCACGGGTGGCGGTCAGGACGAACCCGTAGTGCACGACCGAGAGGTAGCGGAGCATCTCCTCGACGGCGCCGGCGGTCAGCTCCGGGCGGTCGCGCAGGATGGCGAGCTGCTCCGGATGCCGCAGCAGCAGCAACACGCCGAGCGCGATCATCTTGGCGGTCGTCTCGTACCCGGCGACCAGCAGCAGGCTGCAGATGCCGGTCATCTCCCCGTCGGAGAGGTCCTCGCCGTGCTCGCGCAGCAGCATGCCGATCAGGCCGTCACCGGGCACGGCGCGCTCATGGGCGATCAGGTCGCGCATGAAGGCGCGAACATGGTCGAAGTTGGCGGCCTGCGCGGCCGGGGGCGTGGTCAGGTCGAACAGCATGGCGCCGATCCGGTGGAGCTCGGCACGGTCGGCGTGCGGGACGCCGAGCAGCTCGGAGATCACCGACGACGGCAGGGGCAGCGCGAGCGCCTGGACCAGGTCGACGGGCGGACCTGCCGCCTCCATGGCGTCCAGGTGCTCGGCGACGACCGAGTCGACGTAGGAGTGCAGACGGCTGAGGCGGCGCATCGTGAACGCGCTGGAGACCATCCGCCGCAGCCGGGTGTGCTCGGGCGGGTCGTAGGCGACGAAGAAGCCCTCCTGCGGGGGCGGGATCTCCCGGGACTCCGGCCGCGGCGGCGGCATCGGCCCCTGGCCCGCGGCGATGTTGCTGAAGGAGGCGGTGTCGCCCAGGACGCGGCGGACGTCGGCGTACCGCGTGATCACCCAGGAGGGCTCTCCGCCGGGCAGCGTGGTCCGGCACACCGGCTCCGACGAGCGCAGCGCGCGGAACTCCTCGGCCGGACTGAAGGGGCACAGGCCGCCGCGTCGCACCGGCAACGGCATCTCGGACGTCATGGACATGGGCTGGTCTCCCTGGGATCGGACCGCGGGCGTGCGAGGCGCGGGGGGAGCTGCGCGAGGCGAGCGCTCATGTCCGTCACGAGCTCCCGCTCCGCCGGAACGAGGTAGAAGTGCCCGCCGGGCAGGACGCAGGTGCCGAAGCCGCCGGTGGTCAGGTCGGCCCAGGCCGCCAGGTCCGGCGGCCCGGCCAGCGGGTCGTCCTCACCCAGGTAGCCGGTGACGGGGATGTCCACCACGGCCGGGTTCCGGGGGCGGTAGGCGCGCAGCAGCTCGTGGTCGGCGCGCAGGGCGGGCAGGACCAGATCGCGCATCCCCTCGTGTGCGAGGAGCGCGGGGTCGGTGCCGCCGAGCCCGGCCATCGCGTGCAGGAGCTCGTCGTCGGTCGGCGGCTCCGCCGACGGCGGGGGCATCCGGTGCGGCGCGGGATGCGCGGACACCAGCAGCGCCGACACGGCGTCCCCCGGCAGGCGGACCGCGACCTCGTAGGCGACCAGGGCGCCCATGCTGTGGCCGAACAGGGCGAGGGGGACGTCGGCGCGCTCCGACAGCGCGCGGCTGATCAGGTCGGCCAGCGGCTCCATCCGGTCGATGCCCGGCTCGGACAGCCGGTCCTGGCGGCCCGGATAACACACCGCGAGGACTTCGACGTCCTCCGGCAGATGGGACGGCCAGGTGCGGAACAGGTGAGGACCGCCGCCCGCGTGGGGAAAGCACACCAGCCGCAGCCGAGGTCGTGGCACGCGCCGGTTCCCGCGGAACCACGAGCGCGGATCGGTGGTGGGACCGGCGCTCATTCCGGCACCCCCGCCGCGGCCAGTACCCGCGCGAACGCCTCCGCCGTCGGCTCGGTGAACAGCGTCTGCACGGGGACCTCGGCACCGAGGTGCTCCTTGCACTGCTGGATGATGTCCAGCGCGATGACCGAGTGGCCGCCGAGGTCGAAGAAGTCGTCGTGGACCCCGATGCCTTCGACCCCGAGGACCTCCTCCCACACCGAGACCACCCACTTCTCCAGCCCGGTCCGCGGCGCCAGGTGGGCGGCGGGCAGGTCCGGCCGGGCCATCCTCGCGGCGGGCGGCGCGGCGTTCTCGTCCGGGACGCGTCGCCGGTGCGGATCCCTGGACGACATCAGCCGGAACAGGTCGTCGGGGGCGGCCGTGGCCACGGCCACGTGCCCGAGGGGCAGCGCGGCCAGCGCGAGGCCGAAGGCGGTGAGGGCTTCGTCCGGCTCCATGCCCGGCGTGATCGGGCTCCCGTCGTTCCCGTCGGCCGGGCCCGCGGCCATGCCCAGACCGCGCCACCGGTCCCAGTTGACCGACAGCGCCGGGAACGGCGCACGGGCGGCCATGGCGTCGAGACAGGCGTTGGCCGCCGCGTAGCAGCCCTGCCCGGGTGCGCCGGAGAGCGCCGCCAGCGAGGAGAACAGGACCAGGAAGTCGGGCTCCTCGCCCCGTGCGGCCAGCGCGTCGATCAACGCGCGCGTGCCCGCCGCCTTGGCCCGGAGCGCGTCGGCGACGTCCTCGCGGCGTGCGGAGCGCAGCGTCCCCGTGCCCGCTACGCCCGCCGCGTGCACGATCCCGTGGACGGCGCCGAACCGTCGCCGGGTCTCCCGGAGGACCTCCTCGAGCCCGGCGCGGTCCGCCACGTCGACGCCGCGGACCAGCGCCTCGCCGCCCGCGCGGCGTATCCCCTCCAGGACCGCCGCGATGCCGGGGCGCTCCACGTCGCGTCCGAGCAGCACCAGCCTGGCCCGGTGGCTCCCGGCCAGATGATGGGCGACGGCCAGCCCGACCCCGCCCAGCCCCCCGGTGACCAGATAGGTACCGCGCTCGCGCAGGGGCGGGGCAGGCAGGCGGTCGGCTGCCAGGGGCCGGAACTCGCGTATCCACCTGCGGCCCGTGCGGTAGCCGACGGGGTTCTCGCCGTCCGGGCGGGCGAACTCGGTGAGGAGGTCGTCCATCGGCGGCGGGTCGGAGTCGAGGTCCACGCACCGCACCGAGACCCGCGGCTCCTCCAGGGCCAGGCTCCTGGCCGCCGCGTGGACGCCCGCCGCCGCAGGGACGATCGGCTCGCCTCCGATGATCCGGTAGGCCCCGCGCGTGACGACGCAGACCTCCAGACGGCCCTCGCGCCCACGCGCCGCGCGGGCCAACCCGATCGTGGCGGCCAGGGCGGAACCGTCCTCCTGCGGCTCCCATCCCGACCACAGGTCCATGATCCGCAGGACCTCCGCCCGGCCGGCGAGGTCCAGCAGCCGGGCGTACTGCTCGGGCCTGGCCGAGTCGACGGTGCACGCGTCCGGCGACAGGACGCGGAACTCCCCGCCCGCGGTCGCCACGAGCGGCTCCGCCCCCTGGCCGCGCAGCGCGTCGACCGTCCGCCGCGCCAGCGCGGAGCCGTCCGAGAGCACCACCCAGCGCAATCCCGCCGGATCCTCCGGACCGCGGACGGCGACGTCCATCGAGCGGCGCCAGCCCACCCCGTACAGCCAGTCGGCGGGGCGGCGCCCGGACCGGCGGGCGGCGGGTTCCAAGGGCAGCGGCACCCGGGCGAAGGGGTAGCGGGCGAACGGGATGCGGGACCGGCGCTCGCCGGGGAACAGGGCGGTCAGGTCGACGTCCAGGCCCGCCGCCCACAACCGGCCCGCCGCCTCCAGGAGCGCCGCCCTGCCGTCGCGCTCGGGCTCGTGGCGGGCCGCGCCAACGATGGCCGGCGCTTCGCGAACGGACGCGTGCTCTTCGGCCAGGGTGGTCAGACCGCTCCCGGGCCCGGTCTCCACCAGCGCCGCGGGGTGTGTCTCCAGGACCCGGTCGAGCCTCCGGGCAAAGGAGGAGGAAGAGGAGGAGTCGACGGCGTTCGCCCAGTACCCGGGATCGGTCGGATCCCCGTCCACCACCAGCGGCGTCGTCGGCGTCTCCAACCGGATGTCGGAGAGCAGCTTCCGGAACGCGTCCACCGGGCCCCCGCACCGCGTCTCCGCGTGCCCGGCGGCCAGCCTCATCGCGTCGGGCAGGGAGAGGACGCCGGCGAAGTTCGCCGCGGCGTACTCGCCGAGGCCACGGCCCATGACGGCGCCGGGACGGATGCCCAGGGAGATCAGCAGCCGTCCGAGGGCGATCTCGGCGGCGAGCAGCGCGGGCATGCCGGAGCGCGGGTCCGCCGCCTCGTCCTTCGCGTGGGCGGACAGCAGCGCGTCACGGACCGCGGGGCTCCCGGCGTACCGCAGGCACTCGTCCGCGCCATCGCGGAACACGTCCGACCACTCGTACAGGTCACGGCCCATCCCGGCGTACCGGGCCTCGGCTCCGGGGAACATGAGGACGGCGGGACCGCGGCCGGGGACGGGACCCGGCCCGCTTCGCCGGGCGAAGGCGCGCAGGGCACGCGCCGCGTCATCGCCGTCCCGGAACACCCCGGCGAACCGCCGGGTGAACCGGTGCCCGGCGGCCAGCGTCCAGGCGACGTCGGCGAGGTCCGTCTCCGGGTTCCCCTCCAGGAACGTCGCGCAGGAGTCGGCGACCTCCGCCAGGGCACGGGCGTCATGGGCCGACAGCGTCAGAAGCCGCCAGGGACGCGCCGGTCCGGCGGGCACCGGGGGCGGGGCCTCCTGGAGGATCACGTGCGCGTTGGTGCCGCCGACCCCGAAGGCGCTCACCGCCGCCCGGCGCGGTGGCCCGCCGCGCGGCCAGTCCTCTCCCTCGGTGAGCGGGAGACGGAGGCTCCCCTCGACGAAGGGCAGGTCCGGGTTGGGAGCACGGAAGTTCGGGCACGGCGGGAGGAACCCGTAACGCAGCATCAGGACCGCCTTGATGAGGCCCGCGACTCCGGCCGCGGCGTCGGCGTGCCCGATGTTCGCCTTGACCGAGCCGATCGCACACCCGCCCTCGTAGACCCGCGACAGGGCGCTGAACTCGACGACGTCGCCGATGGCCGTCGCGGTGCCGTGCGCCTCGACGTACCCGACCGTGCCGGGCTCGACCCCGGCCACGGCCAGCGCGTCCCGGATCACCCGCTCCTGCGCCGCCGTCGAGGGGGCGGCGTAGCTGGGTTTGTCCGAGCCGTCGTTGTTGAGGGCACTGCCCTTGATCACCGCGTGGATCCGGTCGCCGTCGTCCAGCGCGTCGGCGAGCCTGCGCAGCACGACGATCCCGGCGCCGTCGGCCGGGACGAACCCCGAGGCATCGCGGTCGAAGGGTCGCACCCGCCCGTCCGCCGACAGCGTGCTCCCCGGCTGGTGCAGGTAGCCCAGCTGCCGTGACCGGCTCCACGAGACACCGCCGGCCAAGGCCATATCGCACTCGTACGTCAGCAGCGCCTGGGCGGCGAAGTGGACGGCGACCAGAGACGTCGCGCAGGCCGCCTGCACGTTGACGCTCGGACCGGTGAGCCCCAGCTTGTAGGAGACCCGTGTGGTCAGGAAGTCCTTGTCGTTGGCGGACAGCAGTGACGCGCCGACATCGCCCAGGAAGTCGTCCAGGCCCACAGGACGGTGCGTGCTCACCGTCTGCCCGCCGTAGACGCCGATCCGCCCGGGGAACAGGGCCGGGGCGTGGCCCGCGTCCTCCAGGGCGTGCCAGGCGGTCTCCAGGAACATGCGCTGCTGGGGGTCCATCAGGGCGGCCTCACGCGCCGAGTAGCCGAAGAACGCGGCGTCGAAGTCCTCTCCGTCCTCGACGACCCCGCCCGCACCCACCAGCCGCGGATCGGCGAGGCGCTCGGCGCTCGCGCCCGCGCGCCGCAGCCCCTCCGGGCCCGGCCGGGTGATCCCCTCCCTTCCCGAGGCGATGAGCCGCCAGTACGCGGCGACATCAGGGGCCTGGGGAAACCGGCAGGCCATGCCCACCACGGCGATGTCGGTTCCGGATGTCATCGCAGCCTCCGCTGTCGGAGCAGGTGCAGGGACTCGGTCCGCCGGTCCGCGCGCCGGTCCGCGTGCTCGTCCGGTGACCGGTCCCGTCGCGGGCCTCCGTCGAGCCGGGCGGCCAGCAGCCGGACGGTGCGGGCCACCAGCAGCTCCGCCGCGGACAACCGGACGCCCCAGCGCGCGGCGACCCCCTCCTGGAGCCGGAGCAGGTCCAGCGAGGTGCCGCCCAGGAAGGAGAAGTCGTCGTCGGCGCCCACCCTGTCCAGGAGCAGCAGCTCGGCCCACATTCGGGCGAGCGCGTCCTGGGTGGTCCCGCTCGGTGCCACGTAGCCCGCGCCGATCAGGGGGCGGGCGCGTTCCGGCACCGGGAGCGCGGTGTGGTCCACCTTTCCGTGGGGGGTCAGCGGGAGACGCGGCAGCACCACGAAGATCGAGGGGATCAGATGGTCGGGCTTGTCCGCGCGCAGGAACCCGCGCAGCTCGTCCACCGTCACCGGCGCGCCCGCCGCCGTCTCGACCCAGGCGACCAGACGCCGGTCCATCCCGGGACGCTCGTGCGCGCCGACCACGGCTCCCGTCACCCGGGGGTGGCGCCGCAGCGCCTCCTCGACCTCGGCGGGCTCGATCCGGTAGCCCCGGATCTTGAGCTGACGGTCGGCGCGGCCGCGGAACTCCAGGTTCCCGTCGGGCAGCCGCAACGCCAGATCACCGGTCCGGTACAGCCGCGCACCGGGGCGTCCGGACAGATGGTCGGGGACGAACCGGGCGGCCGTCGCGGAGGGCAGGTCCAGGTATCCGCGCGCCACTCCCGCGCCGCCGATGTACACCTCGCCGGTCTCTCCTTCCCCGGCCGGACGGCCCCGCCCGTCCAGGACGTGCACCTCCACGCCTTCCAGCGGCGTCCCGATCGGGGGCGGCCCCGGGCGGTCGCCGCACAGGGCCGCGGTGGCCCCCACGGTGCACTCGGTCGGCCCGTAGGCGTTGAAGAACCGCACCTTCGAGCCCCAGCGCCCGACCAGGGACTCCGGCAGCGCCTCGCCGCCCGCCGTCAGGGTCGCCGCCGGCGGCGTGTCCTCCACCGGGAGCGTGGCCAGCAGGGACGGCGAGGCCGACAGGTGGGTGGCCGAACACCTGCGCAGCTCGTCGGAGAGCGCGGACCCGTACAGGGGTGCGTCGTCCGCGCGTACGCACAGCGTCCCGCCGTTGAGAAGGCTCATGGCCAGTTCCCAGACCCACGCATCAAACGTGGGCGGAGCGAACTGGAACACGCGGGAGCCCTCCAGATCGCCGTAGAGACGCCGCAGGGCTCCCGCGAGATTCACCACCCCGGCGTGCTCGATGAGCACGCCCTTCGGCTCTCCGGTCGAGCCGGACGTGAACAGGACGTACGCCAGGTTCTTCGCCTCTGGCACCGTCCCTTCCCGCCCTCCCGTGGACCGGCGGTAGGCGGCGGTCAGGCTGACGACCTCACCCGTGAACCCGGCGAGGACGCCCGCCGTGTCGGCACCCGCCAGCACGATCCGCACCCCGCCGGCCAGGATCGCCGCCACCCGGCCGGCGGGCAGGCGCGGTCCCAGCGGCACATAGGCGCCCCCCGCCTTCCACACCGCCAGCGCCGCCAGCGGGAACTGGCCGGGATGGTCCGGCACGACGCCCACCACGGTCTCAGGGCCCACGCCGCGCGACCGGAGCTCGGCGGCCAGCGCGTCGGCGCGGCCGTCGAGCTCCCGGTAGGTGATCCGCCCGTCGGGGCCGGAGACGGCGATCCGGTCGGGCGTCCGGACGGCCCAGTACTCGAAGACCTGGTGGGCGCATCCGGGCCGGTTCATACCGGCTCCTCCACATGCTTGCGGAACTGCTCGTAGAGCACCGCGACGTGCTCGCGGCTGTAACCCTCGTCCAAGGCGTGCTGGACCCTGTCCCGCAACGTGGAGAAGAACGAGCGGCCCACCCCGGCCTCGTCCGCGAGGACCGACAGGTTGCGCAGGATGTCGATGTGCGTGGTGAGCGGCGCCTGCTCGAAGTCGTACTCGCCGCGCCGCATGAGCTCCACCCCGACGTCGATGGTGTCTCGCAGGCCCTCGTCGTACATCGGGATGGACTCGGCGAAGTCCTCCAGCGGCACGCCGCACGCCGTGGCGATGGCGGCGCACTCAAGCAGGCCGTTGACGATCGAGTAGTAGTACGACGCGGAGACGGTGTGGTACGCCTTCACGTACGCCGGGTCGGCGCCCAGGTACCGGGCGGCCCCGCCCAGCGCCGCCACCAGCGGGGCGATCCGGAGGTAGCGCTGCTCGGCGCCGCCGTAGACGGCGAAGCAGTTCTGCGTACCCACGGCCTGCGGGTAGTTGAGGATGGCGGCTTCCAGATACTCGCCTCCGGCCGCCTCCACCCAGGCCGCCAGGGGCGGGACATGGGAGGGCACCCCGCTGGCGGTCTGCACGACGAGGCGGCCGCCGAGCTCGGCCCGTACGGGCTCCAGGACCTCGCGGGTCACGTCGTAGTTGAGCAGGCAGAGCACCACGAGGGGACTCGAGCGGACCGCTTCGGCCAGATCGGCCGTGAACTCGGCGCCGTCGGGCACCGGTTTCGGCGTGCGGTTCCAGACGGTGACGGACAGTCCCGCGGCGCGGCAGGCGCGGACCACGGCCGAGCCCATCACCCCGGCTCCGATGACGGCCACTTCGCTCATGCGCGGTTCCTCGCTTCCTCGGCTTCGCCCCGGCCTTCCCCGGCGTCCTCCGGGGCCCTGCGGGCGACCATGATCATTGCCCCGATCTCGGCGACCCGGCCCCAGTCGGCGAACAGGTCGATCAGCCGCCCGGCCTCCGCGGCCCCGTAGTCCGCGGCCAGCTCGTCCTCGTGCCGGCGCAGCCGCTGCGCGAGCCGGGTGAACGAGCCGTCGACGTGGCGGGTGATGTCCACCGTCTCGACGATCTCCAGTCCCGAACGCCGCGCCGTTTCGTGATGCGTTTCCGTCGTTTCGAAAGATCTGATGCGGAGCAGATCGAAAAAGTCCGCGACGCGCTTTTGCAGTTCGGGTGTCACCGTTTCCCGGAAAACCGGAGTCTCCACGACCAGACGACCGCCGGGACGCAGCATCCGCCTAATCCGCGGATACAGCTCACCGATTTCGAAGTGCGGCGTCGACTCAAAGGAGAGCACCGCGTCGAAAGAGTTCTCCGGAAAAGGAAGGTCGTCGCCGTCGCACCGCGCCACCCGCACCAGGTCGGCGAGCCCGGCCCGGTGCGCGTGCTCGGCGGCCGCCGCCACCGCGCCCGGGTCGACGTCGACCGCAGTCACCCGGGCGCCGGTGGTCCGCGCCACTTCGACGGCCGGACGGCCATAACCGCAGCCCAGGTCCAGGACATGGCCACCGGCGCCCACCCGCAGCCGCTCGATCACGATCGCCGTCAGCCGCGCCACCGCGACCTCGATCGGCGAGGTGTCGTGCGCGTCCTCCCAGAACCCGTAGTGCAGTTCGGGGCCCCAGTACCGCAACGCCAGCGGCGCTATTTCCGTATAAGCCCGGACGACGTCATCACAGGATGCGACGGCGGCATCATTCACAGACATCACGATCACCTCTCGTGCCGCCGATAATTCATTCGTCAATCCGTCTCCTTGACTTCCCGAGAGCCACTCCCTCACACCGGCAAATCAGGTAAAAAATTATTGGATCGAGGGCACGTACGAAGGAAGGTTACATCGGGAATTCATCCGGGTTGACGGGAGGAGTGTGCGGGATATGTTCGACCGGGAGCCCTTGGCGCGTTACCCCTTTGACGAGCCCGCGGGGCTCGGCGTCCATCCGGCCCACTCGGACTGCCGGTCGCGAGGCGGGCTCACCCGGGTCCGGCCGCCGCACGGCGACGACGCGTGGCTGGTCACCCGGCACGAGGACATCAGGGCGGTGCTGGCCGACCGGAGGTTCAGCCGCGCCGTGGCCGTCACGCGAGACGAGCCGCGGACGGCCGCGGTGCCCCTGCAGACCAGCGTGCTGGCGCTCGACCCGCCGGACCACACCGACGTCCGACGCCAGGTGGCAGGGGCGCTGGGCTTCAACGGCCCGCGCATCGCCGGGCTGCGGGACGCCTCCCGGGAGCGCTGCGCCCGGCTGATCGACGGGATGCTCGCCCATGGCGCCCCCCTCGACCTCGCCGAGCACTTCGCGACGCCGCTCTCCGGAGAGATCACCTGCGAGCTGCTCGGCGTGCCGTTCGCCGACCGCGAGCTGTTCCGCGACGGGCTCGAAGCACTGGCCTCCACGCTCCCGCAGGAGGTGGTCGGCCCCCGGATCGCGGCGATCTACGCCTACGTCGACGAGCTGTGCGCCGCACGCCGCGTCGAGGCGGGCGACGACGTGCTCGGCGTCCTCACCCGGGCCAGGGACGACGCCGCCAGGCTCTCGGACGACTCCTTCTTCACCGAGCTGATCAGCGACCTGCTGCTCGCCGGCTACTACAACACCTCCACCCAGTTCCTGAACGCCGTCTACCTGCTGCTCACCCACCCCGAGCAGCTGCGCAGGCTGCGTGACGATCCCGGCCTGATGCCCAGGGCAGTGGAAGAACTCCTGCGCTACGCCCCGTTCCCGGCCCACGTGACGTTCGCCCGCTACGCGACCGAGGACGTCCACGTCGGCGGCACCCTCGTGCGCGCGGGCGAAGCCGTCCTGGCCGCCCTGCCCTCGGGCAACTTCGACAGAACGGTCTTCGAGGACCCCGCGAAACTCGACCTGTCCCGCTCGAAGAACCCGCACCTGTCCTTCGGCCACGGCCTGCACCACTGCCTGGGCGGCCCCCTCGTCAGGATGCTCTTCCAGATCGCCCTGTCCGCCCTCCTCGACCGTCTGCCCGACCTGCGCCTGGCCGTCCCCGAACACGAGCTCCCCTGGCAGCCCGGCCTGGAGCTCCGGCGCCTGGTACGGCTCCCCGTGACCTGGGGCCCGCTCCCGGGCTGATGGTGCCTTGTCAGGTCTGGGGCACCCGGCCCTGGGTCGGCCCCGATCTAGGAGCGCCGTGGCATGCGCTGGGCGGAGGACCGGCTCCTGGCCGGTTCCGACGGGTCAGACCGGGTCGTAGCCGCCGGTTGCGATCTCTTCGAGCAGCGACGGGCGGGACGGCTTCCAGCCGAGGGCCCTGCGGGCCTTCTCGCCGGTGGCCTGCTGGTCGAGCAGGAGCGCCTCGCCGAACGCGCCGAGCCGTGCGATCGTCGTGGCGGCCTCCTCGGGGACGACTCGGCCTTCGAGACCAAGACGGCGGCTGGCGGCTTCGCCCAGCTCTCGGGTCGTCGGGTTCTGGCCGCTGACGCCCAGGAAGCGCGAGCCCGGCTCGCCGTGCTCGAGGACGGCGACGTAGAGCTCGGCTAGGTCGTCGACGTGGACGGTGGTCCAGTGCTGCGTGCCCGGACCGACGAGGACCAGCGCTGCCGGGTCGTCACCGGTCTGCGCGGCGGACACCACGAGGTTGGGGATCCCTCCCCTGCGGCCGTAGACGATGCCGGGCTCGACCAGCAGGGAACGGATGCCGGGTGCCGCCAGGACGCGCTCGTCGAGCTCCTGGCGCCAGGCCACGAGGCCGGGTGCGTCGATCGGGGTGTCCTCGGTGATGTCGTCACCGGAACCGTGCACCCAGAGGCCGCTGGTGCGCACGAAGGTGCCGCCGGCACGCAGGCCCTCCAGGACGGCCTCGGCGAAGTCGGTGTCGGCGGCGCTGCTCGTTTCGTCACCCGGTGAGGCGGTCGTGATGACGGCGTCGGCCTCGCCGGCGAGACGGCGGACCACGTCGCGGTCACGCATGTCGGCGACTACGGACACGACGGCGTCATGCCGTACGGCCTCGGCCTTCTTCTCGTCGCGGACGAGGGCCGTGACGGAGTGCCTGGCCGAGACCAGGGCGGAGAGCACCCCTGAGCCGATGTAGCCGGTCGCGCCGGTCAGGAAGATGTTCATGGGCTGCTTGCTCCTGTGGAAGTGGGGGTGAGTCGTGCTCCTCCCATGATCTCCGCGCCGGGTGTTCGAGGGAAACGAATACCTTCGATCTCGTTCATCGCCTTCGGCGATGACTGCTCTACGCTGGCGGCGTGGAACAACGTCAGTTGCAGTTCTTCGTCGCGGTGGCCGAGGAGCTCAGCTTCACCCGGGCCGCCCAGCGCACCCATGCGGTGCAGTCGACGGTCTCGGCGAGCATCCGGGCGCTGGAGAAGCAGCTCGGAACGCCGCTGTTCGAGCGCAGCACCACGCGGGTCTCCCTCACCGAGGCCGGAAGGACGCTGCTGCCGGAGGCGCGACGCGCCCTCGACGCGCTCGACCAGGCCCGTGCGGCGGTGGACGGCCTCCGCGCCGGTATCACCGGCAGCCTGCGCGTCGGCACGCTCTCAGGTCTCACCGCGGTCGACCTCCGGGCGCTGGTCAGCGACTTCCGGGAGCGGCACCCCGGAGTTCGCCTCAGCCTCGGCGTCGACGCCGCGGGCACCGGCGGACTCTTGCAGCGTGTGCGCTCGCACGCCCTCGACGTCGCGTTCGTCGGCGTTCAGACGACGAGCATCCCCGACGTCCACCTGCACCCCATCGCCACCTTCCAGCCCCGCCTGCTCGTCGCCGCGGACCACGCGCTGGCCGGGCGCACGCGGGTGACTCCGGCGACCGTGGCCGACGAGGCCTTCATCGACCTCCCCCCGGGTTTCTGCAACCGGGACCGGTCCGACAACGACTTCCGGCGCGCCGGCATCACCCGGACCATCGCCGTCGAGGTCAGTGACCTGAGCGCGATTCCCGCGTACGTCGAGTCCGGGATCGGCCTGGCCCTCGTCCCCCCGCTCGCCACGGAAGCCGGAGCCCGCGTCGTACCGGTCGATCTCGACCCGCCGGCGGCGACCTGGACGCTCGCCGTGGCCCGGCTCAACACCCCGGCGCCGACCCGGGCGACCCGCGCCTTCATGGACCTGGTCGATGCCCACGTCGTCCAGCGCGACCATTACTGAGAGTTCTCATACTGGTCGAAAGGGGCCCAGTGCGTGAGCGGTGGAACCCTTCTTCAGCGGACGGCCCTTCGAACGCATGAGAGAACTTCAGCGCTGGGCTCGGAGGAGTTCGTCGGGATCCGTGACCGAGTAGACGGCGGCCCGTTTCCCGTTCTCGGGGTCCCGGACCGCTCGTCAGCGATGTTCAGGCCGAGCCGGCCAGGTCAGCGGCAGCGTGTCCAGGCCCAGCAGGCCGTAGGTGTGCTCCAGCGCCGCGTCCGGATGCGGGAGCCGGTAGTCGGGGACGGCCCGGTGCCACTCTTCCAGGGCGATCCGCAGTTCCGTGCGGGCCAGGTGGGAGCCCAGGCAGCGGTGCGGGCCGGCGGCGAAGCCCAGATGGCGGTTGGGGTCGCGGCGGAGGTCCACCCGGGTGGGGTCGGGGAAGGCGCCGGGATCGCGGTTGGCCGCGGGCAGGGGGAGCATGACCATGTCGCCCGCCTTCATCGGGCAGCCGGCGAACTCGGTGTCGCGGGTGACCTTGCGGCCCGGCAGCACGATCGAGTAGGCCCGCATGAACTCCTCGATCGCCGAGGGGATCAGTGACGGGTCCTCGCGCAGCGCCTTCTGGTCGGCGGGGTGCGCGGCCAGGTGCCAGAAGGCGTAGGACAGCTGCGAGGTGACGGTGTCCAGGCCCGCCATGAACAGCAGCAGGCACATCGCCAGCAGGTCCTCATCGGGGACCGGTTCGCCGTCCAGGGTCCAAGTGACGGCGTCGCTGAGCAGGTCGTCGCCGGGGTCGGAACGGCGCTGCTCGATCAGCTCGGCGAACATCCCGGTCACCTGGCCCATCGCGGCCACCCGCTCGGGATTGGCCGCGGGCGGCCCGTGGAGGATGGCCCGCTCCCAGGCCAGGAAGGTCTCCAGCCTCTCGACCGGCAGGCCCATCAGCTCCAGGAAGATCACCGAAGGGAAGGGGGTCGCGAAGTCTGAGACGAAGTCGCAGCCTCCGTCCGCGGCCAGCCCGGCGATCAATGCCGCGCAGTGCTCCCGGATACGGGGTTCACGGGCCCTGACGGCGGCCGGGGCGAAGTGGGACTGCAGCAGCCGCCGCCACCGGGTGTGCTCGGGCGGGTCCAGCATCTCGGGGATCCACCGGTAACGCGGATGGGGGTCCAGCGCGTTCACCGAGGCGCTCGAGAACAGCTCCGGGTCCTGGAAGGCCGCCAGGATGTCGTCGTAGCGGGTCAGGACCCAGAAACCCTTGCCGTAGGTGGAGTGGAACGCGCGGTGCTCGGCGCGCAGCCCGTCCATGATCTCGGCGGTCGTTCCCACCGGCTGTCCGCCTGCCAGCGGATTGAAGTCCAGTTCGGTCATCGTGTCGCTCCGTGTTCCTCGGGGTCGGCTCGGGCGGTGGGTTCTCAGGGTTTGCGGGCCACACCGCACAGGAACCAGGCCGGCAGCCCTCGCTGCGGCCCGGAGGGCTCGGGCCGCCAGTCGGTGAGCGGCACCAGTCCCGGGTCTAGCAGTTCGAAGCCGTCGAAGAACCGGGCGATGGCCTCACCCGGCCGCAGCGTCATCGCCGAACTGGCCCGCTGGTACACAGCGGCGCCGGCCTGCGCCGCGGCAGGCCGCTCGGCCGCGGTGATGTGGGAGACCACCAGGTGGCTGCCGGAGGGAACGGCCTCGCCGAGCACCCGCACGACCTCCCAGGGATCCTCCTGGTCGGTCAGGCAGTGCAGGACGGAGACGAGCAGCACGGCCACCGGCTCGCTCAGGTCGATCGCCTTCCGGAGCAGGGGGTCGTCCAGCAGTTCCGAGGGCCGCCGCAGGTCGCCGGGGACGACCTCCACGCCGCCGACGCCCTTCAGCAGCGCCCGTCCGTGGGTGAGCACCACCGGATCGTTGTCCACGTAGACGCACCTGCTCGCCGGGGCGGCACCCTGGGCGACCTCGTGCACGTTCCCCTGGGTGGGAAGCCCCGCCCCCAGGTCGAGGAACTGCCGCATTCCCGCCTCCCGGACCAGGAAGCGCACCGCGCGGCCGAGGAACGCCCGGTTCGCCCGGGCCAGGGCCGGAGTCTGGGGGGCGACCCGCAGCACCTGCTCGGTGGCCTCGCGGTCGGCGGCGTAGTTGTCCTTGCCTCCGAGGTAGAAGTCGTACATCCGGGCGACGTTCGGCGTGGTGACGTCGATTTCCACGGGAGGCCGCTCGCTCACCCATGCCTCCCGTCGCCGTTTGAGATCTCACGATCTTAGGAGAGTTCGTAAATTTCCACCATTGAAGTCAATTTCTTGCAAAAAATCTATTCTGAGCTGTCAGGAGAGGGCA
>NZ_BAAATZ010000003.1:112496-132609 GCF_039533685.1 Actinocorallia aurantiaca | reverse complement strand
GGAGCGGTTCACCCCACCGGGACTCCGGAGAGCCGGCGAGAGGGGCGTCTTCGCCTTCGCGGGACCGTCAGGGGGCCATGTCGAACCAGTCCTTGAAGCCGGACGGGTCGTGGCGGCCCATCGCGGCGTGCTCGAACATGCCGTAGCCGACCTGGCCCTCGCAGGTGGCGCGGGCGGCGTGGTCGACGGTGGAGTACGGGAGGCGGCCCACGATGGCGGGGTCGTCGAGGTCGTACTCGGAGGCCTCCGACCAGTCGCGGCCCTTCCACTGGCCGTGCAGCCACTCGGGGTCGCCGCCGTAACCGGCGCCGACCGTGAGGGACACGGAGGTGAGGGTCTCGATCTCCACCACCAGCGGAGAGCCGTCGGGCCTGGTCAGGTGCAGGCGCGCGGACTTCGGGTCGCGGGTGCCGCTCTTGTAGTCGACCTCGATGCGCGGCCAGCCCAACTGCTCGACGCGGCCGTCGGCGAAGGTGCGGGTCGCGTGGTTGAGCGTGCGGTAGCCGTCCGGGCTCTCCTGCATGATGACGAGCAGCGCGTAGTCGTCGAACCGCAGCGGGGCGTAGGTCCACCAGTGCCCCTGGCGCGGGTCCTCGGCGAGCCGGCCGGCGGGGTCGGCGTCGCCGACCGGGCGGATCCCCCATGAGCGGTCGCGGCTGCCCAGCCAGACCTCGGGGTCCACGGTCAGCTCCTCGCCGTTGAACGCCAGGGTGCCCGCCCAGCTGCCGAGCTGAGCGAAACGGGTGGCGTCGAGGATCGCGCGCGGACCGTCGTCGAGGATGTGGTGCTCCTCCAGCGCCGCCTCGAACGAGCCCTCCCAGGTGAGGTCGAAGGAGAGGCTCTCGTGCTCGCAGACCACCCGCAGCTTCTGCAGGGGCTCGATCACCTCGACCCGGAAGCCGCCGACCTCGGTGCGCAGCTCGCCCGCCCGGTGGGCGTCGGAGAAGCGCACCGACCACTGGCGGTCGCCCGAGCGCACGGTCGCGAACGCGTCGACCACGCCGAGGTTGGGGTAGACGCCCAGGCCCATGACCAGGAACCGCTCGCCGGTGCGGTCCTGGGCGTTGAAGTAGTACCGGTCGTAGAAGTTCTTGTCGGTGCTGGCGACACGCGCCATGGACTGCGGCGCCTGGTGGACCGGCAGTTCGTCGAGAGGTGCGGGCTTCATCGGGGTCCTCCGTCGTAGGGATGGGTCATGGCGGGCTCACTTCCAGGGGTAGGTGCCGTCGAGGAGTCGACGCAGCATCGGGTGGTGCAGCACGTACTCGTTCGGGTCCTCCGGACGCTCCGCCTCACCGAAGTGCATGCGGCGGCGATGGATCCGGGCCATCACGGTGCCGTGCCGCAGCGCGGCGTAGGTGAGGTAGAAGTCCAGGTCGCGGACCTTGACGCCGGAGGTCTGCTCGTAGCGGGCCACCACGTCGTCGCGGCGGAACAGTCCGGCGAGGCCGGGCAGCTCGAACACGTCGGCGATGTCCTGGAACATGCTGTGGAAGAAGACGAACCAGCCCAGGTCCATCTCGCGGGGGGCCAGCGCCGCCGACTCCCAGTCGATCACGCCGGACGGCCGCGTGCCGGTGTACATGATGTTGCCGATGCGGGAGTCGCCCCAGCACAGCACGTCGGGCGAAGGCTCCTCGGGCCAGTTCGCCTCGATCCACGCGAAGGCCTCCTCGAGCAGCGGGATGCGCACGCCGTCCTCGCGGCAGCTCCACTCGTAGTAGCGGCGCTCGTTCTCGAAGTGGGCCCGCAGGCCGGCCTTCGGGGCGAGGCCCGGGAACCGTGAGGCCGGGTCCCCGATCGCGTGGATGCCGGCGAGGACGTCCACGCTGGCGTCCTGGAGCTCGCGCTGCTCGGCCGGGTCGAGGTCGGCGAGCCAGCCGCCGAAGACGTACGGCGGGTTGTCGGCGGGCACCGATCCCGTCAGCCGGTCCATGACCAGGAACGGCTGGCCGAGGACCTCGCCGGTCGGCTCCAACCAGCGCACCCGGGGCACCGGCACATCCGTGTGCTCCCGCACGCCGGCCATCACCTCGTACTGGAGTTCCAGGTCGTAACCGGGGAACACGGGGACCGCGGACTCCTCCGGGGCCAGCCGCGCCACGAGCTCGGCTCGCTGCCGCTCGCCGCCTTCGGTCCACGACGCGTCGAACAGCACCGACACACTGGACATACCCGAATGGGAGGGACGGCGCAGCCCGTCCAGCCGTACCTCGGTGCCGAGGCGCTCGGAGAGCCAGGCGCCGAGGCGGACCCGGAGCGCGTCCAGGTCGGTCTCGCTGGTCGTGATGTCGTGCCGGCCCGTGACGGTCTCGGCGGGCATGGGGGACGCGGCGACGCCGGTTCCGTGCTTCACGCTGAGCACGGTGGTCTGGAGGAAGTCCTCCACGCCGGCGAAGCCGCCCTCACGGCCGAAGCCGCTGCCCTTGACGCCGCCGAACGGCAGCTCCACTTCCAGGGCGTTGTGCTGGTTGACCCACACCGAGCCGGCCTCGACGCGTCCGGCGACCTCGGTCGCCCGGACGGTCTCGCCCCACACCGAGGCCCCGAGCCCGAACTCCTGCCCGTTGACGGTCTCGAGGACCTGTTCCAGGTCGCGGTAGCCCACGACCGGGAACACCGGGCCGAACTGCTCCTCGGCGACGATGCCCATCGCGTCGGTGCAGTCGCGCAGCAGCGTCGGCTCCAGGAAGTGGCCGGGCAGGTCCGTGCCCCGCTCCCCTCCCTTGACCAGCTTCGCGCCGTCCTCGAGCGCCTTGTTCAACAGGGTCTGCACCACGTTGAGCTGAGCGCTGTTGTGGAGGGGGCCCATGGTGACGCCGGGCTGCGTCGGGTCTCCGACCCGCATGTCGCCCATGGCGGCGGCGAACGCGTCGCAGAAGGCGTCGACGAGGTGCTCGGGCACGTAGGCGCGCTTGGGGGCGACGCACATCTGGCCCGCGTTGAAGTAGGCCGAGGCGGCAAGAGCGGCGGCCGTGACCGCGATGTCGGCGCCGTCGAGCACGATCGCCGGGTCGTTGCCGCCCAGCTCCAGCGTAACCGGGGTGATGGACGCGGCGGCCGTGCGCATGATCTCGCGGCCCACCGCCGTGGAGCCGGTGAACGACACCTTGCGGACCAGCCTGTGCTCGATGAGCCCCCGGCCGACCGCGGCGTCGCCGTTGACGACGCCGATCACGCCTTCGGGCAACACCCGGTTCAGCAGCTCGATGAAGCGGGTCACCGTCAGCGACACCGACTCCGCCGGCTTGGCGATCACGGTGTTGCCGGCGGCCAGCGCGGGCGCGGCCTTGGCGGCCAGCAGGAACACGGGGAAGTTCCAGGGGACGATCGCCCCGATGACGCCGTACGGCTTGCGCACGATCTGCGCGGACCGTCCGGGAGCGGGAACCGCCTCCTCGGTCTCGGGCCAGTCGACGCGGGCCATGTGCGCGAAGCAGCGGCCGGTGATCCACACCTCGCCGGACGCCTCGGACATGCTCTTGCCCTGCTCGCGAACCAGCAGTTCGGCCAGCTCCTGCTGGTTGTCCATGATCACGAACGAGCAGGCGGCCAGCATGCGGCGACGCCGGTCGCGGTCGGTGCGCCAGTCCCGCGACGCGGCGTCGGCGGATCGGACCAGGCGGTCGAGCTCCTCGAGGGTGGTGACCGGCGTGCTGCCGAGCTCCTCGAGGGTGGACGGGTTGACGGAGGTCAAGGACTCGCTCACGCCGCGCCTCCTTCGGCCATCGCGGCCATCGCCGGGGCGATGTAGTTGCGGAACACCATGGCGTTCAGGCCGCCGTCGACGGCCAGATCCACGCCGTTGATCCAGGTGGCCTGGGGGGAGGCCAGGAAGAGGATGGCGTCGGCGACCTCTTCGGCGGCGGCGTGCCGACCGGCCCAGGTCACGGTGCCGTTGATGTTCTCCTCGCCCATCGTGGCGACGAAGTCGCCCAGGAGCGGCGTGCCGACGGTGCCGGGCGAGACGCTGTTGGAGCGCAGGTTGATGTGCTTGCCGCTGACCGCGAGGTCGCCGGCGTTGACGATCGCGATCTCCTTGGAGAGGTTGTAGCAGGTCGTCTCCAGGCCCGGGTACTCCTTGACCAGGTCGAGCGCCTCCTCCCAGTCCTCGGTCCTGAGGAAGCGCTGGATGAGCCCGTGGTTCTGCGCCCACATGAATCCGGCCATCGAGGCGGTGGTGACCACGACCGGGTCCGGCCTGAACTGCGGCATCAGCAGGCGGGTCAGGTCGCGGGGGGCCAGCGCGTTGACGCCCAGCACGGTCTGCCACCGCTGGGTGGCCGCGACGCCGGCGTTGTTGACCAGGATGTCGATCGGCCGGTCCACCCGCGCGGCGATGTCCTCGACGCCGGCCCGGGTGCCGAGGTCTCCGACGATGTCGAGGTCGACCCCCGGGGTCGGGACGCGATCGACACCGATGACCTTCGCTCCGCCGGCGCGGAACTTCTCGACGGCCACGGCGCCGATGCCGGACGCCGAGCCCGTGACCACCACCGTGCGGTCCTGGAATTGGGTCATGACTTACTCCTCTGGGGGCCGCCCGTCGGGGCAAAAAGTTGGACGGCGGTCCAATTTGTACTCCAGGTCACATCCGTGCCGATTCTGTGGTCCCGCTCACCAAGACGGAGGTCCCGCAGGTCAGCCGGACCCGCACGAACCGGTCCATCGGTCGGGGAGGGGCCCGGCGCACGAGGTACCATTTCGCCTCGCGGCGGTCTGTGCCGGTCGGAGGAGGGCTCGAACGGTGACCGGACGGCGCGAACAGAACCGGAGGGAGACCCGGACCAGGGTCCTCGACGCGGCCCGGAGGCTCTTCCTCGAACGCGGGGTCGAGGGCACCACCGCGGCCGAGCTGGCGTCGGCCGCCCGGATCTCGCGGGCGACGTTCTTCAACTACTTCAGCACCAAGGACGACCTCCTCACCGCCCTCTGGGAGGAGCAGGTCGGGAACCTCGGCGCCCTGATCACCCAGGCCCTCGCACGGCCGGCGCCGACACGGGAGCGCGTCCTCCTGCTCTTCACCGACCTGGTAGACGCCGTCGACCGGCGCCCCGGATACCTCGCGATGGTGACCTTCGAGCTGGAGCGGGCCGGCAGCCAGGAGGCCACGGCCGTCCGCAGCGCGCTCTTCCACGAGCAGCTGCGCAGGATCGTCGACGCCGGCCTCCGGCAGGGCGACGTGCGGACCGACTACGGCCCGGCGCTGCTCACCGAGATGATCGGCGCCGTCTACCTCTCGGTGCTCCGCAACATGAGGCTGGAGCCGGACTACGACCTGCGCGCCAACGCGCCCGAGGCGGGGAGGTTCATCGCCGACGGCGTATGCCGACCGGGCCCTTCCTCGCCATGACGCGCCAGGTGCGGCCGGTCTTATATATACATACTCGTCTACTTGACGGGAAGATCAAGTCCTGCGACGCTCGCGGTGTTCCTCCTCCGGCCGTTCCGGCCCACCCCCGAGAGGATTCCCGTGAAGAAGTCTTCGTTCATGCTGCCCGTGGCGGCTCTCGCGCTGGCGGCGGCGACCGCCCTCCCGGCCTCCGCCGAACCGGCGCCCCGCGTCGACGTGAAGTACGCGCCCACCGAGATCGCCCGGCCCGGCGAATACCTGGTCGAGCTCAAGGACGACGCCTCGCAGGACGACGTGCTGTCACGCGCCCGCGTCAAGGACACG
Organism: Actinocorallia aurantiaca; assembly: GCF_039533685.1. Taxonomy (NCBI): domain Bacteria; kingdom Bacillati; phylum Actinomycetota; class Actinomycetes; order Streptosporangiales; family Thermomonosporaceae; genus Actinocorallia; species Actinocorallia aurantiaca. Next base: position 126,932 of record NZ_BAAATZ010000003.1, on the reverse strand, counting down.
ATGGCCCGGTGGTCCGACGCCCTCAACGGTTTCGCGGCCCGGCTCTCGCATCGGCAGGTCGAACGCCTCCGGAGCGATTCCCGGGTCATGCAGATCGTTCAGAACGCCGTCGTACGGAACGCGACGAGCCGGTCGGCGGCGGCGCCGTCGGTCCAGACGAATCCCGGCTGGGCGCTGGACCGCATAGACCAGGCCGCGCTCCCGCTGGACGGCACCTTCACGGCGAACTCCACCGGCGCCGGGGTGAACGCCTACATCCTCGACAACGGCGTCGACACCAGCCACCCCGACTTCGGCGGGCGGGCCTCGACCGTACGCGACTTCATCGGCGGAACCATCACCCAAGGATGCCTCGACCACGGCACCGGGGTCGCCGGAGCCCTGGGCGGCACTCTCCATGGAGTGGCCAAACAGGTCGACCTGCGGTCCGTCCGCTTCATCGACTGCGCCGACAACCTCGATTTCTTCAAGTTCCTCGACGCGGTGAACTGGGTCGCCGGGAACCACCAGAAACCGGCGGTGGCCAACATCTCCAGCAACTTCAACAACGCTTTGGTCTCCTACCTCAGCGGGATTCTGCGCAGCGCCGTCAACGGCCTCGCCAACAGCGGAGTCTTCGTCACGGCATCCGCCGGCAACGACAACGCCGACGCCTGCACCCAGCCTCCCGCCGACGCGCTCGGCGCCTTCACGGTCGGGGCGACCGACAGCACGGACACCAGGTCCTCCTTCTCCAACTGGGGCACCTGCGTGGAGATCTACGCACCCGGCTCCAACATCGACATGCCCCAGGCGGGCGGCGGTTACATGCAGAACAGCGGCACCTCGTTCGCCGCGCCCCTCGTCGCCGGAGTGGCCGCCCTCTACAAGGCCGCCTACGGTGACGCCCCCTCCACGACCATCGGCACCTGGCTGACCGACAACGCCACTCCTGGCGTGGTCAACGGCAACAACACCCCCGGGCCGACCCCGAACCTGCTGCTGAACACCGGCGGTCTGTGACGCGAAGGGCTGCGGCCCCTCGCATTCCCGGCGTCCGTCCTGCCGTCCGTCTCCCCACGGACGGCAGGGCGGACGCCTGTCGTCGCCGCGACGGACACCCCACCGAATCGGCGTCGAAAATGGATAGGATCATGGGGTTCTGGATCTCTGGAGGACGTGTGACCGGACTGTCGCCGCTCCTGCCGACGGACCCGGCGAGCGTGGGCCCGTACCTGCTCGAAGGCCGGCTCGGAGCCGGCGGCCAGGGCACCGTCTACCTCGGCGACGACGAGAGCGGCCGGCGGGTGGCGGTCAAGCTCCTGCACGCGCACCTGATCATTCAGGAGGCCGCCCGCATCCGCTTCCTGGACGAGGTGGAGCTCGCGAAGCGGGTCGCCCCTTTCTGCACGGCGCAGGTGCTCGACAGCGGCGTCCTGAACGGCCAGCCCTACCTCGTCAGCGAGTACGTCGACGGCCCGTCGCTGCAGGCCTCGGTGCGCGACGCCGGGGTCCGCGGCGGGGCGGCCCTGGAGCGGCTGGCCCTCAACACCGTGACGGCGCTGGCCGCGATCCACCAGGCCGGCGTGGTCCACCGTGACTTCAAACCGGGCAACGTGATCCTCGGCCCGGACGGCCCTGTGGTGATCGACTTCGGCATCGCCCGCGCCCTGGACCTCAGCCAGTCGCTCAGCGGCAGCCAGGCCGTGGGCACCCCCGGCTACACGGCCCCCGAGCACCTCCGGGGGGAGGAGTCCGGCCCGGCGGCCGACCTGTTCGCCTGGGGGGCGACCATGGCCTACGCCGCGACGGGGAAGAACGCCTTCGGCGGCACGTCGTTCTCCGCCGTCATGTACTCGGTCCTCCACAGCGAACCGTATCTGGACGGCCTGGACGGCCGGTTGGAGACGATCGTCCGCGCCTGCCTGGAGAAGGACCCCGCCAAGCGCCCCACCGCCGTCGAGGTCGGCGACCGCCTCCGCGCCCTGCCGGCGCCCGCCTGGCAGACCGGCGGCGATGCCCCTCTCGACGACGAGCGGGAGCGATCCGGCGGACACCCGGCCGTGCCGGGCGGACATCGATACCGCAACCGCGTCAGCGCCGCGGCCCTGGCCATGCTGGTGCTCGTCGGAGCGGTCTACTTCGCCGTCCCGAATCTCCTGCCGCAGAAATCCGCCGAGCCGTCGGGGGCCTCACCCGGCGTGACGCTCGAACCGTCGAACCCCTCCGGCTCCGAGGGGGAAGAGTCCGTCGCGATGCCCTCTTCCACGAAGACGCCCCGCACGTCCAAGACTCCGGAGAACCGGGACGGCCCCCAGAACCCGGACTCAACGCCGAAGCCGAGCGGCACCAGACCCCCGGCCACCAAGAAGCCGTCCTCTCCGAAGCCGTCCTCGTCGAGCGAGCCTCCCCCGGCGAACCAGCCTCCTCCGTCGAACCCGAGAACGCTCGGCACCGTCACCATGAAGGACATGGCCCAGTACTGCACGGCCCACGGCTACCCGGTGTACTTCTACCTCAACGGCGCTCTCACCTGTCAGGGCAACGGCTCGACGACGACCGACGTCACGGCCGTGTGCCGCTGGCGTTTTCCCGGCGAACCGAACGTCCGGGCGGAAGGCACCACCTGCATCTCCTACCCGTAGCCGGGCGGAGGGGCGCCTACCAGGGGACGGTGGCCTGGAGGACGGCTTCGGACAGGGCCGTGGACCGCAGTTCCGTGACCTTCCGGTATTCGGGATCGGCGACCATGCGGAGGAACGCGTCACGGCTCGGGTACTGCACGACGAGGATGGCGTCCCACGCCTGGCCGTCCTCGGCGACCAGCGCCGTGGACCCCTGCCCGGCGTACAGGAGACGGCCCCCGTACCGCTTCAGAAAGGGTCCCGTGTGCCGCGCGTACTCCTGATAGGTCGCCTCGCCGCCCGGGGTGAAACGCAGGAGATTGAGCATGACCACCGGCCCGCCGGGATCTTCTGCCGCGAGCCGTTCCAGGTCCTCTTTCCGCGGATCGACCGCCATAAGCTGCCCCTTTTCCTCATTCGCGCCCGGGAACGCCAAGGCTAGGAACAAGGCGGTTCCCGGCGCAACGAACGGGATCAGGACTGTGCGCAGACACATTCCATGCCTTCTCCGGCTGGTCGGTGCACAGCCGGACCGTCAGACGGAGACGGGAGCATCCGCTCGGGAAGGGCTCTCCTCCGCGGGTGCTTCGGCGGCCGCCTTCCCGCCGAAGGGCAGGAAGTTGAGGATCAGGCCTGCGACGAGCCAGATCAGCAGGACGGTCATGTGGCCGCCCAGGGTGCGGGCGTCGAAGTAGAGGATGGAGCGGGCGGTCTCCAGGACGGCGGGCATCGGGAGGACGCCGTGCAGCCACTGGAAGAAGGAGGGCTCCATCCAGATCGAGACGGCGCCGCCGCTGGCGGGGACGCCCAGGATGACCAGGAGGCCGATCGCCGGGACTCCGGCGATCTGGTCGAGCGCCGGGTTCACGGCGAGCGGGCGGAGCAGGCGGGCGAAGAAGGCGGTGACCAGGGCTCCGGTGTAAGAGGCGAGGGCGCCGACGCCGATGAGTTCGGGATGGCCGTCGATCGCGCCGATGATCGGGCCGATCACCAGCCAGACGGCGAAGCCCATGAAGACCGCCCAGCCCGCGGCGACGACCGCGAGGGTGCGCGGCCGCATCAGCTGGGGTGCGGCGGCTCCGATGACCAGAATGAAGATCGCGCCGGACAGGAGCCAGCCGAGCGCCAGGTAGAGGATGGAGATGCCGGCGCTGTCGGAGAGGGGCAGCGGGGCGATGTCGTCGGTCTGGAGCGTGATGCCCTGCGGGGCGGTGAAGCCGGTGAGGATGCCGGTGATGGTCTGCGCCTGGCTCGCGCCCGCGGCGCCCGCGACGTGGACGACGGCTCGGCCTTCGCCGCGCACGGACGGTCCCGTGTAGGCGCCGGCCACCTCGCGCTTGAGGATCAGCTCCTTGGCCTCGGCCTCGGTGCCGACGGTGCGCAGGTCGAACGCCTCGCCGGTCGCGGCGGACAGCTGGGAGGTGGTGAGCTCGGCCTGGGCGGCGGTCGAGGCGACGACGGCGAGCGGCATCCGGTTGGGCGTGGGCTGGTGCATGGCCGACAGCATGACGCTGACCATCATCACGACCATGAGAAACGGGAACAGCCCGACCAGGACGTACTTGACCGCGGGCGATGAGCCCTTCTCGGGGACGGCGGCGTGCTGGCCGCTGGCAGTGGAGGACATGCGGAACCTCGTGGGGAGAAGATGGGGAAGCTCGGGCGGGGAGCGCTGGTCAGGCCGTGACGGGCACTGCCGGGGCGATGGCCCCTGAATCCTCGGAGGACTCGGAGGACTCGTCCGCGGAGGACTTCTCGTCGTCGCTCAGGTGGTGCTCGGGCTTGCGCCGGTTGCGTGCCGAGTCCAGGGCCACGGAACCGGCGACGGAGACCGAACCCCACAGGGCGAGGACCAGCAGGTTCCCGCTCACCCCGTCGCCGCCGAAGTACAGAACGGCGCGCAGCGCCTCGCCGGCGGCGGGCGTCGGCAGGACGCCGTGCAGCCACTCGAAGAAGCCGGGCATCGCCTTCACCGGCATGCCCAGGTTGGAGGCCGGGACGCCCAGGTACATGAGGACGAACACACCGACGATCGAGCCGAGCCCGCCGACCAGGCGGGCGATGAAGCTCTGCGCCAGCCCGACCGAGAAGATCGTCGCCCAGCCGAGCGCGAGCATCTCCCAGGCATGACCGCCCACCGCCCCGATGATCGGGTCTGCGATCAACCACACCAGGAAGCTCATCAGCGCGGCCCAGGCCCCGAGGTACACCGGCATCCTCCGCAGGGTGAAGAGCGCGGGGAAGCCCTGGGTCACCATGGTGACGATCATGTATCCGGCCAGGATCCAGCCCGTGACGATCATCATGGCGGAGACGCCCATGCCGTCCTCGGGCGGCAGCGGCGCGATCTCGTGGTGTTCCACCGGGATGTTCTGCTGGGCGGCGATCCCGTTGAAGATCGCCTGCGCCATCGACGCCTGGCCCATGCCGGCGGTCTGCGCCGTGTAGAGCAGGGCAGGCCCTCCGGGCGCGGACGGCAGCTTGAAGGCCGCGCCGATCTCCCGGTCCATGAGGAGGCTCCGGGCCTCGGACGTGCTGCCGACGGTGCGGACCTCGACCGGCGACCCCTCGGCGGCGTTGAGCCGACCGGCGAGCCCGACGGCCTGCTGCCCGGTGCCGATCACCGCGACGGGCAGGTCGCGGGGCGTGGGCTGGTGCATCGCCGCCGTGTAAACGCTGACGAGCATCATCACCAGGAGGAACGGGATGAGCCCGACGAAGACGTACATGACTGCTTTGGGAACCTGCCGCTCCCCTTCGGGGCCCGCCTTCCGCTCCCCCTGGGTGGAGACGGTGTCCGTCGCCTGCATCAGGTCGATCTCCCTCGCGTTGCCGATAGTGATTAAGCCAGTCGACTTAAAGCTTAGGGGTAGGATTAAGTCAGACGTCTTAACTTTTGCCGGAAAGGTGCCAGAAGAGACGGTTCTCACAGATGGGAGGATGGTGGCCATGACGGAGAAGGCATCCACCCGCGAGCAGCTGCTGGCGGCGGGCGAACGCCTGATCGCCCTGCACGGCACCGGGGTCTCCGCCCGCCGGATCGCCGAGGAGGCCGGCGCGGCCAACCACTCGGCCGTCGCCTACCACTTCGGCACGAAGCTCGGCCTCGTCCTGGAGATCGTCCGGGCGCACCGCAGGGAGACCGACGAGATCGGCCGCACGATGGCGGAGCGGGCCGCCGGCTCACCCGACCCGCGCGAGCACCTCGCCTGCGTGCTGCTGCCCACCCTCATCCACCTGGACCGGCTGGGCCCGCCCACCTACTACTCCCGCTTCGTCATCCAGGCCCTGGCCGATCCCGCGCTGGAGGAGCAGGTGCTCCCCGAGCTCGCCGGCCCGCACACCGGCACGGCGATCCGGGCCGTGGCACGGACGACGGCGAACATCCCCCCCGAAGTCATGCAGATGCGCTGGCGCCTGGTGCGCCCCCTGCTCTTCCGGGCCAGCGCCGGATTCGAACTCGAACTGGCCGAAGGCCGCAACACCCACGGCACCTGGGAGAACCTGGGCCGTTTCGTCCTCGACGCCGTCGGCGGCCTCCTCCTGGCCCCCAACACCCTTCCCCCCGGCGCCATCCACGTCCCCGACGGCTTCCAGAACGTGGCCTTCCCGGAACCCTGAACCCCGCCTTCCCATCGCCGGCCGACCCCGAGTCGGCCGTCTCCGGCGAATGCCGTCGGTACCTCATGCCGGAGCAGCTGAGCGCGGGTCAGGAGGCCCAGCCGCGGAGCTCCTGGACGGCGAGGCGGGCGGCGGTGCCGATGGCGGCGTCGGCCCGGGGGTGGGTGGCGGCCGTGCTGCGGGCACGGGTGAAGACGGCCAGGGCGTAGCGGCCGCCGTCGGGGTACTCGACCACGCCTATCTCGTTGCGGAGGGTCAGCAGGGTGCCGGTCTTGCCGCTGACCAGGACGTCGTCGTAGGGGAATCCCGAGGCGAGGCGGTGCGGCCAGACCTGGAGGCCGAGCATCCTGCGCATCTGGGCGCATTCGGGAGGAGGCGCGGCGTCGTCGTGCCAGATCGCGGCGAGCAGGCGGGTCAGCTCGCGGGGGGTGCCGTGGCTGGAGCGGGTGGGGTCGAGCGCCGACAGGCGTCCGGTCATGCCGGGTTCCGCGAGCCTCTCCCACAGCTCCGCGGGGTCGGTGACGCCCGCGTCCGCCATCAGCGAGGAGTGCAGCTCTCCCGCGCTCCCGGTCACCCCGGTCCGCCCCAGGCCGAGCTCGGTCAGCGTCCGGTTGACGTGCTCCAGGCCGACGCGTTCCAGCACGACGTCGGCGGCCGTGTTGTCGCTGACCGTGATCATCAGGCAGGCCAGGTCCCGCAGCGACATGCGGATCTCGTCGAGCAGCACCGACGTCCCGGTCGAGCCCGCCACCCGGGCTCCGGGCGGGAGCGTCACCTGCTCCGCCGGGTCGAGCCCGCCCGCCGCGGCACGCCGGAAGAACGCCACCAGCAGCGGCACCTTGAACACCGACGCCAGGACCACGCTCTCGTCGGGGCGTACGCCGACCTCGCGTCCGGAGTCCAGGTCGACGGCGTGCAGCCAGCCGACCACCCCGGCCTCCCGGAAGGCCCCCTCGATCGCGGACGTCACGCCGCACCTCCTCCGGAGAGCACGGATCGCCTTCCGGGCAGGGGAAGACGGGGAGAACCGGCGGCGGGCACGGTCGAGGCTACCGCGGCGCGGGCGGCGCGGATCGGGAGGACGGGGCGGGGCCGGGTCGCGGCGGTCATGCGAGGAATCCGGAGGACGGGCGGAGTACGACCCGCTGGGGGACGGCGGTCATGGCGGCTTCCATGCGCAGGACGCGGGTGGTCACGTCGATGAGGTCGGCGAGAGGGCCTTCGGGCGGAGCGCCGGCGCGCCAGGCGCAGGACGTCCGCCGCAGGAGCGGGGTGCCGAAGAGGGGGCGCCACACCGCGCCGGGCGCCGCCGGGGCGTGCGGCAGGAGGGCCACGGCGGTGCCCGCCAGGACCAGGCCCAGGGTGAACTGGGGGTGCGGGGACTCGTGGACGGCGCCCGGGACGAAGCCGTGGCGGGCGCAGGACGCCAGCAGGTCCTCCAGCGCGGCGGGAGAGCTCTCGCGGCGGGACACCACGAGGTCGTGGCCTTCGAGGTCGGCCAGGCGGAGGTCGGGAGCGGAGGCCAGAGGGGATCCGTCCGGGAGCAGGACGCCCAGGGGCTCTCCGAGCATCGGGCCGAGGGACAGGCCCGCGGTGTCGCACGGGTGGCGGAGCACGCCGACGTCGAGCGTGCCGTCGGAGAGCGCGCGCAGGTGCTCCTCGGCCGGGGCGGGGCGCAGCTCCAGCGGAAGCTCGGGGCGGATGTCGCGGAACGTGCCGATGAGGGACGCGATCACCGCGCCGTCGAGGTCCTCGGGGATGCCGACGCGCAGCAGGTCGCGGTCTCCGGCCCGCTCGGCGACGGTGCGGATCCGCTCGGCCCGCTCCAGCAGGTCGCGGGCCTCCTCCAGCAGCAGCCGGCCCGGCGCGGTGAGCACGACGCGACGGCTCGACCGGTCGAACAGCCGGGCGCCGAGCTCCCGCTCCAGCCGCTGGATACGCTGGCTGAGCGGCGGCTGGGCCATGCCGAGCCGCTCGGCGGCCCGCCCGAAGTGCAATTCCTCGGCGACCGCGACGAAGCATTCGAGATGCCCCACGAGGTTCACGAGCAGGAACTATATCTGTTTTCGTATCAATCTATGGCTGATATCGCTCTTGGACATCCTTCGGATCATCTGCTGTCCTGTTGGCTCATACCGGGGGAAAGGAGACGCGGATGCGCCGAGCCGTAGTGGCGGCCGTGGCCGTACCGACCGTCGCCGTGGTCGTGGGCGCCGGGGTGTTCTGGATCAACAGGGACGAGGGCCCCAAGCCCGTCACCGAGCAGTTCCTCGACGCCTGGCAGCGCCGTGACGCCGCCGCGATGACGTCGCTCACCGAGGGCGCTCCCGCCGACCTCCCGGCCCGCCTCACCCGCACATGGACGGATCTCGGCGTAGTCGACCAGCGCCTCCATCTGGCCGGGGTCGGGGAGGGCGAGGACGCCCGGGCCGTCTACCGGGCCGAGGTCACTCTCGGCCAGGGCCAGAAGTGGAACTACGAAGGCGCCTTCTCCTTCGTCAAGAACGACGACGGGTGGCGGGTCCGCTGGACGCCGTCCGTGCTCCACCCGGACCTGAAGGAAGGCCAGCGGCTCACCTCCTCCCGCGACTTCCCCGAACGGGCGGCGATCACCGCCGCGAACGGCTCCGACCTGCGCGGCAGCTCCTCCGGCTCGGTGCAGCAGCTGCTCGGTCCGGTCGGCCCCGCCACCGACAAGGCCGCCGCCGAGTTCGGCGCCCCCTACCGCAAGGACGACCCGGTCGGGCTGGACGGGCTCAACCGCCAGTACGAGAAGCGGCTGGCCGGCACCCCCGCCACGGTCGTCAAGATCGTCGATGCGAAGGACCAGCCGGTCAAGACCCTGCAGCGCTTCGGCGGCGGCCAGGGCGAACCGCTGAAGACCACGATCGTTCCGCGCGTCCAGACGGCCGCGGGCCAGGCCCTGACGACCGCGAAGAAGGACGCCTCGATGGTCGTCGTGCGACCCTCGACCGGCGAGATCCTCGCCGTCGTCAACAAACCGGGCGGCTACAACCGCGCGCTCATGGGCCAGTACCCGCCCGGCTCCACCTTCAAGGTCGTGACGGCCGCCGCCCTCGTCGCGGGCGGCCTGGGCGTCGACGACAAGGTGAACTGCCCCGCCACGACGACGATCAACGGCCGCACCTTCAAGAACGCCGGATACGAGAAGTTCGGCAGCATCCCGTTCCGGGAGGCGTTCGCCCACTCCTGCAACACCACGTTCGCCGACCTCGCCGTCGGCAGGCTGGGCGAGAAGAAGCTGGCGGAGGTCACCTCCCAGTTCGGCTTCAACGCGCCGATCATCGCGGGCCTCCCGGCGGTGCGGGCGGCGTTCCCCGCCGTCAAGGACGACACCGCGCTGGCCTCCGCCGCGTTCGGCCAGGGCCAGGTGCTCACCAGCCCCCTCAACATGGCCTCGGTCGCCGCGGCCGCCGCCGACGGCACCTGGCGCTCCCCCCGCCTCGTCCCCCGGGAACTGGCCGGCCAGGCCCTCGACGCCGGCGGCAGGAAGCCCGAGCCCGACCACCCGCTCGACCCCGCCGTCCGCAAGGCGCTGCGCGTCCTGATGCCCGCCGTCGTCTCCGAGGGCACCGCCCACGCCGTCGACTTCCCCGCCGGAACCGCCGGCAAGACCGGCACCGCCGAGTTCGGCTCCGGCGAGGAGCCTCCCGCCCACTCCTGGTTCATCGGCTACAAGGGCGACCTGGCCTTCTCCGTCATCGTCGAGGACGGCGGCGCCGGAGCCGAGGCCGCCGCCCCCGTCGCCGCGAAGTTCCTCAACTCCCTTTAGCGGCCGGCGCCCGCACGCGGAACGGTCAGGACGGGAAGCGGATCAGCGGCTTGATGACGCCGTCGGCCTTGGTGCGCATCAGCTCGAAGGCGGTGCCGACCTCATCGAAGTCGAAGGTGTGCGTGGTCATGGGGGTCGGGTCGAGGCGGCCCGTCTGAAGAATGCGCAGCAGGCGGCCCATGCGCTCCTTGCCGCCGGGGCAGAGGGCGGTCCGGATCGTCTTGTCGCTCATACCCGCCCCCCAGCCCAGGCGGGGAATGGGGACGACGTCTCCCTCGCCGTGGTAGCCGATGTTGGAGATCGTCCCGCCGGGACGGGTGGCCGCCACGCACGCCTCGAACGACTCCGGCCGGCCCAGTGCCTCGATGGAGGCGTCCACGCCGGCCCCGTCGGTCAGTCTCCGGATCCCCTCGACCGGGTCCACCTCGCTGAAGTCCACGACGGCGTCCGCGCCGAAGTGCCTCGCCAGCTCGATCCGCTTCGGGACGCTCTCCACGGCGATCACCAGGCCCGCGCCGAGCATCCGGGCGCCGGCCGTGGCCATCAGGCCCACCGGCCCCTGCGCGAACACCGCGACGGTCCCTCCGATGGGGATCCGCGCGTGTTCCGCTCCGACGAAGCCGGTCGACATCATGTCGCAGATGTAGACCGCCTTCTCGTCGGGGATGTCGTCCGGGATCGGCGTGAGGTTCGCCTCCGCGTCGTTGACGTGGAAGTACTCCGCGAAGACGCCGTCTTTGATGTTGGCGAACTTCCAGCCTCCGAGCATCTCCTGGCACTGCGAGGTGTAGCCGCGCTGGCAGTTGACGCAGTGGAAGTCGGGGGTGATGGCGCAGACCGCGACCCGGTCGCCTTCCCGGTAGCCCCGGACGGCTCTTCCGAGCCTGTGCACGACGCCCACCGCCTCGTGGCCGATGGTGAGGTTCTCACGTTCGCCGAGCGCGCCCGCCACCGTGTGCGTGTCGGAGGTGCACACCAGGGCGCACGTCGTCTTGACGAGGGCCGCGGTCGGCTCCAGGTCGGTGGGGACCGGCTTCTTCATGAAACCGACTTCGTTGATGCGCTTCATGACGAAAGCGTTCATCGTCTCCACACCGACCTCCTCACCGACGTTCTCCGCGGAGGGCGGCGCCCCTTGACCACACTCCCGACAAATAGTCATCTACCCTGACATATCCCCGAAAACACTCCGGTTCGATCGCCGGGTGAGAAAAGAGCGGGCTCCCGAGGGCACCGCCCGTCGCCGCGAAGCTCCTCGGCCTTCCTAGGAGATCACAGCAGGGCGGCGGCGAGGCGGCGCCACTGCTCCCTCGGGAAGGCTCCCTGGTCCTCGGTGAGCACCTGGACGCAGACGTGGTCGGCGCCGGCGGCGCGGTGCTCGTCCACCCTGCGCCTGACCGCCTCCTCGTCCCCCCAGGCGATCAGGGCGTCGAACAGGCGGTCGCTCACCGACTCGACGTCCTCGGGCGAGAAGCCGAGGCGGAGCAGGTTGTTGGCGTAGTTCGGCAGGGACAGGTAGTTCTTCAGCCAGTCGGTGCCGATCGCGCGGGCCTCGTCCCGGTCCGCGCACAGGATCACCGTCTGCTCCGGCAGCACGAGCGGTCCGGCTCCGAGCGCCTCGCGGGCCGTCCGAGTGTGCTCGGGCGTGACGAGGTAGGGGTGGACGCCACGGGCCCGCTTCCCCGCAAGTTCGAGCATCTTGGGGCCCAGCGCGGCGAGTACCCGGCTTTCCGAAGGCACGGGGGTGTCGGCCTGGTCGAGCCCGTCGAGGAAGGTCCGCATCGCCGCCAGCGGCTTCTGGTAGCGGCCGGCCTCCGCCCGGTCCACCAGCGGGGCGTGGCTCACGCCGATGCCCATCAGGAACCTGTCCCCGTGCTCGGCGGTCAGCGACGCGTGGGAGGCGGCGGCGTCCTCGGGCGCGTGCATCCACAGGTTGAGGATGCCGGTCGCGACGACCGTCCGCCGGGTCGCGGCCAGCAGCCGGCCGACCGCGTCGAAGAGCGGTCCCCCGACGTCCGGGATCCACAGGGCGCTGTATCCCAGCTCCTCCAGCTCCGCGGCCGACTCCGCGGCCTCGGCCGCGTCCCCGTAACGCAGCTGCTGACTCCACACTCCGATGCCGGAAAGCTCCATGACGTCCCCTCTTTCGCTCACGCGTAGTCGATCTTCCTAGGTTCTCGCGTTTCCCCGCGGCGCTGAAACCATCCGGGCCGCGGGCGTCGAGAACGCGCACGGCGAATGCCGGCATGACGAAGGGTCCCGCTGATCGCAGCGGGACCCTTGTCGGCACGTCGGCCGGTGGTTCGCGTCTCGGTCAGTAGCGGATCAGGCCGCGCAGGTTCTTGCCGTCGCGCATGTCCTGGTAGCCCTGGTTGACCTCGGACAGCTTGTACGTGGTGGTGATCAGCTCGTCGAGCTTGAGCTTGCCCTCCTTGTACAGGCGGAGCAGGCGGGGGATGTCGCGGCGCGGGTTGGCGCCGCCGAAGATGCCGCCCACCAGCTGCTTCTGCATCAGCGTGAAGTCGGCCAGGTTGAGGGAGACGTCGTTGGAGGCCATCGAGGCCACCGAGGTGACGACGCACCGGCCGCCCTTGGCGACCATGGTCATCACCGGCAGGATCATCTTGCCGTCGGCGACGCCGGTGGTGATGATGACCTTGTCGGCCTGCGCACCCCAGGTGATCATGCCGACGAGCTCGAGGGCCTCCTCGACGCTGGCCGCGGTGTGCGTGGCGCCGAACTTCAGCGACTCGTCCCGCTTGAACTGCACCGGGTCGACCGCCACGATGTGCCGCGCGCCGGACATGACCGCGCCCTGGATGGCGTTGATGCCGATGCCGCCGACTCCGATCACGACCACGGTCTCACCCGGCTTCACCTCGGCCAGGTAGACGGCCGAGCCCCAGCCCGTGGTGACGCCGCAGCCGACGAGCGCGGCCTTGTCCAGGGGGATGTCGTCGTCGAGCTTGACGCAGGAGGCCTCGTTGACCAGCGTGTACGGCGAGAACGTGCCCAGGCAGCACATCAGGCCCAGGTCGGCGCCGTTGCTCTTGGCGTGGTGGCGGGCCGTCAGGTCGCTGATCTGGCGGCCGAACAGCAGGAAGGCGCCCATGTCGCAGAGGTTCTGCCGGCCGGCCGCGCAGGAGGGGCAGCGGCCGCAGGACGGGACGAAGCTCAGCGACACGTGGTCGCCCGGCTGCACGCTGGTGACCCCGGGGCCGACCTCGACGACCTCGCCCGCGCCCTCGTGGCCCCCGATGATCGGGGTGATCGACGCGCCGGTCTGCTCGATGATCTCCGGCGGGAGGGCCATGTCGCCGGTGACGATGTGCTCGTCGGAGTGGCACAGGCCCGAGGCCGCGAGCTTGACCACCACCTCTCCCGCCTTGGGCGGGTCGATGACGATGTCCTCCACGCTCCAGGGCGTGTTCGTCTCCCAGAGAATCGCGGCTTCGGTCTCCACTCGTCCTCCTCATTCCCGCGGAAGGCCGGCAGCGCGTCATCCGGGTGCCGGGGCGGGCGTCCGCGGCCGGTGGGGAGGGAGTGACGGGCGGCCGGCGATCCGTACCGCACGCCTGGCGGCGGTCAGGTCCCGAACATGCTGGTCAAGAGTGAAACTAAGTGCTTACTTTTGGGCTGACAATGCGCCCATGCGCCTACTAAATTGATAATTTCCGCCAACGACGGCAGGGCCGGCGGAAGCGGAGCCGGGGGCGGGCTCCGGAACGAAAGGCGAAGGGACCGGATGCGGACCACGGGCAGTCTGGCGCAGATCGTGCGGCTGGCGGCCGAGCACGGGGTGGGCGCGGACCGCTGCCTGGCCGGCACCGGGCTGGCCGAGGCCGACCTCGTCGACCCCGTGCGCGAGATCACGCCGCACCAGGAGATCGACGCCGCGGCCAACCTGCTGGAGGCCTGCGACGCCCCCGGGCTCGGCCTCACCCTGGGCTCCCGGATGCACTTCACCGCCTACGGCGTCTGGGGGCTCGGGCTCCTCAGCTGCCCGACCGTGCGGGACGCCGCCGCCTTCGGGATGCGCCACCTCGGTTTCCTCTACGGGGTGACGGAGCTCCGGATGGAGGTCGACGCCTCGGAGTACCGGTTCGTGCTCGGCGTAGGCGGGCTTCCCGAGAAGGTGCGGCGCTTCTTCATCGAACGCGACATGGCGGCGCTCCTGACCCTGCACCGGGAGACCACGTCGATCCCGGTGAGACCGCGCCGCCTGCACCTCACCCAGCCTCCGCCGCCCCACGCCGACCGGTACCTCCAGGTCTTCGGAGTCGAACCGGTCTTCTCCGCCGACCGCGACTTCATGGCGCTGGACGCCGCCCTGCTGGACCTGCCCCTGCCGACCGCCGACGGGCACACCCTGCACTGGTCCGAGCAGGCCCTGCGGAAGCTGGCCGCCCGGCGGCCCGG
>NZ_BAAATZ010000003.1:88799-112434 GCF_039533685.1 Actinocorallia aurantiaca | reverse complement strand
GCCCCGCTCCGGCCGCCGGGGAGCCCGCGCGTTTCAGCGAACGGGTCCGCGCCGAACTGCTGCGCACCCCCGTCCCGCCCCTCGACGAGGTCGCGGCCCGCCTGTCGGTCAGCTCGCGCACCCTGAACCGCCGCCTCGCCGCCGAGGGCACCTGCTACCGCGGACTGCTGCGGGAGGTCCGGGAGGAACTCGCCGAACGGCTGCTCGACGAAGGCCTGCCCACCAAGGACATCGCCCGGCGGCTGGGCTACGCCGAACCCGCCGCCTTCATCCACGCCTTCCAGCGCTGGAAGGGCGTCTCCCCCGGCCGCTACCGCAAGAGCGCCGGCCACGGCCTGTAGGCGCCCGTCCGGAACACGACGGCGGCCGGACGAGAGCCGTGTCCTCACCGGCCGCGCGCCACGGCCCTTCCGGTGAGGAAGGCCGCGACGGTTCCGGCGCAGCCGATCAACACGCTGCCGAGGACGGCGGTCCTGAAGGCGTCGGGGACGCCGGTGGTCCAGGACAACAGGGGGACGGGGGCCAGCAGGGCGCCGGCCAGGGCGATCGGTACGACGCAGAAGACCCGTCGCCGGTCGGCCGCGGCGGACGAGCCGACGCCCAGGAGCACGAGGCCCACGAGGATCAGGGTCGCGGACAACGGGGCGACCGCTACGCCCAGGAGGTCCATCGAGTGCAGTCCCAGACCGGACACCGCGCCCCCGAGCGTCAGCGCGCAGCCCCAGCGCAGGGAGCGGCCGGAGCCCAGGCCTGCGAGCAGGGCGGAAGCCAGGACGATCAGGGCGGTGAAGCCCGCACGGAACCGGTAGGCCGACCCGTCCTTCAGGTCCGGGACGTTCCAACGCGTGATCGGCTCGACCGTCCGGGAGGCGCCCACCGTCCAGACCGGGTGGCCCAGCCGACGCCAGGTGCCGCTCGTGTCGCGCACCACGAGCCCGTCGCCGCCGTTGGCGACCACGACGACGTGCCCGCCCGCCTGATCCTGCACGGCCAGAGCCCTGCTGGAGACATCGGGGTCGTAGCCCTTGTCCACGGCCTGCCGCCGCAGGAAGTCGGTCCGTCCCGGCGAGATCTCCCAGGCCGTGCGCCAGGTCCGTCCGTCGGTGGTCTCCTGCACGGCGAGCCGTCCTTCGACCACGCGGTAGCAGTGCGACGGCGCCGACGGCACGCAGGCGCGGGTCGCACCGTCGCGGATCTGGTCGTCGGCGCGGCCGCTCTCCTCTCCCATCCAGGTGACGCCGCCGTCGGTGGTCGAGATGGTCGTGGCCTCCGCCCGCACGACGATCCGGTCGCCGGACGTTCCGACGGCGTCGACCGACTGTGCGAGGGGCGCCGAAGTAGCCGCCGTGGCCACGACCGCGAAGGGCATGACCACCACGACCCTTCCCAGACGGACCCGTCGCTCGGGGGTCTCCCGGTTCCGGGCCCACCGGTGGACCTGCCAGCTCACCGCCAGCGCGGGCAGGGCGAGAAGATCCGTCGGATCAGCCCGTATCAGCGACGGCCCCGCCACCAGCCCCCACGCCTCACCGGCGATCCGCGCTCCGGTGGAGGTCGTCTTCACCAGCACGAACCCGGCCCCGGTGGCCAGGACGGCTCCCAGGGCCGACCGCTCCCCCCGCAGGCCCAGCGCCGAGAGACCGAGCGCGAGCAGCGCCGGAGCGAACACCAGGCCCGCGAAGTCGCTGACCTTGCCCGTCACCGGGCCCGGGTAGGCCCCCTTCAACACCTGATCGTTGACCGCCAGCACGACGATCGCGACCACCGACACCGGATGCCCCAGCCAGGCAATGGCAGAACCTCGCATGCCAGAACATGCTCACACAGCCCTCCCCGAAGGGATAGGCGGCGACAGGCCTATTCGAAGAGGGACGGGTCTCCGGTGCCCCGGCGGAGGATCTCGGGCTCGCCCTGGGAGAGATCGACGACCGTGGTGGGGGCGGTGCCGCCCTCTCCGGAGTCGAGGACGGCGTCCACGGCGTTGTCGAGGGTCTCCTTGATCTCCCAGCCCTGGGTCATGGGCTCGCTCTCGCCCGGCAGGAGGAGGGTGCTCGACAGGATCGGCTCGCCGAGCTCTTCCAGGAGGGCCTGGACGACGACGTTGTCGGGGATCCGGACGCCGACCGTCTTCTTCTTGGGGTGCAGCAGCCTGCGCGGCACCTCCTTGGTCGCCGGGAGGATGAAGGTGTAGCCGCCCGGAGTCGCAGCCTTGATCGAGCGGAACAGCGCGTTGCTGATCTGGACGAACTGGCCGAGCTGCGCGAAGTCCTTGCACACCAGGGTGAAGTGGTGGCCGCTGTCGAGGTTGCGGATCTCCCTGATCCGGTCGAGGCCCGCCTTGTTCTCCAGCCTGCACCCGAGCGCGAAGCACGAGTCCGTCGGATACACGATCAACCCGTCCGAACGGAGCAGGTCAACCGCCTGGCGGATCGCCCGGGGTTGCGGGTTGTCCGGATGCACATCGAAATACTTCGCCATGCATTCGAGCTTAGACAGCCCACCGGCCCGTCTTGACGTCATCCGCGGCCGAAATCCCATGGCGTGCGTTCGGGGTGTTCGCCTAGGGTGAGGACATGACCTGGCGACATTGATCTTCATCTGAGAACCGGCTCATCCGTAAGGTCTACGCCTACGCGTTCCTTACGGATTTCATCCTGCTCTACCCGGTGTACTCGCTGCTGTTCGCCGAGACCGGGTTGTCGGCGGCGCAGATCTCGACGCTGTTCATCCTGTGGTCGAGCGTCTCGTTCCTGCTGGAGATCCCTTCCGGGCTTCTCGCGGACCTGTTCTCGCGGCGTCGGCTTCTGGTGCTCGCGCCGCTGGTCACCGGGCTGGGGTACGGGTTGTGGACGTTCGCTCCCTCCTATCCCGCGTTCGCGGCCGGGTTCGTGTTGTGGGGGGCGGGAGGCGCGCTGGCCTCCGGGGCCCAGGAGGCCCTGGTCTACGAGGAGCTGGCGCGGCTGGGGGCCGGGGGCTCCTATCCGCGGGTGTTCGGGCGGGCACGGGCGCTGGGGACGACCGCCGCCATGGTCTCCTCCCTCGTCGCGGTGCCCGTCATGGCGGCCGGCGGCTTCCTCGCCCTCGGGATCGCCAGCGTGGTCGTGCCCTTGTTCACGGCCGCGGTCGCGTGGTCCCTTCCCGAGCACAGGGGTGAAGGCGGGGAGGACGAGGACGAGGACGAGGAGCCCGGGCTGCGGGCGGTGTTCCGGGACGGGCTGGCCCAGGTCCGGGCCGCTCCGGTGGTCCGGCGGCTGCTCCTGGGCGTCGTCCTGATGTCGGGTTTCTCGGCGATGGACGAGTACCTGCCGCTGCTGGCCGCCGAGGCCTCGGGCTCCGCCCTGGCCCTCGTTCCGCTGCTGGTGCTGCTGCCCTCCATGGGCGACGCGGCCGGCGGGTGGTTCGCCGGGCGCGGCGGCTCCCGCCTGTCCGTCGCGCTGGCCCTGGCCGCCCTTCTTCTGGCCGCCGGAGCCGTGGTGCGCCATCCTCTCGGCTTCGTGCCGATCGGCGTCGCCTTCGGGCTCGCGCAGTGGGCGACGGTCGTCACCGAGGCGCGGCTCCAGGACCGGCTCTCCGACCGCTCCCGCGCCACCGTCACCTCGCTGTCGGGCTTCGGCATGGAGGTCGTCGCCGTGATGGTCTTCGCCGCCTACGGGCTGGGCTCCCTTTGGTCCCCGTCCTGGTTGCTGTTCGCCCTCGCCGCCCTGCCCCAGCTCCTCCTGGCCCTCGCCCTGCGCGGCCGTCGCGGATGAGCCCGCGACGCCGGTGACGAAGGACACTCCCGGTTCCTGTCCGAACGGTCAGCTTGCACCGTTCCAGCGGTTACCGTGATCCTCATGGCTCGTCCCTCCACCGGTCTGCGGGAACGGATCCTCGACTCGGCGCTGCGGCGGTTCGTCCGCCACGGCTTCCGCGGCGCGTCCCTGGCCGACATCGCCTCCGACACGGGCTGTTCGAAGGCGTCGCTGCTGTACCACTTCAGCAACAAGGAGGCGATCCTGGCCGAACTGCTGCTGCCCATCAGCAGAGAGGTCACCGCGCTGGACGCCCGCCTGGGCGGTCTGGAGGGCCGGGAAGCCGCCGAGGCCGCGGTCGCCGGGTTCGTCGACCTCACCCTGCGGTTCCGGCGCGAACTCAAGCTGCTGTTCGACAACCTGGGCGACCTCGACTCGATCTCGGAGCTGCACGACGAGTTCGAGGACGTCGACGCCCTCAAACGCCGGCTGGTCGACGCCATGGCGGGCCGCTCGGAGGAACCGCTGGACCGGGTCGCGGCCACCATGACCCTGGGCGGCATGCTCCTGACCGGCACGGCCGACCACCTCTCGTTCGACGACGAGACCCTGCGCGAGGCGCTGACCACCGGCGCCCTGCGGGCGCTGGGCCGAACCCGCGGCTGAGCACACCCTCACCGATCTCCGAAGGAAAGGCTCGTTCCCCCATGGCCACCCTGCTCTACCGGCTGGGCCGATGGTGCTTCGGGCACCGCGGCCTCGTCGTGGCGATCTGGCTGCTGCTGCTCGGCCTGCTGGGCGGGGCCGCCGCCGCGTTCAGCGGCTCGACCACGGCGGCGTTCCGCATGCCCGGCACCGAGTCCCAGCGCGCGATGGACGCGCTGGAGAAGCAGTTCCCCCAGGCCACCGGCGCCTCCGGGACCATCGTCATCGCCGCCCCGCAGAACCGGAAGCTGACCCCGGCCGAGGTCGCGCCCGTCGTCGAGCGGGCCTCCGCGATCCCCGGCGCGACCGCCGTCGACCCCTTCCAGGCGGGCGGGGTGTCGCCCGACGGCCGCTACGCGCTGGTCCAGGTCCAGTTCGCCGACGAGATCGCCGACATCACCGACGCCCAGCGCGCCGCCTACAAGAAGATCGCCCAGGACGGCCCGGGACCGCGGGTGGAGGTCGGCGGCGAGGTCGCCAAGGAGACGCACCTGGGCGGGGCGACCGAGGGGATCGGCGTGCTGGTCGCCGCCGTCGTCCTCGTCCTCACCTTCGGCTCCCTGGTGGCGGCCGGGATGACGCTGCTCAACGCCCTGCTCGGCGTCGGCGTCGGGATGGCCGGCCTGTACTCGCTGACCGGCGTGGTGGAGCTCAACGACGCCAGCCCCGTGCTGGCGCTGATGCTGGGGCTGGCCGTCGGCATCGACTACTCGCTGTTCATCACCTCCCGTCACCGGCAGAACCTGCTGGAGGGCCTGGAGGCTCGGGAGGCGGCCGCGCGGGCGATCGGCACCGCCGGGTCCGCCGTGGTGTTCGCCGGAGCCACCGTGGTCATCGCCCTGGCCGGCCTGTCGGTCGTCGGCATCCCGTTCCTGACCGCCATGGGCCTGGCCGCCGCCGCCACCGTCGCGGTGGCCGTCGTGGTCGCCCTGACCCTGCTGCCCGCCGTGCTCGCGTTCGCCGGCGACAGGATCCTGCCCCGCAAGCGGCGCGGCGCCACCGGGCCCGTGCCCGGCAAGGAGCCCTTCGGCTACCGGTGGGGCCGCCTGGTCACCCGGCTGCGCGTGCCGGTCCTGCTGGCCGGAGTGCTGACGCTGGGCGCCCTGGCCCTGCCCGTGACCGACATGCACCTGGCCCTGCCCGACGCGGGCACCGCGTCCGAGGACACCCCCGAACGCCAGGCCTACGACCTGACCAGCGAAGGATTCGGCGAGGGCTTCAACGGCCGCCTGATCGCCGTGGTGTCCGGCGACGACGCCGCGTCCGCCAAGGCCGCGGCCGAACGGGCCGTCCAGATCATCAACGGCGTCGAGGGCGTGAAGGTCGCCATGCCCGCGCAGTTCAACCAGGACGGCACCACCGGTCTGGTGGCCGTCATCCCCGACACCGGCCCCACCGACCCCGCCACCGAGGACACCGTCCACGCCGTCCGCGACGCGGTCGCCGACGTGCGGGGAGCGGAGATCGCGCTGACCGGGATCACCGCGATCGGCATCGACATCTCCGCCAAGCTCGCCGACGCGCTGCCGGTCTACCTGCTGCTGGTGGTGGGCCTGTCGGTCCTGCTGCTGATGCTGGTCTTCCGCTCGGTGCTGGTGCCGGTCAAGGCCGCGGCCGGGTTCCTGCTGACCGTCGGCTCCACCTTCGGCCTCACCGTCGCGGTCTTCCAGCAGGGCCACCTGGCCGGGCTCGTCGGCGTCGACACCCCCGGCCCCCTGGTGAGCTTCCTGCCCATCATCCTGATCGGCATCCTGTTCGGGCTGGCCATGGACTACGAGGTGTTCCTCGTCTCCCGCATGCGCGAGGACTTCGTCCACGGCGACACGCCCCGCCAGGCCACCGTCAACGGCCTGGGCCACAACGCCCGCGTCGTCACCGCCGCGGCGCTCATCATGATCGCGGTGTTCGCCGGGTTCATGCTCACTCCCGACCCGATCATCAAGTCCATCGGGTTCGCCCTGGCCGTCGGGGTCTTCATCGACGCCTTCATCGTCCGCATGACGCTGGTCCCCGCGGTGATGTCGCTGCTCGGCAAGGCCGCCTGGTGGCTGCCCCGTCCGCTGGCGCGGGTGCTGCCCGACCTCGACATCGAGGGCGAGAAGCTGCGCCGCGGCCTGGAGGAGGCCGGGGACTCCCCGGCCGAGTCCCTCCAGCCCGAGTACAGCGGCGCCGACCGGTAGGTCTCCGGTACCCCCTCCGGGGCGTTATGTCACGGCCGGGGAGCGAAGGCGAAACGCTCGCGGAGTTCGTTCTCGTCGAGACCGAACTCCGCGGGGGTGTAGCGGTGGGTCCCTTTCGCCTGGCGGGGTCGGGTGGCGTGGTAGCGCGCGACCATGCCGTCCGGGTCGGAGGGGGCCGCCAGACCGGCCGCGGCGTAGATCTGCTTCAGCACCGAGGACGTCGACGAGACCAGGTCCTCGTAGCGCACGTCCAGGACGGTGACGGACTCCGCCGACGGGGAGTCCCGGAAGGCCAGGGCCCGGCGGAGCCAGAGTTCGGTCTGACCGGTCTGGAACCTGCCGACGTCATGGGCGTCCACGTCGTCGCTGTAGGTGGAGCGGAAGACGGAGAACAGGCTGGCGCCGGAGGCGACGGTCTCCACGATGTCGCGGTGCAGGTGGACGACGCACGCGCCGGGGAAGGCCGCGGCCAGGTGCGCGAGTTCGGGCAGGTGGGCCGGGGCCTTGAGGACCCAGCGGCGGCCGTCTTGCGCGTCGAGGATCTGCAGGACCCTGCGGTGGCGGGTGTAGGAGGCGGCCAGATCCTGACCGGCCAGCCAGGCGCTGTAGCCGTCCAGCCGCATGGTGGAGCTGAATCCCCAGTTGCGGAAGTCGGTGCCCATGGCCAGGACGCACTCTTCCGGGAGGCGTGTGCCGAAGTCGTGGACGGTGGCCAGAGCGGGGTTCAGGAGGTGGAGGGCGTCTTGGGCACGGGAAGAGGAGTCCAGCAGCTCTTCACGTTCTTTCCCCTCGACGTCGGCGAACCGCCACGGGGCGCCCAGCTCCGCGGACAGAGGGGCGCGGAGCCTGGGATCTGCGGCGAGCAGGCGGAACAGGAACGTGGTGCCCGTACGCCAGCCGCCGACGATGAAGATCGGCGGTGTGAGGCGGCGTTCGGTGGTCTCCGGGTGGGCCGCGAGGTGACGGGCCGTCAGGATGCGGGCGCGTAGCCTCGTCACCGCCGAACCGAAGGCCGCCTTCACTCCGAGCGCGTTCAGCCGACCGTCCTCCGCAGCGGACTCCAGGTACCGTTCGAGCCCTTCACGCCACTCCGAGGGGTCGTCCAGGAGAGAGTCCCCGACACCTCTGGTCGCCTGAGCGATGACCGCGTCCGCGGTGTCCGCGCCGAGTCGGTAGCGCTCCGGACGCGCCGTCCGGTCTGCTTCTGCGGCCGCGTATACGGCGGCGGCCTCGGGCGTCCGCCGGGCGGGTTTCCAGGTCGTCATCTCTCGTTCCGCAGGTCCTCGACACGGCAGCGCCGAACTGACGGCAGGGCGGGTGTGTGCTCGGGACGCAGCCAGCGCAGGACGACGATCCCGAACGGGCGTCCTTCGGTGTCCAACCAGTCCCCGGCGGACGGGCCGGGATCTTCCGCCGCGAGCACGAAGCGGTATCGGCCGTCCTTGACGGTCGCGGTGCCGCCGGTACGGGACACGGAGCGGTGCCGGTGGTCGAGGGAGTTGAGGAAGCGGCTGTAGAGCAGGACGTTCCAGTAACGGCACGGCGCCGCGTCACCTTCGAGTACCAGGGCTTCTCCCGGCTCGAGCTCCCACCCGCCTCGCAGGTAGTGGATGCCGGGTTCGGTGTAGACGGCGCCGCCGGTCATCTCCGACCAGTGGCGGATCTCGTTGGGCCGCGCCCGGTCGGCGTCCGCGGCCATCGAGAAGGCCGCGGGGAGGAAGGACACCGTTCCGGCGAGGCGGTCGAGATGGTGGGTGAATCGGGCCGGGTCGATGGGCGGCGGCACGGATACGGCCGGGTCGACCGGGTCGATGGCGCACCAGCCCGTCTCGTCCCCGGCGTCGTCGTGGAAGTACCGGACCCACAGTGCGGTCGTCTTCTCGGGAAGCGGCAGCCAGTCGCCTTCCTCGGGACGGTCCCCGCCGAGCGTGACGGTGAAGTTCCCCGCCTCGTCGAAGCGGAGTTCGTCGCTGTCGAGACGGGCGACGGCCTCGGCTCCCGCCCGCCCCGATCCGGCGTAGACCGTGATCGAGGCGTAGACGGCCGCGCCCGGGTTCCCCGTGACGCGGTAGCGGCGGCCTGGACGGATGTCGGCCACCCAGTAGCGGAAGTCCGGGTTGTCCATGAAGAACTTCTGCCGCCACCCGTTGAACGGCACCAGTTCCGGCCGCTCCCGGTCGACCTCGAACCGGGCGAGCTGGTTGTGCAGTCCGCGTATGAGCGCGCGGAATCCGTCCGCCCGTTCCAGCTCGTCCAGGTTCTCGGTGTCGGCGGCCAGCCGCCGTCCGGCCGTCTGCAAGGAGTCGACGAACGTCTCCCACGCCTTCACTTCAGGCCGGTCGGCGTCCTCCAACGATCAGGAGCCTTCACTCGCGGAACGGCCGGCCGGAATCGTGGACGGAGGGGTGAAGGTGCAGTTCAGGCGCTTGTATCCGTTGATGAAGCCGGACAGCAGCCGGTCCGGTTCGCCTTCGGAGCGGATGTCGGGCAGGCGGGTGAACAGCTCCCGGAACATCACCGTGATCTCCCGGCGGGCCAGGTTGGCGCCCAGGCAGAAGTGCGGGCCGGGGCCTCCGAAGCCGATGTGCGGGTTCGGCGAGCGGGTGATGTCGAACTTCTCGGGGTCGGTGAAGACCGCCTCGTCGCGGTTGGCGGACGGGTAGTACAGCATCACCTTGTCGCCCTTGCGGTACAGGTGGCCGTTCATCTCGTGGTCGCGGGTGACGTTGCGGCGCATGAAGATGACCGGGCTGGCGTAGCGGACGATCTCCTCGACGGCTCCGCCGATGCGTCCGTCGAAGTCCTCCATCAGCAGCGCCCGCTGGTCGGGGTGGTCGGTGAACAGCTTCAGGCCGTGGGCGATGGCGTTGCGGGTGGTCTCGTTGCCCGCCACCACCAGCAGCAGGAAGAACGCGCCGAACTCCTGCGGGGTCAGCTGCTCGCCGTCGAGGTTGGCGTTCACCAGCGCGGAGGTGAGGTCGTCGGTGGGGTTGGCGATGCGCTCCTTGCCGAGCTTGGCCGCGAGGCGGTGCAGCCGCCAGCCCGCCCAGGCGATCGTGCCCATCGACCGCATCATCCCGAGGTGGCTCATCTTGCCGGTGCCGCTGCTGTAGTCCAGGGTGGCGCCGACGTATTCGGGGTCGGTGTAACCGGTGCTGATGTTGGTCAGCGCCACCACCGTCGCGTGCTGCTCGGGCGGGATGCCGAGCATGTCGCAGATGACTTCGACGGGCAGCCGCACCGCCGCGTTGGCCACGAAGTCCACTCCGGGGCCGGCCGCGATCAGCCCGTCCACGATGCGCTTGGCCCGGCCGGCGATGTCGTCCTCGGCCTTGGACAGCATCCGGGGGCTGAACGCGCGGGACACGATCCGGCGGATCTTGGCATGTCGCGGATCGTCCATGTCGATCATCGAGCGGAAGAACCTGTCGACGATGCGCGGCGCGTCGGTCGGCTGGGTGGCGGTCGGCTCGCTGCTGAACACCTCGGGGTTGCGGCTGGCCTCCGCCACGTCGGCGTGCCGGACGAGCGCCCAGGAGCCGGGCGGCTGGCCGAGGAAGGGCATCTTGGGGAGGGTGAAGAACTGCGGGGCGGGCTGGGCCCGCAGCACGGCGAACCCCTGCGCCCGCTCGTCCAGGGGACGCTGCCAGAAGCGAAGATCACCCAGGTCGATGTCCTCGAGGGCCAACCCAGAGGGTCCTGCCGAGTAGTCCGTGGTCACCGGTGACCGCCTTTCCCGCCGTTGCCGCGATCCATTTCTGGTGTGCAAGAACACCAGAAATATCTGGTGTCAACGATCACCAAAATTCGTGGCGGCGTCAAGAGGTACGGCACAATCGGGAACCGTGACGTCCCCACGCACCCGCCCCTACCGCGGGGTGCCCGCCGAGCAGCGCCGGGCCCTCCGCCGCGCCGCGCTGCTGGAGGCGGGCCTGGAACTGCTGGGCACCAGCGGCTGGGCCGCCACCACCGTCCGGGGAGTGTGCACCCGGGCCGGCCTCAACGACCGGTACTTCTACGAGAACTTCACCGACCGGGACGCCCTGCTGCTGGCGATCGTCGACGACCAGGCGGAGCAGGGCACCGCCGTGATCCTGGACGCCGCCCGGCGCTCCCCCCGCGACCTGAAGGCCCGGATCCGCGCCTCGGTGAACGCCATCGTCGACTTCCTCACCGCCGACCCGCGCCGCGCCCACGTCCTGGCCCACGAGTTCCCCGCCAACCTCCTGCTCCAGGAGCGCAGGCGCCAGATCATCCACGGCCTGACCGGCATCTTCGTCGCCCAGACCCACGAGGTGCTCGACCCGCTCCCCCTGTCGGACACCGACCTGGAGCTGACCGCCCTGACCCTCACCTCCGGCCTGTGGGACCTCCTCACCGCCTGGCTGCGCGGCGACCTGTCCATCGACCGCGACCACCTCGTCGACTACACCGTCGCCCTCCTGCTGACCACCACGGATCTGGCCGCGCCCCTGCACCACCGGCTCCGCTGAACCGCGCGGGCCGTCCGCTGAGCGGAGGCGCCGACGCGGAGACATCGCGTCGCTCGCGGAAGCTCTCGGCTCGGCCGGGCGCCGGGCGCCCGGCTCCGGGAAGAGCCGGCCGAAACGGCTAAACGCCCTGATCGCAGGGCATTTTTTCGCTTCACAGGAAGCTGTGGACGGAGCGAACCGATTTTGTCGGAGCGTGTGAGTAACTTGCCGACCCATGATCGAGAGCGATGGGGGGCGAGGACTTGGACGCGGATGAGGCCGGCTGGGAACGGCTCAGCACCGTGCGGGTGGTGCCGCCCGCACGGGCGCGCAAACTGGCGAAGGTCCCCTTCGTCGAGCTCGCGGACGGGCGGTTGCAGGGCGTCGTGTCGAGCGGCTCGGACATCGGCCGGGTGTACGTCTCCTCGATCTCCGCCGGGGACCACGGCTACAACTGCCGGACGAACAACAACCGCCCGTGCGGCGGGCTGCGCGGAGCCCCGTGCAAGCACCTGCGGTCACTCGCCGACGAGGCGGTGCTGCAGTACGGGCTGGAGCGGGTCGCGCGCTACCTGCGGGTCGAGGTCGCCGAGGGCGGCGACCTCGTGGGCGCCCTGGACGGCTCGCCGGAGTCCGCGGACGCGGCGGTGGTGTTCAGCCGGTTCCTGCGGCACCTGGCGTATCTGGAGGTCCCCGGCACCACGGTGCCCGTCCCCGAACTGCACTGGTTCCCTTCGACGGGGGTGGCGCGCTGATGCTCGCGGTACAGCTCGCCGGACTGCTCGGCACGGCCCCCGCCGGGGTGGAAGAGGCGCTCGGCCTGGTGGCCGGATTCGACGACGTCCTCGTCCACGGGTTCACCCGGATCGACGCCGAGCGCGGCGCCGCGCTGGGCGCGCTGGCCGGGGCGCTGGCCTCCTCCCCGCTCGGCGCCGCCGCCGAGGACGCCGTCGGGAAGACCACCGCCGGCTCGGCCTCGGAGGAGCACCTCACGGTGCTCGCCGGAGGCAGGGTCGCGCTGCTCGGAGCGGTGCACGACGCGCTGCTCGACGGACTCGACACCGCGCTCGGACGGGCCAGGGACTCCTGGACGCGGCCTGTCCCCCCGGAGCGGGAGGACCTGCTCGGCGGGTGCCGGGCCTGGCTGCACGAACTGGCCCTCACGGGCTGGCGCGGCGTCGACCACGACCTCGTCTCCTCCGCCGACCGGGTGATCGAGTCCCTGCTCGCGGTGCCGGAGCTGCGGCGGTCCGCCGTCCTGCTCGACGGGCTGGCGGCGGAGCTCCGGGCGTCGTGCCCGGTCGCGACGGCCGACCGGGTGCCCGTCCGGCGGTGGGCCGACCTCTGGTCGCGCGCGCTGCTGCTCGCGCAGGCCGGCGGACGGGCCGGCGCGGCAGAGCCCGCCGAGCGGGTGTCGGGCCGGCTGCTGGTGCTCGGGGTCGACGTGCACGAGCACGACACGGCGGTCCAGGCCCAGGTGCACGCGGTCCTCGAGCCCTCCGGCGGCGGCGGGGAGAACCGGCTGGTCCGGGCGAGCGTCGCGGCGGCGAAGGTCGACACGATCTCCGGCCCGTCGGTGTGGAAGCTGCTGGGGGACCACCCTGTGCTGCTGGGCGCGCTGGCCGAACGGCGCGTCCTGGAGGTCTCCGACATGCCGCTGCTGGCAGGAGGCGACCTGGTGTGGCAGGACGGCCTGGCCGTCGCGGGCGAGCCCGCCGACCCGTTCACCACCGCCCGCCTCCTGCTCGCGGGCGCGCTCGCCCCCGCGGTGCCCCCGCTGGAGCGCCACCCGGTGCGCATCTCCGAGCCCGTGCTGATCGAGGGGTACACGGTCGGGGACGGGCGCCTCGAACTGGACGGGAGCGTCCTCGATCTCGACCTCGACCGCCTGCCGTCCTGCGGTCCGATCACGCCGGAGCTCGTCGCCGCGTCCTCGGCGTGCGTCGGGCTGGTCCGCTGGGACGCGGGCCGCTGGAAGGTGCAGCCCCTCGCGGTGCAGGCCTCGGTGAGGCGCAAGCCCGTCCAGGCGCACAACGGCGACTGGGCGCTGGGCCCCACCGACCCCAAGGTCGTGAAGGCCGAGGCCAGGTCCGGCAACTCGGTGTCCGTGCTGCGCGAGCGGGCGGGGAGGTTGCTCCGCAGATGAACGAGACCGCATCGACGAACGCGTCCGGCGTCGGCTCCGACGCCAACCGGCGGCAGGTGCTCTACTGGCGGCTCCTGTCCCGATTGTTCGACCCCGAGGAGCAGCCGTCGCTGGAGTCCGCGAGCGTGGCCGTCGTCGACGACCTCGGACTGCCGCCCGCGCTGCTCGACCCGGGGATCTCGGTCGACAACCTGGTGCAGCGCTTCCCCGGCCTCGACGCGGAGTTCCGGGGGCTGGCCGCGACGGAGGACCTGGATGAGGGCTCCGGCGAGCAGGTGCGCCGGGCCGCGCTGATCTCCAAGCTGCTGCTCAACGTGTTCGCCACCGGGACGGGCGAGGTGACGGCCTCCGGGCTCGCCGACTGGCAGCGCGACCGCGGCTGGCTCGAACAGGCGATGGGCTCGGAGTGCTCCGGCGAGATGCGGGGCGTCCTGGCCGGGCTGGAAGGCGACCTCGTCCGCCGGATGCGGCTGCGCGAGGTGCTGGCCGATCCGGCGCTGGCCCGGCAGCTCAAGCCGAGCATGTCGCTCATCGAACAGCTGCTGCGGGACAAGTCCAACCTGTCGGGCGTGGCGCTGGCCAACGCCAAGGCGTTGATCCGCAGGTACGTCGACGAGGTCGCCGAGGTGCTGCGCACCCAGGTCCAGCAGACCAGCACCGGGAAGATCGACCGGTCGGTGCCGCCCAAGCGGGTGTTCCGCAACCTCGACCTCGACCGCACGATCTGGAAGAACCTCGTCAACTGGAGCCCGGAGGACGAGCGCCTCTACGTCGACAGGCTCTTCTACAAGCAGACGGCCAAGCGCACCACGCCCGCCAGGCTGATCGTGGTGGTCGACCAGTCCGGGTCGATGGTCGACTCGATGGTGAACTGCACCATCCTCGCGTCGATCTTCGCCGGGCTGCCCAAGGTCGACGTGCACCTCATCGCCTACGACACCCGGGCGCTCGACCTGACCCCGTGGGTGCACGACCCGTTCGAGGTGCTGCTGCGCACGACGCTCGGCGGCGGCACGAACGGCACCGTCGCGATGTCCCTCGCCCGGCCGAAGATCGCCGATCCGCGCAACACCGTCCTGGTGTGGATCTCCGACTTCTACGACGACCGGTCACTGATCGACGACTTCACGTCCGTGCACCGCTCCGGGGTGAAGTTCATCCCCGTCGGCTCGGTGAACAGCTCCGGCCACCAGAGCGTCGATCCCTGGTACCGCCAGCGCCTGAAGGACCTGGGCACCCCCGTGATCTCGGGCCACATCCGCAAGCTCGTCTTCGAGCTCAAGAACTTCCTCGACTAGGAGACCCCCCATGAGCGACATGCTCCGCGCCCCCGCCGAAGTGAAGTACGCCGAGGAGCTCGACTGGCTCGAGTCGATAGACGACGGGCCCAAGCCGTTCTCCTGGCGGCTCAGCCCCCGCATGGTCCGGCTGTTCGTCCTCGGATCCGAGCGCTCCGACGGGCTGGAGCGCGAGATCCCGCAGAAGTGGTTCGGCGACCGCAGCTTCGTCGAGCGCAGCATCGTGACGCTCGCGTCCGACCGGGGCCTGCTGCTCATCGGCGACCCGGGAACCGGCAAGAGCTGGCTCGCCGAGCTGCTGTCGGCCGCGATCTGCCGCAACTCGACCCTGGTCGTGCAGGGCACCGCCGGCACCACCGAGGACCACATCAAGTACTCGTGGAACGTCTCCATGGTCATCGCCAAGGGGCAGTCGCGCGAGTCGATGATCCCCTCGCCGATCATGACGGCGATGGAGCAGGGCGTCGTCGGCCGGTTCGAGGAGCTCACCCGCTCCACCAGCGACGTGCAGGACGCCCTCATCTCCATCCTGTCGGAGAAGTACGTGTCCATCCCCGAGCTGAACGACGACAACATCGTCTTCGCCAAGCCCGGGTTCTCCATCATCGCCACGGCCAACAGCCGCGACCGCGGCGTGAACGACCTGTCGTCGGCGCTGAAGCGGCGGTTCAACTTCGTGCGCATCCCGGTCGTGACGAGCAAGAAGAGCGAAGCCGAGATCGTCCGGTTCCGCACCGTGGAGCTGCTGCGCCGCCACCGGATCGAGCTGGACGTGCCGCCCACGCTGCTGGACGTCCTGCTGCAGAGCTTCGCCGACCTGCGGACGGCCGCCGCGTCGGCGAGCAGCGACGACGAGCGGCTGGAGTCGGCGCTGTCGACGGCCGAGCAGATCGGCGTGCTGGAGGACGCCATCCTGCACAGCCAGTTCTTCGGCGACCGCACCCTGCGGCCCGAGACGCTCGCCGGCTCGCTGGTGGGATCCCTGGCCCGGCGCAGCCCCGAGGACCTCGCGATCCTCAACAAGTTCTGGCACGGCGTCGTCGAACCCCGCTCCAAGAACGACGGGGACGGCCCGTGGAAGGGCTTCCTCGAGGGCGGGCGAGAGGCGATCGCGAAGCTGTCATGAAGCCTTTCGCCGAACTCCGTGAACAGCTGCTCGACGCCGCCGGGGCCTTCGCCGAGGGGCCCGGCGCGCTGTCCGGGATCCTCGCGGGCATGGTCGACGACGTCGACCGTGCGCTGCGCGAGGACCTCGAGATCTTCCCGGTGTGCCACCACTCGCCGTCCTCCGCGCTGGCCATGGCGCGGAGGCTGCGGGAGAAGCGGCCGAAGGTCGTCTACCTGGAGATGTGCGACGACCTCGGGCCGCTCCTCGACGAACTGCGCAACTGCCGGCTGCCCGTCGCGCTGCAGGCGTTCGCGACCGAACTCGACGGCTTCCCGGCCGCGTGGGCGCCGCTCAGCGTGATCGCGCCGATCACCGAGGCGTCCGCCGAGTACCAGGCCATCGCCTACGCGCTCGAGACGCCGGGCGTCGAGCTGGTGCCGGTCGACCGGTCGAGCGACCACGTCTTCCAGTGGGAGCCCCGGGAGCGGGCCGAGCCGGCCGGGAAGGCCGCCCCCGACGAGGAGGCCGCGCTGCACGGCGACTCGGTGGGCGTCGAGCTCGGCGACCTGCGCCCGCGGTTCGCCGAACTGGAGGAGCACCTGCTGCACCACGGGAAGGTCCGGCACTGGTCGGAGTGGTGGGACCAGTACGTCGAGCAGCCCCTCTCCGGAGCGGACTACGACACCTACCGGCAGGTCATGGTCATGATCGGCAGCCTGTTCCGCAGGCTGCGCCGGGACGGCGACGACCACCGCGACGAGGAGCGCGAACGGTACATGTGGACGCGCATGCGCGAGCACCTCGCGTCGTCCGGCACCGACCCCGCCGACTGCCTGTACGTGTGCGGGGCCTTCCACGCCGCGAGCCGGGTCGAGCAGTTCGGCGCCGCCTCCACGGCCCCGTACGAGATCACCCCCCGGACGGGGACCCGCTGGCAGTACGGGCTCATCCCGTCCAGCCACTCCGCGATCGAGGCCCAGTTCGGCCTGGCCCCCGGCTCGGTGTCGATCGCCTCCGCCACCTGGAGCAAGGCCCTGCGCCGCGGCGGCGTCGAACCGTTCCGGCTGAAGGGCCAGAAGGGAACCCGCAGGCAGACGGGCGGCCTGCCCTCCGCCGCTTCCCCGTCAGGCGGTGCCGACCCTTCTTTCCGCAGGGAGGAGAACACACTTCAGCAGACCGCCCCCACGGCCTCGGGTCCGGCCGTCGGCAGGGCGACGGAACTCCCGGCAGGCCTGCCCGAGCAGGCCGGGCCCGGTGCGACCGAACCGCAGGCGCAAGAAGGCGCACAGCAGGCCGGACCCGATGTGGCCGAACCGCAGGCGCGGGAAGGCGCACAGCAGGCCGGACCCGGTGCGACCGAACCGCAGGCGCAAGAAGGCGCACAGCAGGCCGGGCCCGGTGCGACCGAACCGCAGGCGCAAGAAGGCGCACAGCAGGCCGGGCCCGGTGCGACCGAACCGCAGGCGCGGGAAGGCGCACAGCAGGCCGGGTCCGGTGCGGCCGAACCGCAGGCGCGGGAAGGCGCACAGCAGGCCGGGTCCGGTGCGGCCGAACCGCAGGCGCAAGAAGGCGCGCAGCGGGCTGCGGCCTTCGGTTCTTCCGGGCGGGTCGACGACAGGTTGTCGGGGTTCCTGGCGAGCCCGCCCGCGCAGGACGGGCTCGACGAGGCCGAGCTGCTCGGCTGGTGCGTGGACATCGTGCGGCTGGCGCGGCGCAACGGATACCAGGCCAGTACGGCCGACGCGATCGCCGTGTTCGAGACGTCGGTGCTGCTGGCGAACATGCGCAACCGGCGCCGGCCGACGCCGTACGACTTCCAGGACGCGGCCGTCACCTGCATCGAGAAGGAGACGGTGCCGGGCCGGCGCGACGTCGCCCGGCTGTGCGAGATCCTCCTCGGCGGCGACAGGATCGGCCAGGTCGGCTACGAGTCGCTGCCTCCGCTGGCCCGGGACGTCCTGGACAGGCTGGAGCCCCTCGGCCTCGACCTGCAGAAGCGCACGATCCAGCGGGCCCTGCTCGACCTGAAGGCCCGGCCGGAACTGAACCAGTGCTCCGACCTGCTGTGGATCCTGCAGCGCCTGCTGCCGCAGGGCACCGTCCGTCCGATCATGGGCTCCCGGGGCCTGGGCGAGCGCTCCATCCAGGAGAGCTGGGACCTCGCGCTCGGCCGCGACCAGCGGGCCCTCGTCGAACTCGGCTACGAGGGCGTCAGCGTCGAGCAGGTCCTGGAGCAGCGCCTGCGCCGGGCCGTCTGGGATCCCAAGGCCACCGCCTCCACCGCCCTGGCCGCGGTGGAGGACGCCGTCCGCCTCCTCCCCGGACAGCGCCTCCCCGACGAACTCGGCGCCCGCGCCGTGGAGCTCCTGTCCGCGGAACGCGACGTCGACGACGCTCCGGAGGTCCTACGCCGGATCCGCCGCCTCCTGAGCCACTACCGGGCCACGCAGCCCGCGCTCCCCCGCTGGTGCGAGTCCTTCGTCACCACCGGCTACGCCCACTACTGCACCCTGCTGCCCACCGCGTTCACCGAGGAGGAGACCGGCCTCCGCCAGGTGGCGGCCATGCTGGGCTTCCTCTTCGGCATGGAGAGCCTGGCCCTGTCCCTCGGCTGCGACCACGCCCAGCTGGAGATCGCGGTGCGGCAGTCCCACCCCGAGTCCCCCGCCAAGACGGCCCTCCTCTGGGCGGTCCGCTCCCGCCTGGGCCTCCTCTCCCAGGACGAACTCCGCTCCCTCTCCGACGGCCTTCTGGACAACCCCTTCACCCTCGAGGCCTTCCCCCACTACCTGAGCGGTTTCATCCACTCCCTGGACCCGGTCCCGGCCATGACGCCCTTCGTCGTCGAGCTGATGTCCAAGGCCTTCGCCCGCCTCCCCGACTCCGTCCTCCTCCCCTGGCTCCCCAAACTCATCACCGCCCTCCGCGCCGAAGCCCGCGAACTCGTCCCCGTCCTCGTCCGCGAGGCCGCCCGCACCTTCCCCGCCGCCCTTCCCGTCCTCGACGCCTGGACCCCGCCCTGGTCCGCCCAACGGCCGCCGACGACAACACGCCGCCCCGTCGAATCCGGCCCGGCAGCCGCCCTCCTCGCCGCCCATCCTCAGACCTGCGAGGCCGTCGCCGCCCTCCTCGGCCACGACCCCGTATGGCGGGAATCCGCACCCACCGCCGAAGGTCCGGAAGAGGCGGCCGCCCTGCTCACCCGCCATCCTGAAACCGCCACCGCCGTCGCGGCCCTGCTGTGACGCGTCTCAGCGGCCGGACGTGCGGTGCCGGTGAGCCGGGGCCTCAGAGGAAGAAGAAGTCCAGGTCGTAGCCGAACCTCTTGGTCTCCACCGCGATCCAGCCGTCACCGGCCCCCTTGAAGATGCCGGAATAACGGCCGGTGGGGCGGCCGGTGCCGGTGTCGTAGACGGCGACGGAGGGTTCGCCCTCGTGGAGTCCGGCGATGGCGGTGAAGTCCTGGTTCACGAACGTGCGCCATCGGGTGTCGCCCGCCGTCAGGCCGGGATCGGGAGCGGTCCAGAGGGCGCGGCCGGTCGGGAAGTCGAGCATGGTCAGCGGTCCTTGGTCCTTCGCCCGACGGGTCAGCAGGGAGGTGCCGTCGGAGTCCAGGGGAGTTCCGCTCTCCGCCGATCTCCAGAGGATGTTCCCGGTCGTCAGGTCGAGGATCTGGGGAATTCCCTCCGGAGTGAGGGTCGCGATCCGGGTGTCATCCCCGATGAAGCCCCCTGGCGCGTGGGGAAAGCCGGGGTTGTAGTCGTCTCCCGTGCCCAGCGGGAAGCAGATGGTCCGCTTCCAGCGCGGACGGGCGTGCTCAGCGTCGAAGGAGCTGAGCTCCACCTGGCAGGCGTCGTCATAGAGCTTCCCGATGAAGACCACGGCCGGGCCCACGGAGCGCCAGGAGTTCCACTCGGGAACCGCCGCCATGGCGGTGCGCCGCCCGTTCCGGGTATCGCGCAGCATGCTGCTCTTACGTGTGGTGTCGGTGACGAAATAGCGGCCGGTCGGGCGTGCGAGCGTGCGCTGATCGTCGAAGCCGGTCCAGCCGAAAGGGTTCGGGACTTCCGACCAGGCCGCCCGGCCCGTCCTCGGTTCACGTCGTGTGGTCGTGCATTCGCTCAGGCCGTCCGCGCAGCTGTGGACGAAGACGGCATCCTGGGACACTTCCACGCTGGTAGCAGGCCCGTCCGACCACAGGAGACGACCCGTGCCGGGATCGATGGCCCGGATGATGCCGCGTTCGTAGCTTCCCGGAGCCTCGACGAGGATGACCGCTCCACGAGCGACGCTGAACCAGGGGTTGTCGCGGGTCGCGTACCGGAGCCCC
Source organism: Actinocorallia aurantiaca (assembly GCF_039533685.1). Lineage (NCBI taxonomy): Bacteria > Bacillati > Actinomycetota > Actinomycetes > Streptosporangiales > Thermomonosporaceae > Actinocorallia > Actinocorallia aurantiaca. The sequence continues at coordinate 92,464 of NZ_BAAATZ010000003.1, read as the reverse complement.
GGAAGGAAGGGGATCGTCCAGAGGTCGCGGCCCGAGATCACGTCGACGCCGCGGATCTCCTTTCGGGTGAGGAAGATCAGAGTTCCGTCCACCACCGCCATCTGATCTCCGGCCGCGACGCCCTTCAGCGACCAGGCCGGCGTCGGACCCCGGGTCCCGAACGTGCCGAAGCCCGTCCCCGGAACACAGGAGGTCGTCAGGCATACCAGGAGCAACAGCGGCAAAAGCAAACGGAGACGCACGACCGCGATTGTTCCGAAAGATGATCTCTTTATGACCATGGGAACAAGATCAGACACCGGAGGATCGGAGGAGTCCCCTCGGCCGCGCCGGGGCGGTCAAGGGGTGTTGAGGGAGAGGTCGATGTGTTCGGAGCCCGAATTCGGGAAAGGAAAGGGCCTGTGAAGTGGGAGGATTTCTAGAGTATTTGCTCTGTTACGGTGTGTGCGTGACCCGTCGGCTGCGGCTGGAGGCAGCACAGGGCATGCCGCGCACCGTACGCCGCCTGAACCTCGGCGGCTCGTCTGGAAAGGAAGTTCATGCCTGAGCTGCGCCAAGAGGACCGAGTTTTCGTACTGGATCTGGGGGACGACGAGAACCGCCTCTCCCCGGAGCTGATCAAGCGGGTCAACGTCCTGTTGGACGAGGTCACCGCCCAGCCCGGGCCCGTCGCGCTCGTCACCACCGGGACGGGCGAGTGCTTCTCCCGCGGGCTGGACCTGGAGTGGCTGGGCGAGCACAGCGAGGGGCTGTCCTCCTATCTCAGCGAGATCCAGGAGCTGCTGGCCCGCCTCCTCGCCCTGCCCATCCCCACGATGGCGGCCGTCAACGGGCACGCCTTCGGGGCCGGCGCGATGCTGGCGATGGCCCACGACTTCCGGGTGATGCGGGCCGACCGCGGCTACTTCTGCTTCCCCGAGGCCGACGTCAACACGCCCTTCACCCCCGGCATGGCCGCGCTCATCCAGGCCAAGCTCACCCCCGCCGCGGCGATCGCCTCGATGACGACCGCGCGCCGCTTCGACGGTCCCCAGTCCCGGGAGCTCGGCCTGGTCGACGGCGTCGCCGACGAGGCGAGCCTGCTCAGGACCGCCGCCGACTGGGTGCGCCCCCTCGCCGACAAGGACCGTCCCACCCTGGGCGCCATCAAGTCGACGATGTTCGCCCCCGCCCTCACCGCCCTCCGCGACCCCAGCGACCTGAACCAGGCATGACCCCGCCCCGCCGGGGCGGAGCCGTCCGGGCGGTGACGTCGAGGAACCGCGGCCGGGCGACTCGCCCTCGCCGGGCCCGGACGCGGAGGCCGTGCAGGGACAGAGAGCTTCGCCGTGCCCCATCGAGGCGAAGCCGCTTCTTCCCTGACCGGCTTCCGCCCCTCTGCGGACGGCTTCCGACGCGGAGGCCATGACGGCCTCCGGGCGGGTCAGGGACGGTTCTCGGGACGAGGACGCAGGTGGGCGGTGAGGAAGTCGATCTGGTCGGCGACGAGCTGATCGACCAGGGGCGGGTGGTAGACGGTGAAGTGGTCGGCGTCGTAGTGCTTCAGGACGCCGCAGGGCGCCGCGGCGGCGGCCTTCTCCGCGATGGCGGTGTCGATGAGGTTCTCCCGGTCGCTCTGGCAGACCAGGAGCGGGCAGCGCACGCGGGGGGCGTCGGCCGCGGCGTGGTAGAGCAGCATGCCCAGGCCTGAGGCGGCGGTGACCCGGTTGTCGAACTCGTATCCCGGCGGGCACACGGACGCCCAGCCTTCGAGGGCTCCGGGCTGGGTGACGAAGGCCGCCTCACCGGGCTCGCCGACCAGCGGCACGTAGCGGCGGGGCAGGCGCAGCGCGGCCCGCGCCAGGTCGGAGACGATCGGCACGGTGAACCGGGCGAGGTGGCGCAGGCCCCCGCGCAGGGCGATCGCGCGTCCGCTCAGTACGGGGCACTGCACGACCGCCGCGGACAGCTCCGGGTGCCGGGCGGCCGCGGCCACCACGTGGCTGGCGCCGAACGACGTCCCCCACAGGGCGATCCGCCGTCCGTCCAGTTCGGGGTGCGAGCGGACGAACTCCAGGGCCGCGTCGATGTCCCGGGCGTACCGGCGGGCGCTGACGAGCTGGCGCGGCTCGCCTTCCGACGCGCCCAGGTGGCGGAAGTCGAAGGCCAGGACGGCGAGTCCTGCCCGGGAGAACCACTTCTCGTACTGGTCGAGCATCATCTCGTGCGTCGCGCCGCCGCCGTGCACCAGGACGACGGCGGGATGCGGCCCGGCGCCTTCGGGAAGGGTCAGCCAGGCGGCGCAGCGGTCGCCGTCGGAGACGAAGGAGGTGGACGAGGTGGACGGGGAACGTGTCGGCATGACCCCTCCAATCAAGTACGTTGTACGTAAACAGGGGACAGTTAAACACGTACCTTGTACGTAATCAAGAGGAGAAGCCGTGCCCGCACCCCGGAAGTTCACTCACGAGCAGTTGCAGGCCGCCGCCCTGGAACTGGTCGACGAGGAGGGCCTGGCCGGGCTCACCATGCGCGCCCTGGCCACCCGGCTGGGCACCGGCCCGATGACCATCTACAACTACGTCGACGGCCGCGACGGCCTGGAACGCCTCGTCACCGGCGCCGTCATGGCCCGGGCCCACCGCCCCGTCCCGCGCGCCGACTGGCGCGTCCGCGTGGAGTCGATCGCCGAGGACATGTGGCGGGCCGTGCGCGCCCACCCCAACGCCATCCCCCTCATCCTCACCAGGCGCAGCCTCGACGAGAGCGCCCTGGCCTCGACCGAGGCCCTGCTCCAGGCCCTGGCCGACGGCGGCCGCTCCGGAGCCGACCTCCTGGCCGCCTTCCGCGTGGTCTCCGGCTTCATCGCCGGTTTCGTCCAGGCCGAACTCCCCGCCCCGTCCGGCGGGAACGGCAGGTCCGCCCCCGTCCGCATGGCGGCCCTCCCCCCGGAGCGCTTCCCCCGCCTGGCCGAGATCGCCCGCGCCACCGGAGACCCCGAAGCCGAGTTCCGCGCCGGCCTGAAGATCCTCCTCGCCGGCCTCGACGCCTGACCCCGCAGACCATCGGCGCGACGAAGCGGGGAGGGGACGAGGTCGAGGTTTCCTGCGCCCGGGTCTGGGGAGAGGGCAGGACCTACCGGATCGAGCACGTGCTCCGGCTCCCCGACGGCACCGTCGCCGCCGAGGTGACCCATGTGAGCGGGCTCCTCTCCCGAGAGCCGTGGCCTCCCGGCCGCCGGCGTCAGTGGTAGGCGTGGACGACGGCGTGGCCCTTGCCCCGGCCGATCATCCACTTGTTGACCGGGGTGGTGATCACGAAGGCGACGGCGAAGCCGCCGAGCAGGGCCGACCAGAAGAGGGCGTCGGCCAGGTGGGCGTCCATGGCGCCGGGGACGAGGGCGATGATGCCGTTGTCGACCAGTTCCATCACGGCGATGGAGACGGTGTCGGCGGCCAGGGCGACCTTGATGGCGGCCTTGAGGCCGACTCCGGCTCGCAGGACGGCGAACAGGGTGAACGAGTAGCCGAACAGGAACGCCAGGGCGATCGCCAGGATCATCGTCTGAGCGTTTCCCCAGGCCAGGGCGGTGCCGATGACCATGCCGAGGATCTCGCCGATGGCGCAGCCCGTCAGGCAGTGCAGGGTCGCCTTGGCGGCGGTGGCCCACGAGGCTCCCGGCGGGC
>NZ_BAAATZ010000003.1:28790-88780 GCF_039533685.1 Actinocorallia aurantiaca | reverse complement strand
CGCCGGGGTCGTGGTGCGCCGAAGCGTGGTCGTGGTGGGGGGGATGATCCATGACCATCGGCCTTTCCTCTCGGGTGACGCCGCTTTCCCCACATAACGACATACCCCCGCAGGGTATTTCCCGCGGGGGCGTCCCATCTCGTCGCACCTTGGCGCGGCCGTCGGGTGGAGACCCCTCCGGCCGGGGGCTCAGCGCGTCGGCGTCAGGACGGAGCCGACGTCGGCGAGGCGGGCGGCGGCGTCAGGACGGTGTCGATGAGGTAGACGGCGGCGTTCTCGGTCTGCAGGTTGCCGCAGACCACCTTGGCGTCGCCGACGGTGTAGTCGGTGCCGCTGCCACTGGTGGTGAGGGTGCCGCCCTGCAGGGTCTTGAAGGATCCGGACGCCATCTCGGTCGGCGTCTTGCGGCCTTCGACGACGTGGTACTTGAGGAGATCGGTCAACTGCTGCTTGTCGGCGAGGATCTTGTTCAGGTCGGCCTCGGGGATCTTGGCGAAGGCCTGGTTCGTCGGGGCGAAGACGGTGATGTCCTTCGCGGAGTTCAGGGTTTCGGCCAGGCCCGCCTTCTTTACCGCGGTGGCCAGGGTGGACAGGTCCGGGGTCTCCCCGACCGCGGTCGCGACCGGCTTGTCCTTCAGTTCCTCGGGACTGCCGGGACCGGAGGTGGGCAACGCCGCGCAGCCGGGCCCGACGATCTGGTCGTCCGCGGCCTGCGTCGGGGTGGCCGCCGGCACGGTCTGCGTCGTCCCCGGTGACACGGGCGGCTGGGTGTTCGGGGACATGCTGTCCTCGGGGTCGCCTCCGCACGCCGCGGTACCGAGGCCGAGCACCGTGGCGATCCCCACTGCCAGAACCGCACGTTTCATGGTCGTTCTCCTTGGTCGCTGCGCCAGATGACGGCGATCGGGCTCTTCCGCCGCCGCGGAGTATCGGTACCCGTAACAGCCATGAGCTGCGGCTTCATCAGGAAACCTTTATTCGTGCACGTCCCGACACAGAACCAGGCACGCCCTTCTCATCCCTAAGTGGCCAGGTTTTAGAGCATTTGCTCTGTTATGCTCCCGGCATGGCCCGCCCACGAACGCACGATCTCGACCGGTTGCTCGACGTCGCCGAGGAGCTCGTCGCCGAGGACGGGCTGGAGAAGTTCACGGTGCGGAGGCTCTCGGCGGCCTCGGGGATGTCGAACGGGGCGGTCTACCACGCGTTCGGCTCGGTGCCCGCCCTGCTGGGACGGACCTGGCTGCGGGCGGGGAACGACTTCCTGGAACTGCAGACCTCGCTGGTCGACGCGGCCCTGACGGACGAGGGGTCCGTCGCCGCGGTGGTCGCCGCGGCGGACGCGCCCGCCGAGTTCACGCTGCGGCGGCCCGCGGGCGCCCGGATGCTGATGAGCGTCCGGAGCGAGCGGCTGCTGGGTCCGCAGCTGCCCGAAGAGGTCGCCGAGGCGCTGCTGGGGCTGGACCGGCGGCTCGTCGCGCTGCTGGTGCGGCTGTCCGAGGCCGTGTGGGGCCGTCGTGACGCCGCGGCGGTCGGCGTGATCACGACGTGCGTGGTGGATCTGCCGGTCGCGTTCTTCCGGCGGGTGCTCACCGGCCCGTCGCCGGGCTCCGTGGAAATCTCCGACGACCGCAGGCGACGGCTGGAGGCCGCCGTCCGCGCCGTGCTCACCGTGCCGCCGCCCGATCGCGGGCACCGGCCCCCCGGAAAGGAATGACCATGCCCGAACTGCGCCGCGAGGACTCCGTCTTCTACCTGGAACTGGGGGACGACGAGAACCGCTTCTCCCCCGACTGGCTGAAGGCCGTCAACGCCCTGCTGGACGAGGTCGTCGACCACCCCGGCGCGGCGGCGCTCGTCACGACCGCGAAGGGCAAGTTCTTCTCCAACGGCCTGGACCTGGACTGGCTCGGCGCGCACGGCGACCAACTGGCGTCCTACGTCGCCAACGTGCACGCGCTGTTCGCGCGCGTCCTCGCCCTTCCCGTACCGACGGTCGCCGCCGTCAACGGCCACGCCTTCGGCGCCGGTGCGATGCTCGCGACGGCCCACGACTTCCGCGTCATGCGTTCCGACCGCGGCTACTTCTGCTTCCCCGAGGTGGACATCCACATCCCCTTCACCACGGGCATGGCCGCCCTCATCCAGGCGAAGCTCACCCCCGCCGCCGCGGTCGCCTCGATGACCACCGGCCGGCGCTTCGGCGGCCCCGAGGCCCGCGACCTCGGCCTGGTCGACGCCGTCGCCGACGAGGCGGCCCTGGTCGAGACGGCCGCCGAACGCGTCCGTCCCCTGGCGGGCAAGGACCGCACCACCCTCTCCGCCATCAAGTCCACGATGTTCGCCTCCGCCCTCGCGGCCCTCCGCGAACCCACGGGCTGACCGGTCCGACGCGTCCGCCTGCTCACGGCTGGAAGACGCGGGAGAAGGCGAGGTACTGGGGTGTGGTGCCGTCGGGGTCCCAGACGGCCATGGTGACGTGGGCGAAACGGCCGGCGAAGGGGCCGGACAGCAGGTCCGACCAGATCGTGGCGACTTCGGCGGGGTCGTTGCGGAAGACGCCGCACCCCCACGCGCCCAGTACGAGCCGTTCGTATCCTTCGGCCGCGGCCAGGGCGAGGACCTTCCAAGCCCTGCGCCGCAGCACGTCGGAGACCGGCGTTCCGGGAGGCAGCGCTCCTCGGTTCGGGGCGGGTGAGGTGATGAACGAGACGGGGAACGGCTCGTCCAGCAGCGCCCCGGACTCGTCCCGGAAGACGGGGACGGCGGGCGAGTAGATCATCCGGTCCGAGTATCGGAGGTCCTGGGCCGCCCGGTGGAAGTCGTAGTAGTCCTCCCGGAAGCGGCACAGCGTCGGGTACAGGCCGGAGGCGCGCGCCAGCGCCTCCTCCTGGGCGTGCGCGCCGCGCTGGAATCCGCCGCCCGGGTTCTTGGCGGACGCGAAGTTCAGCGCGACGACAGCCCGTCCCAGCCTCCGGGCGGCGTCCAGGGTCGTCTCCCGGGTCAGTTCGACGGCCGTCTCGTGCCGTACGGGTCCCGCCGGCTCGTCGAATTCGTCCGGCAGGTACAGCCGGGCCCCTTCCACGGATGCCGCGACGTCGTCGCCGATCCGCACGACACGGCCGTCCACCGTGTACGAACCGGCCTCCAGGATCGCCACCGTCTCTTCGGCGATCTTCCTTCGATTCACTCTCATAGTGAGAACATCCCAGAGCCCTCCCCCCGAGGCAATCGGTTTTCGGTCTTCCCCTCCCGCCCTCCACACGGCGGACTCGTTCATGACCCCTTTCCAGCTCTGCCGGTTAGAGTCGGGACGTGCTACTCAGGAACTCCCATTGCTCCTTTTGCGGGGCTGCGTTCGGCGCTGACGCGGTATGGCCGAGGACGTGCGGTTCGTGCGGGAACACGAGCTATCTCAATCCGGTGCCCGTGGCGGTGCTGCTGCTGCCCGTGGACGGCGGGCTGCTGACGGTCCGGCGCGGGGTGCCGCCGCACGTCGGGGAGCTGGCGCTGCCGGGCGGGTTCATCGACCACGGGGAGTCGTGGCAGCGGGCGGCGGCCCGGGAACTGCTGGAGGAGACGGACATCGCCGTCGATCCCGCGAGCGTGGAACTGTTCGACGTGCACAGCGCGCCGGACGGGACGCTCCTCGTCTTCGGGCTGGGTCCGGCGCTGGCCGCGTCCGCGCTGCCGGCCTTCACCGCCAACGACGAGGCGACCGAGCGGGTCGTCATCGACGCGCCGCGTGAGCTGGCCTTCCCTCTGCACACCCGCGTGGCCGGGGAGTTCTTCGCCCGCCGCTGAGCCCTTTATCCCTTTCCCCTCGGCCTCTTCGCTGATCTAGGGTCGTCCCCGTGCGGATCATCTCGGTGAACTCCTGGGGCGGCGCGTTGTTCGACGAGTTCGCCCCCTGGCTCGACACATGCGGCGCCGACGTCCTGTGCCTCCAGGAAGTGGCGCGGGCTCCCGGCCTGCACGGCTGGACCCGGTTCGCCGACGCCGACAGGTCGCTCCCCCAGCGCGCGGACCTCATGGCCGACGTCACCGCGCACCTCCCCCGCCACCAGGGCCTCTTCGCCGTGAGCGACACCGGCCCGGTGCGGGACGACGCGGGCCGCACCCACCCGCAGGACTTCGGCCTCGCCACCTTCGTCTCCGCGGACCTCCCGCTCGTCGGCATGCGCTCGGCCTTCGTCCACGGCTCCTACCTCCACCACCCCGACGCCTGGCCCGTCAGCGACCGGCCCCGCAACGCCCTGTCCGTCCGCGTCCACGACCGGGAAGCCGACCGCTTCGTCACCGTCGTCAACCTCCACGGCCTCCGCGACGCCCAGGGCAAGAACGACACCCCCGCCCGCCGCGTCCAGGCCGAACGCCTGGCCTCCCTCATCACCGCGGCCCGCGAACCCGGCGACCTCACCATCGTCGCCGGCGACTTCAACCTCCTCCCCGGCAGCTCGACCTTCCAGGTCCTCGCCGACATCGGCCTCACCGACCTGGTCCGCGAAGCCGACACCCGCACCGCCCACTACCCCAAACCCCTCCGCCACGCGAGCTACCTCCTGGTCTCCGACCCCGGCGCCGTCAAGCACTTCGAGATCGTCACCGCCCCCGAGGTCTCCGACCACCGCCCCCTCCTCCTGGACCTCTGACCCGGTCGGCGATCCGCCCTCCCGCGGCGTCCCGCGCCCTGCCGCCGGATCAGCGACGGCCCCCGCTGCCGCACCGCCAGGCCCTGACCGCTCCCGATCCAGACCGCGCCCGGCCCGGCAGGCTCCGCAGCGCCCTTCGGCGAGCGTGCCCTCAGAGGGCTCACCGCAGGAGCGAGCGGTCGGTGGGGGCCAGGCGTAGGCGCTGGGGGTCTCTGGCCCAGCGCTTCGAAAGGTTCGGCAGGACGTCGTCACGCCAGGATCGTGAATTCCGGAGACGGTTCAGGTGGTCGGTGAGACGGGTTTCGTCGGGGAAACGGGCGAACCAGACGAAGACCTCCTCGTTCGTGCGAACCGGGAGCGCCGGGAAGGTGTTCGGGGCGTGTTCGGACTGAAGGCAGGCCAGGGGTTCGGCGCCGGTCTCGGTGAGCACGGGGCGGACCCGGCGTTCGAAGAAGTCGAGGAACGCGGCGTCGAAGGGGTCGTGGGCGTACCAGACGGTGGCGAGGACGAGGCCCGGGGGCGAGGCCGCCAGCACGCCGGGAGCCGGTCGGGGGTCGGCTGGCGCGGGGAACCCGGCCTGTTCCGAGCACGGGCGCAGCAGCAGGACGTCGTCGGAGTCGACCATCGTCGCGTTCGCCCTGTCGCGGTGCGCCCGCCAGACCGGGCCGCCGTAGAAGCCCGCCAGGGCCTCGGCGCGGCTCGGCATGTCCGCGAAGCCGCGGAGCCAGACGAAACGGTCGGGGTCGTCAAGATCGCGGAACTGGCCCAGGACGGTCATGCCCGCCGCCTCCTGGGATTCGACGAACTCCCGGTCGAACAGATCGATCAGGACGTCACGCCGTCCCGGATGCAGCGTGTACTGCCGCAGTTCGACGATCGGACACCTTACGGCTTCCATCCTCGCTCCTCTTCAGGTGATGTAACTAATCCTGTTACAACAAACGGCATGGTGAACGTCCGGCACCATGATCGATCGGTCAGTTCACCAGCGTCTCGCGCAGTACATCGGCGATAGACGTGTCCGCCAGTTCCCGTCGCATGGCCCGCTCGGCCCGGCCGTAGACCTCACTCAAAGCGGGTCGGATACCCCGGCCGACAGGACACTCCAGGTTGGGTTCGGTGTGGTGCAGGCCGAACGGCGGCTCCGCGTCGACGGCGTCGTGCACCTCGAGGAGGCTGATCTCCTCCGGCGCGCGGGCGAGGCTCCAGCCCGCCCCGGCGCCGCGGCGCACCTCCACCAGACCGGCCCGCCGCAGATCACCGAGACTGCGCCGGATGATCACGGGATTGGTGTTGACGCTGGCCGCGACCTGATCCGAGGTGAGCACCTCCCGCCCATCCCGCTGCGCCAGCGCCAACCACGTCAGCACATGCGTCGCGATCGTGAGCCGACTGTTCGCCGCCATCACACCCCCCTCGTTGCAACATCTTCTGTTACAACCAACCCGCGGTCAAGCGCTCCAGCCCGTACACGACGGGCCTTCCGCGAAGGATCCACGACGGGCACCAAGAGGAATTCACCCGCTCGGGTTCCGACGAACCAGTCGCGATCAGCCTCCTGCGCCAGTACGTCGAGTAGCAGAACCGCCCCGGCCAGGGCCCGCCCGGGCCTGGCGGCCCTTCTGCGCGAGGAGTCGTCCCAGCCGATGGAGCCCGTCTCGTGTTCGGACGGCCTTCGGCGACGAGGCGGGCGACGCGGCTCCGCTCGCCGTGGTCAGCCGCCGTGGACGGTGAGGGCGTAGCCCTCGGGGCCGGTGAAGGTGAACATGCGGCCGAAGGGCCCGTCCTGCGGAGCGCTGAGGACGGGGACGCCCGCGGCGGCGAGGCGGTCGTGCACGGCTTGCGCGTTGTCGGCGGCGAGCCAGAGGGCGACGCCGAGACCGGGCCGCCCGCTGTCGAGGTCGGTGCCGGGCAGGGGCTCGCGGACGGCGAACGGGATCGGCCGGGTGGCGAAGACGACGGCGTGCGGCGGCGAGACCGGAGCCCGCACCAGGCCGAGGTGCTCCTCGAAGAAGGCCGCGGCGGCCTCGACGTCGCGGACCTGGAGGGCGAGGAAGTCGGGACCGGTGACGGTGGTCATGGGCGCTCCTGGGCTGGTTGTTCACCAAGTCCTCATGTCAGGACTTTGACATGAGGAACGGTACGCGCAGCCCGCCGTTCATGTCAAAATACTGACATGGGAGAGGGAGGGCGGCCCGAGCCGCCGCACGAGGCCGGAGACATCACCGAGCACGTGGGATACCGGCTGAAGCGGGCTGCGGCCGCCCTGCGCGGGGCGATGGACCAGGCACTGCGCGAGCACGGCCTGACGGTGCCGCAGTACTCGTGCCTGGAGCTGCTGGACGAGCGTCCGGGCATCTCCGGCGCGGAGCTGGCGCGGGGCACGTTCGTGACCCGCCAGTCCTCCGCGGTGGTGCTGCGCGGCTTGCAGGAGGCCGGCCTGGTGACCCGGCCCGCGACCGCCGAGCACGGCCGGGCGCTGCCGGTGCACCTCACCCGGGAGGGGCTGGCCCGGCTGGAGGCGGCGCGCGGCGCCGTGTACGCGGTCGAGCGGCGCATGATCGACGCGATTCCACCCCGCCGCCTGGATGCCCTGCTGAGCGACCTAGACCGGATGGCCGACGCCCTCGGCGATGGGTGAGAGAACGGCCCGGGGTGAAGAAGGGCCGAGGGAACCGGAGCCGCTCGGGGTTCAGGCGACCAGGCCGGAGAGCAGGCCCCTGACCCGTTCCCGTCGATAAGACGAGATCACGCCGTCCCGTTCCCTTCGGGGGGCGGGACATCGTCCCGGGTGGGAGGGACAACGAGCCGGTTACAGTGGCCGCCTGCCGTGGGGAGGTCTGGGTGTCCAGAGCGCTTTGGGGGCTCGGATGGGCCGGGAGCACGGTCGGGCTGGTCGTGGCCGCTCTCTGGCTGGGGGTCGCCAACGGGAGCGGGCTGAAGGACCTGAGCCACCTGGCCTATGTGACGGCCTGCGCGGTGGTGGGCGGGCTGATCCGGTACCGGCAGCCAGGGAACGTGGTGGGGCGGCTGCTGCTGGTCAGCGCGTTCTCGTTCGCGGCGATGGACGCGTGCGGGGGGTACGCGATCCGGGGGGAGGGGCCGCTGGCGGGGGCTGCGGGGTGGCCTCAGACGTGGCTTTGGGTGCCGGCGAATCTGGCGCTCACCCTGCTGCCGCTGTACTTCCCGGAGGGGCGGCTGCCGGGGAGGCGGTGGCGGCCGGTGGTCGTCGCGGCCGTCGCGGCGGGGGTGGTGACGGCCGGGGTCTCGGCGCTGCGGCCCGGGGAGAACGGGCAGGTCGGCGGCGGCGAAGTGCCCAACCCGTACGGGTTGGCGGGGGTCGGGGGTGTCGCGGACGTCCTGGAGACGGGCTTCGACCTGATGATCAGTGCGGTGTTCCTCGTCGGAGTGATCAGTGTGGTCGTCCGGGCCCGGCGGGCCGTCGGGGAGGCGGCGCGGCCGTTCAAATGGCTGGCCTACGCGGTGGGGCTGTCCGCCGCCGGGGTGGTCGGGCGGCTGGCGATCGGGTTGACGGACGGACATCCCGATCTGTGGCCGGTGGAGAGCCTGGCGGGCGAGTTCCTCGGCACGTCGGCCATGCTGCTGATCCCGGTGGCCCTCGGCATCGGGATCTTGCGGCACGGGCTGTTCGACATCGACCTCCTGATCAGCCGGACGCTCGTCTACGCGGTCCTGACGGGGTGCGTCGTCGGCGGGTACGTCGTGGCCGTCAACTACCTGGGGGCGCTGTTCGAGGCCGAACTGCTGGTCTCGCTGGTCGCCACGGGGATCATCGCGCTGGTGTTCGCGCCGCTGCGTGAGCAGGTTCAGCGCGGTGTCGACAGGCTCATGTACGGGCAGCGCGACGAGCCGTACGCCGTCCTGACGAGGCTGGGACGGCATCTGGAGGAGCCCGAGGCCGCGGCGGGGGCGGCCCGGACGGTCGCCGAGGCGCTGCGGCTGCCGTACGTGGCGGTGGAGGTCTCCGCCACGGGGGCGGTGGTCGCGCACGGGAAGGCGAACGGGGAACCCGTCCCGCTTCCACTCGTCCACAACGGGGAGACCGTCGGGCGGCTGCTCCTCTCCCCCAGGCCGGGTGAGCGTGAACTCGGCGCCGCCGACCTCCGGCTGCTCCAGGACCTCGCCGGGCAGATCGCGGTGGCCGTGTACCTCCAGCGGTCCAGGGAGCGGCTGATCACGGCGCGGGAGGAGGAGCGTCGCAGGATCCGCCGTGAACTGCACGACGGTCTCGGCCCTACGCTGGCCTCGCTGACCATGCGCGCCGAGGCCGTCCAGGAACTGATGGACGGGCATCCGGAGCGCGCCCGGACGCTGCTGGAGGAGATCGTGACGGGCGCGGAGTCCGCGATCGGCGAGGTGCGGCGGCTGGTCGACGGGCTGCGCCCGCCCGCCCTCGACACCCTGGGACTGGCCGGAGCACTGCAGGCGTTCGTGGACGGGCAGCCGCCCGGCGGCCCGAAGATCAGGCTGAGCCGTCCGGACGGGTTGCCGCCGCTGGGCGCCGCCACCGAGGTCGCCGCCTACCGGATCGCCACGGAGGCCGTCGCCAACGTGTGGCGGCACGCGGGCGCCGGCGACTGCCTGCTCGCCCTCACCGCCGGGGCCGGGACGCTCACCGTGGAGGTGGCCGACGACGGCAGGGGGGCTGCCGAGCCCGGAACGGGAGTGGGCCTCGGGTCGATGCGGGAGCGGGCCGTCGAGCTCGGCGGCGCGTTCACGGTGGAGTCCGAGCCGGGCCGGGGCACCACGGTGCGGGCCGTCCTGCCGCTGGGGGCCTGAATGTTGCGGGTGCTGATCGTCGACGACCACGAGCCGTTCCGCAGCGGGTTGCGGGCGCTGCTGTCCTCCGTGCCCGACATCGAGGTGGTGGAAGAGGCCGCCAGCGGCGAGCAGGCGCTGGCGCTGCTGCCCGGCGTCCAGCCGGACGTCGTCCTGATGGACCTGGCCATGCCCGGCATGGGCGGCATCGAGGCGACCGGCCGGATCCTCAGGACGCACCCGCACATCCGGGTGCTGGTGCTGAGCATGTCGGACGACGACGACTCGGTGCTCGCCGCGATCAGGGCGGGCGCCCGCGGCTACCTGCTCAAGGGGGCGCGGCGGAGCGAGATCCTGCGTTCCCTGCGCGCGGTCGCCGAAGGCGAGGCGATCTTCGGCCCGGCGATCGCCGCCCGGCTGACGGACTACTTCGGGCAGATGGGCCGGCGGCCGGAGGAGCCTTTTCCCGAGCTCACCGGACGGGAGCGGGAGGTCCTGTTGCTGCTCGCCCGGCACCTGACCAACCCGCAGATCGCCGCCCGGCTCGGCCTCAGCGACAAGACGGTCCGCAACCACGTCTCGAACGTCTTCGCCAAGCTCCAGGTCGCCGACCGGGCCCAGGCGATCCTGCGCGCCCGCGAGGCGGGCCTCTGAGCCGTCGCTCAGAAGAGCGTCAGCGGCTCGTCGTCGACGATCGGCTCGGGGAGCGGTTCCAGTTCCGGCAGGCGGGCCCGGACGTCGTCGTGGAAGCGGCGGGCCAGGGCCGGGGCCTCCCGGTTGTCCGGGGTGTGCATGAAGAAGGTGGGCGAACGCCCCTCCTTGAGCCAGGCGACGACCGTGTCGACCCACGGATGCCAGCTCTCGGCGGTCGCCTCGGCGTCGTCCCGGCCCAGGTAGCGGATGACCGGGCGGTCCGTCAGCGCGCGGGTGCGGCGCGGCATGCGCGGTTTGCGCGCCCACCCCTCGCGTTCGGCGTCCGTGGTGGGCGGCCGTTCGAAGAAGAAGGTGGTGTCGAACGGCACCCATTCGGCGCCGACCTCCGCCAGCACCTGCTCCAGGAGCCGGGCGGAGCGCTCGTCCTCGAAGAACGCCCTGTGCCGGACCTCGACGACGTAGCGGTAGGAGCGGGGCAGCCCCCGCAGGAAGCCCGACAGCAGGGCCAGGTCGAGCGGCCCGAACGACCCCGGCAGCTGCACCCACAGCGCGTGGACCCGCGGCCCGAGCGGCTCGATCACGTCCAGGAACGGGTCGAGCTCCGCCTCGACGCCGGTGAGCCGCCGCTCGTGCGTGACCGGCTTGGGCAGTTTCAGCACGAACCGGAAGTCCGGGCCGGTCTGCCGCGCCCACGACTCCACGGTGCTCCGCGCGGGCGTGGCGTAGAACGTCGTGTTCCCCTCCACCGCGTCGCACCAACTCGCGTACGACCGCAGCCGCTCCCCCGCCGGAAGCCTCGACGAGAGGTACCGCCCCTGCCACGTCGTGTGCGTCCACATCGCACATCCCACATGAAGCCGCATGCATCCGACGTTATCCGAACCGGGACTCAGGCCCCTGGGGGTCGGGACACGGGGTGGGAGATCTTGCTCGCATGGGAATACGCGGGTTTCTGCGGGTCGTGCTCGGGGCGGGGCTGACGGCCGGGTGCTCTCCGGGAGCGCCCTCGGTGGACAGGGGCGTGCTGGAACGGGAGGTCAAGGAGAAGTACACCCGGGAGGGGCTGGAGGTCCTGGGGGTGAAGTGCTCGGACGACCTGTCCGGCAAGGCGGGGGACTGGGTGTTCTGCCACGTCACGGCCCCTCACGGGGTGGTCTACCCGGTGAAGGCGACCATCACCGGCGTCAAGGACCGGCGGCTCTCCTATGAGATCCGGATAGGCGGGACGGAGACCGACCCGGCCCAGTAAACGGACATCCCCCACCGAACAGGACCCGGGACACTGGGAGGGGGGACAGCCGTCCGGGGATCGTCGGGTCCATCACCACTCACGGACCCGAGGAAAAGACCATGCGCAAGCTCCTGGCCCCCGCCCTGCTGGGCGCCGCCCTCCTGACCGGCCTCACCGCCTGCGATTTCTCCGTCGGCGGCACCAAGGTCGCCGCCTCCGACGTCGAGCAGCAGATCAAGGACAAGCTCGGCAGCCAGCTCGGGGGCATCACCAGCGCGACCTGCCCCGGCGACCTGAAAGGCGAGATCGGCTCCACCCTCACCTGCACCATGGTCACCGGCGACGGCACCTCACGCACGGTCAACGTCACCGTCACCTCCGTCGAGGGCTCCCAGGTCAACTTCGACATGGAGGCCCCGCCCGTCGGCTGACCACTCGCCCCGAAGAGATCATGGGAAGATCGGGGCTTAGGGTGCATTCAGTGAATTTTGTCGCTGCGTAGTCGGGTTCGCGCGTGGCCTCAGAGAAGGGGAGAGGCCGTGGGGGACCTGCGTGCTTCGAGTGCCGGTGATCGGGAGCCGACGATGGGCGCGGAGGAGCTGTTCTTCTCCACCACTGATCGACGCGGGGTGATCCGGCAGGGGAACTCCGTGTTCGTCCGGATCTCCGGGTATCCGCTGGAGGAACTGGTCGGGGCGCCGCACAACACCGTGCGTCACCCCGACATGCCGGGCGGGGTGTTCCGGCTGATCTGGGACAGGCTCACCGCGGGCCGGTCGGTCGGCGCCTACATGAAGAACCGCACCAGGGACGGCGGCTCCTACTGGGTGTTCGCGGCCATCAGCCCGCTGCACGACGGCTACGTCTCGGTCCGCATGGCCCCGTGCGGACCGCGGTTCGAACTCGTCAAGCGGGTGTACGCGCAGGCGTCGCGCGTCGAGCGGGAAGCGGTCCTGCGGGACGGGATGAACCGCCACGACGCCGCCCTGCTCGGCATGGCCGAGATCGAGGCCTCGTTGTGGAAGCGCGGATACGCCTCCTACGAGGAGTTCATGCTCCAGGCGCTGCCCGAGGAGATCTCCGCCAGGAGCCAGCGGACGTCCACGGCCTACGCCAGGCCCGACGCGCGCGGCTCCATCGCGGAGGTCCTGTCCGGGACGGGGGCGCTGGACGAGGTGCTCGACGAGCTCGTCGGACGCCTCGCCGCCTACCAGAAGGTCGGCAATGAGCTCGCCTCTACCTCCGCCAAGGTCCTCGACATCGCGCACCGGCTGAACACCTCCGTGGCGGCCGCCCAGCGGGCGTCGGAGCTCGTCGCGGACTCCGCGCCGGTACTGGTGAACGTCGCCCGCGTCATGGCGAAGCCGATGGACAGGTCCGTCGCGTCCCTGGAGCGCCTGCAGGCGGAGTGCGGCCGGCTGCGGGACGACGTGGCGCACCTGCGGTTCCAGATCTCGCTGGCCAGCCTCTACAACGACATGGCCGCCGCGTTCGCCGCCGAGGTCTTCGACCGTGCCGCGCCGCCGGAGTCCCTCACCGCGGTGCCGCTGCTGTGCGACGCCGCCGGATCCTGCATCGAGGAGATGTCCGAGCAGGTGCAGCGGGTCAACACCTCCCTGCACGACGTCGCGAACCTCGTCGCCGAGACCGGGACCCTCCTGGAGGAGTTCCGCAGGTTCATCGGCCAGTGGCGCAACCTCGTCCTGCGCCACAACGCGGGCCCCGCCCTCGGCGACGCGGTCCGCCCGATCGACGAGGAGATCTCCGTGAGCTGGGAGTGGATGGAGCTCCTGCGCCACCTCGGCGGCCAGTACGAGTCCGCGATCGTCCCCTTCGACCCGGCCTTCCTCCAGACCCACCTCGACAAGATCAGGACCGCCCCGGCCGCCCTCTGACCCGGCGTCCCCGGCGTTTCCGGTTCACCCGGCGAAGGCCGCGGCCAGGCGGGCGAGCAGCCGCTCTCCCCCGGCGTCGAGGGAGGGGCAGAGAGCGGGGTGCTCTTTGCGGAACTCGTCCCGGTCGACTTCCCTGAAAGCGGCGGCCAGGGACTCGAACGTCGGCGGGTTCCGCTCGAAGTACGGGTCCCCGGCGACGCACATCTCCCGGAGCATCCGGACGTCCGGCTCCGCGATCTCGGCCAGCAGCATCGCGTCGTACAGGTCCTTGGCCTGCGGGTACATGTCGCTGATCAGCCACATGAGCTTCCAGGCCAAGGACAGCTCCGGCGTCGCCGCCAGGAGCACCAGGGGGTCCCCGCCGCCGGGACGAGGGATCTCCACCGGTTCGGGCGGCAGGGGCAGCGGTTCGTCGAAGACGAAGTCGAGCTGGACCGCGCCCGCGGGCAGGCCCTCGGCCCGCCAGGGCAGGACCAGCCGCCGTCCGGGCACCCTGTCGTAGGTCCAGATCTCGTCGCTGACCGCGCCGGACGCGGAAAGCCGGACGCCCTCGGGGCCGCCCTGCCGTGAAGCCTCCTCGGCGAGGTCCGCCACTTCGTCGAACATGCGTCCGGTGCGCCCGTCCTCCAGCTTCCAGGAGCGGGGTACGACCACGAAGTCCAGATCGCCCGGAGGACGCGCCGCCGATCCGAACCAGGCGGCCAGCAGGACGCTGCCGCGGAGCACCAGGTGGTCGACGTAGGAGGATCCGGCGATCGCGGTGAGAACGCGGTCGAAGGCGACGGCGCGGGCCGCGTACCAGCGGGCGGCCACCTCCTGGTCGGCGAACTCCGGGTCGCCCGCCCTCATCGCATGGGGATAGTGCTTCAGCGCCGGATCGAACACCGGCCGCTGCACCACGCCCTTGCCGGAGATCGGCCGCAGCGTCCTGGGCAGCTTCCGGCCCTCTTCCGGAAGCGCCTCCGGAATCCGGCTGTCCACGGGCCACGGGCCCCAGCCCAGTGCGCCCCATTCATTCGTCATGCCCGCCCCGTTCCTCCTCGATCCAACCGTCGTCCAGCGACTCGCCGTCGTCGAAGACCACGAACTCCCGTTCCACCTCGGCGATCCGGTGCGTCTTCAGCTCCGCGATCAGCGCGGCGAGGCGCCTTTCCGCCTCGAAAGCGCCGACCAGACGGCAGCGCTGGGTCACGAACCGCTCCGCCACCCCGTCGTCCCGGACCCGGCGCGCGTTGCGCGACAGGTGCGCGGCGTGCGGTTCGACCAGCCCCGCGAGCGCGGCGGTGTCGGCTCCCGGCTCCAGCAGGAGCTTGAGATGGTGTTCGAAGTAGTGCCCGGGGCCCAGCGCCAGCGCCTCCTCGTCGGCGGCGGGAACGCCCTCGTTCCAGGGGGCGGCCTCGACCTTCGTCCGCGTCACCTCGAAGCCGTCGGCCGCCAGGGCCGCCTTCGTCCGGTCCGCGGCCGCCAGGACGTCGGCGAGGTCGCCGGAGCCGCGTGCCGTCAGCATCGGCTGAGAGGCGACGCGGCCCCGGGCGAGCACGATGTGGCTGAACTTCAGGCCCCTGGCGGCGGCCCACCGCGCCAGGGCGTCGAGTTCTCCCGCACCGCACCGGACGGTCAGATGGGTCTCGAAGTCACCCGCCGTCTCCCGATCTCTCACCGACATTCCGGCATGATCGCAGGGAAGTGAGACAGAGACCTCTGGATTTCCGACCGGACGATCTTGCGGAAGCGCCGCTCAGGTCAGGGTGTAGCGGATGGGAAGGTGCTTGAGGCCGCCGACGAACGTCGTGGACGTCCAGCGCGGGGTGCCGGCGAGCTCGATCGAGGACAGGCGGGGCAGCAGCTCGCGGTACAGGGCCTGGATCTCCATACGGGCCAGGGCGGCGCCCAGGCAGTAGTGGACGCCGAAGCCGAAGGCCAGGTGGCGGTTGGGGTCGCGGCCCACGTCGAAGCGGAAGGGGTCTTCGAAGACGTCCTCGTCGCGGTTGGCCGACGGGTACGACAGCAGCACCGACTCGCCCTTCGCGATCGGCACGCCCCGGACCTCGGTGTCGGCGGAGGCCGTGCGCATGAACTCCTTGACGGGGGTGACCCAGCGGATCATCTCGTCGGTCGCCGTCGGGAGCAGGGACGGGTCGTCCTTCAGGCGGCGGAGCTGGTCGGGGTTCTCCAGGAGGGCGTGCAGGCCGCCGGAGATCGTGGCGCTGGTGGTGTCGTGCCCGGCGGTCGCGACGATCACGTAGTAGGAGGCGGTGTCGGTGTCGGAAAGCGGACCGCCGTCGACGACGGCGTTGGCGATCGCCGAGGCCAGGTCATCGGTGGGGTTCTCGCGGCGGGCGGCGGTCAGCGCGTTGAAGTAGTTGAAGAACTCGAAGACCGTGTTCATCTGCTCCTCGGCGCTCTCGCCGCGGCGCATCTCCTCGTCCTGCCCGCCGAACAGCTCCTGGGTGAGCTGCAGCATGCGGGAGAAGTCCGACTCGGGCAGCCCGAGCAGCGACAGGATGACGTACAGCGGGTAGTGCACGGCGATCTGCTGCACGAAGTCGCACTCACCGCCGAGCTCCGCCATCCGGTCGACGTACTGGCGGGCCAGTTCGTCGATCCGCGTCTGCATCGCCCGCATCGCCTTGGGCCGGAACCAGTCGGCCCCGATGGCCCGCACCACCCGGTGCTGCGGGTCGTCCATGTGGACGAGCGTGCGCAGCTCCATGCCCAGCTCCCGCTGCTGCGCCTGCAGCTCGTCCATCTCCGCCGTGGACAGCAGGGTGCGCTGGCCGCTGAGGAACAGCTTGTTGTCCCGCTCGATCTCCATGATGTCGGCGTGCTTCGTGATCGCCCAGAACGGGTTGTAGCCGGGCGCCTCGACCCGGTGCACGGGCGATTCCCGCCGCAGCAGCGTCAACGCCTCGTGCAGCCGCTCCTCGTCGGAGTACGCGGCCGGATCGGCCACGGCGAGACCTGCTTCATGGACGGAGAGGGTGCGGCTCATCTCATTCCTCCAGCTGGGGCGGGCCGGAAACCACGCAAGTAATCGAACACTTGCAGATCTTCGCGCGCCGGGACAACCCTTTCTCCGGGTTTCCTCCTCCCGGAACCGTCCCGAGCGATCAGCGCGGAGGGAGGAGCGGGCCGAGCGGGCCGAGGTCGAGGTTCAGGTCGCGGGGGTCGATGTCGAAACGCTCCTCCAGCTCCGTCATCGCCTCCTCCAGCCGCATCAGGGCCAGACCCAGCTGCTCGACCTTCTCGTCGGGGAGGTCCCCGACCTCCACCCGGCGCAGGGCTTGGCGTTCCATGAGCTGGCGGATGAGCTCGATGAGGGTGAGCACCAGGCGTACGAGGTCGCGCTGCACCGCCTCGGGGTCGGTCTCGATCCGGTGCGCCAGGCGCCTGCCCGGCTCCGGACGGCGCGCGCTCACGGCGCCGTGTCCTCGTCCAGGATCCGCGCCATCTCGGGCCGGATCGAGGCGATGACCGCGCGCAGGGAGATGTGGACGAGGTCGACGTCCGCGATGGAGATGGTGATGTCGCCCGTGATGACGACGCCGCCCGCCAGGAGCCTGTCCAGCAGGTCCACCAGCGCGACGGGCTGCCCCCTCGCCGGCCCCGTCGTGCGGAGCCCCGGGCGTTCCTCTACGACCCCTGCCATGCCTCTTCCACCTCCTCTTCGGGCTCCTCCTCGGTCGCGAAGGAGTAGGGCGCCCACGGGCCGGTGAGCCGCACCCTGACGTCGGGATCCAGGCGGGTCAGGTGCTTGACGGCGTCGCCGAACTCCTCGACACGGGTGTCGTCGACGAGGTAGGCGGCGTTGAGGAGCATCCAGCCCTGCTCTCCGGACAGCTGCGGATCCTGAGGGCGGTGCAGGCGCGTGGCGACGGCGAGGTCGCGGAGCTGGCAGTGGATGTACTCCGCGACGTCCAGGACCCTCCTGCGCTCCTCCTCCGCCGTGTTCCGCTGCACGAGCCGGCGCTGCAGATAGGACGTGCCGGGACGCGAAGGGGCTTCCTTCCCCGCCGGAGCGGCGGCCTCGGGCTGCTTCACGTCCGCGTACACCTTCACACCCCATTCGGTGCGCCCGGTGACGCGGTCCAGCGCCCTGGCGAACTCCTCATGGCGTGCCCCGAGCGCCTCACGCACCCGCTCCTCACTCCGGTAGACGGTGACCAGGCCCAGGGGAACGGTGGCCGCGCCGTCCGAGACGGCGTCCACCACCGCGTGGTGCGCGCGGGCGGTGGACTCCAGCCATTCGATGTCCTCCAGGTTCTCGCGCAGAGCCGCCTCGCCGAACTCCGACAGGCTCACCTCGCTCGCCAACGCGGTCAGCCCGTCCTTCTCTATGAGCCGTACGGGCGCGCCGGACACCCCCCGGACGTCCCCTACCTCCTCACCCGTCAGGCCGCGGGTGACGCCGTACACGTAGAACCCGGATCCAGGAGCCTGCACGTCACTCACGGCGGTCCTCCTCGTAGTACTCCTCGACCTCCTCCTGGTAGTCGTCCGTCCCGGCTTCCAGGTCGGCGATCCGGTCCCGCAGCCTCCGGTTCTCCTCCACCATGTCGCGGTGTCCGGAGGACAGCGTCGGATCGTGCTCCCACCAGTCGATGCCCATCTCCTTGGCCCGATCGACGGACACGATCACCAGCCGCAGCTTGATGGTCAGCAGCTCGATGTCGAGCAGGTTCACCTGGATGTCGCCCGCGATGACGATGCCCTTGTCCAGGACCCGCTCCAGAATGTCGGCGAGGTTCGCGGACTCGGTGCGCCGGTAGGGAGAAGGAGCCCCCCTTCCGTAGCCCCCGTAGCCCGACATCTCCCTGCCCGGCGGCTCGCTCATGACCGACCACCCGCCCGCCCGGAGACCATCCGGCTCAGCAGCTCGTTCTGAAGGTCCGCCGCCTCGTCCTCGGAGAGCTCACCGGAGGCTCGTGCCCGGTCGATCTCCGAGAGCCGCCTCCGGACCTCCGCGGGGTCGTACATCTGCCGTTCCGCCTCCTCCTGGATGCGTTCCGCCAGCCACATGACGCCGCGTACGGGAGCCAGAGGAAAGGTGAGCAGACCGCTGATCAGTCCCATGGCTCACGCCTCCTCCGGGGGCTGCGGCACGAAGTCGTACGGGGCGAGCGGGCCGAGCAGACGCAACCGGATGCGTCCGTCCCAGCGCTCTCCCAGCTCGTCCACCTCCTGCTCGAACCGCGGCCGGACCTCGTCGTCGACGAAGAAGGCCACGTCCGCCGCCGTGTCCTCGTCCTTCGGCTCACGCGGGGCCACCGCGAGCGCGTGGGGGGAGAGCGCCTCCACCAGGGTTTCGGTGTCGACCTCGCGTTTCGCTTCCAGCGCCTGGACGATGAGTTCCCCGAGCCGTATCCGGTCGTAGTACGCGGCCGCCTCCGGCAGATCACGGGTGGTCCGCTGAAGCCGCCGTATCTCCGGTTGCTCCTCCAGGACCTCGCGGAGCACCGTCTCCTCCACGTACGTGCCGGTGACGACGAACTCGTGACGACCCTTCAGGTCCTCCAGGACGGACACGAACCAGTCGTGGTGCGGGGCCAGCAGCTCCTCGGCCACCGCCTCCACCGTGGTGACCACGGCGCCGAACCGCAACGGGAGCACCGTCGTGCGCTCGGCTATCGCCGCCACGACGCCCTCGTGCGCGAGCAGGTCGTCACGGGTTCCGAGCGGCCCGCTGGGGAGGAACTCGCTGACCGCGGCGGCCACGTCCCCCTCCTCGACCAGGAACACCTCTCCTCCGCCGGTGCCCTTCAGCCCTCCGGGGAAATCGGCTTCGGCCAGGACGACCCCGTAGACGTAGCAGACGGGATTGGCTATATCCGTTCCGTCTTCCGGCCCGGTCATCGCTCACGCTCCTCGTGCGACGGCCTGCGGCGGCTCGGTTCCCGTACCTCCTCCTCGAAAGGCTCCTCTTCCGCCTCGTCATCGCCCCGGTCGAGCGCGCCGGTTCCCCCTCCCTCGTCCAGCTCCCCCCGGGACTCGCCCTCGACTTCCTTGGGCGCCCCGCCCCCGCTCATGCCCTGCACCAGGTCGGGCAGGCCCTTTCCCCCCTTGTCGTACAGGTCGAGCCGGTTGGTGGCCTCGGCGAAGCGCAGGTAGGTGTCCACGCTCGCCACCACGATGCGCGCGTCGATGGTGATCAGCTCGATGCCGACCAGGGACACCCGGACGAACGCGTCGATGACCAGGCCCTTGTCCAGGATCAGGTCGACGACGTCCGCCAGCCCCCCGCCGGACGAGCGCTGGACGGGAGAGCCCGCCCCTCTTTGCGGAGAGACCGTCATGGGTCCGCCTCCTCGTTCTCAGGATCCGCGTCTCGACGGCTGGCGCCCCCGCGTCGGCCGCTCCTCCTGCTCCGTCCCCGGACGCCTCCGGGCGGGCCGCCGGGACCGCTCTTCCTCTCCCGACGGGGCCGGCTGACGTCGCGGCCGGCGCTGCCTCTCCCCCCTCGGCTCTTCTTCGCCTTCCTCCTCGTACGGCTCCTCCTCGTACGATTCCTCCCCCTCCCGGGGCTCTTCCTTCTCCCGGGGCTCTTCCTCCTCCCCGGACTCGGCGTCCTCGTAGGACTCCTCCTCGTCGTAGGGCTCCTCCTGCTCCGACTCCTCCCGGCCGCTCCGCTCCCGCTCGGCCGTCTCCTCCTCATGGCCGGACCGCTCCTCCTCGAGCGCGTCCTCGTGGCTCTTCACGACCTCCCCGTCGCGGATCTCGCCGCGCCAGCCCTGGATCTCGTCCGCCTCCAGGATCGCGTGCGCCATCATGTGCCGCCGGAAGTGCTTGAGCTCCAGCCGGGCCCGCCGCCCCTGGGCCCGCCAGAGGTTCCCGGTGCGCTCGAAGAGCCCCTGCGGGTGGTACTCCATGACCAGGCAGATCCGGGTGAGGTTCGGGGCCAGCTCCGAGAACGACACCGCCCCGTCGACGTGCCCCTTGGCGCCCTTGGACTTCCAGATGATGTGGTCGTCCGGCACCTGCTCGACGATGCTCGCCTCCCAGGTGCGGTGCGACCACCACACCTGCGCCTTCCAGGTGCTCTTCCCCTCGTCGGTCTGCTCGGCCTGCTCCACCTTCTTGGTGAAGGTCGGGAAGTCCTCGAACTGGGTCCACTGGTCGTAGGCGAGCCGCAGCGGCACCCCCACGTCGATGGTCTCGACGATGTTGGTGAGCTTCAGCTTCCGCTGCCCGCCCCTGCCCGCCTTCTTGATCTTCTCCTTCAGCCCCGTCATCCCGGCGCTGACCGCGGCCCGGACCGGCCCCTTGCCCTCGGTGAGCGCCCCGACCCCGCTGAGCGCGGCCTTCACCTTCGGGCCTCCACCGTCCTCCTGCTCGGCCCTCTGGAGGAGGTTGTGCGCGGTGTCGCTCACCTTCTGCCCGGCCTTCTCCCCGGCCGACGCCAGCGCCTTCTCCGCGTACGCGCCCAGGAAGTCCTTCGCCTCGTGCGCAAGCCTGCCCACGGGCAGGTCATCGAGCAGGCCGGCGACCTTCCCCTTGGGGCTGCCTTCCTCGTTCATCCCCGCCACCTCGATCCCGTCATCCGCGACGGCCCCGTCAGAGGCCCTTACTCCCCGCCGGCCTCCCGCCGCCGGGCCTTCACCCTCCGAACCGGCTTCTCCTCGGATCCGCCTTCGTCCCGGTCGTCGTCCCGCTCGTACGCGCTGTACTCGTCCTCGTACTCACCGCCCTCGTCCCGCTCCGCCCCGCGCTCGCGTCCGCGCGTCTCCGGAGCCCCGCGCTCCTCGCTCTCCCGGTGCTCGGGACGTTCGTGCTTCTCGTGCCGCTTGCGCCCGGGTCCTCCGGGAGCCCCAATGCTGCCGGGAGCTCCAAAGCCGCCGTGTCTTCCATGCCTACGGCCGTGCCTCTCGTGCTCCCCGCGCTCTTCGTGCTCCCCGTGCTCTTCGTGCTCCCGGGACTCCCGGGGGCCGCCTCCGGAGGGCTCCTCCTCCCCGTGCTCTTCGTGCTCCCGGGGGCCGCCTTCGGAGGGCTCCTCGCGCCGGGGCCTCTCGTGTGTCTCCTCGCGCTCCTCCGTCTCCAGGAGCGATCCGGCTCTTCCGCCGAGCCCGCCGAGCCCGCCGACCCCGGCCTTCACGGTCTTCGCGGCTTTCTCGGCCTTCTTTCCGGTCCAGCCCTCCGCGTGCAGCGCCTCGGTGCGCTCGTGCAGGATGTCGCTGAACGACTCCACGGGGCTGCTCGCGGCCTTCTTCGCCAGCTCCGACCCCGAAGCGGCCAGCCTGCCGCGCAGGTCGCCGGTGATCTGGTCCAGTGAGCCGCCCAATGCCGTGCGGCGCAGCAGGTCCCCCGCGTTGCCCGGCAGCCTGCCGCCCGCGGCCATGAGCGCCAGCATCACGGCCAGCCTGGCCTTGTGGCTCCGCCCCAGCGCATAACCCCCGAGCACCGAGACGGCTATTCGGCCTCCGCCTTTCATGCCTACCCCCTGTGCGATCGCGGACGGCAGCATGCGGATGGACGAGAACGCGCCCTGGGGCACGTGATGACGCGGACAACCGCAGGTCGCCGCACATGTTTCCGTTGTCCCTTGCGAGACTAATGCCGCAAATAGCCACAGAACCGGACGTAAACCGACCCGCAGCGATTCTTTAAACCCTCTTCGCCTCCCTCGGGTCCTCCGCCGATCACCGCTTGCCCGATCAGGCCCCGGCCCGCCGCCTCTCTGGACGGCGGGCCGGGGGCGGATCAGGGACTCACCAGCGCTTCGGTCGGGGAGACCCGGGCGGCGCGGACGGCCGGGTAGAGGCCCGCCAGCGCGCCGATGAGCAGGGTGGCGGCCAGACCCCCCGCCGTCGCCCACACCGGGACGAGGACGGGCCACGACCGGGACGCGGCGTAGCCCGCCGTCACCGCGGCGCCCGCGGCCACACCCGCCGTACCGCCCAGCGCCGACAGCAGGAGGGATTCGGCCAGGAACTGCGCCAGGACGTGGGCCCGTGTCGCGCCCAGGGAGCGGCGCAGGCCGATCTCGCCCCGCCGCTCCAGCACCGAGACGACCATGGTGTTGGCGATGCCGACCCCTCCGACCAGCAGCGCCACCGAGCCCAGGCCCAGCAGCAGCCCGGTGAAGGCCCGGTCGGTCGCCTGGCGGGCGGCCAGCGCGTCCGAGGGGCGGGAGACCTTCACCTCGCTGGGCGCCTGCGGGTTGGCCGTCGCGGCCAGCACGGTCCGCACCGCCTCGACCGCCGAGTCCCCGGTACGGGTGTAGACGGTCGTGGCATGGCCGTCGAAGCCCAGGCGGTCCTCGGCCGCGGGCCAGCCGATCAGCGCGGCGGAGTCCAGTTCCGGGGCGAGGGGCGCGGGGGCGAGGACTCCGATGACGGTGAACCACTCGCCGCCGAGGCGGATCCGGACGTCGGGCCCCGCGGAGCCGATGCCCAGGCGCCGAGCCGCCCGGGCGCCGAGGACGACGGCGGGATGGCGGGCCGTCGCCGCGTTGAGCCAGACCCCGTCGGCCACGGCGGCGCCGACCGTCCCGGGCAGGTCGAGCCCCGCGGCCAGGACGGAGATGCCGCCGCTCTCGCCCTCGGGGATCTCGTCGCTCCGGTAGACCTTGGCCCCGGGCACCTCGCCCGCGGCCGAGACCCGGCGGACCGGGCCGATCCTGGAGATCATCCCGACGGCCTCGTCGGGGAGCGAGGCCTGCTCCCCGAACATGGTGTTCCCGGGGGCGACGGTCAGGAGATCGGTGCCCAGGGAGGCGAGACGGCGGTCCAGTTCGGCGCGGCTGGACGAGGAGACGCCGACCACGGCGACCATCGCGGTGATGCCCAGGGCGATGCCGAGGGCCGAGAGGAACACCCGGACCGGGCGGGTGCGCAGGCCGGCGACGCCCACGCGCGGCAGGTCGCGCGGGCGCAGCCGGGAGGGGGGCGGCGGGGCGCTCATCCGGTCACCTCGCCGTCGCGGATCGAGATCCGCCGGGGCAGAGAGGCGGCGATCTCCCGGTCATGGGTGATGATCACGATCGTGGTGCCCGCCGTGTTCAGAGCGCTCAGAAGCCCCATCACCCCGGCCCCCGACACCGAGTCGAGGTTGCCGGTGGGCTCGTCGGCGAGCAGGAGGGGCGGCTCTCCGGCCAGAGCCCGGGCGATGGCCACGCGCTGCCTCTCGCCTCCGGACAGCTCGTTCGGCAGGTGGTCCAGGCGATCGCCCAGCCCCACACGGGCCAGGGCGGCCTCCGCCCTGCTCCTGCGCTCCTTCATGGGGATGCCGGTGTAGAGCAGGCCGTCCGCGACGTTCTCCAGGGCCGGCTGGCCGGACGTGAGATGGAACTGCTGGAACACGAAGCCGATCCGGTGCGCCCTCAGCGCCGACAGCCGGCGGTCGGGCAGCACCGAGACGTCGTGCCCTTCTATGCGCACGGTGCCCGCCGAAGGACGGTCCAGCGTGCCGATCAGATGCAGCAGGGTGGACTTCCCCGAGCCGGAAGGGCCCACGACGCCGACCATCTCCCCCGGTTCTATGGAGAGCGTGACGTCGCGGAGGGCCGTGATCCCGCCCGGGTAGGTCTTGGTGACGTCCTCCAGTTCGACCACGGCGGTCATGAGGCCGTCCCCACCTTCATGCCCTCGGTGAGCCCGTCACCGGAGACCTCGACCCAGCCGTCGGCGAACAGCCCCGTCTCGACCGCCAGGATGCGGGTGGTCGTGCCCTCCACGACCTCCAGGCCGTGGCCGCCCTCGGAAAGCGCCAGGAGGGACGCCACCGGCACGGCGAGCACGTCCTTCCGCCGGGAAGCGGTGAAGACGACGTCCACCGAAGCCAGGCCCAGCCCCTTCAGCTCCTTCTCGTCCAGGAGGACGACGGTGACCTCGAGCTTCGTCTCGGCTTCGTCCCCCTCTTTCTCCGCCGCCTCGATCACCGTCTCGGCCTCGGAGACCTTTCCGCGGATGGTCTTGCCGTTCGGCAGTTCGACGTCCACGGAAGTCCCCTTGCGGGCCAGCTCCTGATCCGACGCCTCCAGCTCGACCGTGACGGCGCGTTCCGTCTCCGTGCAGGTGAGCACGGCCGCACCGGGTCGCACGTCTTCACCGATCTCCGCGTCGTGCGCGCTTATGCGCACCGGCCCGTAGGCGTAGACGACACGGCTCTCCTCGACCGTGCCGGTCTCCGCCAGGCCCAGGTCCTCCTGCCATTCCTTCACCGCGGTGCCGGTGGCGTACGTGTACTCGTCATCGACGGTGAAACCCCGGTAGCCCAACGCCCACAGGTTCTTCTCGAACTGCTCGACGTCTGCGCCCTCCACACCTGTCGACAGCGCGCGGTAGGAGGGCAGCCTGCCGTACAGGAGCACGACAGGATCATCGTCCAGACGGTAGAGGGCTTTTCCTCGCTTGACCGTGGAGCCGGTGGCGGAGAGGGCCGTCACGGTCCCGTTCAGACGGGTGTTCACCGTACGGGCGGAGGCATAACCCAGGTCACCTGACTCTGTCCGGGTGTCGACAAGGGTCTTCTTCGTCACCTCGGCGGTGGCCGGAGGAAGAGCACTGTGCGCGTCCGCGGATCCGTCGTCGTTCTGGAAGCCGAAACCAGTGGCCGTCACGGCCGCCGCCCCGAGGGCGAGCAGCGCCGTCCCCCAGAGCGCCGCCCGGCCCCTGCGCGGCTGGGAGCGCCTCACCGGCCGCTCTCGATGCTGGTCCGCTTCTTGGGGCCGCCCATGCCGCAGGCCTTCTCCGCCTTCTTCAGCTCGGGGTCCGTCGGGTCGAAGCCCTCGTCGCCGTCGATACGGATGCCGCCGTTCTCGTCCGGGTCGGGGAAGTTCGGGAAGCCGTGCTCCCGGATGCATTGGGAAGCCTGCCGCGCCCTCTCCAGCTGCTCCGGATCGGCCTTCTCGGGAACGCCTCCGTTGGGCAGGTACTGCCGGCACTTCTCCGTCGCGGCCTCGACCTTCTCCTTGTCCGTGCCCGCGGGCACCCTCATATTGATGGCCTCGCCGTCACGCTCCGGATCAGGCATGTCGACGCCCTGCTCCCGCATGCACTTGACGTGGTCCAGCATCGCCTCGTACCCGTCCTTCTCGGCGGTGGGACTGCTGCTGGCGGTGGCCGTGCCGCCTGCCGTGGCCACCCCGTCGTCGCCGTCCCGCCCTCCGCATCCGGTGAGGCCCAGGACCAGCAGCAGGCCCAGAGCCGTACCCGTCTTCAAGCGCATGGTCGTCTCCGCTTCCCGGCCGGGCGAGTCCCGGCCGCCGGCTCCGAGTAGAGCGAGACGGGCGTTTCCCCGCCGTTTCCGAAAGGCTTAACGCCGAGGAAACGCCGCCTCGGGTAATCCAGAGGGTGTGCGAATCCTGGTGGTCGAAGACGAGCCGCTGCTCGCGGACGCCGTGGCCGAATGGCTCCGCGGAGACGCGCACGCGGTGGACGTGGTGCATGACGGAGCCTCCGCACTGGAAAGGATCGACGTCCACGACTACGACGTGGTGGTCCTCGACCGTGATCTGCCCGCCGTGCACGGAGACGACGTGTGCCGTGCCGTCGCCGCGGGCCGGTCGGCCGCACGGGTGCTGATGCTCACGGCCGCGTCCGGAGTGGAGGAGCGGGTGGCGGGGCTGACGCTGGGCGCGGACGACTACCTGCCCAAACCGTTCGCGTTCCCGGAGCTGGCCGCGCGGGTCGTGGCGCTGGGACGGCGCTCCCGTCCGGCGTTCCCGCCGGCCCTCGAACGCGCCGGCATACGCCTGGACCCGCACCGCCACGAGGTCTACCGGAACGGCCGGTACGTACCGCTGTCACGCAAGGAATTCTCGGTGCTCGCCGAGCTTCTGTACGCGGAAGGCGGGGCGGTGTCCGCGGAACGGCTGCTGGAGAAGGCATGGGACGAACACGCCGACCCGTTCACCAACGCGGTCCGGATCACGATCCTCAAGCTGCGCCGCAAACTCGGGGAGCCGCCCGTGGTGCTGACCGAGCCCGGAGTCGGGTACCGCGTCCCGTGAACGGGCCGCGCCCTTCCAGGATGACGATCCGCGCCCGGCTGACCCTGGTCTACGGCGGGCTGTTCCTGGCCGCCGGGATCGTCCTGCTCGGTGTGACGTACGTCCTCGTCTCCGCCCGGCTGTCCGGCCAGAGGGTCACCTCTTTCACAAGGTCTCCGACGACTCCCCCGGACGTGGTGTTCACCGAGGCGCCGGAACCCGGCGGCATCCTGAAGGAGGGGCAGTTCATCCAGAACGCCCAGCAGGATGTGCTCGGCTCGCTGCTCACCCAGGGCTCCGTCGCGCTCGTCGTGGTCGGGGCCGCCTCCGTGGCCTTCGGATGGCTGCTGGCGGGCCGCCTCCTCCAGCCGCTGCACCGGATGACCGAGACCGCCCGGCGCATCGCCGAGGCCCCCGCCGCCGACCGGGGCCTTCACGAGCGCATCGCGCTGTCCGGCCCGAACGACGAGGTCAAGCAGCTCGCCGACACCTTCGACGTCATGCTGGAGCGGCTCGACCACTCCTTCGACGGCCAGCGCCGTTTCATCGCCAACGCCTCGCACGAGCTGCGCACCCCGCTCACTCTCAACCGGGCCCTGCTCGAGGTGGCCGTCCACCGCAGGAACGCCTCCTCCGAGGTCCTCCAGCTCGGCGAGACGCTCCTGGAGATCAACGCCCGCCACGAGCGCCTCATCGACGGCCTGCTCATGCTCGCCCGCACCGAGCCGGAGGTCGTCGACGCCTCCTTCGTCGACCTGGCCGACATCGTGGAACACGTCTGCGCCCGGCTCCCCCAGGGCCCCGTCACGGTGCGCACCGAAGCCGGCGAGGCCCCCACCTCGGGCGACCCCGTGCTCCTGGAACGCCTGGTCCAGAACCTCGTGGAGAACGGCGTCCGCCACAACGTCCCCGAAGGCGGCCGGCTCCACGTCGCCACCCGGACCCTCCCCGACGGCTCCGCGTCCCTGGTGGTGAGCAACACCGGCCCGGTCGTCCCCCGTTACGAGGTCCCGTCCCTCTTCGAGCCGTTCCGACGTCTGAACGCCCAGCGCCTCGCCTCCCCCGGCGCGGGCCTGGGCCTGTCGATCGTGCGGTCGACGGCCCGCGCCCACAACGGCGACGTCCGCGCCGAACCGCGCGAAGGCGGCGGCCTGACCGTCACCGTGACGCTCCCCTGCGGCCCGGCGTCGTGACCGCCTCCGCTCCTGTCTCTGATCTGTCTCCGCCGGTTCCCGGAGAGGAGATTCCCGTGTGTCTCTTTTGTGTCCTGTCAGAGACACGGTGTTTCGCGCCGGTAAAACCCGGCTAGCTGCGTAAATGTGCGATTAAGAGGAAGTTTCGCCTCTTCAGTCCCCCTTGCTGCTGTGGTTGCATCCTCCTGACAGCAACAGGAGACAAGGCCGACGACGCTCCCGCAGCCGCCCTGTTGCTCGCCGGAGGCACACATGGCAGAGGAAAAACTCGACCTCAAAGTGATCAACGGCACGGTGGTGCTGGGCGACGGAAAGTACAGGCTCGGGATCGGCGTCAAGGACGGCGTCATCGTCGCGCTGGCCCCGGACGAGCTGCTGCCCGACGCCAAGGAGGTCGTGGACGCCCGAGGGAACTACGTGATCCCCGGCGTGGTCGACTCCGAGGCGCACCCGGGATGCTACGTCCCGTTCGAGTACGACATGCGGACCGAGTCGAAGGCCGCGGCCTGCGCGGGCATCACGACCTGGGGGATCCAGGCGCCCGTCACCCGGATGGGGACCGAGCCGTTCAAGGAGATCGTGGGCAAGGCCGACGTCGTCTCCTTCCACGAGGCGTTCCCCTCGGCCAAGCGCGTCATCGAGGACGTGTCGTTCACCGACGCGTACCTGACGTACATGCTGGAGACCGACGAGCAGGCCAACGAGATCCCCGAGTACGTCGAGCAGCACGGCGTCACGGACTACAAGCTGTACCTCCAGACGCGCGGCATGAAGGGCATGTCCGACGCGGAGGACAACAACTGGCCGTCGCGCCGCGCGGGGCTCGGCACCGGCATCGACGACGGCACCGTCTTCCGGGTGATGGAAGAGGCCGCGCACTACGGCGGCATGGTCCACATCCACCCGGAGAACTGGGAGATCGGCCGCATCTTCGAGGAGCGGCTGCGCAAGGCCGGACGCACCGACTTCGGCGCGTGGACCGACCGTTCGCCCGACTTCCTAGAGGCGCAGCACATCCGCGCCTACTCCTACATGGCCCAGCAGACTCCCGGCCGCGTGTCCCTCTACCTCCAGCACTGCACGACCCAGCTCAGTTTCGACGAGGTGCTGAAGGCGCGCGGCGAAGGCGTCGACGTCTACGCGCAGACCGGCCCCGCGTGGTTGTGGGCCGAGCCCGAGTACGGCTGGCGCATCAACGTCCCGCTGCGCCGCCGCGAGAACATCGAGGCCCTGTGGGTGGCGCTCGCCGACGGCATCGTCGACGTCGTCGGCTCCGACCACGTGGTGGGCTGGGAGCCGGCCACCTACGAGGAGATGTACAACGCCAACATCTGGGACTGCCGCACCGGCTTCTCCCGGGTCGAGATGCTGCTGCCCGTCCTGCTCTCCGAGGGCGTGGCCAAGGGCCGCATCTCCATCGAGCGCATGGTCCAGGTCGTCTGCGAGAACCCGGCCAAGACCGCAGGGCTGTGGGGCAAGAAGGGCTCGCTGCTGCCCGGCTTCGACGCCGACATCACGATCGTCGACGCGGGCCGCGAGGTCACCGTCGGCAAGGAGCACTTGAACACCCGCTCCGGCTGGTCAATCATGGAGGGACACACCTTCACCGGCTGGCCCGTCAAGACGATCCTGCGCGGCAAGGTCACCGCCGAGTGGGCCGACGATTCCCCCGGCATGCGCCCGGTCGGCGAGGCCCGCGGCCTCTACCTTCCCCGGACTCCCGCCGGCTCCAAGCAGGCGTACGCCGTCACCGAGCCGACCCGCGTCGCCCCCAGCAACCGCTGGCTGGGCACCGACTTCACCCGTCCGGGCTTCTCCAAGGAGACCCTCAAGTACACCGCCATGAAGGGGAACTGACGTGGGCGCCCTCTACGAGCGGGGCACGGCCCCGTGGGACGACGTTCTCGACGACACCGACCGCACCGTCTTCGAAGCGGCCGGATGGGGCCGCCGGGCCGGTTTCGGCTCGCGCCCGGCGATCGTCGTCATCGACGTCAACTACAACTTCTGCGGCGACAACGCCGACCCGATCCTGGAGTCCATCAAGCGCTGGCGCTACGCCTGCGGACCCGAAGCATGGACGCGCGGTGTGCCGGCCATCATCCGGATCCTGGAAGCGGCCCGGAGCAAGCGCCTTCCGATCATCTACACCACCAACCCGCGCCGCCCTGACGGCTTCGACCTCGGCGTATGGAACGACAAGAGCCACCGCTCCGAGGACGTCGTGGACGTCATGGGCCACCGCGGCAACGACATCGTCGACGAGGTGGCGCCCGAAGACGGCGACATCTTCATCGAGAAGCGCAAGCCGTCCGCGTTCTTCGGCACCCCGCTGATGAGCCACCTCACCAATCTCAAGGCCGACTCGCTGATCCTGATGGGCTCCACCACGAGCGGCTGCGTACGGGCCACCGCCGTGGACGCCATCTCCTACGACCTGAAGGTGACGATCCCGCACGAGGCCGCGTTCGACCGCTCCCAGCTGTCGCACAAGGTCGCGCTGATGGACGTCCACATGAAGTACTGCGACGTCACCGACACCGACGACGTCGTCGAGTACCTGGAGTCGCTGGAGGCGGGTCTGTTCGACGCCCAGTTCCCGCCGTCGGCGGCGAAGGCGGGGTCGTGATGGCGGGTTTCCCGATCCGCAGGTTCATCACCCAGGTCACCGAGGACCTCAGCTGCGAGGGCATCACCGCCGACAAGCCGCTGCGCAAGGTCGTCGTCGGAGCCGTCCTGGCCAACCCGTTCGCCGGCAAGTACCACGAGGACCTGTCCGCGGCCGTGGAGTGGTCGCCGGAACTCGGCAAGCTGCTCGGCGGCATGGCCGTGGAGGTGCTCGGCGAGCCCGCGCTCAGCTACGGCAAGGGCGGCATCGCCGGGACCGGCGGCTCCCAGGAGCACGTCGTCTCCTTCGTCACCACGCCGTTCGGCAACGCGCTGCGCGACGCGGTCGGCGGCGGCGCGGCCTGGGTCTCCTCGGCCACCTGCGTGGGCGCGGCGGGCACCCCGCTGACCCTCCCGCTCGCGCACAAGGACGCCCTGTACGTCCGGGACCACTACGACGCGGTCACGCTCTACCCGGCCGACGCGCCGTACCCGGACGAGGTCCTGGTCGCGGTGGCCGTCGCCAACCGGGGACGTCTCAACGCCCGTCTCGGCGGCATCTCCGCCGACGAGGTGGTCGGAAAGGACGGACTGACGTGACGAAGCCGGGTCCGCTGCTCTCGTTCAACGCCGTCACCAGGACCTTCGGGAAGGTCCAGGCCGTCGCCCCGGTCGACCTGCAGATCTCCGCGGGCGAGTTCGTCTCGGTGATCGGCCCGTCCGGTTGCGGGAAGTCCACGCTCCTCCGGCTGGCCTCCGGCCTCGACCGGGCCAGCTCGGGCGAGGTCGTACGGACGACCGACAACGTCGGGTATGTCTTCCAGGACGCCACACTGATGCCCTGGCGCACCGTCCGGCGCAACGTCGAACTCCTCGGCGAGCTCTCCGGCGCCAACCGCGGCAACGTGAAGATGCGCGCGCAGGCCGCTCTGGAGTCCGTCGGCCTGGCGGACTTCGGCGACCATCTGCCCCGGCAGCTGTCCGGCGGCATGAAGATGCGCGCCAGCCTGGCCCGCGCCCTGGTGCTCGAACCGGAGCTGTTCCTGTTCGACGAGCCCTTCGGCGCCCTGGACGAGATCACGCGGACCCGGCTCAACACCCAGCTCATGGAACTGTTCGTCGAGCACCGGTTCGGCGGGCTGCTCATCACCCACTCGGTGGACGAGTCGGTCTTCCTGTCCGACCGGGTGCTGGTGATGTCGGCCCGCCCAGGCCGGATCGTCGCGGAGTTCGCCGTCCCGTTCGCGTTCCCCCGGCCCCCGGAGCTGCGCTACACCGCGGAGTTCGCCGAGTTGTCCGGGCGGGTGGCCAAGGCCCTGGAGGAGGCGTCATGACCGCGCTCAAGCGCAGGCTCGGCCGGTTCCTGCCGCCGCTGGGCGTGCTGCTCCTGGTGGCGGCCGCCTGGTACCTGACCACCTACGTGCTGCTGGAGCCCGACCGGCGCTTCCTGCTGCCCCCGCCGCACGAGGTGGTCGACGAGGGCTTCCTCGACGCGAAGGTCCGGGCCGACCTCCTGGCGGCGGGCTGGGTGTCGATGAAGGCCGCGCTGATCGGCCTGGCCATCGCGTTCGTGATCGGCTCCGTGCTGGCCGTCCTGATGGCCCAGGCCCGCTGGATCGAGCGCTCCCTCTACCCCTGGGTGATCTTCCTGCAGACCATCCCGATCCTGGCGATCGTCCCGGTCATCGGCTTCTGGTTCGGCTACGAGCTGACCGCCCGGGTCGTCGTCTGCGTGATCATCGCCATCTTCCCGCTCGTCATCAACCCGCTGCAGGGCCTGCTCGGCGTCGACCGGGGCCTGCACGACCTGCTCACCCTGGCCCACGCCAAGCCGGTCACCCGGCTGATCAAGCTGCAGATCCCCGCCGCGATGCCGCAGGTGTTCACGGGGCTGCAGAGCGCCGCCGGCCTGGCCATCGTCGGCGCCGTGGTCGGCGACTTCTTCTTCGGCCGCGGCGAGATCGGCCTCGGCCTGCTGCTGTCGCGCTACAGCTCCCGGCTGGAGTCGGCCGAGATGCTCGCCGCGGTCTTCGCCGCCGCACTGCTCGGCATGGCCGTCTTCTGGATCTTCGGCGCGCTCGGCCGCCGGATCGTCGGGCGCTGGTCCGACGCCTGGGGAGCCGCCGAAAGGCAGTCGGCCCCGTCGGGCCCCTGAGAACCTCCCACCCGCGAGTCCCTCCTTTCGTTCTCCCGTCCCTTCTCCCCAGACCTCTCCCGGTCACCGCACCGGACGCCACGAAAAGGACGCCCCATGCCCGCCAACTCCTTCCTTCGCCGTGCCCTGGGCACGACGGCCCTGCTCACCTCCGTCGGCCTGCTCGCCACCGCCTGCGGCGGCGACGACACCACCGAAGCCTCCTCCGACCGCTCCGGAGTGCTCTCCGGGGTCTGCCCCGCCACCGTCGTCTTCCAGGCCGACTGGGAGCCCGAGTCCGAGCACGGCGGCCTGTACGAACTGCTCGGTGACGACTACGAGGTCGACACCGGCGCCAAGGCCGTCCGCGGCCCGCTGATGGCCGAGGGCGTGGACACCGGCGTCGACGTCGAGATCCGCATCGGCGGCGCGCCGGTCGGCTACCAGAGCGCCCAGTCGCTGCTCTACCAGGACAAGAAGATCATGTTCGGCTACGGCCGGGTGACGGAGTACCTGGTGACCCAGAAGAAGAACCCGCTCGTCGCGGTCATGGCGCAGCTGGAGAAGAGCCCCTACGCCGTCTACTGGGACCCTGAGACCTACCCCGCCGCCGAGAAGATCGCCGACCTGAAGGCCGACGGCGCCCGGATCCTCATGGGCCCCGAGGTGACGGTCTGGCAGGAGTACCTGGTCGGGACCGGCGTCATCGCGAAGTCGCAGGTCGACCAGAGCGACGCGCCCAAGCCCGCCACGTTCGTGGCCGCGGGCGGCAAGGACGCCGAGGCCGGCTTCATCACCGCCGAGCCGTTCATGTACGAGAAGGAGATCAAGGCCTGGGGCCGCCCGGTCAAGGGCCAGCTCATCCACGACACCGGCTACCCCGAGTACTTCCAGTCCCTCGTGGTCCGCAAGGAGGACGTGACGGCGGAGAAGGACTGCCTCGCGAAGCTCGTGCCGATCCTGCAGCAGGCCCAGATCGACTACATCACCGACTACGCCGGGACCAACGAGCTGATCGTCGAGCTGGTCGAGGAGTACGCCACCGGCTGGACCTACACCCCCGCCGGAGCCGAGTTCTCCGCCAAGGCCCAGCTCGACATGGGCCTGGTCTCCAACGGCGACGACGGGACCCTCGGCAACTACGACCTCGACCGCGTCAAGAAGCTCATCGGCCTGGTCGACGAGTACGCCGCCGACGCCGACGTCAGCGGCCTCACCCCCGAGGACCTGGTGACCAACGAGTTCATCGACGCCTCGATCGGCCTGAAGAACTGACCATCCCCTTCACGGGGGACGGCGCGCCTCCTCTCCCCGGCGCGCCGTCCCCCGCCCCCGCACCGCCCCCGACCCCTGAGTGAGGTCTCCATGTCCCGCGACAGCTACACGCTCGCCGTCGCCCAACCCCGAACCGCGCCTCCCGAACGCCGTGCCGAGAACGTCGGCCGGGCCGTGGAGCTGATCGCCGAGCCCCGCGACGGCCTCTTCGACTACCACGCCTACCACGCCCTGCCCGCGACGGAGGCCGCGTCATGAGCGGCAAGACGCTGATCCGGGGCGCGTACGTGCTCACCGGGGGTCCCGACGGAGCGCTCCGCGACGCGGCGGTGCTGGTCGAAGGCCGGGTGATCGCCGCGGTCGGCCCCTACGCGGAGCTG
The DNA here is from genome assembly GCF_039533685.1 of Actinocorallia aurantiaca. Taxonomy (NCBI): domain Bacteria; kingdom Bacillati; phylum Actinomycetota; class Actinomycetes; order Streptosporangiales; family Thermomonosporaceae; genus Actinocorallia; species Actinocorallia aurantiaca. Next base: position 55,055 of record NZ_BAAATZ010000003.1, on the reverse strand, counting down.
AAGGCCGCCCACCCCGACTCCGCCGAGCTCGGCGGGCCGCACGACCTGGTGCTGCCGGGCTTCGTCAACACCCACGGGCACTTCTCCGAAGGGCTGATCACCGGGCTGGCCGAGGGATACACCCTCTGGGAGTGGATCCACGCGCTCATCGACCCGGTGGTGCCGCACCTGGACCGCGCCTCGGCCCACATGGGCACGATGCTCTCCGGCATCCAGATGCTGCGCAGCGGCATCACCACGGCGAACGACATGTTCTGCTCCGATCCGGGCGCCGCCGAACCCCTGACCCCCGGCGTCGTCGCCGCGCTGGACGAGCTGAACCTGCGGGGCGTGGTCTCCTTCGGCGCCGGCGACACCCGCGTCCGCTCCGTCACCGCGCAGCTGGAGGAGCATTCGGCGCTCCTGGAAGCCGCCGAGGCGAGTCGGCTGAGCACGTTCCGGGTCGGCGTCGGCGCGGTCGGCGGGCAGAGCGAAGAGCTCTTCGCCGCCTCGGTCGAACTCGCCGTCGGCGGCGGCCACGGCGTGCACATCCACCTCCAGGAGGTCCGGGAGGAGGTCACCGCGACCTTCCAGCGGTACGGGGCCACGCCGATCGCGCACTGCGCCCAGGAAGGACTGTTCGGCGCACCGACGCTGGCCGCGCACTGCGTCTGGGTCGACCGGCACGACCGGCGGCTGCTCGCCGAGCACAACGTGGGGGTGGCCCACAACCCGGTCTCCAACATGATCCTCGCCTCGGGCGCGGCTCCCGTCATGGAGATGCGCGAGCTCGGCGTCAACGTGGGGATCGGCGTCGACGGAGCCGCGTCCAACGACGGTCAGGACATGCTGCAGGCGATCAAGTCGGCGGCGCTGCTGGCCCGCGTGCACGCGATGCAGGCGACCGCGATGACCGCCCGCGAGGCGTTCGAGATGGCCACGATCGGCGGTGCCCGGGCGCTGGAGATGGACGACCTGATCGGCTCCCTCGAAGTCGGCAAGGCCGCCGACGTGGTGGTGCTCGACGGCTCTTCGCCGACGCTCGCCAACATCCACGACCCCTACCAGGCCGTCGTGTACGTGGCCGGATCACGCGAGGTGAAGGACGTGCTGGTGGACGGACGGCCGAGCGTGGCGAACGGAGAGGTCGTCACGGTGGACACGGTGGAGATCGCCGAGCGGTCCCGTCCGATGGCCCGCGACCTGGTCCGCAAGGCCGGGCTGGCCCACCTCTCGGAGCTGGCGCGATGAGGATCCTGATCACCGGCATCGGCACCCTGCTCACCGGGAACGTGGACGCCCCCGTCGGGGAGCCCGGCGATCTGCTCGTCGAGGACGGGCGGATCGCGGAGCCGAACACCTCCGTCACCGCCGAAGAAGTCGACCAGGTCATCGACGTGAACGGCGCGACGCTCGCCCCCGGCCTGATCGACTCGCACTGCCACGTGGTGCTCGGCGACTACACGCCCCGCCAGACGGCGGTCGGCTTCCTCGCCTCCTACGTGCACGGCGGGATCACGTCCGTCATCTCCCCCGGCGAGATCCACCTGCCCGGACGGCCGCACGACGCCGCCGGGGTCAAGGCCCTGGCCGTCCTGGCGCAGCGCTCCTGGAGCGAGTACCGGCCCGGCGGGATGAAGGTCAACGGCGGCTCCGTCGTGCTGGAGCCCGTGCTCACCGAGGCGGACTTCCAGGAGCTCGCCGCCGAGGGGGTGCGCTGGGCCAAGTTCGGGTTCGGCCGCTACGCCGACCCCGCCGACGGGTTCGCTCAGGTCAGCGCCGCGCAGCGGGCCGGGATCCTGGTCACCTGCCACTCCGGCGGCGCCTCGATCCCCGGCTCCAAGCCGATCACCACCGAGCACCTGCTGCTGCTGAAACCCGACGTCTGCGGGCACATCAACGGCGGCCCGACCTCGCTGGACTCCGACGGGCTGCGCACGATCGTCCGCGACAGCGACATGGCGCTCCAGCTCGTCCAGGCCGGCAACCTGCGCAGCGCCATCGAACTGGTCGAGCTGGTGCGCGAGTACGGGGCGGAGCACCGGGTGGTACTCGGCTCCGACACCCCCACCGGGACCGGGACGATGCCGCTGGGCGTGCTGAAGACCGTCGCGGAGATCAGCTCGCTCGCCGGGGTGGACCCGGCGGTGGCGTGGGCGTGGGCGACGGGCAACGTCTCGTCGGTCTACTCGCTGGAGGCCGGGCTGATCGAGCCGGGCCGCCCCGCCGACCTGGTGGTGCTCGACGCGCCGTGGGGGTCGCAGGCCCCCGACGCGCTCGGCGCGCTCGCCCGGGGCGACATCCCCGGCATCAGCCTCGTGCTCATCGACGGCGAGATCAAGGCCCTGACCAGCCGGAACACCCCCGCCGCCGCGCGGCGCGCCCGAATCACCCCGCCCGTGCCCGAGCCGCCCGGCTCCGCACACGTCTGTTAAGAGGAGGAACCCCATGATCGTGGCCGATGTCCTCATCCCGGCCCAGGAGGGACGCGGGGTCCGGGTCGCCGCCGGGCAGCTGCTCGACCTGATCGACCTGGAGGGCAGCCAGGTCGCCGACCTCGTAGCCTACGACGCCGCCCAGCCCGAGGAGGAGTACCTCTCCCCCGCGCACACCGCGGCGGTGAACACCTCCGTGCTGCTGAAGGTCGGGCAGAGCCTGTACTCCAACCACCGCAACCCCCTGCTCACCATCGTCCGCGACGACGTCGGCGAGCACGACATCGTGGTGCCGTGCTGCGACGCCGAGCGCTACGAGTACTCCTACGGCGTGACGGGTCACCGCAGCTGCCTGGAGAACCTCTTCCAGGCCCGCGACCTGCTCGGACTGGACCTGGCGGTACGCGGCGAGAACGCCTGGAACGTCTTCATGCACAACCGGGTGACCGACGCCGGCGAGGTCGTCACCGACCCGGCGCTGCACCCGGCCGGCTCCACCATCACCCTGCGCGCCGAACGCGACCTGATCGTGCTGGTGTCCGCCTGCCCGCAGGACCTCAGCCCGTGCAACAACTACGACCCGACCTCGATGCGGCTGGTCGTCCGCGACCCGGAGGACGAGCAGTGACCACGGCATCCGAGCTGACCAGGCAGGCGCGCCTCCCCTCTTCCGCACGGAAGATCCGGCCGCCGTTCGCCATCGACCCGACGATGTGCTTCTACTCGCCGCAGGAGAACGTCGACTCCCTCCAGCACCCCAGGGTCGCCGAGTGGCTCGACTTCGTCCGGCGCGAGTGGACGCCCTCCGCGGTGCCGGGAGCCGAAGCGGGGCGGATCGCCGTGCTGATCCCATGCACCAAGTACAAGCCCTACCCGACGAGCCGTGAACACCGGGGCATCAACGCCGCGCTGCTCGCCGCAGGCTGGGAACCGTCCGGTGGGGACATCCCCGGCGGACTCGCCGAATGCCTGGAGCCCGGCGAGGACCCCCGCCTGCTCGACGTGTCGCCGATGGTCCGCGACGGGTGGGTGCTGGACCGGTTCGTGGTGAGCGAACCGCTCGCACTGGTGCCTTACGAGCACGTCTACCACTGGCGCGGCGAGCAGAGCCCTGCCGCCTCCTACGACGACCCGGGCCTGTTCGAGTCGCGCGGCACCTCCGTGACGCCCTACCGGACCGACAGCACCGCCACACCCGCGTCCGACGGGACGTGGCGCTGGGGACCGGGCGAACGCGAGGCGTACGCCGACATGCACAACGCCCTGGTCGAAGTGCTCGCCACGGCGCTGGGGCGCTTCGGTTCCGCCTACGCGGGGATCGGCGCGTGGGTGTCGCCCGGCCTCACCCACGTCAGCTTCCTGGCCGACCTGGCGCGCCGCAGGACCGACGGCATACCCGCGTCGCGCCGCGGCCTGACCGGCGCCAAGCCCCTGACCGGAGTGCTCGACCTGCTTCCCGGAGTGCTCACCCTGATGCCCACCCGGCCGCAGCTCGACACCGCATTCGAAGCCCTGGCCGCCCGCCTCGCCGAGCAGGGCCGCTCCTCTTCGCCGGGCTCGGCCCGCTCGGTGTTCGCCCGAGGCGACGGCCGCGACACCCCTCTGGCCCTCCCCGAAACCCTGGTCCACCTCACCGGCTGGATCGACGGCGTCACGGAAGGGCGTTCATGACCTCCCCCGACGCCGTTCCCGGCATCGTCGCCGCCGCCCGCGCGGCCTTCCCGGGCTGGCGTGACGCCGCCCCGCACGCCCGCGCCGACGTGCTCCGCCGCGCCGCCGACCTCGTCCGGGGGCGCTTGGAGGAACTCGCCGTCCTGCACGCCGGCGAGTCCGGCAAGGTCATCTCCCAGGCCCGCAACGAGGTCCGCGGCGCGGCCCGCCTGCTGGAGGTCAACGCCGAACTCGGCCGCACCTGGACGGGCACTCTCGCGCCGACCGGCGCCCTGCCCGGCGGCGAACGCGACCTCACCCTCGTGGAGCGTGTTCCCGTGGGCGTCGTCGTCGCGGTGATCCCGTTCAACTTCCCCGTCGAACTGACCGTCGAGAAGGCCGCCGCCGCCCTCGCCACCGGCAACGTCGTCATCGTCAAGCCGCCGCCGCAGAACCCGCGGGCCACTACCGAGGTCTGCGAGCTGCTGCACGAGGCGGGCGTGCCCCGGGACGTCCTCCAGGTGGTCCCCGGCGGCACCGAGCTGTCCGCCGCCCTGTGCGCGGCCCCCGGCGTCGACGCGGTCTCCCTGACGGGATCGGTCGGCGCGGGCGTCGCCGTCGCCTCGGCGACCGCCTCCCTCCTGCGCCCCCTCCACCTGGAGCTGGGCGGCAACGGCGCCGCGATCGTCCTGCCCGACGCCGACCTGGACCTGGTCGTCAGCGAGACCCTCCGCGGCCGCCTGCTGATGAACGGCCAGGCCTGCGCCGCCACCAAGCGCGTCCTGGCCCACCGATCCATCGCCGCCGACCTCACCGAACGCCTCCACGCCGCCCTGGCGGAGATCCGCCCGGAGGACCCGCTGAAGGAGGACGCCCGCCTCGGCCCCCTGATCGACGCCGGGGCCGCCGCCCGCGTCGCCGGGCAGGTCCGCCGCGTGGTCTCCGAAGGCGGCCGCCGGATCCTTGGCGCCCCCGAGGCGGACGGCCCCTGGTACGCCCCCGCCCTCCTGGCCGACGTCCCCGCGAGCGCCGCCGTGGCGTGCGACGACGAGATCTTCGGCCCGGTCTTCCCCGTCATCCCGGTCGAGGACGAGGCCGAGGCCGTCGCGGTCGCCAACTCCAGCGCCCTCCGGCTCACCGCCGCCGTCTTCTCCCCCGACCTGCCCCGCGCCATGGCCGTCGCGCAGCGGCTCGACTTCGGCGGCGTCGTCCTCAACGGCACCAACAACTACCGGCCTCCGGTGGTCCCGTTCGGCGGCGTCGGCCTGGCGGGCGCCGGGCGCGAAGGCGACGGCTACACGATCGAGGAGATGACCCGCACCCGCTTCCTGGCCATCCGCGGCCTCCGCCCCGCGGGCGCCCCTCTGGACGGCCCCCGATGAGCGTCGAGCGGATCCGGGAGGAGGTCGCCGAGACCGCGCGCATGATCGTGGCGGCCGGGCTGGTCGAGGCGTTCGGGCACGTGTCGGCTCGGCTGCCGGGAGGAGGGGTCGCGATCACCTCGACCCGGCCGATGAATCAGGCGCGTGCCGAGGACGTGGTCCTGCTCGACGAGTCGGGCGCGGCCGTCGGCGGCGCGCTGGAAGACGTGCCGTTGGAGATCTGGCTCCACCTGGAGACCTACGCGGCCCGTCCGGACGTGAGCGCGATCTGCCGCGGACACTCCCCCGCGGCCGTCGCCTGGGGCGTCTCGGACGCCGACCTGCCCGCGCTGCACGGCCTCGGGCTGCTCGCGGGACGCCGGGTGCGGGTGCACGACGACATCGCCCTGGTCTCCACCCCCGAACGGGGACGGGCCGCCGCCGAACGGCTCGGTCCCGACCAGGCCCTGCTGCTGCGGGCCAACGGGGCGCTCGCCGTGGGAGGGAGCCTCCTGGAGGCCGCGACCCGGCTGTACGCGCTCGAAGAGCGGGCGCGGGTGGCGATCGGCCCCTCGCCCTCCGCCGCCCGCCCCGTCGCCGAGGCCGAGTGGGACGCCCGTGAACCGGACGGCGTGAAAGAGCTGGTCCGGGCCTGCCGCTGGTTCGCCCACCGATTCCGCCCCGCCCGCAACGACCGGCACGACCAGAACTGAGGAGAAGACCGATGCTGAACTCGCTGGAGCCCTCGGCGACGATGACCGACGAGGAACTGGAGTCCTACCGGGACCGGTTCGCCGCCCACCTGTCCCAGACCGTGCCGGGGCGCAAGGAACTGGTGGTCTCCGCCGCCGACGCCTGCACGCTGCGGTCCGCCGACGGACGGGTGTACCTGGACATGACGTCGGGCATCGCGGTCGCCAACGTCGGGCACTCCCGCCCCGAGGTGGTCGAGGCCGTGCAGCGGCAGATGAGCCGGTACGCGCACGTCAACGTGTACGGCCGGTTCGTCATCCCCGAGCAGGTGGAGATGGCCGAACGGCTGTCCCGCGCGGCGGGCGGCGAGCTCAGCACCGCCTACCTGACGTCCTCCGGCGCGGAGTCCACGGAGTGCGCGCTGAAACTGGCCCGCAAGTACACCGGGCGGCCCAAGTTCGTCGCGATGGAACGGGCCTACCACGGGCGGACGTTCGGCGCCCTGTCGGTGAGCTGGCGGGAGCAGTGGCGGGCCCCGTTCGAGCCGCTGCTGCCCGAGGTGGAGTTCGTCCCGTTCGACGACCTGGAGGCCGCCGCGGCCGCGATCGACGAGCGGACCGCCGCGGTCATCGTCGAGCCGATCCAGGGCGAGGGCGGCATCCGCGTCCCGTCCGACGGGTTCCTTCCGGGGCTGCGCGAGCTGTGCGACCGCAGCGGGGCGCTGCTCATCTGCGACGAGGTGCAGGGCGGCATGGGCCGGGCCGGCGCCTGGTTCTCCCACCAGCTGTGGGGCGTGCAGCCGGACATCGTCACCTGCGCGAAGGCCGTCGGCGGCGGGCTTCCGCTGGGCGCGGTGCTGGCCCGCCCGGAGGTCTTCCAGACGTTCCTGGAGCCCGCGCTCAGCCACCTCACCACGATGGGCGGCAACCCCGTGGCCTGCGCGGCGGGGATCGCGGCCTTCGACGTGATCGAGCGCGAGGGGCTCGTCGACAGGTCCGCGCGGGTCGGCGAGTACCTGCGCGAACGGCTGGAGTCGGTACGCGGCCAGTTCCCCGACCTGCTCACCGACATCCGGGGGCGCGGCCTGTGGTGCGCCTTCGAGCTCAGCGTCCCGGCCCAGCAGGTGGCCGACGCGATGCAGGAGCGCGGCGTGCTCGTCGGCTCGGTCCTCAACTCCGAGGGCACGATCCGCGTGACGCCGCCGCTGGTCATCACCCCCGCCGAGATCGACGTCTTCATCGGCGTGCTCCGCACCGTCCTCGGGCGGCTGGCGTGAGCGGCCCGCCACCCGCCCGCGAGGAGGTCCTGATCCGGGCCGCCTGGGTGCTGACGGTCGGACCGGAAGGAGACGTCCCCGATGGCGCGGTGCACGTACGCGACGGCGAGATCGTCGCCGTCGGCCCCTACCCGGACCTGCGCGCGGCACTCCCCGACGTTCCCGTCACCGGCGACGGCACGGGGCTGCTCATCCCCGGCTTCGTCAACGCCCACACCCACCTGTCGGAGGCGCTGGCCACCGGGATGGGCTCGGAACTGACGCTCTTCGAATGGGGCGAGCGCCTCGTCGGGCCGCTGGGCTCGGTGCTCACCGAGGAGGACGCCCGCGAAGGCACCCGCCTGCGCGCCGTGGAGATGCTCCTGTCCGGCGTGACGACCGTCAACGACATGTTCGTCCACTGCAACGCCGAGGAGTACGCCAGCCTCGGCGTGGTCGCCGGACTCGAATCGGCGGGGATGCGGGGCGTCGTCTCCTTCGGCGCCGAGGACGTCGCCGCCCCGGGCCAGCCCGCCTGGGCGGACGTCACGCGGATCATGGCCGAGCAGGACGCCCTGGCCGCCGCCGCGGACGCCGCGGAGCTGGTCGTCTACCGGTACGGCGTCGGGACGCTGCTCGGGCAGAGCGACGAGCTGCTCGAAGCGGGCGTGGACGCCTGCCGCCGCCACGGCTGGGCCGTGCACACCCATCTGGCGGAGGTCCGCGAGGAACTCGTCGCCGCGGCGCAGCGGTGGGGGCGGCGGACCATCCCGCACGCCCTGCGCCTCGGACTGTTCGAACGGCCGCTGATAGCCGGGCACGGCGTCTGGGTGACCGAGCCCGACATCGAGATCCTCGCCTCGCACGACGTGGCGATCGCCCACAACCCGGTCGCCAACATGATCCTCGGCTCCGGCGTCTGCCCGGTGCCCCGGCTGCGCAAGGCCGGGATCGCGGTCGGCATCGGCACCGACGGAGCCGCCTCCAACGACGGCCAGGACATGCTCCAGGCGGTCAAGATGGCGGCGCTGCTGCAGAAGGTCCACACCCTGGACCCGTCGGTCATCGACGCCCCCGACGTGCTGCGTATGGCGACCCTGGACGGGGCGCGGGCCCTCGGGCTCGACCACCTCGTCGGAAGCGTCGAGCCCGGCAAGCGGGCCGACCTGGTGCTCCTGCAGGACTCCGTCTGCGTCTCGGTCCTCCACGACCCCTGCGGCCAGCTCGTCTACGGCGCCTCGCCGCGCGCCGTACGCGAGGTGTGGGTGGACGGGCGGAAGCTCGTCGACGACCACGCCTGCACCGTCATCGACGAACGGGAGCAGATCGAGGTCTGCCGCCCCCTCACCCGGCGGATCGCCGAGGCCTCGGGACTCGCCTCCACCGGCTTCTCACGGCTCGGAGGCACCGCGAAGTGAACACGGTCGTGATCGGAGGCGGGCACAACGGGCTCGTGGCCGCCGTCTACTTGGCCCGGGCCGGAGTGGACGTCACCCTCCTGGAGGCGTCCAAGACACCTGGCGGCTGCGTCTGGACGGAGGAACTCCCCGGCGGAGCCATCGCCGAACGCGGAGCCGTCGACCATGGAGGCGTCGCGGCGATCGCGTCCGACCTCGGGTTGGACGCCTTCGGCCTGAAGTACGTCGAACGCAGCCGCCTGCAGACGGTCCTCTTCGGTGACGGCGAACGCCGCGTCTTCGAGGTCTCGGCCGAGGAGACGGCAGCCGGATTCGGCGCTGACGGCACCCCGTACCTGGAACTCGTAGAGCAGGCGCGATCCTTCTTCTCCGTGCTGGACGGTTTCGGCAGTCCTCCGACGATGACCGAGCTGGCCGCCGTCCTGAACGGTCTACGCGGTGGTGACACGACCTTCCGGATGCTCCTTTCGTCAGCGGAAGCAGTTCTGGAACGCACCTTCAGCGACCCGTACCTGCGGGCTTCCCTCGCCCTCTACGCGGCGCACGGCCAGATCCCCGCCTGGGCGCCCGGTTCCGGAATGCTCGCGCTGCTGCTGCCGTCCATGCACGGCGAGCCCGCGGTGCGTCCGGTAGGCGGCTCCGGTGCCCTGGTCTCCGCTCTGGTCGCGGCGCTGGAAGCCGCCGGAGGGAAGATCCGTACGGAGGCCGAAGTCGTCGGCCTGGAGCGCTCCGGGGACTCCGGATACACCGTGATGCTGGAAGACGGAGACCGCCTCACCGCCGGCAGGGTCATCTCGACGCTGGACGTGCGGCGGACCACGGACCTGCTCTCCTCCCCGCCCGACGCGATGCGCAAGGCGGCCGGCAGCGTCACTTCAGGACGCTTCAACGTCTGCGAACTGACCATCTCACTGACCGGGCTCACCCCTCCCGAACCCTTCTCGGACCCCACGGGCCCCCTCTGCTTCGTCCAGGACGGCCTGGAAGACCTGCGGCGGGGCTTCGGCGACGTCATCGCCGGGCGCCTCCCCGAATCCCCTTGGGCGATGGTCACCGGCGCCGGGACCGGGCTGTGGGTCTCCTCGGTGGTCCCCTTGCACCGCGCCGACGGCCCGTGGACCCCCGGTCTGGAGGAGCAGGCCGCCGAACGCGTCCTCGCCTCCGTCTCCAAGGTCCTGGGAACCGACCTGTCCGGCGACCTCCTCGTCACCGGCCCGGCCACGTGGGCGCGGCGGCTGCACGGCGACGGCAACCCCAACCACCTGGATCTGAGCGTCGACCAGCTGCTCGGCTGGCGTCCGCCGGGCCTGAGGGCCCCCCGCACCCCGCTGCCCGGCCTCTACCTCGCCGGAGCCGGAACCCACCCCGGCGGCGGCCTGTCCGGCGTCTCCGGCAGGACCGCGGCCACCGCCCTCCTCGCCGACGCAGGCCGCCCCGCCCCCGTCGACGGGCTCTGGACCAGGACCCGCCGCGAGGCGGCCGGACTGCGGTCCGGCCTCCGTGCCTACCGGGCGATGCGCGCCACCGAAAGGAAGACCCGTTGAAGAACGCCTTCGAACTCATCGACGCGATGACCGGCTACCAGCCCGCCGCGGTGATCGCCGCCGCCTGCCGCCTGGGCGTGTTCGACGCGCTCGGCGACGCCCCCCGCGAGGCCGCCGCCCTCGCCGCGGAGCTGGGCCTGGCCCCCGCCCCGACCGGCACGCTGCTCGCCTCGCTGACCGCGCTCGGGCTGCTCGGCCCCGGCAACGCCCTCACCCCCCTGTCCGAGCGGCTGCGCACGGGCGCGGACCTGGAGCTCCTCGTCCGCAAGGAGTCGTTCTTCGCCCGGGTGTGGACGGATCTGGACCCGACGATCCGCACCGGCGAACCCCGCCTGGCCCCCTGGGCCGAACGGCTGGAACGCGAACCGCGGGTCGCCCGCGACTTCCTCGCCGCCCTCGTCACCCTCGCCCGGGAGACCGGCCCCGACCTGACCGCCCTGCCGGAGTTCGCCCCCGGCAGGCGTGTCCTGGACGTCGGCGGCGGCCTCGGCTCCTACGCGGTCCCCCTGGCCGCGGCGGGCGCCGACGTGACGCTGGTCGACCTGCCGCGGGTCGTCGACTGGGCTCGCGCCGAACTCCCCCGAAACGTGAAGACCCTCGCCGCCGACGTCCTGAACGAGCCTTCTTGCGGCGTCGAACCCGGCTCGGCGGACACCGTACTGATCTCGCATCTGCTGCACGACCTCACCGACGAGCAGTGCGTCCGGGTGCTCCGCGGAGCCCGTGCCGCGCTCGCCCCCGAAGGCCGTGTCGTCATCGTGGAGATCCCCGGCGACTCCCCCGGGACGATGGGGCCGCTGTTCGACCTGATGATGCAGGTCGAGGCTCCCGGAAGAGCCAGGACACCCGAGGCGCTCAGAGGTCTGCTCGCCATTGCCGGGCTGTCCGGAATCCGGGAGGCGGCCTATCCTCGTCCCGTTCTGGTATTGGTCGGAGAAACTGGATGAGTGGTGCTGCCTTGTTGACGCTTAACGATGTGCACCGCATTCTTCGCGATCGTATCGGCGCAGGCGTCTACACCGTCGGTTCGAAACTCCCGTCCTGCCGCGCGCTCGCCGCAGAACTGGGGACCAATCCCTCGACAGTGGACCGCGCGATCCAGCGGTTGGCGGCCTCCGGCCTGGTCCGGACTCATGCGCGGCAGGGGAGTTTCGTCACCCGGATCCCCGAGTCGACGCTGCTCGGCGCCGAGAGTTTCGGCACGGACCTGCGCACGCTCTTCACCCGCGCCCAATCCGCGGGCCTGTCCGCCAGGGATATCCGGAATCTGGTCGACGAGGCGCTGACCGCGCTGCACCCCGCGCCCCGGGTGGCTTTCGTGGAATGCAATCCGCGCGACCTGGAACGCATGAGCGCTCTGGTGGAGAACACCTCCGGCATCTCCGTGGAACCCATTCTCCTGGAGGACGCGGCGGGAAGGCGTCTGGACGCCGAATACGACGTCGTCACGACCCCCATCTTCCATTTGCGCGACCTGGAGCCCCTGGTGGGCTCTTTCGACAACGTCGTCGAGATCAACGCCTCGCCCGGCCCCGCCGTCCTGCGCCGTCTGGCCACCCTCTCCGCCGACCGCAGGATCGTCGTGGCGGCCCCCACCGAACGCGGCCTCGACCGCATGGTCGCCCTCGTAGGCCAGTACCACCAGACCAGCCCCGGGCGCTTCCTCATCGGCACCGACGACGTGGCCTCCCTCGCCGGGACCGACACCCTCGTCCGCAACAACGCCCGCGACCTCCCCGACGGCGCCGCCTTCCTGGCCCGCGAGGTCATCACCATCGAGTGGGAGCTCGACCCCGACTTCGGCGGCACCTTCCCCGCCCGCGTCAACGCGGTCGTCCACCGGCCGAGAGCCCCTCGGGCCCGCTGAGGACGGAGAGGGAAGGCGCGCCGACCACCGGCGCGGTCTGATCACACTGTGGGTGATCTTCCGTTCACACGTGTTCTTCTCCCGAAAAACCCTTGCCCCGAAGCATTGCCTGAGCCGTTCGCAGACTCTAATCTGCGGAACAGTAGTTCGCTCTGCGAAACACTGTTTCCTTTTCGCGAGAGAAGGAGACGCACCCCCCATCCGACTCGAGGAGACGACGGCCGGCGCGACGCCGATCCGGTGAGGCCGTCGCTGTCACCCATCACGCCTGCCCTCGGACAGGCGTGGCCAAGTCCAGCTCAGTGAGCACCAGGAGAGACAGTGAAGGTCACCTTCAGCCGACGTCCGAAGAAGATCGCCCTCGCGGTCACCGCAGCGGTCGGAGCGCTCATGGCGTCCGCGGTCGTCGCGGCCCCGGCGGCCAGCGCCGCCACCGCCTGCAGCGGTTACTCCTCGAGCAGCACCACCTGTGTCACGGAGTCCGCGAACATCGGCGGCACCTCCTACAACCTGAAGTGGTACCTGCCCAACGGCACCGCGTCCGCGCTGATGCTCGTCGAGCACGGCTTCAGCCGCAGCTGCAAGACCCTGACCAACACCAGCAAGGCGATCGCCGAAAAGGGCGTCATGGTGTTCTGCGTCGACGCCGACATGACCGCCGGCAACCCGGCCCTCGGCAACGCGCTGGGCAACGTGCTCAGCGCCCGCACCCTCACCCCGCCGAACGGCAAGGCGCTGCCCGCCAAGTACATCGTGGGCGGCCACTCCGCGGGCGGCCACTTCGCCTCCGTCGTCGGCGCCCGCCTGGCCGCCAACGGCTACGCCAACCTGAAGGGCGCGATCCTCTTCGACGGCGTCGCCGCCGACGGCTTCACCGCCAACCTCCAGGCCATCTCGGCCGGCGGCACCCGCCCGGTCCTGCAGGTCGCGGCCCGCCCGAGCGTCATCAACCTGTTCAACAACGCCTTCGGCGCCCTGGCCTCCCTCGGCGCGGACTTCGTCGGCATCCAGCTCGTCTGGACCAAGTACAACGCGGGCATCTCGCCCTCCGGCGGCAGCTGCCACATCGACGCCGAAGGCGACAACACCGACACCATCGGCATCCTCGGCGCCGCCTGCTCCCCCAACAGCACCCAGACCGCCAGGCTCCGCGACTTCAGCTCCACCTGGGCCAAGGACATGGCGACCGGCTCCTACACCGCCAGCCACTACTGCGGCAACTCCGACAGCCTGTCCACCTGCGGCAGCACGGCCATGACCATCCTCGGCGGCTCCCTGCCGCTGGCCGCGGTCATCCCCAACTCCTGACCCTCACCCCCGTCGCCGTTCTCCTCCGGCGACCCGAAGGGCCCGCCCTCCCCCGGCGGGCCCTTCCCCTTTTCCCGGCGGCCCGTGCCGCCCGACCCATCCGGGCGGCACGGCGGCCGGAACCGCGAACGACGAAGGGACGGGGCGCCGTGCGCTCCCGTCCCTTCGTGTTCGGGGTCATGCCCCGTGGCGTCAGGCCGCGTTCGTCAGCTTGAGGACGTACTCGATCAGGTTGACCAGGATGTTCTTGACGGACTCGCGCTGGCGCACGTCGCACAGGACGACCGGGACCTCGCGGCCGATGTCCAGGGCGTCCCGGATCTCGTCGGGGCTGTGCCGGTCGGCGCCCTCGAAGCAGTTCGCCGCCACCACGAAGGGGATGCCGCGCTGCTCGAAGAAGTCGATCGAGGCGAAGCTCGACTCCAGCCGGCGGGTGTCGGCGAGGACGATGGCGCCGGTCGCGCCGTAGGCCATCTCGTCCCACATGAACCAGAACCGCTCCTGGCCGGGCGTGCCGAACAGGTAGATCCGCAGGCCGCCGCTGAAGGTCAGCCGGCCGAAGTCCATCGCCACCGTGGTGGTGGACTTGCGCTCCACGCCGGTGGTGTCGTCGACGCCCACGCTGGCGTCGGTGAGGTCCTCCTCGGTGCGCAGCGGGCGGATCTCGCTGATCGCGCCGACCAGGGTGGTCTTGCCGACGCCGAAGCCTCCCGCGACCAGCAGTTTCAGCGCGACGGTCGGGGCGTCGGCGACTTCCCGGTGGGAGGGGTCAGAGGTGGCGAAGTTCATCGAGGACTCTCATCAGCAAGTGAGCGTCAGGACGCTGGTTGGAAGCTGCGGGTTGGCGGACCTCTTCGATCAGCCCGTGGTGGTAGAGGTCGCCCAGGAGCACCTGGACGACCCGGAAGGGGAGTTCCACCTCGGAGGCCAGGTCGGCGGTGGTCGACGGACGCCGGCACAGGTCCAGCAACCGCCGGTGCTCGCTCGAGAGCCTGACGTTCTCGGCGGGGCCCCGGCCGCTCACGACCAGGATGGTGACCAGGTCGAGCCGCACGCCCCGGGGCTGGGTGCGCCCGCGGGTCATGGTGTAGGGGCGCACCAGGGGGCCGGCTTCCCGGCCCACCCAGCGTTCTCTCGGCCGGTGCCCTCCCGGCCCGCTCATCCGGCGCTCGCCGTCGGTTGCCTGCGGGGCGCGGCGGCCATGTGCTGGCGCACCCTCTTGATCAGCAGCGCCATCTCGTAGGCGACGAGCCCCGCCTTCGGCCCGGCGGTGCTCAGCACGGCCAGGCAGCTGCCGTTGCCGGCGGGCAGGACGAAGAAGAGCTTGTCGTCGAGTTCGATGACCGCCTGCCGGACCTGCCGGGCGCCGAAGTGCTCCCGGGCTCCGTTGGACAGGCTGTGGAAACCCGAGGACAGCGCCGCGAGGAACTCGGCGTCCGCGCGGGAGACGGTGCGCGAGGCGCCCATCACCAGGCCGTCGCGGGAAAGCAGTACCGCCTGGTGCACCTGTTCGACCCGCTGGACCAGGTCATCGAGCATCCAGCTCAATTCGCCGGATGGCTGCGGCTGAGTCACGGCCTCTCCCGTTCATCGTAAGTGTCGAATTCTGTGGTCTCGTCGTCCGAGCCGCGTCCCTGGAGCCAGCCCGACTGGAGGGCGGACATCAGGTCCCGGCTGAACTCCGGATCCGGCTCGATGAAACCCTCTTCATCGCCGCCGGAGGAACCGTCCCCCGGACCGGCGTACGAGGACTCCGACGACTTGCGCAGCTGCGGCGCCAGGTGCTGCTGCCGGTTGCGGCGGGGCAGTCTGCTCGGCTGGCCGCTGCCTCCCTGGCCCTGGCCCTGCTGTCCCTGGCTCCGCTGCTGCGGTGCGGGGGGCGCGACGGGCGCCGCGGGGGCCTGCGGGAACAGGCTCTCCGGGCTCTCCGGAACGGCCGAGTAGGGGTCCTGGGAACCGTAGGCCTCGAAGCCGCCGGTGAGCGTGGCGTTCGGGTCGGTGGGAACCGAGGAGGGAAGCGCGGGCGGCGCGGTGTACCTGCCGGACGACGAGGTCGGAGGCGCCTCGGGCAACGCGCCCGTGGCGCCGCTCGCGGCGGGGATCTGGCCCGCCGGGGACATCCTGCTGGCCCGCATGGGCTCCTGCTCCTTCCGCGCGTGGGCCCCGCCCGCCCGCACGACCAGGCCCTCCGGAATGAGGACGACGGCCGAGGTGCCTCCGTAAGCGGACGGCTGGAGCGTGACCTTGATGCCGTGGTGCGCCGCCAGCCGGGCCACCACGAAGAGTCCGAGCCGGTCGCTGTCCGCCAGGTTGAACTCCGGCGGGTCGGCGAGGTTCCGGTTGAGCATGGCCATCTGGTCGGGGTAGATCCCGATGCCCCGGTCGACGATCTCGACGACCACGCCGTTGGCGACGGCCTCGGCCCGAACCAGCACCTCGGTGGTCGGCGGGGAGAACATCGTGGCGTTCTCGATGAGCTCGGCCAGCAGGTGGATGACGTCGGCCACGACCTCGCCGCTGATCGAGACGGGGGAGGAGACCGCGGAGTCGACCCGGGTGTACTCCTCCACCTCGCCGAGCGCGGCGCGGACCACGTCCTCCATCTCGACCGGGTGGTCCCAGGCGCGGACGGTGGGCGCGCCGGAGAGGATCACCAGACCTTCGGCGTGCCGGCGCATGCGGGTGGTGAGGTGGTCGAGCTTGAACAGGCCGTCCAGCTCCTCGGGGCTGGAGGCGCGGCGCTCCATCACGTCGAGCAGCTGGAGCTGGCGCTGCAGCAGCGCCTGGCTGCGCCACGACAGGTTGACGAAGACCTGGCCGACGCTCTGGCGCAGCTGCGACTCGGCGACGGCGACGTCGACCGCGGTGTGCTGCACGCTGTCGAACGCCTCGGCGACCTCGTTGATCTCCTTGGTGCCGCCGGGCGTGATCGGCGGCGCCTCGGCCGTGGAGTCGACCTCCTCGCCGCGCCGCAGCCGGGCCACGACCTGGGGCAGCCGCTCGCGGGCCAGGTCCCACGCCGCCAGCTGCACGTCCTTCAGCTCCCGCGAGATGCTGCGCGCGAACCGCAGCGACAGGAGGATGGACGCGACCACCGCGAGCAGACCGAGACCACCCGCCAGGGCGAACTCCGTGATGATGCGCTGGCCGATCGGCGCGACCTTCTCGTTCCGCAGGTAGGTGCCGGCGTTGCGGAGCTCGACGCCCCAGCTGAGGGCCAGCTGCCCGCCGACCGCCCGCCACTCCTGGGGGTTCTGCTGCAGGCGGCCGTCGAGGACCGACTGCTCCATCTGCTCGTACTTCTGGTACTCGGGGCTGTTGACGACCCGGTCCATGTACTTCTGCAGCTCGCCGTTCATGCCGCTGACGCCGAAGTCGAAGAACCGCTTGCGGCTTCCGGCCCATTCGGCGAACGCGACCCGGCGGGCGGCGTCCACCTTCTTGCCGGGGGGGAGCGCGGCCATCAGCGAGGTCTCGCGCATCAGCAGGTCGTGGGACCACATCAGGTGGAGCATCGACTTGGTGTCCTGCACCACTTCGACGTCCTCGACGCTGACCAGACCGGCGACCGAGCTCAGCATGCTGTCGATGAGACCGCCGTAGCCCTGGAGGACGTCGATCAGGTCGGCCTGGCCGCTCTCGGTCCTGGACCTCAGCTGCTCCAGTCCGCCGAGGGCGTCCTTGGCCTTCGCGAGGTGCAGGCTCGCTCCGTCGTCACCGAGCCTGCCGACGATCTCCTCGTTCTCGATGTTCGGCACGAACACCCCGAGGGCCCCGTCCAGCTCCTGCTTGGCCTTCGTGTAGGCGGCGTTCCCGGCGGCACCGGTCATCACCACGGTGGAGGCCGCGACGCGCTCGGCCCCGATCTTCTCCACGAGTGCGGTCGCCGGCAGGCCGAGCTGCTCGTAGGTGTCCGTGTACTCGAACTTGCGCAGCGCGGCCGACAGCGTCGTGCTCGCCGCGTATCCCCACAGGACCGTCAGGGAGAGCAGCGGCAGCAACAGCAGCGCCGCGATGCGTCGAAGAATCGGCCGCCCGCGGCGAGGGGTCGGAGATTTTTGGCGTTTGAACAACGTTTTCCGCTCCGTGATCGGGTCCCCTGATCAACCAAGGTCGCTCACAGTACTGAGTTTTAGGGGGTTTTGGCCACTGGACCAAACCCGGGACTTTCCGTAATGGAATCTCTTACCGGGCCCATGTCCGGGGACGACCCTATGCCAACGCCCCGATAGCGGGGCCAAGAGGGAGACTCCCCGGCGGAAGGACGGTGTAGCAGCAGTTCAGGGCGTGTCCATCCGCGTGAAGCGGGCCTGCGAAAGAGGATCGGCACCGGATCGCGCGCCCGCCGAAGGTGATCCATTGCTCAAGAACGGCCCTGCCGCCCGAGACCATTGATATCGAACAGGTAGGCGCGCTTTGTTCCGTCGCGAATACCCCGCGTGATGTTGATCTCCAAGAGGGAGAGTTCGCGCGACCGAATCCCCACCTTCTCACGGATCACAGGCCCGCAACGGACCCCGCGGCGGCCACCGTGCGGGCGCCGCCGCCGGACGGCGCCCCTCGCGAAGACCGAACCGACCCGCCGATCCGGCGAACTAACCTTCACGGGAAGTCATGACGGCGCGGAGGTGCGGACAGTGGTAAATGGAGTGCGCTACCTCGGACGGGGAATCGGCTGGGTGGCCAGGCACCCCTCCCAGTGGGTGTTCGGGCTGATCCCGGCCCTGCTGACCCTTCTGCTGTTCGGGGGGCTGCTGACCTGGCTCGGCTTCCAGATCGGCGACCTCGTCCAATGGATGACGCCGTTCGCCGACGGCTGGGCGTCCGGAGCGCGTGAAACGCTGCGCCTCGTCTCCGGGATCGCGGTCTTCGGCGCGGCGCTGTTCGTCTCGCTGCTCCTCTTCACCGCCGTCACCCTCATCATCGGCGAGCCGTTCTACGAGGCGCTCGCCGTGCGGGTGGAGAACTCGGTCGGCGGCGCCCCGCCCGAACCCGACGAGCCGTTCTGGCTCGGGCTCGGGCGCGGCATCCGCGACGCCCTCATCCTGGGCGCGACCGCGCTGGCCTTCGGCGTGCTGTTCTTCGCGCTGAGTTTCATCCCGGTCATCGGCCAGACCGTCGTCCCGGTCGTCGCGCTCGTGGTGTCGGGCTACTTCCTCACCGGGGAGCTGACCGGCATCGCGATGGAGCGTCGCGAAATGCGGCGCAAGGAGCGGTTCGCCCTGCTGAAGTCGCGGCGGCCGACCGTGCTCGGTTTCGGCACCGCGACCGGCGCGCTGTTCCTCGTCCCGCTCGGCGCGGTGCTGTTCATGCCGGGCGCGGTCGCCGGCGCGACCCTCATGGCCCGCGATCTGTGCCAAGCTGACACCTCGACAGCCCCAAAGGTTGCATGAATATCTCCTAACAAATAAGAATCTTTAGCCATATTTCATAACCGACCGGTACCGTCCTGAGGGTCAGGAGGAGTCGACCCCGGGGTGAAGGATGCAAGTCGCCAAGCGCAAGCGCGTGATCAAGAAGGCCATCCGGCGCAGGGGAGCACACCTGCTCGAGGCCGTGAGGCCTCCGGGAACGGCGCTCAAGCGGAGGGCGCCGCTACCCGACCGGTCGGCCACACGCCTGGTCGCCTCGCCCGTCTTCGTCCTCTCATCGGTACGGTCGGGGTCGACCCTCCTGCGCGTCCTGCTCAACAGCCACTCGCGCGTCAGGGCCCCGCACGAGCTGCACCTGCGCACGCTCAAGGTGGAGCCGAGCCGCAAGTACTCCGCCGACATCATGGAGGCGGTCGGGCTCACCCTCACCGAGCTGGAGCACCTGCTGTGGGACAGGGTGCTCCACCACGAGCTGCTGAAGAGCCGCAAGAGCGTCATCGTCGACAAGACCCCGTCGAACGCCCTGCAGTGGCAGCGCATCTCCTCGGCCTGGCCGCAGGCCCGGTACATCTTCCTGCAGCGCCACCCCGCCGCCGTCGTCGAGTCGGTGATGAACCGGCGCAGGGAAGCCGACCTCGACATCGTCGTCAAGGAGGTCCTCGAGTACCTGGTGGGCGTCGAGACCGCCCGCCAGAGCCTGGAGGGCCTCACGGTCCGCTACGAGGACCTGACCGCCGACCCGGCCGACACCACGAAGAAGATCTGCGCCTACCTCGGGGTGCCGTGGGAGTCCTCGATGCTCGACTACGGCTCCCACGACCACGGCCCGATCAAGCCGGTCTTCGGAGACTGGAGCGCCAACATCAAGTCCGGCACGATCCAGCCGGCCCGCCCGCTGCCCCGCCGCGAGGACGTGCCGGAGGAACTGCGCGAGATCACCCGCCTCTGGGGCTACTGAACCCCGCTCCCGGCCCGCGGCGCACACCGCCGCGGGCCCCCTTTCCCCCACGAGTTGAAGAATTCTTCAATTTCATTCATACTAAATAAGACATCTCACCTCCTCCACCCGTGAAACGAGTTCCGCGTGCCCGTCCCGCTGTACCAGGCCAAGGCCGAGTTCTTCCGCACCCTGGGCCACCCCATGCGCATCCGCGTCCTGGAACTGCTCCAGGACGGCCCCCGCCCGGTACGCGAACTGCTCGAGGAGCTCGAGGCCGAACCGTCCAGCCTGTCGCAGCAGCTCGCGGTACTGCGGCGTGCCGGGCTCGTCACCGGCACCCGCGAGGGCGGCACCGTCGTCTAC
Source organism: Actinocorallia aurantiaca (assembly GCF_039533685.1). Lineage (NCBI taxonomy): Bacteria > Bacillati > Actinomycetota > Actinomycetes > Streptosporangiales > Thermomonosporaceae > Actinocorallia > Actinocorallia aurantiaca. The sequence continues at coordinate 34,870 of NZ_BAAATZ010000003.1, read as the reverse complement.
GCCCTCAGCACCCCCGACGTGGCGGACCTGCTGCGCGCGGCCCGCCGCATCCTCACCGAGATGCTCGCCGACCAGGGCGAACTGCTGGCCGAACTCCGGGCGCAGGAACCCCGATGACCGCCCCCGACGTGCTGAGGCGGCTCCCCGAACTGCTGCCCGTGCGATCCGACTGGCGGCCGGCCCGCCGGTCCCCCGGCCGCGACCTGCTCGCCGGGATCATCGTCGCGGTGGTCGCGCTCCCCCTCGCCCTGGCCTTCGGCGTCAGCTCCGGACTGGGCGCGCAGGCCGGACTGGTCACCGCGATCGTCGCCGGGGCGCTCGCCGCCGTCTTCGGCGGCAGCAACCTGCAGGTCTCCGGGCCGACCGGGGCGATGACGGTGGTGCTGGTGCCGATCGTGCACCGGTACGGGGCCGAGGGGGTGCTGCTCGTCGGGCTGATGGCCGGAGTCGTGCTCGTCCTGCTGGCCGCGCTGCGCGCCGGACGGTTCGCCCAGTACCTCCCGATGCCGGTGATCGAGGGATTCACCGCGGGCATCGCGGTGGTCATCGCGCTCCAGCAGGTCCCCGCCGCGCTCGGCGTGGCGGCCCCCGACGCCGAGCAGGTGTGGCGCGCCGCGTGGGAGGCGCTGCTCGCCTTCCTCCGGGATCCCGGGGCCGCGGCGCCCGTCATGGCGCTCTCGGTCGCCGCGCTGATGCTCGCCGGCGCCAGGTTCAGGCCCGCGGTCCCGTTCTCGCTGGCGGGCATCGTGCTGGCCACGGCCGTCGCCGAACTCGCCGGCCTCGACGTCGCCCGGATCGGAGCGCTGCCCTCGGGTCTGCCCTCCCCGTCCCTGGAGTTCGTGTCCCCGGACGCGATGGGGGCGCTGCTGCCGTCCGCGCTGGCCGTCGCGGCGCTCGCCGCGCTGGAGAGCCTGCTGTGCGCGACCGTCGCCGACGGCATGACCGTCGGGGAGAAGCACGATCCCGACCGGGAGCTGTTCGGGCAGGGCATCGCCAACCTCGCCGCGCCGGTCTTCGGCGGGGTGCCCGCCACCGCCGCGATCGCCCGCACCGCCGTCAACGTCCGGGCCGGGGCCCGCTCCCGGCTGGCCGCGCTCACCCACGCCGTCGTGCTCGCCGTCATCGTGCTGGCCGCGGCCGGACTCGTCGGCAGGATCCCGCTGGCGGCGCTGGCCGGCGTCCTGCTGGCCACCACCGTCCGGATGGTCGAGGTCGGATCGCTGCGCGCCATCACCCGCGCCACCCGCGGCGACGGCCTGGTGCTGCTGCTCACCTTCGCCGTCACCGTCGCCCTCGATCTCATCACCGCCGTGGCCGTCGGCGTCGCGCTGGCGGTCCTGGTGGCGCTGCGCGCCGTCGCCCGCACCGCCAGGCTCGACCAGGTACCGCTGGAGGGCGGCGACCACGGCGAGGAGGAACAGCGCCTCCTCGACGAGCACATCGTCGTCTTCCGCTTCGACGGCCCGCTCTTCTTCGGGGTGGCCCACCGCTTCCTGCTGGAGCTGTCGGAGACCGCCGACGTGCGGGTCGTCATCCTGCGCATGTCCCGCGTCACCGCCCTGGACGCCACCGGCGCCCAGATCCTCGGCGACGCCGTCACCCGCCTGGAGCAGCGCGGCGTCACCGTCCTCCTCTCGGGCGTCCGGCCCGGCCACGACCAGGTGCTCGCCGCCCTGGGCATCGCCGGCCGCCTGCGCGAGGACGGGCTGCTCTTCCCCGACACCCCCGCCGCCATCGCCCACGCCCGCACCCTGCTGCCCCGCGCACCGTCCCTCGCGCCCTGACGGCGCACGCCCGTGGCGGTGGAGCGGGCCCGGCAGGCACCGCGCGGCGCCTCGCCGGTGTGCCGGTCGGACTGATCCATGCCCTGATCGGGCGATTGCCGGGAGAAGCCGCGTGGTAGAAGGAACGCGTGGAGGCTCAGAAGATCGGATACGGGGACGTCGAGCGGGCGGCGCGGCGGGTCGGCTCGGGGATCCGCGAGGTCGCCGTCGCGGACGCGGGTGACGGGGTGTGGTTCGCGCTGGAGTTCATGCAGCACACCGGCTCCTTCAAGGCCCGCGGCGCGCTGAACCTGCTGCTCGCCCACCGCGAGGCCGGGACGCTGCCCGCGGCCGGGGTGACGATCGCCAGCGGGGGCAACGCCGGGATGGCCTGCGCGTGGGCGGCGGGCAGGTTCCAGGTCCCCGCGACCGTCTTCGTCCCCGAGACGGCGCCGCCGGTGAAGGTCGAGCGCCTGCGCGGTTACGGCGCGGACGTCCGGCAGGTCGGCACGCAGTACGCCGACGCGCTCCAGGCCTGCGAGGAGTTCGCCGCCTCGTCCGGGGCGCTGGCCTCGCACGCCTACGACCACCCGCTGATCGCCGCCGGAGCCGGGACGCTCGTCGACGAGATCCGCGCCAAGGTCCCCGACCTCGACACGATCGTCGTCTCGGCCGGAGGCGGCGGGCTGTTCACCGGCGTGGCGACGGCCGCCGACCACCACGGGCTGAGCACGGTCGTCGTGGAGCCCGAGCACTGCCGCGCGCTGAACGCCGCGCTGGAGGCGGGGGAGCCCGTGGACGTCACCGTCGACTCCGTGGCCGCCGACTCCCTCGGCGCCCGCCGCGCCTCCCGGCTGGCCCTGGACACCGCGCGGGCCACCCGCGCCGACAGCGTGCTCGTCACCGACGAGGAGATCGTCGACGCCCGGCGGCAGCTGTGGGAGCACTACCGGCTCGCGGTCGAGCACGCCGCCTCGACCGCCTTCGCCGGGCTGCGGCGGCTCGAAGGCCGCCGGGGCACCACCGCGGTCGTCCTGTGCGGAGGCAACACCTCCCTGTCCGACCTGGGATGAAGTACCGAACCATCTGCGGTCGGCTGAATAGAACCATCTGGGGGGCGACCCCCAGACCCCCGGAGAGATCGGTTCAACCGATCCTCGCTTCGCTGCGGTCGGCTGAATAGAACCATCTGGGGGACGACCCCCAGACCCCCGAGGGGATCGATTCAACCGATCCTCGCTTCGCTGCGGTCGGCTGAACCGATCTAGAAACTCTCCGCGACAACTCGAAACAAACGGCGTAGCTTCGAGGGATGCCCACTACCAAGGAGCGGGCCGACGAGGCCGCGCGGATCCTCGCGGCCCGGCTGCGGCAGTTGCTCTCCGAGTCGCCGCTCAACACCATCTCGCTCGCCGCCGAGGTCGGCTGGGCCAAGTCCAAGGTCTCCAAGATCCAGAACGGGGTGCAGATCCCCACCGAGAAGGACATCCGCGTCTGGTGCGAGGCCACCGGCAACGACAAGAGCGTCCCCGACCTCATCGCGGCCGTGCGCAACATCGACGACCTCTACATCCAGTGGCGCCGGATCGAGCAGACCGGGCTGCGCCGGGTCCAGGAGTCCTTCCAGCCCCAGTACGAGGGCACGTCCGAGTTCCGGATCTTCCAGCACAGCCCCATCCCGTCGCTGCTCCAGACCCCCGCTTACGCCAAGGCGCACCTGACCTCCATCATGCGGTTCCGCGAGGTGCCCGACGACGCGGACGACGCGGCGAAGGAGCGGATCAAGCACCAGCAGCACCTCGCCGACGGCGGCAAGCGCTTCAGTTTCGTGGTCTCCGAGGCCGCGCTGTACGCTCCGATGCTCGACGAGGAGGGCATGCGCGAACAGCTCGACCGCCTGATCCACTTCGTGGGCGGGCAGGTCAACGTCTCCCTCGGGATCCTGCCCCTGGCCGCCCCCCGCACGGTCTGGCCGTGGGAGGGGTTCTGGATCTACGACGCCGATGAGGTCCGTCCGGATCTGGTCGCGGGACAGATCCGAAACCGCCAGCCGGTGGACGTCGCGCACTACCTCAAGACCTTCGAACACCTGGTGGAGGCCTCCGCCTACGGCCGTACCGCGCAGAATCTGATCGAGGCGGCAAAACCCTGAAGAAACTCCGAGAAACAACCTGGACGCGGCCCCCGTCGGATCCTTAGTTTTAGGCACGTCCGTCGGAAGCACGCTGACTGGAGCGATCCGTGAACAGACCCACCGCGGTCGGCAGCCAGGCGAGTCCGTCCGCGTCTCCCGGGTGGACGGCGGAACGGACGCTTCCGGTGGATCTGCGGGCCGGGACGGCGGCCCGCACCTGGCTTCGCGGCCTCTTCGCCGCCTCCTGCCCGTTCCGCGACGGGTTCCTGCTCGTGGTGTCCGAGCTGCTCGGCAACTGCGCCGAGCACGGCGGCGACGGCAAGGTCTCGCTGAGCGTCGTCCACGGCGGGGACCGCGTGTGGGGGCGGCTGGTCCACCACTCCCCGCCCACCGGCAAGCCGGTGCTGCGCGGCGACGTCACCGCGCAGACCGAGCTCCTGCTGGCGCAGGCCGGGCCGCGGGTCCCCGTGGAGGAGCTGGCGGAGGACGGGCGGGGGTTGTTCGTCGTCCAGATGCTCTGCTCGGAGTACGAGCACGTCTCAGGGCCGGGCTCCTCGATCACCGAATGGGCGATGACGGGCCGCTGCTGCTTCGGTTAGGCGAGCATCCCGGGTGGACCCCGGCGAAGCCGCTCCGGCTAACTTACTCAAGTCCGGTAAGTAGTAATTCGGGAGCGCCCCAGGAGTACCCCCTTGACCAGCACCCTCGATCCCCCGGCGACCGAGTCCGACTCCCCCTCCCGACCCTCCCGGCTGATCCTCGTGACGCTGGCGCTCTCCTGCTCCCTGGTGGCCGTGCAGCAGACCCTGGTCATCCCGCTGCTGCCCGCCCTCATGCGGGAGTTCGACGCCTCGGTCGCCTCGGTCACCTGGGTCTTCACCGCCTCCCTGCTGGCCGGCGCCGTCGCCACCCCGCTGCTGTCGCGCTTCGGCGACATGTACGGCAAGAAGCCGCTGATCCTGATCATCCTCGGGACGCTGCTGGCCGGCTCCGTCCTGTGCGCCCTGGCCCCCTCGCTGGGCGTGCTGTTCGCCGGCCGCGCGGTGCAGGGCGTCAGCGTCGCGCTCTTCCCGCTGGCGGTCGGGGTGATCCGCGACCTCCTCCCGGCGGCCCGCGTCATGAGCGCGATCGGCTTCGTCAGCGCCACCATGGGCATCGGCGGCACCCTCGGCATGCTCATCACCGGTCTGCTGGCCACCACCACCTCCCACCACGCCCCGGTCTTCTGGGTCGCGGCCGGGCTCAGCGTCCTGTGCCTCGCCCTCGTCGCCCGCTGCGTGCCCTCCGGGGGCGTCGGGCACGGGGGCAGGCCCGACTACCCCGGCGCGGTCCTCACCGCCCTGATGCTGCTGTGCCTGCTGCTGGCCATCAGCCAGGGCAACGCCTGGGGCTGGACCTCGGGACGGATCCTCGGCCTGTTCGCCGCCACGGCGGTGTTGTGCGTCTGCTGGACGCTGACGGAGATGAAGGTCCCCGACCCCCTGGTGCGGCTGTCCCTGCTGACCGGCCCCAAGTCGCTGTCGGCGAACCTGATGTCGCTGCTGCTCGGCTTCTCGATGTACTCCTCGTTCACGCTGATCTCCAGCCTGATCCAGACTCCGACGAGCGAGGGGTACGGGCTGGGCGGCTCGGTGCTGGACGTGGGCCTGTACTCGCTGCCGAGCACGGTCACGATGTTCTACGCCTCCACCTACTCCGGCCGGCTCGCCGCCCGGACCGGACCGGCGTTCGCCCTGGCGCTCGGTTCCCTGCCCGCCGGCGGCTCCTACCTCTGGCTGGCGCTCTCCAACTCCGACGGCTTCGACTTCCTCGCCTATGGAGCGCTCCAGGGCGTGGGCTTCGGCATCGCCTACGCCGCCCTGGGCACCCTGGCCGTCGAGCACGTGCCGATGGACCAGAGCGGCATCGCCAGCGGCGTCAACTCCCTGGTGCGGACGGCCGGCGGCGCGGTCGCGGGCGCGGTCGTCGCGGCGATCCTCACCGGCGGGGGCACGGTCACCACCCTGGACGACTACGTCCTGTGCTTCTTCATCGTCGCGGGCGCGGCCTGGCTGTCCGGGGCGGTGGCCCTCTTTCACGGAATCCGGCACCGTCGCTGATCTGAAAAATTACAGATCGAGAGTTGCTGATTGAGATAATCAGCTCTGAAAATGTTCACCTAAAACAGAACGGAGCGGCACCGA
>NZ_BAAATZ010000003.1:1506-28777 GCF_039533685.1 Actinocorallia aurantiaca | reverse complement strand
TTCTGTCGTATAACCCGTTACAACGTCTTCAGCTTCGAGACGAAGGAACGGAGCTCGGGCCGGGAGAAGGCCAGTTTCGCCCCTTCCGGATTCTTGCTGTCGCGTATCGCCACAGGCACACCGGAACGATCGGTGCCGATCTCGACACAGGCCCCGTTCTGGGCACTTCGACTGCTCTTCCGCCAGGTCAGGCCGGAGCGATCCAGCATGCAGAACACCCGCTTTCATATATCGGTCCTACGCGGGCGGCAGCTCTCCCGCGATCCGCTCGATGAGTTCGACGGACAACTCAGGGGAGAGCGCCATGGCGCGCAGGTGCTCGTAGATATCCATGTACTCCGCGATATCTGCTTTTTCCTCGAGATAGAGGCTGCCGCGGCGGAACTGAAGGTACACGATCGAGGGATGCGCCTGCCGGGGAAAATGCAAAATATGGAATGCCCCGTCGACCGCGGCATGCGCACCCGCCGAGAAAGGTAGTATCTGCAACGTTATTCGGCGCGGCCGAGAGAGCGCGATGAGTTGTTCCAGCTGTTTTTTCATGACAGTTCGGCCGCCGACCGTCCGCCGCACGCTCGCCTCGTTGAGGATGACCCAGAGCTTGGGCGTGTCCGGCCCGTACAGCCGTTCCTGGCGCTTGAGCCTGACCTCCACCCGGCGGTCCCGCTCGGCGTCGCCCTCCTCGGGCAGCACCGGGTCGACGCCCAGCAGCGCCCGGTAGTACTCCTCGGTCTGGAGCAGCCCGGTGATCAGCTCGGGCTCGTAGACCAGCAGCTCCGAGGCCTCCTCCTCCAACCCGATGTAGGTCTCGAACCAGGCGGGGATGGACGAGGACGAGCCGGGACGCTGCCACCAGCCCCGCTGCCGGCTCTCCCTGGCCAGGGTCACCAGCTCCTCGGTCGCCTCCTCGGAGAGGCCGTAGTACCGGCACAGCGCCCTGATGTCGTTCACCTTCGGCGCGTGGGAGGCCTGCTCGATGCGGTAGACGGTGGTCCGTCCCACGTCGGAGCCCTTGGCCACCTCGTCCAGGTTCACCTGGCGGTCGGCGCGGAGCCGGCGCATCTCGGCGGCGAGCCTCCGCCGGCGAACTGTCGGGCTGGTCCGCCCTGAGGTCATCGGATCCTCCTGGGTACACGATCCTCGAGCGACGGCGACGATCGAATTTGGAATATTCCACGAAAGCGCTTTACATGACCCCCCGTTGCGCTTCACACTCAGAGAGTAGCGACGCAGGGGCTCGATGTAGGAGGAATCCCGGGGGAATCCCCCGGAGAACCCCCTGAACCGCCCGGTCGCGCCCAGCGGGATCGCAGGAGGGTTCGGGCCATGGAGCAGGAGTTCGAGCGACCGAAGGATCGACCATGCTGACCGCCACGCGCATCACCATGCCCGGCAGGCCAGAGCAGGTACGCGTGGCGCGCCGATGGCTGGCCGCCTGGCTGGGAGCCGACCACCCGGCCGAGTACGCGGCGGTGCAGCTGCTCTCGGAGACCTTCGGCAACAGCGTGCTCTACGCCCGCCCCGGCGGGATGGTGGAGCTCACCGCGGAGCTGAGCGACCAGCAGGTGCGGGTCGAGGTCGTCGACTGCGGGGGGAACGGGGAGCCGAGACTGCGCTACGACCCCGAGAGCGACCGCGAGAGCGGCCGCGGGCTGTACATCCTGGACTTCCTCGCCAAGGAATGGGGCTGGGAACGGCTCTCCGACCAGCGGCTCCGGTTCTGGTACACGGTCACCTTCTGAACCGTCCCGCCTGAACCATCCTGGCCTGGAGCGTCCTCGCCGGATCTTCGGTGTTCCGCCCGCCCGGCGCGCCTACTCCGCCGGAGCGACCTCGGTGAGCAGCCCGGTCCGCCAGGTGGGGTACTGCGGCGTCCAGCCCAGCGACTTGGCCTTGGCGTTGGAGACCGGACGGCCGGTGGCGGCGGCGTGCCGGATCGACCTCGGCTCGGGGGCGCCCAGCGCCTCGGCGTAGGACGGCAGCCACTCCTGGAAGGTGGCGGGTTCGTCGTCGACGATGTTGACCGGCCCCCGCTCCCAGTCGAGCGCGGCGACCGCGGCGGCGGCCGCGTCCTCCACGTGCACGAACGACGTCCACGCCGGGGTCAGCGCCAGCTCCCCGCGCCGCACCCGGTCGGCGATCGCCCCGTCCGGGGCGTACCAGGTGCCCGGGCCGTAGAGCGCGCCGTACCGCAGGACGACGCCCTTGGGCATCCGCGCGACCTCCTGCTCCAGCGAGGCGATGCCCTGGTAGGGCTGCAGCGCCGGGTCGAGCGCGTCGACCTCCACCGCCGGCTCCTCGCCGCGCATGTACAGCCAGGCGATGCTCTGCGCGATCATCGTCTCGACGCCGACGGACAGCGCGGCGTCCACCAGGTTGCGGGTCCCCGCGACGCGCAGCGCGCCGTTGGCGGCGAAGTCCTCGTTCGAGAGGTCGGTGAGCTGGTGGACGATCACGTCGGGGCGTTCGGCCTTGACCGCCTTGCGGAGCCTCTTGGCGTCCAGGACGTCCACGATCACCGGGTGCGCGCCCAGTCCCTCGAGGAACTTGCCCTTGGCGCGGTGCCGGGTCGTGCCCGACACCTCGTGGCCCGCCTCGACGAGTCTCGGCACCAGAGCGCGGCCGATCACACCGGTGGCTCCGGCGAGCAGGATCTTCATCGGGGGGGCCTCCAGGAGTCTCACTTCTCTGTGGTCACCGGCGGACCATGTTCAAGTTATCCGGTCTTGACGGTCCAGGCGACGGGCGGGGCTCGTTTTTGCGCACTCGGTGTAGCCCGATGGTCACCACCAGGCTCAGTAGTCCCAGGCCACTCAGGATAGCGATGCTCACCGGTACCGCGGAGGGCCCGAAAACGGCCGCACCCAGTGCCGCATACCCAAGAGTCGAGGGAAGGACACCCACCGCGCTGCCGAAAAGGAAATCCCGGTACCGGGTGGCCGAGGTGCCGAAGGCATAGGAGACCATCCCGTAAGGCGCTACCGGCAGAAACCGGACAGCCACCACTCCGATGATCCCGTTGCGGCCCAGCCAGCGGTCCAGGCCCGCCACCCGGGACGCCAGCGCGCCCCGCCACCCGGGATGCTCCCGCGCCAGCACCCCGTCGATGAACTCCCGGCCCAGGAACCTGCCGATGGCGAAGGCGGTGCTCGCTCCCAGCAATGCCCCGACCAGCGCGTAGCCGACCCCCGGCCCCAGCCCGAACAGCAGCCCGCAGACGAACGCCAGCGCCGTGCGCGGCACCATCGCCAGGATCAGCACCCAGGTGGCGGCGACGGCCAGCAGCGGATTGAGCTCCCCCGCCGACTCGAAGGCGGCCGCCAGCCCGTCCCTGTCCGGAACCAGGAGAACCGCCGCCAGCGCCGCCGTCGCCGCACCGACGACGAGCAGCGTGAAACGCGCGGCTGGTCTTCTCATCGTGGTCGAACACTACCGGGAGGGCCCCTAACGTCCGCGTAATCCCGGAGTGAGTACACGACACTGGGTACGTGACTTCCGTAACGCGCGCAGACCTCATGGCCCGCTACGGCCTGGGACGAAGCACCCTGGAGAAGTGGTTCCGGGAACGGGCCTCCACCGGGCACCCCGAACCGGACGGCCGGCTCGGGCAGCGGCTCACCTGGGACGCGGACGCGTGGCACGCCTGGTACGCCTCCCGCGGGCCCGCTGGAAACGCTGGGCCCGTCCCGTCCGGACTGGCCTCCCGCGACGAACTGGCCGAGACCCACGGCCTCTCCAAGCACGCGCTGAAGGAGTTGTGGGCGGCCCGCGAGACCAACGGCCACCCCGAGCCCGCCCGCCGCCACGGCAAGGCCCTCTACTGGGACGCCGAAGAGTGGGCCTCCTGGTACCGCGGGCTCGTCTCGTCGCGGGACGAGGCCCCCGAGAAGGAACTGGTGACCCTCGCAGAGGCCGGACGCCTGCTCGGACTGGCCCCCGGCACGGTCACCGTCTACGCGTCCCGCCCGCCGAAGGGCTGGCCGGAACCGGCGGAGGAGGTCCGGCTGGGCGGCGGCCGGGTGCGCCGCCTCTACCGCCGCTCGGACGTCCTGGCCTACGCGGAGCGCAAGGCCTGATCCGTCTTCGGGGGGGTGGCACTAGTGCCACCTTGGAACCGGCAAGCAGGGGGATCGTCCAGACCGCGGAAGGTCTCTACCGTGATCACCGTGAAAAGGAACAGACCCGACGCACTCTGGCGCGAGATCCTCCTCGGTCCGGTGCGGCCCCGAACCTGGTGGACGACGGCCCACCTGTTCACGGGCGCGCTCGTCTCCGGGGCCGGGGTATGCCTGCTGTCCCTGCTGGTCTTCTCCCTGATGTTCGTGGTCACCCTTCCCCTCGTCCTCGCCGTCCTGTTCCCCTTCGTGTGGGGTCTGGCGAGACTGCAACGGAGCCGGTTCGCCGCGTTCCTCGGCGAGACGGTGGACCCGCTCCCCCGCGACCGCCCGAAAGGCTTCCGCGAGCGTCTCACGGCCGACGCCTTCGACCGCAACACCTGGAAGCAGGCGGGATTCCACGTCGTCGCGGCAGTGACGGAGGCTGGTTCGGCCCTTCTCGTCGGCGTCCTCTGGAGCACGGGCTTCAGCCTGCTGCTCCTGGCCGCCATCGCCAAGGGGAAACCGCGCCTGCTGCGCGATACCGATCTCATCGGCCCCGTCGACTCCCGAATAGTGATCACGCTGTTCCTCCTCGGAGTCTTCCTGCTGTTCGCCACGCCTTGGGTGGTGCGCGCGCTGGCCGCCCTGGACCTGACGATGGCCCGCGCGCTGCTCGGTCCCGACCGGGCGAAGCGGCTCTCGCACCGCGTCGAGGTGCTCACCGAGAGCCGCAGCGCGGTGGTGGACGCCGCCGACGCCGAGCGGCGGCGGATCGAACGCGACCTGCACGACGGCACCCAGCAGCGGCTCGTCTCGCTGGCCATGAACCTCGGGATGGCGCGGGCGATGAATCCGGACCTGCCGGAGCTCGCCGAAGCACACGATGAGGCCAAGCTGGCCCTCGCCGAGCTACGCGACTTCGTCCGGGGGCTGCATCCCGCCGTCCTGAACGACCGGGGGCTCGACGCCGCGCTCTCGGGGATCGCGGCTCGCTCCCCCGTCCCCGTGACACTGACGGTGGACCTCCCCGAACGTCCGTCGGCGACCACCGAGGCCGTCGCCTACTTCGTGGTGTCCGAAGCCCTGGCCAACGCCGCCAAACACGCGCAGGCCGGGCGCGCGGAGGTGACCGTCTCCCGCGATGGCGACACCGTCCGAATCCTCGTCACCGACGACGGGATCGGCGGCGCCCACCCAGGCAAGGGCAGTGGCCTGCGCGGCCTGGCCCAGCGCGTCGAGTCCATCGACGGGACCCTCATCGTCCACAGCCCTGTGGGCGGCCCCACCACTCTCACCGCGGAGCTCCCGTGCGCGTCGTGATCGCCGAAGACTCGGTCCTGCTGCGAGAAGGCCTGATCCGGCTGCTGGAACGCGCCGGATTCACCGTCCAGGCGGCGGTGGGAACCGCCGAGGAACTCCTCACCGAACTCGAACGGGAGCAGCCGGACGTCGTCGTCACGGACGTCCGCATGCCGCCGACGCACACCGACGAAGGGCTCCGCGCGGCGCTCGTCATCCGCAGGCAGTGGCCGGACCTGGGGGTGCTCGTCCTGTCCCAGTACGTGGAGGAGCGCTACGCCACCGACCTGCTGTCCGGGGAGACCGCCGGAGTCGGCTACCTGCTGAAGGACCGGGTCGCCGACGTGACGGACTTCCTGGACGGACTGCGCCGGATCGCTTCGGGCGGCACCGTCCTGGACCCCGAGGTCGTCTCCCAGCTGCTCGTCCGGCGGCGCAGCGACCCCCTCGACCGGCTCACCCCCCGCGAACTGGACGTCCTCAAGTCGATGGCCGAGGGCCGGTCCAACGCGGGCATCGCCTCCGCCCTGACCGTCAGCGAGAGCGCGGTCGCCAAGCACATCAACAGCATCTTCGCCAAGCTCGACCTCCGTCACGCCGACAGTGACCACCGCCGGGTCCTGGCCGTACTTCGATTCCTGGGAGAACGAGCATGAAGGCCGATCCCGACACCGGCACCCTTACCGCCCCCGAGCCCGGCGTGAAGAAGCACACGAGCTGGCGGACGGGCGGAGTCCTCCTCACCCTGGCAGGGCTGCTGGCTGGATCGTTGGCCGTCATGGACCTGCTGCTGGGGAGCACCACGACGACCAGCAGCGCCTACGGGCCCTCCCCTTCCAGGCTGTCCCTCGAGCTCGACAACGTCTCCGTGGAGATCGAGCCGGGACCCGCGGGCCGGATCAGGGCCAGAGCGGACCTCAAGTGGTCGATCTTCAGGCCGGAGATCCAGTCGATCTTGGAAGGCGACACCCTGCGGATCAAGATGCGCTGCCCGATAGAGATCGTGCAGCCGTGCCACGCCTCCTACCGGTTGAGCATTCCGGCGCAGACTCCCCTTTCCGTGAAGGCCGGCGGCGGAGACGTGACGGTCCGCGACCTGACTGGAAAGGTCGACGTCGACCTGGCCGGAGGCAACGTCCTGCTGGAGAACCTTCCCGGAGACCTCGACGTCACCAACGCCGGGGGTGACGTGTGGATCGCGGACTCCCAGTCGGAATCCGTGGTGGTGAGGTCCACCGCGGGCGACACCTACCTCGGTTTCACCGAGCCCCCGACGAACGTCGACGTCCGTACGACCGCCGGGAACCTCAACATCCAGGTGCCCATGGGAGCCGCCTACTCCGTCGACGCGGAGAGCGTCGCCGGGAGCCGCGACGTCTCCGTGGAGACGACCGACCCGGCCCCCCACCGGATCTTCGCCAGGAACAGCGCGGGCGATCTCGCCGTCCGCTACCAGGGCGGCCATTACTGACGCGGCCCCGGCAGGCCGCCGCCCCCCGTAAAGTAGAAAGGCTGAACCGGCGTTCGAGAGGGGTATGCGGTGTCCACCGTCAAGGGCAGGATCGACGAGGTCTCGGCCGAGGCCGCGCGGCGGCGTACCTTTGCGGTGATCAGCCACCCGGACGCCGGAAAGTCCACGATCACCGAGGCGATGGCCGTGCAGGCCGCGGCGATCTCCACGGCCGGGGCCGTGCACGGCAAGGGCGACCGCGCGGGCGTCACGTCCGACTGGATGGAGATGGAGCGCAGCCGAGGCATCTCGATCACCTCCTCGGTGCTGCGGTTCGACTACGGCGGCGCGCTGCTCAACCTCCTGGACACGCCCGGCCACGCCGACTTCTCCGAGGACACCTACCGGGTGCTGTCGGCGGTCGACGGCGCGGTCATGCTGCTGGACTCCGCCAAGGGCCTGGAGGCCCAGACCCTCAAGCTGTTCGACGTCTGCAAGCACGGCGACGTCCCGATCATCACGTTCGTCAACAAGTGGGACCGGCCCGGCCGTGAGCCCCTGGAGCTGCTGGACGAGATCGAGCAGCGGATCGGCCTGCACGCCGCCCCGCTGAACTGGCCGGTCGGCGTCGCGGGCGACTTCCGCGGGCTGATCAGCCGGGCCGACGGCTCGTTCACCAAGTTCGTGCCCGCTCCCGGCGGCGGCCGGGCCAAGGCGGTCCGGATGTCCCCTGAGGACGCCGCGGCCGAGCTCGGCGACCTGTGGGAGACCGCGCTGGAGGAGCTGACCCTCCTCACCGAGATCGGCGCGGAGCTCGACGCGGAGGCGTTCACCGGCGGGATCTCCACCCCGGTGCTGTTCGGCGCGGCCCTGCCCCAGTTCGGGGTGAGCGCCCTGCTGGACGCCCTGACCACCTACGCGCCGCCCCCTTCGGCCCGCAAGGACGCCAAGGGCGAGCCCCGCCCGGTCGACGCCCCGTTCTCCGGCCAGGTCTTCAAGGTCCAGGCCGGCATGGACAAGGCCCACCGCGACTCCCTGGCGTTCATCCGGGTCTTCTCCGGCAGGTTCGAGCGCGGCATGACCCTGACCATGGGCTCGTCCGGCCGCGGCCTGGTCAGCAAGCACGCCCAGACGGTCTTCGGCCGGGACCGCACGACCGTCGACACCGCCTACCCCGGCGACGTGATCGGCCTGCCCAACACCCACGGCCTGACGGTCGGCGAGTCCCTCTACGACGGCCCCGCGGTCACCTATCCGGCGATCCCGGCGTTCGCCCCCGAGCACTTCATGGTCTGCCGGGCCAAGGACGTCGGCAAGTACAAGCAGTTCCGCCGCGGCATCGAGCAGCTCGACAGCGAGGGCGCCGTCCAGGTCCTGCGCAGCGACGTCCGAGGCGACCAGGCACCCGTCCTCGCCGCGGTCGGCCCCCTCCAGTTCGAGGTCGTCGCCCACCGCATGGAGCACGAGTTCAACTCCCCGGTCGTCCTCAGCACCGTCGACTTCAACGAGTGCCGCCTCACCGACCCCGAGTCCGGCGAGCAGCTCGCCAAGATGCGCGGCGTAGAGGTCTTCACCCGCTCCCTGACCGGCGACCTGGTGGCCCTCTTCGCCGACAAGTGGCGCCTGCGCGCCATCGAACGCGAATACCCCGACCTCAAGATCGAGCAGATGCTCGCCGCCGGCCAGTACTGACCGGCCGCCGGGCGGCGGCCGGTCGTCCGGGCGGTCAGTCCAGGCGGGCGAAGTCCTTGATGTGGAGGACGGCGGTGCCGGACTCGTCGGAGGCGGCCAGGTCGACGTCGAAGGTCATGGACCAGTCGTGGTGGCCTTCGGGGTCGGCGATGATCTGGCGGGCGTGCCAGACGCCGGGCTCCTCCTTGATCTCCAGGAAGGCGGGGCCGCGGGCCTCGGGGCCCGACGGCAGGACGTCGTGCTCGTCGAAGTAGTCGAGGACTGCGTCCTCCCAGTCCTCGGCCGTCCAGCCGGTGTCCAGGGCGGCGAGGTCGCGGTAGCGGCGCAGCGAGGCCAGCTCCACGTGGCGGAAGAGGGCGTTGCGGACCAGGACGCGGAACGCGCGCGGGTTGGCGGTGACGGCCGTCGTGCGTTCCTCGATGGGCTTGTCGGTCTCCTCGGCGGGGTTGGTGAGCTGCTCCCACTCGTCCAGGAGGCTGGAGTCGACCTGGCGGACCAGCTCGCCCAGCCACTCGATGAGGTCCTGGAGCTCCTCGGTCTTGACCGTGTCGGGGACCGTCTGGGCCAGGGCCTTGTAGGCGCCGGCCAGGTACCGCAGGACGATGCCCTCGCTGCGGGCCAGCTCGTAGAACTGGACGTACTGCGAGAAGTCCATCAGCTTCTCGTACATGTCGCGGACGACCGACTTGGGGCGGAGCGGGTGGTCGGCCACCCACGGGTTGGCCTGGGCGTAGATCTCGAAGGCGCCGTCCAGCAGGTCGGCGAGCGGCTTGGGGTAGTCGATGTCCTGGAGGAGCTCCATCCGCTCCTCGTACTCGATGCCGTTCATCTTCATCTCGACGACGGCCTCGCCCTTGGCCTTGTTGAGCTGCGCGGCGAGGATCTGGCGCGGGTCGTCCAGGGTCGCCTCGATGACGGACACGACGTCCAGGGCGTAGGTGGGGGCCTCGTGGTCCAGCAGCTCCAGGGAGGCCAGCGCGAAGGTCGACAGCGGCTGGTTGAGCGCGAAGTCCTCCTGCAGGTCGACCGTGATCCGCACCCAGCGGCCGTCCGCGTCCGGGACGGGCAGCTCCTCGACGATGCCGCCCGCCTTCAGCGAACGGTAGATCGCGATGGCCCGGGAGATGTGCCGCCGCTGCGCGGCCCGTTCCTCGTGGTTGTCGGTGAGCAGCTTCTTCATCGCCTGGAAGGCGTTGCCCGGCCGGTTGATCACCGACAGGAGCATGGTGTGGCTGACGTCGAACCGGGACTTCAGCGGCTCCGGCTCGGCGCTCTGGAGCCGGGTGAAGGTGTCCTCGTCCCAGGAGACGAAGCCCTCCGGCGGCTTCTTGCGCACGAGCCTGCGCAGCTTCTTGGTGTCGTCTCCGGCCTTCAGGACGGCTTTGTGGTTCTCCACGATGTGGTCGGGGGCCTGGCAGACGACGTACCCGACGGTGTCGAAGCCCGCCCGTCCGGCCCGCCCGGCGATCTGGTGGAACTCGCGGGCCCGCAGCCGCCGCACCCGCCGCCCGTCGTACTTCGACAGGGCGGTGAACAGGACGGTCCTGATCGGCACGTTCACCCCGACGCCCAGGGTGTCAGTGCCGCAGATGATCTTCAGTAGCCCGGCCTGCGCCAGCCGCTCGACCAACCGCCGGTACTTGGGCAGCATTCCCGCGTGGTGCACGCCGATACCGTGGCGCACCAGCCGCTCCAGGGTCTTGCCGAACTTCGTGGTGAACCTGAACCGCCCGATCAGCGCGCTGATCCGCGCCTTCTCCTCCTTGGAGCAGACGTTGACGCTCATCAGCGCCTGCGCCCGCTCGATCGCCGCGGCCTGCGTGAAGTGCACGATGTAGACCGGCGCCTTCTTCTCCATCAGAAGGTGCTCGATCGTCTCGTGCAGCGGGGTCAGCTTGTAGCTGTACTCCAGCGGCACCGGCCGGGTCGCCGACCGGACGACGGCCGTGGGCCGCCCCGTCCGCCGGGTCAGGTCCTTCTCGAACAGGGCGACGTCGCCCAGCGTCGCCGACATCAGCAGGAACTGGGCCTGCGGCAGCTCCAGCAGCGGGATCTGCCAGGCCACGCCCCGGTCGGGCTCGGCGTAGAAGTGGAACTCGTCCATGACGACGAGCCCGATGTCGGCCCGGTCGCCCTCCTGCAGCGCGATCGCCGAGAGCACCTCGGCGGTGCAGCAGATGATCGGCGCGTTCGGGTTGACCGAGGCGTCGCCGGTCATCATCCCGACGTTCTCGCTGCCGAACTGCTCGACGAGATCGAAGAACTTCTCCGACACCAGCGCCTTGATCGGCGCGGTGTAGAAGCTGCACTGGTCCCGGGCCAGGGCGGCGAAGTGCGCCCCGGCGGCGACCAGCGACTTCCCCGACCCGGTGGGCGTCGCCAGGATGACGTTGGCGCCGGTGACCAGCTCCATCAGCGCCTCTTCCTGCGCCGGATAGAGGGTCAGCCCGCGTTCCTCGGTCCACCCGGCGAACGCCTCGAACGCCTTGTCGGGATCTCCGTCGTCGGGGAGCAGCTGCTGCAGATTCACCCTTTAATAATGGGTCACTTCCAGACCTCAGCGACCTGATCCGCCACCTCCGAGGCCTGACGGAGGCCCGCCTCGAAGGCGGGGAGCCACAGGCCGGGGTTGAGGACGTCGGTGCCGAAGGCCTCGATGGCCGGCTGGTCGGGGCCGAACGCGACGGTCCTGGCCTCGCCCAGCCGTTCCAGTTCGGCGCGCAGCACCGAGCGGGGGGTCAGGTGGGCGAGCGGCTCGATGATCACCACCCGGTCGTGCCCGGCGGCCAGGTCGGCGTTGCTGATCGAGTGCACCCCGCCGTCGATGTAGGGGCGCCCGTCGATCTCCACGGGCGGGAAGACGCACGGTACGCAGCAGCTGGACGCGACGGCCAGCGGCAGCGGGACGCCGGAACCGGCCTGCCAGACGCGAAGGGAGCCGTCCAGGGCGTCCACCGCGGTGATCATCAGGGGCGCGTCCGGCCACTCGTGGCTGGGCAGCCGGTCGGCGATCATCGCCAGCCTGGACCCGTCCCCGGTGACCTGCATGGCCAGCTCGCCGACCTTGCGGCGGGAGGTGGCCGGGTCGGCCTTGGCGTCGAACATGAACATGAAGGCCTGCATGGCCTTCTCCATGTCCACCACCATCGGGGCGGCGCCGGCCTCCGCCTCGGCGACCTGGGAGACCAGCTCCCGCAGGTCGGCCCTCTGGCGGAGCATCGTGCCGACCACCGAGCCCGCCGAGGTCCCCACGACCAGGTCGGCCTCGCCGAGGTCGATCCCCTTCTCCCGCAGCCCGGTGGCCAGTCCGGCCTCCCAGCCGATACCGGCCACCCCGCCGCCCCCGAGAACCAGCGCTCTTCTCATGCCGCCCAGTCTGACGTCTGGTTCTCCTCCGGGTCAAAGGCCCCCCGGCCTCACGCGGTGGTGACGGGCCGGGGCACCAGTGCGACGGGCGGCAGCGCCGGGTTCCAGGTGCCGTGCGGGAAGCAGGCCCACGCCCGGGCGTTGGTCTCCTTCACCGCGACCTCGACGGGCCGGTAGAAGTCGGCTTCGAGCCGTCCGCTGACCACCTCGCCGAACACGAAGTCCGAGACGATCACCCCGAGGTCGGCGGACGAGGCGACGAGTTCGCGCTTGAACGCGGGCGCGTCCAAAGCACGGTGCAGCTTGTTGGCGACGCTGCCGACGAGCCCGCGCCCGTCGTGGGTGACGTGCCCCGCGTCGAGCGACATCCGCAGCCGCAGCCTGGAGCCCTCGCTGGCGCGGCGGTTGTGGGTGTGCAGCAGGAGCCTCAGCTCTCCGACGAGGGGGTCGACGAGCAGGGCGGTGGGGAGCCCCGCCGGAAGGGCCAGCAGCATGCCGTCGCCGCGGTCCTCCCGGTAGGTGTGCTCCCAGGGCAGGCCGGAGGCGGTGAACGCCTGCTCGACCAGCGCGTACATGGTGGAACGCAGGTAGATCCGGTCCTCCTGGCTGCGCTTCAGGTCCCCGAAGGCGCAGATGTCGAAGGCGAGCAGTGCGTGAAGTCCCCCGTGCGGACGAACGCGTCCGGTCCTGCCACAACCTTGAGTGCCGTGCGTCCGTCTCACAAAGTTAGACCGACTCATCACAGGCATCCGTATGCTCTCCCTGAGGTGTGCACATGAAGATGAGACGCACCATCCGCCGCATCGGATCCGCCGCGTTCGCCGGGATCGGCGGGAATTCAGGTGCGCGCGACGGTCCGGGCGGACCGGAAGAGTTTGAGCATGCGGGGGCCGGTGTGCCCCATCCGATCCAGCAGGCGTCCGGCCTGCGACGCGGTCAGCCTCTTCTCCGGATCCTTGCGGAGCAGCCCGTCGATGACTGGGCGGAGCGGCCCGGCGTGGCGGGGCGGCAGGTAGTCGTCCGTGAGGACGGCCAGCATGGACGCCAGCGCGCCGGCGCGCCGGTAGGGCGCCTTCCCGTCGACCGCCGTGTAGAGCGTCGCGCCCAGGGACCACAGGTCGGACGCCTCGGTCAGCGGCTGGTTGAAGGCCTGTTCGGGCGACACGTAGGCCGGGGAGCACTCCAGGAGCCTCGGCTCGGCGTCGTCCAGGTCTATGGCCAGCCCGAAGTCGGTGAGCACCACCCGTCCGTCGGGGTGGATGAGCACGTTGCTCGGTTTCACGTCCCGGTGCAGCATGCCCTCGGTGTGCGCGGCGCGCAGGACCGACAGCAGCTGTCTTCCGATCTCCGCCACCTCGCGCGGGTCGAGCGGTCCGTGTTCGTCGATGATCTGTTGCAGGTTGGGCGCCTCGACGAGTTCCATGACCATCCATGGCCGTCCCCCGGCGACCAGGACGTCGAAGACCGCGACGACGCCGAGGTGGCGCAGCCGCGCCATGGAGCGTGCCTCTCGGGTGAGCAGCCGGCACAGCCTGCGCTGCCGTTCGGTGTCCGCATTGGACGGAAACAGGATCTCTTTCACTGCCACCGGGCGGTCGAGCAGTTCGTCATGCGCGCGCCAGACCACGCCCATGCCGCCCCTGCCGAGCTCTTCCAGTAGCCGGTACCTTCCCGCGACAAGAATGTCCAGACCCCCGTCTCGCACGTTTCCGGCCTACTTGTTTTGAGATCTGCCCGTTTTGCGCAGGTCTCAACTGTGACGTCCGTTCAAGAGTCGGTCAGTTTCCTCGCCCGTCGTCCCAACCAGTAGGCCCCGACCGCCCCTCCCACGGGGATCTCTATGAGGAACGTGAAGAAGCCGTAGAGCAGCACCGAAGCCGCGGCGGCGGAGGCCTCCAGGCCGAAGTACACCAGCAGCGCGGCGGTCCCGGTCTCGGTCACGCCCGCTCCGCCGGGGGTGAGGACCACGCTGGTGAGCGCCCGGTTGAGCGCGAACACCGCGACGGTCTCGGCCGGGCCGAGCGTGTCGCCGACCGCCCACATGCAGGCGTAGAGCAGCACCCCCTGGAGCAGGAGGTAGCCGGTCATGCCGAGGGTCAGGACGAGCCAGGAGGAACTCAGCACGTCCAGGGTGAGCTCGCGGATCCGCAGCAGCGACCCGCCCAGCGTGCGCAGGAGCTTCGCCGGGCGCCGGGGAAGGCGCCGGGCCAGACCCTTCAGCCGGGCGTCGAGCGTGCGTGCCGCCCACTCCCAGCGCAGCGCTCCGGCGAGCAGGAGCGCGACCGCGAGCAGGAGCAGCGCGGCGGTCCCCGCCGCGAAGGCCAGCTCCCGGCTGGGCGCCTGCCCGGCGAGCAGCAGCGCGCCGATGCCCACGGCGGGCAGCAGCAGCCTCCCGAAGACGTTCCAGACGCCGCTGACGAGGGTCGAGACGGTGACGGCGGCGTTGGAGAACCCCCAGGTCCTGGCCATGGTGAAGGTGACGGCCACGCCGGCGGCGCCGCCCAGCGGCAGCAGGTCGCTGACGGCGCTGCCCGCCGCGTTCAGCATGAAGGCGCGGCCGTGGCCGAGCCCCGGCAGCGAACCGGTCAGCACGTAGGTGTAGGCCCACAGGCCCAGCGCCCACAGCCCGAACAGCAGGACCAGCGTTCCCGGGTCCAGCCCGGACAGGCTGCGCCACACCGCGGTCCAGTCCGCGCCGACCAGCCTCGGCATCAGCGCGACGAGCGCCGCGCCGAAGGCGAGGGAGACCGCCGAGAGCAGCGGCCTGAGCCATCTCCGCGTACGGGATCGGCTCAACTCCGCCGCACGTAGTACTCGACCCCGAAGGCGAGTCGGAACAGCGGCATCGGCAGCCGCCGCAGCACGGCCAGGGCGCGCAGACCGCCGGAGGCCTGGCTGTCGTGGGCGGCCATCGCGGCGCGTTTCACGCGGGCGTACCGGCGGACGTCGACGCGATGGGTGATCTGCGCTCCTGGGGTGTATGCCCTCCTCCAATCGTCCAGCGGGAGCACTCGCCGCAGCGGGCGCGTCCAGTACAGCAGCCGGTCCCGGTCGGCGGTCGCCTCCAGGACGACCGGGGTGCCGGCCAGTTCCGCCGCCGCCACCCCCACCCGGTGCACCTGGACGTGGTCGGGGTGGCCGTAGCCGCCGTTCTCGTCGTAGACGGTCAGCAGGTCCGCCTGCTCGTCCTTGAGCAGCCGCGCGAGCCGTTCCGCCGCCGGAGCCACCGGCGCGGACGCGAAGCCCCCCTCGGCCCGGCCGTCGAGGCCGGAGTCGCGGTAACCGAGGCAGACGACGCGATGGCAGCCGAGGCGGCGGGCCGACTCGCGCAGCTCGTCCATCCGGACCAGGCCGAGCGGCCTGGAACCCGGTGCGGCCGGTGCGGACAGGCCCGCCTCCCCCGCGGTGGCGACCACGAGGACCACCCGATGGCCTTCGGCCGCCAGCCGGGCCATCAGCCCGGCGGTCAGCAGCGCCTCGTCATCGGGGTGGGCGTGGAAGAACAGGCAGGTCCGCACCCTGGCTGCATTCCCGGCGCCGGCTGAAGATCTCTCCTGGCCCCGGTCAAGACTGGGCCAGTACGGACGCCGTTGCGGGTCTGGGGCCCGCCCGCTGCTGAGACTCCCCAGGGTGAGGATCCTCCATGTGAGCGACTGCTTCCTGCCGCGGCTCGGCGGGATCGAGGTGCAGGTGGACGAACTGGCCTCGGTCCAGCGGTCCGCGGGCCACGACGTCCGGGTGGTGACCGCGACGCCGGGCCCGCCCCGTGACGGGCTGGTGAGGGTGGGGCCGCGTGTTCCCTGGGGCCTGCCCGTCGGCGGTTCGCTCCGGGCGGTGCTGGACGGTTTCGCGCCGGACGTCCTGCACGTCCATGCCGGGGTGGTGTCCCCGTTCGCGTGGCGGGCGCTGGCGACCTGCCGCGAGGTGCCGTCCGTGGTGACCGTCCACAGCCTGTGGGACGGCGGGGTCGGCGCGCTGTACCGGCGGCTGATCGGCGACGAGGTGACGGTGAGCGCGGTGAGCGAGGCGGCGGCGCGGCCGATCCGCCGGGCCCTGGACGTCCCGGTGCACGTGGTGCCGAACGGCATCGACACCCGGCCGTGGCGGGAGATCCGGCCGTGGCTGCCCACCGGCGCGGTGCAGGTGGCGGCGGTCGGCAGGCTCGCCCCGCGCAAGGAGCCGTTCACGCTGCTGCGGATCCTGCGCGACGCCGGGCGGCGGGTGCCGATCCGCGCGGTCGTCGTCGGGGACGGACCGGCCGCTCCGGCCATGCGCCGGTACCTGCGGCACCACCGCATGGACGGATGGGTGCGGATGACGGGGCGGCTGACGCGCGAGGAGGTCCGCGATGTGCTGGCCGCGGCGGACGTGTTCGTCGCGCCCGCCCGCCGCGAGTCGTTCGGGCTCGCCGCGCTGGAGGCCAGGCTGGCCGGGCTGCCCGTCGTCGCGCACTCCGGTTCCGGCGTCGCGGACTTCGTGCGGCCGGAGAAGGAGGGTCTTCTCGGCTCGTCCGCCGCCGGCCTGGCGGACGCGCTGGTCCGCCTGGTCGGCGACTCGGAGCTCCGGCACGGGATCGCCTCGCACAACGGCTCCACCGAGCCGGCGAGATGCACCTGGCCCTCGGTGCTCGCCGCGTTCGAGGAGCTGTACGGGCTCAGGCGCTGAAGACCGACCTGGCCCACTTGTAGTCGGACTTGCCGACGGCGGTCCGCTGCACCTCGCCGACGATCTGGAGCTCGCGGGGCAGCTTGTAGCCGGCGAGCCTGCCCCGGCAGTGCTCGACGATGTCCTCCAGAGTGGGCTCGGCGCCGGGCACGGGCGAGACCACGGCGGCGACCCGCTGGCCGAACCGCTCGTCCGGCAGGCCCACCACGACGACGTCGTAGACGTCCGGGTGGTCCTTGATGGCCACCTCGACCTCTTCGGGGTAGACCTTCTCTCCGCCCGTGTTGATCATCAGGGAGCCGCGGCCGAGCAGGACGATGGTGCCGTCCTCCTCCAGGACGGCGAAGTCGCCCGGAACCGACCAGCGCACCCCGTCGGCGTCGGTGAAGAAGGTCCCCGCGGTCTTGGCCGGGTCGTTGTAGTAGCCGAGCGGGATGTGGCCGCTGCGCGCCAGTCTGCCGACCTCGCCGGGCCCGACGGGCTTGAGGTCGTCGTCGAGGACGGTGATGCCGGGCTTCATCTGGAACCGGGCGGTGCCCTCCTTGCCGCCGACGGACGGGCCGCACGCGCCGGTCTCGGAGGCGCCGTAGTTGTCGAGGAAGACGACGAACGGCAGGTGCTCCTTGAGGGCGTCCTTGGCGGCCTCGGTGAGCGGCGCGCCGCCGGACGCGATCGCGAAGACCGAGGAGACGTCGTGGCCGCCCGCGCCGAGTTCGGCGGCGAGCGGTCTGGCCATGACGTCGCCGACGAGCATGACGACGTTGGCCTTCTCCTCTTCGACGATGCGCAGGGCGCGGGCCGGGTCGAAGGCGTGGTCGGTGTAGAGCACCAGCCGGGAGCCGCTGAACAGCGCCATCAGCGCCACCCACTGGCCGGCGCCGTGCATGACGGGGGCGCAGTCGAGCACGGCGGTCGGGTCCGCGGAGCCGCTCTTGGCGATCTCCTCGGGGCTGCCGATCGGGTCGCCCAGCACGTTGCCGCCGCCGAGGGCGCCGAAGAAGATGTCCTCGCTGCGCCACTCGACGCCCTTGGGGTAGCCGGTGGTGCCGCCGGTGTACATGATGTAGCGGTCGTCGCCGGAGCGCTCGGGGAAGTCGTTCTCGCCGGACTGCGCGGCCAGCGCCGCCTCGTACGCGATGGTGTCGGGCACGTCGTTCGTCCCGCCGTCCTCCAGCACCATCACGTGGCGCAGCGAGGGCAGCGCGCCGCGGTCGACGTTCGCCAGGAGGGACCGCTCGGCGATCAGCGCCACCGAGTCGGAGTCGCTCAGCACATGGTGGAGTTCTCCCGCGACGTACCGGTAGTTCACCGGGACCGGCACCGCGCGGATCTTGAAGATGCCGAAGAACGCCTCCAGCCACTCCGCCCGGTTCCACGCCAGGATCGCCACGTGCTGTCCGGGCCGTACGCCCTGGGCGGCGAGGTGGTGCCCCACCTTGCTCGCCCTGGCGTCGAGCTCGCCGTAGGTGAGCCGGACGTCCCCGGCGACGAGGGCCTCCCGGTCCGGTGCGGCGCCGGCGATGATCTCCAGCAGGTCGGCCAGGTTGTATGTGGACATGCGGCGCCTCCCGGGGCGATGGACGCGGGTTCCGGCCATCTTCCGTTTCGCCCGTGTTACCCGACAAGACTTTGTTGACAAAAAATCTCGGTCAGGTCCATCACAAAACCCAATATCCTTCCCACCTCCCTACCTTGATTCCGCTCCGCGCAACCTTCATGAGGGGATCGGGCGCAGAGTGACAGTGAACACCCCCGGAAAGCGACGGAGCTAACAGCGGTCTTATGGACGGATCGACATGCTGTGAATAACGATTCGGCAACCACGCAAGGGGGCGACGCCAAGTGAGCACACCGGTTGCCTGGACCCCGCCCACCTGGGAGGAGATCGTCTCCCAGCACTCCGGCCGCGTCTTCCGGCTGGCCTACCGCCTCACGGGAAACAGGCACGACGCGGAGGACCTCACCCAGGACGTCTTCGTCCGGGTCTTCCGCTCCCTCTCCTCGTACACGCCGGGCACCTTCGAAGGATGGCTGCACCGGATCACCACCAACCTCTTCCTCGACGGCGCCCGCCGCCGCCAGCGCATCCGCTTCGACGCCCTCACCGACGAGGCCGCCGAGCGCCTGCGCAGCGGCGAACGCGGACCCGCCCAGATCCTCGACGACGCCGCGCTGGACGCCGACGTCCAGCGCGCTCTGGACTCCCTCGCCCCCGAGTACCGGGCCGCGGTCGTCCTCTGCGACATCGAGGGCCTGACCTACGAGGAGATCGCCGCGACCCTCGGCGTCAAGATCGGCACGGTGCGCAGCCGCATCCACCGCGGCCGCGCCCAGCTGCGCATGGCCCTGGAGCACCGTGATCCGGCGACGCGGGCGGCCGAGGAACTCCCCGCTCCGGTATCCGTGTCCTGAAGTTTTGACGCATTAGCTCCAATGTCACTTTGGTGCTGATTTTCGGCGATTTCTTGTGACCCAGGCCATATGAACGGAGAGTAACCAGCGGTTAGCCTCCGATCATGGACATCGTCTTCGAACGCCGGGGCAAGGGACCGCCCCTGGTCCTGCTCCCCGGTCCCGGCCGCCTCGCCGACTGGGAGCCGGTGTCCGACCTGCTCGCCCGCGACCACGAGATCCTCGTGCTGGGCGGCGCCCCCGACGGCCTCCCCCGCGCCGCCGAACCCGACTCCCTCGTCCTCCACCTCGAGCTCGCCCTCGCCGGCCTCGGACTGCGGAACCCGCACATCGCGGGCGACTCCCTGGGAGGGCTGCTCGCCCTGGAGACCGCGGAGCGCGCCCTCGCCGCCTCCGCCACCGCGTTCTCCCCCACCGGCTTCGCCTCCCGAAGGAGCCCGCGCCGCGTCGACCTCCTCCTGGAAGCGGCGAGGCTGGGCGCGTCCCTCCCCGGCGCCGTCCTGGAAAGACTTCTCGCCTCCCCGCTCCAGGAGTCGCTGAGGTTCCGCACGCTCTACGGGCGGCACCGGCCCGCCGACGCCGAGGCGCTGGTCATCGGCCCCGAGGTGGTGTGGGAGGACGTCCCGGCCCGTCCCCGCAGGCCCGCCCGGTTCGCCGGCGAGCTGGTGGACGTCCCCGTCACGCTGGCGTGGGGCGGCGGGGACCCGCGCACGCCCCCGCCCGAGGCGCTGTGCGCCCGAGACCGGTTCCCGCACGTCCACCACGTATGGCTGCCGGGATGCGGCGACCTCCCCCGGGGCTGCGCGCCCGAGGCGGTCGCCGGGATCATCCGGCGCACCGTGGCCGCGGCCGAGGGTCAGCGGTCCGCCGTCGGCTCCTGAGCCCCGGAGGACAGCGGCAGTCGGAGCACGAACCTGGCCCCCTTGGGCGTGTCCTCCGCCCCCAGGCTGCCGCCGTGGGCCAGTGCCACCTCCCGGGAGATCGCCAGGCCCAGCCCGGTACCCCCGGCGTCCCTGCTGCGCGCGGTGTCGAGCCGGGTGAACCTGCCGAAGATCCGCTCCCGCTCCTGCTCCGGGATGCCCGGACCCTGGTCGGTGACCGTCACCTGGACCTCGCCGCCGTGCCGCCGGGCCGTCAGCCCGATCTCCCCCCCGCCGTACCGGCGGGCGTTGTCCAGCAGGTTGTCGAAGAGCCTGCTCAGCTGGGTCCGGACCGCGTGGACGTGCAGGCCCGACTCGATCTCGGCCTTGACGTCGGAATCCACCTCACTGCGCAGCATGGCGCTCAGGTCGATGTCCTCCTTGCTCTCCCGACCCGAGCCGATCCTGGCGAGCAGCAGCAGGTCGTCGACGATCGTCTCCAGCCGGTCGGCGGCCCGCAGCGACGCTCCGGCCACCTCCTGGAAGTCGGTGTCATCGGGGTGCAGCAGCGCGTCCTCCAGGTTGGCGCGCAGGCTCGCGATCGGGGTGCGCAGCTCATGGGAGGCGTCGGAGGCGAACTGCCGCTGCCGCTCCAGGGCCTGCTCCCTCTCGTCCAGCGTCCGGTTGATGGTCCGGACCAGCAGGGAGATCTCGTCCTCCCCTTGCGGTTCGGGGATCCTGCGGCTCAGGTCGCCGGCCCTGATCTCCTCGTACTGGGCGCGCAGCCGGTCCACCGGTCGCAGCGCCCGTCCGATCACCACCCAGCTCAGCGCCCCGACCAGCACGATCGCGGTGCCGACCACCAGCGCGTTGAACAGGTCGCCCAGCCCGCCGGCCAGAACTCGGGGCAGCGGGGATCCCACCATCACGACCGAGGAGTCGGGCGCGTCGCTGGCCCTGATCACCTGGATCACGTAGCAGTTCCCGCTGGGAAAGCACCGTTTGAACGTGGCCGCGCGGGCGTCGGGAGGCGGACGCACCGTGCTGAGGGGCGCCCGGCTCGCCGCCCCCGGCGTGGACATGATCACCTTGCCGTTCGCGTCGAAGACCTGCGCTACCGGCGCGTTCGGGTCCGGCTCGATCACCGGCCCGGAGGTCCCTGAGCGCACGTCCTCGACGATCTTCGACGCCGTCCTCGTCGCGTGTCCCCTGGCCTCCTCATAGGTCAGCACCCGGAAGAGCCGCGAGGCCGCCACCCCCAGCAGGCACAACAGCACGGCGGCCACGATGGTGGCCAGCAGTGTGCCTCGGGCCCGGATGGACCGCGGCCGCAGTCCCATAGCCCCTCCCGGATGCGACGGACTCTTCCGACGATAATCGCCGGTGGTACCGGAAGAAGCAGCAGGTCACCCATGGTGGGGTCATTTCACGCACCCCCGGCTTTCGGAACGTTCCCAAAAAGCGAAACAAAGGAATCAAATAACGATTTAGGCACGGAACGGTCATACCCCCATACCACACCTCGGGAGCCCCGGATCAGTGATCAGCATCTGATAAGGAGCGTTCCGCCAGCGGTTCCTCGCCCAGGCGGGTGACACCCCTGCTCCTCGGAGGGGTCTGCGGTTTCTCGAGTCACGAGAGGTTAATCCTGAGTTGCGCCCACAACTCGTCCGATGCTGGTCGCCACCGGACCTACACTGGCGATCTGGGACACCTCAGGACATGATTTGCCCCACAGTCCCGTTTACGAAATCCCTCTTCGGCCACACCAAGTGGCGAGTTGACCGACAGCCCCAAGGCGCGCGGGGCCCAGTGCCGGATGGAGGTCACCGCGTGACAGCAGAGGCGAGCTTCCCCGCTCGCACCCGTCCTGATCAGAATCCCTGGGCGCACATCCCCAGCGAGCTGGCCGAGCACATCCAGCCTCATCTCCAGCCCCTCGCGGAGGAGATGATCGCTGAGATCCAGTCACAGGTCCGCGAGTACTCACGGGGCGACGGCCCCTACGCGACCATGCTCAGGACGATCGTCGAACGCGCGCTTCAACACTTCGTCGACCGCATCGCCTCCTCCGGAGGGCCGCCGGACTCGGAGTTCTTCCAGACCATCGGACGCGGAGAGGCCGGCGAGGGCCGCAGCCTCGACCCGCTGCAGTCCGCCATGCGCATCGGCGGCCTGGTCGCCTGGCGCCGCCTCTCGGAGAACGCCTACGACCTCGACACCCGCGTCATCGCGGCCCTGGGCGAGGCGGTCTTCCTCCACCAGAACGAGATCGCCAAGTCCGCGGCCGAGGGATACCACCAGGCCCGCGCCGCCGTGGCGGGCGAGATGCAGCGCCGCCGCCGGCGGCTGCTGGACCTGATGCTCACCGACCCCTCGGCGGGACCCGAGGCCATCGCCGACCTGGCCGCCGCCGCCCACTGGCAGGTGCCCCGGACGGTCGCCGCGGTCGCCCTCGACATCCGCCACCAGGACACCCGGCCCCCGGCCTTCCCGCCGGACGTGCTGTCCGACCTGAGCCGCACCCAGCCGTCGCTGATCATCCCCGATCCCGACGGGCCCGGCCGGGCCCAGCTCGTCGACCGGGCGCTGGCCGACTGCAGCGGCGTGATCGGCCCGACCGTCCCGGTCACCGAGGCCGCCCGGTCCATGCAGCTGGCCCGCCAGATACTCCAGCTCGTCCAGCGCGGGGTCATCGAGGCGCACGGCGTGGTCCGGTGCGTCGACCACATGTCCACTCTGATCCTGTTCCAGGACGAGACGCTGCTGAGCTCGCTGGCCGAGCTGCGCCTCGCCCCGCTCGCACACCTGCGCAACAGCCAGCAGGACCGGCTCGCCGAGACCCTGCTGGCCTGGCTGCAGTCCGGCCGCAACGCCAACGAGGTGGCGATGCGCCTGCACGTCCACCCGCAGACGGTCCGCTACCGGCTGCGGCAGCTGGAGGAGCTCTTCGGCGACCAGCTCCTGGACCCCGACCTCCGCTTCGAGCTGGAGATCGTCCTGCGCGCCCGCCGCCTCCAGCAGGGCAGCAGCAGCCCCTCCGGTGCCGGATCCGGTGAAGGCCACCGGGCCGTCAGCGGCGAGGTCATCACCTTCCGCCGCTACTGAACCGCCACGAAGAAGCCCCCCGCGGACATCCGCGGGGGGCTTCTTCGGTCGTGGTGTCAGCTGCGGTAGAGGTTCAGCCTGTCCTCGCCGATCTTCTCGCGCAGCGCCGGGTCGTCGACGCCCAGGCCCTCCTCGGGAGCGGCGCACAGGACGGCGACCTTGCCGACGTGCTGGTTGGTCTGGACGGCCCGGGTGGCCTCGCCCGCGCCGTCGAGGTCGAAGACCTTCGACAGCGTCGGGTGGATCATGCCGAGGCTGATCAGGCGGTTGGTCTCGACGGCCTCGTGGTAGTTGAAGCCGTGCGAGCCGACGATGCTCTTCAGCCGCATCCACAGGAAGCGGTTGTCGTACTGGTGCTGGTAGCCGGTGGACGAGCCGCAGGTGACGATCTTGCCGCCGCGCTTGGCGACGTACACCGAGGCGCCGAAGGTCTCGGCGCCCAGGTACTCGAAGACGATCTGCGGGTCCTCGCCGACCTGGGCGCGGATCGCCTCGCCCAGGATGCGGCCGGCCTTGCGGTTGCGGAAGCCCTCCGCGCCCAGGCCCAGCTCGCTGCGGTTGATGACGTGCTCGACGCCCTGCCTGCGCACGAGGTCGGCCTTGTCCTCGGAGCCGACGACCGCGACCGGGATGCCGCCGCCGTTCTTCACCAGCTGGGTGGCGTAGGAGCCCAGGCCGCCGGTGCCGCCCCAGACCAGGACGACGTCACCCTGCTTCATCCGGGCGCCGTGCGTGCCGACCAGCATCCGGTAGGCGGTGGCGGCGCACAGGGTGTTGGACGCCGACTCCTCCCAGGTCAGGTGGGCCGGCTTCTTGATCAGCTGGTTGGCCTTGACGACGCAGAACTCGCCGAGCGAGCCGAAGTTGGTCTCGAAGCCCCAGGCGAGCTGGGACTCGGTCATCATGCCGTCGTCGTAGGAGGCGTGGTCCTCCTCGTCCACGTACGCGGGCGAGATGACGACCTTGTCGCCGACCTTCCAGTTCTTGACGCCGACGCCCGTGCGGACGATGACGCCCGCGCCGTCCGAACCGAGGATGTGGTACGGCAGATCGTGCCGGGCGCCGTACCAGCCCTGCATGCCGAACTTCTTGAGGAAGGCGAAGGTCGGGACCGGCTCGAAGATGGCCGACCAGACGGTGTTGAAGTTGATGGCGGCGGACATCACCGCGACGATGCACTCGTCCGGCGCGATCTCCGGCATGGCGACCTCGCCGACGTGCATCGACCTGCGCACGTCCTTGTCGGTCTCGCCCTCGAAGATCCCCACCTCGTCGCGCAGGGTGTGGGCGGCGCGGAACGATTCGGGAAGCTCGGTGGCGAGCAGCTCCTCGGGGGAGGCGCCGTTGATCACGGCCTGGAGCAGTTCAGACATGTTTCTTCCTCAGCTTTGTCGCGCCGGTCTCGGTCATGAGGCCAGTTCCCCCGCCAGGTGCCCGGCGATGATGTGCACGCCGGGCGGGTCCAGCAGGTTGAGGTGATGCGTGTCCGTCACTTCGACGATCTCCAGACGCGGGCACAGCGGGCCCAGTCCGTTGGTCTCGTCGAGGTCGATGTAACGCGCGTCCTGCACCGCCCAGGGGGTGGGCAGCGGCGCCTTGTAGAGGATCACCCGGCCGTCGTACGGGCGGTAGGTGTACCTCTCCAGCGTGCGGGTGTCCTGGTGGGAGGTCAGCTGGTGGTGGAGAACCGCCGGGGGCAGGGAGGCCATCACGGGTGCGGTCCGCTCGGCGACGAGGGCGAACATCTCGTCCTCGCTCTTCCCCGCCAGTTCGTCGTAGTCCAGCTTCACCTCCGTCCCGTACGTCTCTGTGAGATAGGCGGCGAACCCGGAGAACCGCTTGGCGAGGTTGTCCTCGTCGTCGTCGGTCGGCAACGGGACCCCGCCGTCGAAGAGCGCCACGAACTCGACCTCGTGCCCGGCCGCGCTGAGCTGCTGCGCGGTCTCGTAGGCGAGGGTGGCCCCGAAGGACCAGCCGCCGAGCCGGTAGGGGCCCTCCGGCTGGGTCGACAGGATGTGCTCGACGTACCGGGCGGCGCGCTCCTCGACGCCGGGCGCGTCCTCCCAGCGCTCCAGGCCGTAGAACGGCTGGGCGGTGCCGATGAGCTCCGCGAGCTGCCGGTAGCAGCCGGTGGTGCCGCCGGCCGGGTGCGCGGCGAAGAACGGGCGTCCGTCGCCGAGCGGTTGGAGGGGCCGGACGGTCTGCCGCGCGGCCTCCTCCTCCACCGCGCGGATGACGTCGGCGACCCCCTCGGCCGTCGGGTTGGCGAACAGCTCCATCCGGTCGAGCCTCACGCCGAACTCGGCCTCGAGGGCGGCGTGGATCCGGTCGGCCTGGTGCTCCTGGCCGCCGAGGGCGAAGAAGTCGTCGGCGACGCTGACCCGCTCCAGGCCGAGCTGCTCCTCGAAGAGCCGGGAGGCCGTACGCTCGGCCGCGTCGCGCGGCATCACGTAACCGCTGTCGTCCTTCACGCGCTCGGCGGTCCCGCCGATGCCGAGCTCGCCCGCGGCCCACTCCTCGAAGACGTCCACGCTCGCGCCCTGCAGCAGCACGGCGGGCGGGACGGTCAGGCCGAGGTCGTGCTCGATCGCGCTCTTGATCCGGACCGCGACCAGGGAGTCCAGTCCCAGCTCGGTGAGCGGGACGCTCGAGTCCAGGCGGGAGGCCTCGAAACCGAGGATGGACGACACCCGCTGCAGCACGCGGTCGCGGATGGCCTTGCGGGCCTCGTCCGCGGGCAGGCCGCGCAGCGCGTCCGGCCCGGCCCAGTCGTCCTGGGCGGCGGCGGTGCCCGCGGCGGCGACGAGCGCCTCGTAGAACGGCATCCGCTTGATCTCGGGGAACAGCTCGACGGCCGTGGCCGCGTCGAACCGCAGCACGCCGGTCGACGGGCGGTCGAAGGCCAGCAGCGCCTCCAGCGCCTCGGTGCCCTCTTCGGGCGAGATCGGCTCGATGACCGTGACGTTCACGTCGGTCGCGCCGCCGACCTGGGACCAGGTGCCCCAGTTGACGGTGGTCCCGGACAGGCCCTCGGCCCGCCGGTGGGCGACGAGCGCGTCGAGCGCGGCGTTGGCGGCGGCGTAGGAGCCCTGGCCGGGAGAGCCGAGCAGGGCGGCCGCCGAGGAGTGCACGACGAAGAAGTCGAGGTCGGCCGGAGCCGCCTCGTGCAGCCGCCAGGCGCCGACGACCTTCGGCGTCCACACCCTGTGGAGGTCCTCGGGGCCGATCTCGGTGATCATCCTGTCGGCCATCCCGGCGGCGCCGTGGACGATGCCGCACAGCTTCCGGCCGCCCTCGCGGGCCACCGCGACCAGCCGTTCGGCGACGCCCTCGGCGGCGATGTCGCCGAGCACCACTCCGATGTCCGCGCCGGACTCGCGGAGCTTCGCGATCGCTTTCTCCGCCTCGGGCGACGGCCCGGAGCGGCCGGACAGGACGATCCGGCCCGCGCCGCGCTCGGCCAGGAGCCGCGCGGTGACCAGGCCGATGCCGCCGTAGCCGCCGGTGATGATGTACGCGCCGCCGCGGCGGACGGCCTTGCGGGGCCGGCCCTCGGGCAGGGTCGCGGCGACCAGCCTGCTCGCGCGCCGCGTGCCGTCGCGCCAGGCGATCTCGGTGTCGCCCGTCCCGGCGGTGATCTCCCGCCGCACCAGGGCGAGCTCGGCGTCGGTGAGCCGTCCGCTCCGCCCGGCGGGCAGGTCGATCAGGGTGGCGCGCAGGCCCGGCTGCTCGAAGCCGAGCACCCGGACCAGCGCGGTGAGGAAGCTCTGCGCGGGACGTCCGGCCTCGCCGGGCAGCACCGGCTGGGCTCCCCGGGTGACCAGCCACAGCCGCTGCGACGACAGGGCCCGCGCCGTGTCCGCCACGGCCAGGACCAGTGCCTCGTCCCGCACCGGCGGGACGAGCACGACATGCCGCACGTCCGGGGTGAGGAGCGCCCTGAGGGCGTCCTCCGCGTTCGCCCAGTCCAGGTCGTCGACGACCAGCACGCCCTCGGGTCCGCCGTCCTCGGGGACCTCCGGCAGCTCGACGGGGGCCCACACGCTCTCGACGAGCTTGTCCGCCAGCGGCACCGGCAGGTCCTCCGGCCGGGTCAGCGTGATCCCGGTCGCGGAGAGCAGCGGGACGCCGTCCTCGTCGTGGAGGTGGACCTCGCCGATCACGCCGTGCTCGGTGTGCTCGACGCCCACCCGGCAGCGCCCGCCCCGGTGGGTGGGGCCGAGGACGCGCAGCTCGGCGATCGACTCGGGCAGCCAGCCCGGCTCGCCGACCTCGGCCGACAGCAGCTTCAGGCAGCGGTCGAAGACCTCCGGGTGCAGCCG
>NZ_BAAATZ010000003.1:0-1487 GCF_039533685.1 Actinocorallia aurantiaca | reverse complement strand
TCGTGCTCTCGGCGGATTCGGCGGAGGCGACCCGCGCCCACGTCCCGGCCGGCGTGCGGACGTGGATCTCGACGTGGCCGTCCTCGGAGAGCGTGGTGCTCAGGGTGGTGTCGCCGGACAGCGCCACGAGCCGGTGGACCGTCAGCCCGTGGACCGCGCCGGCTCCGATCTCCGCGCCCGCGGCCAGCGCCATCTCGGCCAGGGCCGCGACGGGCAGCAGCGCGCCCTCCCAGGCGATCGGGCCCTGCCAGGCGTGGCGGTCCTCACCGGGCAGCTCGACGTGCGAGCCCAGCAGCGGGTGGACGTCGCTCCCGGCGACCCGGCGCGCGCCGTCCGCCCAGTGCCGCTCGTGCCGCCACGGGGCGCGCGGCAGGTCGATGAGCGCGCCGTCCGCGACGGTGGCCGTCGCGTGCCCGTTCACCGCCAGCGTCGCGAGCCGGGTGTGGAAGGTCAGCGTGTCGTCGGTCTCCTGGCCCTTCGGGGCGCGCTTCAGCGTGTGCGTGACCAGCGCCCCCGAACCCTCCAGGGTCTCCTCGACCGCCATCGACAGGATCGGATGGGCGTTGACCTCGACGAAGGTCCGGTGCCCGTCCTGCGCGGCGGCGGTGACGGCGTCCGCGAGCCGGACGGGATTGCGCAGGTTCGCCGCCCAGTACTCGGCGTCCAGCGAAACCGAGCCGTCGAGCAGCTTGCGCGGGTCCTCCAGCGCGGTGGTGTACATCGGGACCGTGCCGGTCCGCGGCTTCAGCTCGGCGAGCAGCTCCCGCAGCTCCGGCAGCAGCGGCTCGACCTGCGGGGAGTGGCCCGCGCCCTCGGCCTTGACCTGCCGGGCCAGGTAGCCCAGCCCGGACGCCCAGGCCAGCACCGCCTCGATCGACTCGGTCGTGCCGGTCACCACGGTCTGGCGGGGCGAGGACAGCACCGCCGGGTGCACCTCGGGCCCGTCGTAGCCGGCCAGCTCCGGCAGCCCGCAGCCGAGGACGGCCATGCCGCCTCCGCCGACCAGCGCCGTCATCAGCCGCGACCGGCGGACGATCACCTTGACGCCGTCGGCGAGGCCGAGCGCCCCGGAGACGACGGCCGCGGCGACCTCGCCCATCGAGTGGCCGACGACCGCGGCGGGCTCGATCCCGTAGGAGCGCCACATCCCGGCCAGGCCGATCTGCACCGCGAAGAGCACCGGCATGATCTCGGCCGGGCCCTCGGGCGTCCGGCCGCTCTCCAGCAGGTCCCACAGCGCGAGGCCGGCCTCCTCCGAGAAGAGGCCGTCCAGGTCGTCGATCGCCTCGGCGAACGCCGGCTCCTCCTCCAGCAGGGACTGCGCCATGCCGGGGCGCTGCGCGCCGTAACCGGAGAACACGAACACCGGGCGGCCCGGCGCGCCGACCGTCGTCCCGGTGACGACCGCCGGGTGGGGGGCGCCGTCGGCCAGCGCCGTCAGGCCCGCGCGCAGGCCGTCCAGGTCGCGGGCGACGACCCACATGTCC
>NZ_BAAATZ010000002.1:456972-471473 GCF_039533685.1 Actinocorallia aurantiaca | reverse complement strand
CGCGCGGGTCGCGGCGGCGGAGCGTCGCGGCCGCGTCCGCCGGGTCGAGCGGCTCTCCGGAGGCCTCCCGCGCGTCGAGTTCCGCGAGCAGTGCGCCCGCGTACGCGGGGAGGCGGTCGACGGCGACGTCGGACAGCCGGAACGTCCGGATCGGGGCGGCCTCGACGGTCCGCTCGGGCTCCTCGACGGCCTCCAGCGTGATGTGGGCGTTGGTGCCGCCGAACCCGAAGGCGGACACGCCCGCTCGGGGCGCCCTGCCCTCGGCGGACGGCCAGGGCCTGCGCTCGGCGACGACCTCGAGGTTCAGCTCGTCGAACGGGATGTGCGGGTTCGGCGAGGTGTAGTGCAGGGAGGCGGGGATCGTCCGGTGCCACAGCGACAGCACCGTCTTGATCAGTCCCGTGATGCCCGCGGCGGCCTCCATGTGGCCGAGGTTGGACTTCACCGAGCCGATCAGCAGCGGCTCGGTCCGGCCGCCGCCCAGGACCTCGCCGACCGCGCGGGCCTCGATGGGGTCGCCCAGGAACGTGCCGGTGCCGTGAGCCTCGAGGTAGTCGAGCTCGCGGTTCGCGGCGTACATGTCGCGCAGGAGGGTCTTCTGGGCATCGGCGTTCGGCGCGACCAGGCCGTTGGAGCGGCCGTCGGAGTTGACGCCGGTCCCGGTGACGACGGCCAGAACGCGGTCCCCGTCGCGCCGGGCGTCCGAAAGCCGCTTCAAGACGACGACTCCGCACCCTTCGGCGCGAACCATCCCGTCCGCCGAAGCGTCGAACGCCTTGCAGCGTCCGTCCGCGGCGGTCCCCCCCGCCGCGTCGAAGGTCATCGTGATGGTCGGCGACAGCAGCACGTTGACGCCGCCCGCGAGGGCCACGTCGCTGTCGCCGTTGCGCAGCGACTGGACCGCGAGATGGGTCGAGACCAGGGAGGAGGAGCAGGCCGTGTCCACGATCATGGACGGACCGCGCAGGTCGAGCAGGTACGACAGGCGGTTGGCGACGATGCTCAGCGCCGCTCCGGTGGCGGTGAACGCCTCCAGCTTCGTCAGGTCCGAGGCCGTCAGGCCCGCGTACTCGGGAGCCGAGACGCCGACGAAAACACCCGTACGGGTGCCGCGCAGCCGGGCCGGGGCGATGCCCGCGTGCTCCAGCGACTCCCAGGCCACCTCCAGCAGCAGGCGCTGCTGCGGGTCCATGACGGCCGCCTCGCGCGGGGTGATGCCGAAGAACTGCGCGTCGAAGCCGGCGATGTCGTCCAGGAAGCCGCCCTTGCGGGTGACCTTGCCGAGCAGGTCGGCGATCTCCGGCGAGCCGTCGTCGAAGGCGTCCCAGCGGCCTTCGGGGACCTCGCCGATCGCGTCGCGTCCGTCCAGCAGGAAGCGCCAGAAGTCCCCGGGTCCGTTGATTCCGCCGGGAAGGCGGCAGCCCACGCCCACCACGGCGATCGGCTCGTCGAAGCCCGCGGCGGACGCCTTCGCGGACACGCTCTTCGGCGCGGTCGCGGTGCCCTCCGGGGGGTTGGCGCCGCTGAGCGCGGCGGCGATCCGGCTGATCGTCGGGTGCTCCCAGACCAGGGTGGCGGGCAGCGAGCGGCCGAGCAGTTCCTCGAGCTCGCCGGCGACCGCGACGGCGTCACGGGAGGCCAGGCCGAACTCTTCGAGGGGCTGGTCCACATCCACCTCGCCGGGCGCCAGCCCCGCGCGATGTGCTATCTCACTAATCAGGAAATTCTGGATCTCAGCCTGGAGTTGCGGACTGCCCGACTCCGCGGATCGGGAACCTTCGGTTTCCGGCATGGTGAGGATCCCCCAAGGTGGCATGGGTCAGTGCGGAGGGACCACCTTGTCCTGGTTTGACCACATCTCTCTTCGCACGCGGACCACGAATCCCAGGTGTTCCTTATCACCTTGATGACAAGAGCTTTGGCCCTGGAATATGACTTGATTGGGGCTAAATGGGACGGGACAGGTACGGGTGGACGCTGGCGGTCGTAGCCGTCAGCGCATTCATGGTCACCCTAGACAATACGGTCACCAACATCGCGTTGACGACCCTGTACGAGTACTTCGACACGGACATCGCGGCCGTCAGTTGGGTGTCCACGGCCTACATCCTGATGTTCTCCTGCCTGATGATCGCGGGCGGGCGGATGGTCGACGTGTACGGCTGCCGCCGGATCTTCACGATCGGGATGGTGACCTTCACCCTCTCCTCTCTGGGCGCGGGGCTCTCCCAGGAACTCACCCAGCTGATCTTCTTCCGGGTGACCCAGGGCGCCGGAGCCGCGCTGGCGCTGCCCGCGACCCTGGTCATGGTGATCAACAAGAGGACCGACAAGCAGAAGTCGATCGGCAACCTGGTCTTCATCCTCACCGGGACCATCGCGTCCGCCCTCGGCCCCACCGTCGGCGGCCTGATCGTCGACGCCTTCAGCTGGCACTGGATCTTCCTGATCAACGTGGTGCCCGGCATCGCCGTCATCGTCCTCGGCCTGTTCGTGCTGGACGGCCAGAGCGAGAACAGCCCCGGGAGCGTCGACCTGCCCGCGGTGCTCACCTCCGCGACGATGCTGTTCGCCTTCACCTACGGCATCCATTCCGGCAGCGACCTCGGCTTCACGGACCCCAGCGTGCTGGCGGTGCTCGCGCTGGGCGCCATGGCCCTCGGCTCGTTCATCCTGGTCGAGAAGTGGGCGCCCAACCCGATGCTCACCACGGAGTTCTTCCGGAACAAGGCCTTCAGCGGCGGCCTGGCCGGGCAGATCCTCTGGGGCATGGGCTTCTCCGGCGTCATCACCTACTCCGGCAACTTCATGCAGGACGTCCTCGAGTGGTCCCCCTCCCAGGCCGGCACCGCCTTCATCCCGCCCGCCGTCATCATCGGCGTGCTCACGCCCGTCGGGTTCTGGCTGTCCAGCCGGTTCGGCCCCCGCGTCCCCATCTCCGCCGGCATGGTGCTCATGGCCTTCGGCCTCGTCGCCTTCTCCCGGCTGCGCCAGGGGGACACCTTCGTCGACATCATCCCCGGCATCGTCCTGGTCGGCATGGGCTCCGCCCTGACCATGCCGCTCGGCCTCTACCTGATCAAGGCCGTCCCCGAGGAGCGCACCGGCGTCGCGGGCGGCGTCCTCAACGTCGGCCGCGAGATCTCCGCCGCGATGGGCATCGTGGCGCTCGGCGCGGTGTTGAACGCGCTGAGCCGCAACGCCCGCGCCGAGGGCTCCAGCAAGGTCGAGGCGATGGAACAGGGTTCGTCCGCCGCGCTGCTGGTGGGCGGCGGCCTCGTCCTGGTCGGCGCGATCATCACCCTGTTCACCCTGCAGCGCCGCGGCGACGTGCCCGAAGAAGAGCCGGGCACCACGCCCAAGTCTCCCGACTCGCCGTCCCTCACGTCCGGCTCGTTCCCGGTCATCCCCGACTGGTGGGGCAACAACCGGCGCAGCCAGATCCCGTCCGCGTGGCCGCCGCCACCGCCCTACAGCCCCTACGAGATGTCCGAGAGCGGGCCGCCGTCGCACTCGGGCTCCCGGTAGGCCGGAGAAAGACAGAACATGGGCCGGACAGTGGTCATCTTCGCGGCCGGGTCCCGGGGCGACCTGCAGCCGTGCGTCGCCCTGGGCCGCGGCCTCGCCGACCGGGGCGACGACGTCCGCGTCATCAGCAGCGAGGTCTACCGGGAGCTCATCACCGGGGCCGGGCTGGGCTTCGCCCCGCTCTCCCTGGACCCCACGCAGATCGTGAACTCCCCCGAAGGCCAGGAGCTGCTGGGAGGCGGGCGCAACCCCGTCAAGTTCCTGCGCGGCGTCCAGCGCATCGCGCGGCCCCTCGCGATGCGCCTCCTGCGGGAGGTCCTGGCGGGTGCCGAGGGGGCCGACCTGTTCCTCGCCCCCACCCTGGGCTTCCTCGGCCAGCACGTGAGCGAGCACCTGGGCATCCCGCACGCGATCGTGCACTTCCAGCCCTCCCACCCGACCCGGGCCTTCCCCCACCCGTTCCTCCCCCAGGCGCGCTTCCTCGGCCCCTACGCCAACCGGCTGAGCTTCGAGGCCCTGGACTGGGTCACCTGGCAGCTGTGCCGCCCCTTCATCAACCCCTGGCGCGCCGACCAGCTGAAGCTCCCCCGGCTCTCGCTGCGCGGCGGCCCCCTTCCCGCGGCCCGCCGCGCACCCGTCCTGTGCGCTTTCAGCCCGACGCTCGTCCCCCGCCCCGCCGACTGGCCGGACAACGTCCGCCTGACCGGCTTCTGGTTCCTGGAACAGCCCCACTGGGAGCCCCCCGCCGACCTCGAGGCCTTCCTCGACGCCGGCCCTCCGCCCGTCTACGTCGGCTTCGGCAGCATGGCCACCAAGGACCCGGCCGCCACCGACCAGCGGATCCGCTCCGCCCTCCGCCTGGCGGGCCTGCGCGGCGTCCTCTCCCCCCAGCCCGGCAGCACCATCGAGCCCGAGGACGACATGTTCGTCGTCCAGAACATCCCCTACAGCCGGCTCTTCCCCCGGATGGCGGCCGTCGTCCACCACGGCGGCGCCGGCACCACCGCCGAAGGGCTGCGCGCGGGCGTCCCGTCCCTCGTCTGCCCCTTCTTCGGCGACCAGCCCTACTGGGCGGACCGCGTCCACGCCCTGGGCGCCGGCCCCTCCCCCCTCCCCGCGGCCTCCGTGACCGTCGACGCCCTCGCCACCCGCCTCCGCGACGCCGTCAAGGGCCCCCACCGCTCCCGGGCCCGCGAGCTCTCCCGCTCCCTCAACTCCGAGGACGGCGTAGCCCGCGCCTGCGAGGCCCTCGACCTCCTCCAGCACTGACCCCGGAAACCCGGGCGACCACGAAAAGGTCCGCCGAGCCGCCCCCTGGGCTTCAGCAGAAGGACCCACGCCCTCGGGTGGACAGAGCAACGAGCGTCGAAGGACAAGCCGATACCACTCTGGGTATTGAGATGATCACATCTCAATACGGCGGGCCGGCGTGCCCGTAGCCGGGAACGGATCCCCGCGTCTCAGACCGCACCGAGGTCGATCTCTACCGGGAAAGGAGCGACCACCTTGACCACGCCGGTGAACACGTCTGCCTCCCGGTAGACGCCGACCGCCGGGTCGAGAACGTAGGTGTAGACCAGGGGCACACCGGTGACGGCCTGCTCCACCCGCCAGTAGAAGGCGATGCCCGCCTTGGCGTACTGCTCCGTCTTCACGGTCCGGTCGGTCGTCT
Organism: Actinocorallia aurantiaca; assembly: GCF_039533685.1. NCBI lineage: Bacteria > Bacillati > Actinomycetota > Actinomycetes > Streptosporangiales > Thermomonosporaceae > Actinocorallia > Actinocorallia aurantiaca. The sequence goes on along the minus strand of NZ_BAAATZ010000002.1, from coordinate 466,273 downwards.
CCGACCCAGGCGACACGACCTCGGCGACCAGCAGCACGTGTTCCGGCCTCGTGGGAGTCACGTCGAGGGTGTCCGCCCGGTACACGACGACGTCCGGACGGCGGTTGGTGAGCGGCACGTCCTGCAGCCGGACGTCGAAGTCCGTGTCGGCGTTCCAATCCGGACCCGCGGCGGCTTCCAGGGCGTTGGCCAGGATCCGGGCGAGGCGGTTGTGTCGTTTGGACGCGCTGGGGCTCACGACGACCATCCCGTCCACGATCTCGATGCCCGCACATTGCTCCTCGGACCAGGAGTCGTACTGCTCCGCGCTGACCTGTTCGTGCATCCATGCGGGAGTGACCATCTCAGCCGTCATGACGCACCTCCCTGAACCTGCTCGGCGGGGTCCGGTCCTGATGTGACTCAGCGTACTGCCCCGCACCGGCGACCGGCATGAGAAGGGCGTGTCCGTGCTCTCGGGGAGAGGGCACGGGCACGCCTCGGGGTCAGCCGGCCTTCTTGGCCTTGAGGGTCTTCATGGCCTGGGGCCAGGCCTTCTTGAGCTCGCGCTTCCAGTAGGGCCAGGCATGGGTGCCGCCGCTGTAGATGTGGGACTTGTGGGGGATCTTGAGGGCGTTGAGGCGCTTCTTGAAGTCGCCGTTGGTCATGCCGACGACGTACTCGGAGAAGAAGGCGAGGTCGGTGGGGATGGGGGCGCCGCTGCCGGAGGTGAAGTAGAGCTTGGTGCCCCGGAGGTTGGCGGCCAGGGAGAAGGGGTCGTGCGCCACCCAGTTGTCGCGGTTCGCCTCGGGGTCGCCGTAGACGGCGGTGGCGTCGGTGTTGCCGCTTCCGGCGTTCACCTCCTTCAGCACCTCGGGGACGCCCGGGGAGAGGAGGGAGAGCACGCCGCTGAAGGACGCGGCGTACTTGAAGCGGCCCTTGTAGCGGGCGGCGTAGCCCATCGCGCCCAGGCCGCCGGAGGAGTTGCCCATGACGGCGCGGCGGGAGCCCGCGTGGAAGTTGCGCTGGACGAGCTGGAAGACCTCCGTCATGTGGAAGGTCTCCCATTCGGGGATGCCGTAGTTCCCGTAGTTGTACCAGTTGGTGTACGAGCCGTTGCGGCCCTCGGGCATGACGACGATGACGTTCCACTTGGCGGCGAGCGCCCTGATGGTGGAGCTCTTCGACCAGGACTGGTAGCCGGCCCGGCCGCCGTGCAGGAGGTAGACGACGGGCCAGGTCTTCTTCGTGTTCTTCTTCCAGCCCTTGGGCAGGAGCAGCCGGACCTTCTCGGTCTTGCCCAGGCCCTTGGACCGCACGGAGACGTCCAGCTGGCGCTTGTTCTTCGTCAGCCACTTGTAGGCGGTGATCGAACTGCCGTTGTCGGCCTTCTTGAACCCGGCGGCTTCGGCGGGCGCCGCGGGGCCGGGGGCCAGGGCCAGGGCCATGACCCCCACGACGGCCGACGCGGCGAGACGGCGGGGGAGACGCGGGTGGCGGGGGATCCTCATGATGTGCTCGGCGCTGCTCGGCTCAGTACTTCCGGGCGCCGATCTCCTTCATCATCTTCGGCCAGACGAACTTGTACTCGCGGCGCCAGGCGGGCCAGTTGTGGCGGCCGTTCTTGTACAGGTGCGCGGTGTAGGGGATCTTCAGGTTGTCGAGCTTCTGCTTGAAGTATTTGTTGGTGGTGCCGGTCCACTGCTCGGAGACCAGGCCGAGGTCCCACGGGTCGAGGTCCTGCGGGTCGCCCTCGCCGGGCTTGCCGTCGAGGCCGGAGGAGAAGAAGATCTTGGTGCCCCTCAGGCCCGCCGCCTGGTCGTAGGGGTTGTGCAGCTTCCAGTTCTCCGCGTCGGCCGGGTAGCGGCCCCAGATCGCGTTGGGGTCCTGACCGTTGCCCGTGTTGATCTGGTTGAGGAACTGGGGGATGAACGGGGCGCGCAGGTGCAGCAGGCCGCTGAGGGACGCGGCGTACTTGAAGCGGCCCTTGTAGCGGGCGGCGTAGCCCATCGCGCCCATGCCGCCGGAGGAGTTGCCCATCACGGCCCGCGACTTGTTCACCCGGAAGTTGCGCTCCAGGAGCTGGTAGACCTCCTTCATGTGGAAGGTCTCCCACTTGGGAGTGCCGTACTTCCCGTAGTTGTACCAGTTGGTGTACGAGCCGTTGGCGCCTTCGGGCATCGCGACGATGACGTCGTACTGGGCGGCCAGCGACTCGATGGCGGTCGCTCGGGTCCAGGAGAGGTAGGTGTCCTGGCCGCCGTGCAGGAGGTAGACGACCGGCCAGGTCTTCTTGGACTTCATCGACCACTTCTTGGGAAGCAGCAGCCGCACCTTGGGATTGACGCCCGGCAGCGACGGGGTCTTGATGGTGATGTCCATCTGCCGCTTGTTCTTGCTCACCCACTTGTAGTCGGTGATCTTCGCGCCGGTCGACGCGGCCTTGAACTTCGGCTTGGGCGCGGCGCTCGCCGCGGCTCCGGGCAGGATCCCGGCCAGCAGCGCGGAAGTCGCGGCCACCACCCCGAAGCGTCGCAGGGGTTCAGTGCGCATACTCGTCCTCCACCTCGCGCCATCGCCAGCCCGCCCCGTCGGGGCTGGCCACGATCTCACGCTTTCTTACGGAATGTCCAGATGTACGCGGACGTGCTTCGCCGTCCCAGGCGTATCCTCCGCGCACCGGAACCACAGTGCGGCGGAAACCGCCGGAAGTCCTCTCCCCCTTCAGCGCCCCGGACGTGCCGTGCGTCACCTTCCTGCCCCCGTCGGCCTTCTTCTTGTCGCCGTCGAGGTCGAGGTCGTGCACCTCCCGCAGGTCGATCGCGGCGTGCAGCGCCTTCAGCGGCTTCGGCAGCCACCAGTTGGCGTCGCCGAGGAAGCGCATCGTCGCGGGCACCAGCAGCGAGCGCACGAGCGTCGCGTCGACGACCACCGCGACCAGCAGGCCCACGCCCAGGATCTGCACCGTGGTGATCTTCGCGGTCGAGAAGGCCGCGACCACCACGATGAGCAGCACGGCGGCGCTGGTGATGATGCCGCCGGTCTGCTGCAGGCCCCGCGCCACCGAAGCCCGGTTGTCATGGGTGTTGTCCCACTCCTCCCGGATCCGGCTGAGCAGGAAGACCTCGTAGTCCATCGAGAGTCCGAAGATGATGGACAGGACCAGGATCATCGCGGTGGCGTCGATGCCGCCCGTGACGGTGAAGCCGAGCAGCCCGGACAGGTGCCCGTCCTGGAACGCCCAGACCATCGCGCCGAACGACGAGCCGATCGACAGCAGGTTCATGATGATCGCCTTGATCGGCAGCGCGATCGAGCCGAACGCGGCGAACAGCAGCAGGAAGATGGCCGTCACCACGAAGAGGCCCGTCTTGGGCAGCGCGTCGCCCAGGCTCTCCATCAGGTCCATCTGGCCGGCGGTGCTGCCGCCGACGCTGACGTGGTTGACCGCCTCCGGCCGCTTGCCCGGCTCGTCCATCGCCCTCAGCGTCCGGACGAGGTCCTGGGTCTCCTTGCTGTGGGCCTCGCCCTCGTAGGTCACCTGCATCTTGAGCAGGCCGTGCTCGGGGCTCGAGTTGCTGTAGGTGGCCGCGACCACGCCCGGCAGCGCGGAGACCTGGTCGCGGAACTTCTTCAGGTTCTCCGGCAGGTCGTCCCGATCGGGCTTGAAGTTCTTGGGGATCAGCTGGCCCTCGAGCAGCACGTCGATCGGGTCCATGACCCCGGCGGAGAACTCCCGCTGGATGGTCTCCACCGTCTGCCGGGTCTCCATCTCCTCCGGCAGGGACCGGATGTCGGAGACCCCGAAGTTCACCCGGGCGAAGGGCAGGACGAGCATGACGAGGATCGCACTGGTGCCCAGGAAGTAGAGGATCGGGCGCTTCATCACGCTGTGCGCGAGGCGGTACCACATGCCCTCCTCGTCGCTCTTGGGCTTCTTCTTCGCCCGCTTGAGCCAGGGCATCTGGCCGAACTCGATCCGCGGCCCGAGGATCGACAACATCGCCGGCAGGACCACCACGGTGGAGAGCATGGCGACGAAGATGACCGCGATGCCGACCAGCCCGATCGACTTCAGGAACACCTGCGGGAACAGCAGCAGCCCCGCCATGGAGACGGCCACGGTGACGGCGGAGAACGCGATGGTGCGACCCGCCGTGGCCATGGTGACGCCCATGGCCGTCCGCGGATCACGCCCCTTGCCCAGTTCCTCGCGGAACCGGCTGATCACGAAGAGCGAATAGTCGATCGCCAGACCGACCGAAAGCAGGCTGACCAGCGAGATCGCCAGATTGGAGACGTCCGTCATCATGGTGATCACGCGCAGGACGGCGAACGCGCCCATGATCGAGAAAACGCCGACGAGCACCGGCTGCACCGCCGCCGCGACGCTGCCGAAGACGATCAGCCCGATGATGAGCACCAGCGGCAGCGAGATGATCTCGGCGTTCACGATGTCCGCGCTCATCTGGTTGACGAAGTCGGTGCCGATCGGGATGCTCCCGCTGATCTTCACCGTCATCCCGGGCACCTGCACCAGGTCCTTGACGGCCTCGTAGTGCTGCGCCTTGACCTGGTCGGCCTTGGCCGGATCGCGGTCCGTCTGCACGAACAGCGCCACGAACGTGCTGTGGCCGTCGTTGGAGACGAAGTTCTTGCGGCCGTCCTTGGCCTCTTTGGAGTTACCGGGGACGTGCCAGTAGCTGAAGATCTCCCGGACGTGCTCCTTCGGCAGCCGGGCGACGGTGAACAGCACCGACTGCATGAACTCCGGATCGGTGACCTTGTGCTCTTCGCTCCGGTAGACCAGCATCACGTCCGGGCTGGAGGCGCCGAACACGCTGGCCGACTGCTGGTAGACGAGCGTCGAGTCGGCGTGGGGGTCCTCGAAACCGCCCTGCTTCAGCACGCCGGGGGCCGTCACGCCGAGTCCCCAGTAGCCCGCCCCGACCGTCACGAGCGTCGCGAAGAGCAGCACGAGCCAGCGGAACCGATGGACGAAACGACCCCAGCCGTACATGTGTGGTTATCCCCTGGATCAGCGTGAGAGGCGGTCGGAGGTTCGCACCAGATCGCCTTCCAGATAGCGGGCCCGGGTCGCGGCCCTGGCCACCTTCCCGCTGGACGTCCTCGACAGCGAGCCGGGCTCGATCAGCACGAACTCGTGGATGCTCATCTCGTGCACCTGGTTCACCCTGGCGCGCACGGTCCGCTCCACCTCGGCGAGGTCGAGCCTGGCGATCGGCACCCGCCGGTTGCGCTCGGCCACCACGACCAGCCGCTCGGTCTCCTCGCCGGGAATGGCGAAGGCCGCCACGTAGTCCGGCCGGATCGCGGGACTGGCCTCCTCGGCGGTGACCTCGATGTCCTGCGGGTAGTGGTTGCGCCCGTCGACGATGATGAGGTCCTTGATGCGGCCCGTCACGTACAGCTCGCCGTCGTGGGCCGCGCCGAAGTCGCCGGTGCGCATCCAGCCGTCGACCGGGATGTCCCGGGCGTCCTTGATGACCGCGTTGAACGTCTCGGCGCTGCGTTCGCTGTTGCCCCAGTAGCCGCGGCCGACGTTCGGCCCGTGCACCCAGATCTCGCCGACCGTCCCGTCGGGCTGCTCGCACAGGGTCTCCGGGTCGACGATCGCGACGAGCTGGCCCTGCGGCGCGCCGCACGAGACGAGGTACTGCGCCCTGTCCCCTGCGCTTTCGGCGTCACCGTCGAACGGGACGATCCGCCCCTGGGTGAGCGTCTCGCGGTCCACGCCCAGCAGCTTCGCGGGCGCCATCGGGTCGGGGTTGGTGACGAAGCTGCCGGACACGAAGACCGTCGCCTCGGCCAGCCCGTAGGCCGGGCGCAGCACGCCGGGTCGCAGCCCCGCCGGGGTGAACGCGTCGTTGAAGGCCTTGAGCGTGGACGGGCGGATCGGCTCGGCGCCGTTCAGGCACACGTTGACGCCGCTGAGGTCGATCCCGGCCAGGCTCTTCTCGTTGGCCTGGCCCGCCACGTAGTCGTAGGCGAAGTTCGGGCCGGCGGTGTACACGTTCGGGCACTCCGACAGCAGCCGCATCCAGCGGATCGGGCGCATGAGGAACGACATCGGGTCGGCGAGGATCACGTGGTTGCCGTTCACCAGCGGCAGCGCCAGCGCGGTGATCAGGCCCATGTCGTGGAAGAGCGGCAGCCAGGTGACCGCCTCGCAGGTCTCGATCTCCGGCGGGTCCCAGGAGCGCCACAGCTGGCGGGCGTTGGCCGCGAAGCCGCCGTGGGTGATCTCGACGCCGGCGGGGCTGCTGGTCGACCCGGACGTGTACTGCAGGTAGGCCAGGTCGTTCGGGGACAGTTCGGGCAGCTCCCAGCCCTCGCCGAGCGCCGGGTCGATCTCGTCGGCCAGGATGATGCCGCGCGGGCGGGGCACGTCGTGCTCGTCCAGGAACTTCTCGACGTAGGGGAGCGCGGAGCTCAGCGTCACGATGACGGCGGGCTCGGCGTCGGAGTAGGCGCGGATCAGCCGGTCGGCGTTGCCGGGCAGATCCGGGGAGAACAGCGGGACGGCCACGATCTGGGAGGCGAAGGCCCCGCACATCGCGATCAGGTACTCCAGGCTCTGCGGCAGCAGCAGCGCCGCCCGCTCTCCGGGCTCGGCGATCCGGCGCAGCGCCGCGGCCGTCGCCTGGGAGCTCCGCCATGCCTCGCCCCAGGTCAGCGTGCGCTTGGCCCCGTCACGGTCGCTGGAGTAGTCGACGAAGGTGAACGCCCTGGCATCGGGTTTGGTGACGGCGTGCTCTGCCAGCGACTCGACCAGCGGACGGAGGCTGAGATCGGGGAGCAGTGAACCCAATGCCATGAAGGACTCCAGGAGAGGGCCGTGGCTATGACTTCGCGAGGTTATCGGAAGCAGGGCACACCTGGTCACTAACCACCGAGACGATACACATCAGGACCTTTTGTCAGTGAGGTGACAAGCGAGGTCCGCCGAACGCCCGGTTCGGGCCCCGACAGGGCACGCCATCCCTCACGTCTCCCAGAATCAGGTCCTGCGCCGCCACAGCGCCAGCGCGGTGACGAACCACAGCAGCGCCGCCTCGCCCGCCAGCGCCACGGCCAGCACCACCAGCCATCCCCGCCCGTCGTCCGCCAGCGGCCCCTCGGCGCTGGTGACGCTCAACCGCGGCCCCGGACTCGCCGTCTCGACCGGCCTGACCGGCGGCAGCGCGACCACGGGCTCCTTCGGAAGGACGGGCAGCGCCGAGGGCGGCTCCACCGCCGACGGCGTCCGGCCGGCACCCGGCGCACCCGGCGCACCCGGCGCACCCGGCACGACCGGGGCGGACGGAACCGCCGGAACCGCCGGAGCGGCCGGAGCGGCCGGGGCGACCCGGGCGGCTGGAGCGGCCGGCGAGGTTCGAGAAGACCGTGTGGACCGCGAAGGCGTCGAAGCAGGAGAGGACGGCGACCGGAGCACGTCCGCGTCCCCGGACGGCTTCACCTTCCCCTTCGTCTTCGTCGCGGCTGAGGACTTCCGCTCCGTCGCGGGCGAGAGAGGCCTGGAAGACTTCCGCTCCGTCGCGGGCGAGAGAGACCTGGAAACCGAAGGCGCGGGTTCGGGTCCGAGGGCCCGGGGCCTCCCCGGCCCCGGAACCGCGGTCCTGACCTTGGACGGCCGGACGGGCGCCGCCTTCAGCGGATCCTCCGCCCCTTCACCCGTCCGCCCGCTTCCCTGCCCCGACCCCGGCAGCCGGACGGTCCTCACCACCTCGCGGGTGTTCGCCGACTCGACGACGGCCCTGAGCCGCCCCCTCTCGGCCCCCGTCTCCCGGAACCCGAGCCGGAGCGCGGTGGTCCCGGCGAGGTCGCCCAGTCCGCAGGAGAGCCCGGTCCCCTTCACCTCGCAGGAAGAGGGGAACCGCACCCACCGGACGGGCCCCGTCACGGTGAGACGCGCGTTCCCGGCGGTTCCCCCCACCGCGCGGATCTCGATCACGGCGAGGGCCCGTCCGTCTCGCGCGTCGGTCCCCTTCTGCTCCTCGAACCCGAAGTCCACCCGCACCTCCGCCGGACGCCCCGAGGGGTACCTGGGCCGCGGGTCGGGAGACGGCGGAGGCCGGCGGCGCGGATCCCGTGCCTCCTCCCGCGGCTCCTGATCTCCCGGACGCCCGGAGCTCCCCGAATTTCCCGGACGCCCGGGGTCCTCCGAGGACGCCGGCCCCTCCCGCGGCTCCCGGACGTCCAGGGGTCCGCGGTCCCGCAGGGGTTCCCGGACTTCGGGGGACTCGGGTTCGGCCTGCCCGGGGCGCACCCGTGAGTCTCGGAGTTCGTACCGGGCCGCGGTTCCCGACGGTTCGGGGCCGGGTGGAGGGCAGACGGCCGCCGCGGCGCCCGGCGCCGCCCACAGGGCCAGTCCCGCCGAGAGCGCCGCTCCCCATGTCCGTCCCACCCGTACCACCGCTGCCTCTCGTCACCTGCTTCTGAGGGGGGCGAGGGGGCGCAGCAAGGTCATCCCCACGATGGTCGGAGATAACCCCCCAGACCACTTTCACAGAGCGAAATGGAGTTTCCGTACACTGAGGCCATGACTGTGCGGTCCCTGGAACGGGCCTTCGAACTGCTGGAGCACCTCACCGACGCGGGCGGCGAGCTGGCGCTCTCCGAGCTCACCGAGAAGGCGGGCCTGCCGATGCCGACCGTCTACCGGCTGATGCAGACGATGGTCGCCCGAGGGTACGTGCGCCAGGAGCCGTCCCGCCGCTACTCGCTCGGCCCCCGGCTGATCCGGCTGGGCGAGGGCGCGTCCCGGTTGCTGGGGTCCTGGGCGAGGCCCGCGCTGGCCGACCTGGTGGACCGGCTGGGCGAGACCGCGAACATGGCGCTCCTGGAGGGCGACGAGGTGGTCTACGTGGCGCAGGTGCCGTCCCGGCACTCCATGCGCATGTTCACCGAGGTGGGCCGCCGGGTCCTTCCGCACTGCACGGGGGTGGGCAAGGCGCTGCTGGCCCAGCTGCCGGAGGAGGACGTGCGCGCCCTGCTGGCCCGTACCGGCATGCCCGCCCGCACCCCGCGCACCTTCACCGACCCGGACGCGCTGATGGCCGAGCTGGCCGTCGTCCGGGAGCGCGGCTACGCGCTGGACGACGAGGAGCAGGAGCTCGGGGTGCGCTGCGTGGCGGTCCCCCTGTCCGGGGTCCACGCCCTCGCCGCCTTCTCCGTCTCGGGGCCCAGCGGCCGGATGACCCCGGAGACCGTCGAGGCCGTCGTCCCGGTCATGCGCGGCGCCGCCGACGGCTTCACCACCGGGCTCGCCGGATCCTGAGGCCTGGGGACGAAAAAAATC